>CAYXVF010000005.1:23155-102593 GCA_964468125.1 uncultured Bdellovibrionales bacterium | reverse complement strand
TCGTGCGCCAGGGCCGCGTAGGCTGACCGGAAGGCCGCGCCAACGTGGCTGAGTCGAAGCGTTCTGATTCCACCGCCGAAGAGCACCGCGGAGCCGACGGTCTGAACCGCGGACTTGAGCGGGGAGAGGCCCACCGCTCGCCAGCCGTCGTAGTTTTCGCTGGCGCTGATCGTGCCGTTCTTGTCGCGGTCAAAGAATTCGAGATGGCGCACGAGCAGGTTTGGGGAGGGCTTCTTGGGCGCGTACCCATCCACGACGAGCTCGCGAAGGGGCGTGTGGACGTGCACGACCATCGCATCGAGGAGCTGTTGGTCGCGTTCGGTCTGGGAGGCGAGCGCCGGGTTGCGCTCAAAGCCCTCGTATCCGTCGGTGAGAAAGGCTGTACGCGAAAGGGCCGCAGAGGCGATTGAGGCTGAAGCCACGAAAACGCTCCTCGATCAATTCTATTGCCCGGGGAGTATCGGTGGCCCGGCTTCGATCGATTCCAAAAAAGCCAGAATTTCGTTTGCGCCCAAAGAAACGCTACCACTCGCCGGAGCTAAAACGGAAGTCGCTCGCGGCGTGCCGCTCTCGCAGCTGGCTTTCCGGGGCACCCCAGGTCCGGTTGACGCGGCGTCCGCGCTTTACTGCGGGGCGGAGGGCGATCTGGTCGGTCCACCGCAGCACGTGCTCGTAGCTCTGTGCATCGAGAAAGCGGGCGGCGTCGTAGACCTTCCCCTTCACGAGAGCGCCGTACCACGGCCAGATCGCGATGTCCGCGATACTGTAGTGCTCACCGGCCATGTACTCGTTGTTCGCGAGGTGGCGATTGAGAACGTCGAGCTGCCGCTTCACCTCGATGGTGAAGCGCTCGATCGGGTAGCGCAGCTTTTGCGGCGCGTAGGCGTAGAAGTGCCCGAAGCCGCCGCCGAGATAGGGTGCCGAGCCCATTTGCCAGAACAGCCAGTTGAGCGCTTCGGTTCTTCCGTGGTGGTCCTCCGGGAGGAGCGCGCCGAATTTTTCGGCGAGGTAGAGCAAGATCGCACCCGATTCGAACACGCGCGTGGGCGTTGAGGTGCTCCGATCCAACAAGGCAGGGATCTTGGAGTTGGGATTCACGGCGGCAAAGCCGCTGCTGAATTGATCGCCCTCCTGGATGTCGATGTACCAGGCGTCGTAATCCGCCGCGTGCCCGCCCTCGAGGAGCTCCTCGAACATCACGGTCACCTTCACGCCGTTCGGTGTCGCGAGGGAGTAGAGCTGGAACGGATGCGCTCCGACCGGTAGCTCCCTTTCGTGTGTGGGGCCGGCCACCGGTCGATTGAGTTTGCCCAAGCGCCCTCCGAGATCGTCCGTGGGGGTCCAAACGTCAGGGGGTACGTACTCACTCATGACCTCTCCTTCGGGGCTCGTGCGGCATCTCAGGGGTGTGCGCCGTGTAATGATTGCGCTCGAGTGTGGCTAGTCGTTGAGAGAGCGCTGCCGTTACAACCAACCGGCCAAACGAGGGCCGGCGAGCGGCTTGTGTGGATAGTAGAGCTTTCGAATGAAGCGCGTGAACACGTGGTCCTCCGACCATTGACGACGAACCACCCCGTAGATCCCGGGGCCGTCGAGGTCGCGCTCACGGAAGTGCTCGCTGAGGAACTCGCGTTCCGAATAAATCGCAAAGGCCTCGTCCATCGCCGCGCGGCTCCCGAAAGTCGGTCGCAAAATCCGGTAGGTCAGCTCGCGCTCTTCCGCGCTGAGCGCGAGGTAGTGGACACAGTGGGCGAGCTCGTGGGCGATGAGCGCGGGCTCGCTCTCGAGGTGTTCTAGACGGTAGTAGATTCGAGCGCGTTCCCAGCTCCGGTGGTCCCAAAAAAGGCCGGCAGCGCGCGTACGGAGGGTTCGCGGCAGGCCTCGTCCCCTCGGAGCCTTGCCCCGCTCGACGAAGGTGACGGTGATTGGCTTCGCTGAAAGGAGCCGCTTCAGGAGGAGCGGATTCGCGCCGAGCAAGCGCTGTGCGTCTCGTTTGAGGTGCGTGGTGCCCGGACCTTCGACTTCCACGCGCTCGTTTAGCCAGCGGCGCAGAAGTGGTGCAGCATCCGGGTCGGAACGTGTGGCCCGCGACTCGAACACATCCCCACCCTCGAGGAGCCGGAGAGCCGGCAGCGGAAAGCGGCCGGCGTCCGTCGTGCTCAGGCCCGAGCCCTCAGGTCGACTGCCGTCGCTGGTCTCGAAACGGTCGCGCAGATCCATGGGCTTGTCGTAGCATCGCAGTTCGCGGACAACCATGAGGTGTCGACCCTCCGAGACCTTCTCGCCAAGCGGGACCGCGTGCTCCCCTATCTCGACTGGAAGCTACGCCGGCTGACCTGGCCCGCCTACCTCGGTCTCAGATACCACTGCCCGGTCTGCGCCGGCCGCTTTCGCAGCTGGGCCAGCTCGCGTACGAGCCCGTCGCGTCCTGTGCAGTGGATCCGCTGTCCCCGCTGCGACGCGCTGCCGCGTATGCGCGCGCTCTGGCTCTACCTCGATCGGGTGATCGAACGTGATGCACGGGTGCTCCATGTCTCGCCAGAGGTGGGGGTCGAGCGGCGTCTTCGGGAGCGCTGTCCGAGCTACACGACGGTCGACCTCTATCGTCGCGATGTGGACGTGCGAGCGAGTCTCACGGAGCTGCCATTCGGTGACGGTGCGTTTGACCTGGTCCTGTGCTGCGACGTCCTCGAGCACATCGAGGACGACCGCGCCGCACTGCGCGAGCTGCACCGAGTCGTCGCCCCCGGCGGTGAGGTTCTGATCCGGGTCCCCCTTCGCGGCGAGAAGACGCTCGAGGACCCTTCGGCCAAGGACCCCGCCGAACGCGATCGCCTCTTCGGTCAACCGGATCACGTCCGCTTCTATGGTCTCGATATCGTCGACCGCCTCACGGCCGCGGGGTTTGACTGCGAAACCCTCGTGCTCCCCCGGGACCTCGCCGCCTCGCCCCGCGCCGCGGAGTGCCAGGGTCTCGGCGGCGACCATGTCTACTTTCGGTGCCGGAGGGCGCCGGTCGAAGGCTTTGTGACGGACGGGTGACGAGTCCCGGAATTTCCGGGATTTTTCACAACGCGGCGCATCCAGACCCGATACTCGTGGAGATTCCCACACATTTTGAGAGCTTTGAAACAGGGCGGAGCACTCGCCCTGGGATGGAGAACCGTGTCGTGAAGCTCGAAACAAACGGGGCCTTGGGTCCCGTGCTGGACCTCTATGGTCCCAAAGCCTGTCCCTTGGAGCGTCTCGGGGGCCGGAGCGATCCTGCGCTGGTCGAGGCCCTGGAGCATCTCTTTGCGGACGCCATGGAGCGCATTCCGGGGCGTGACCGGAATCGTCCCTACTTCGACGAGGTGGGCGAGGCGAAAGCCGTGAAGAAGTACTATTCCGGCCTCTCGATGACGCGTGACCCGCAGCGCAACTTCAAAGCGCTCAGCACGATTCTCGAGAACACCCACACCGAGCGTCTGAGCTACGACACCGCTCGGCGGCGCCATCTCTATCCGATTGTAGACCTGCACCCGGACGGCAAGTTGCGCGGGGTCTACACCGGGAAGGCCTTCAGCTCGGAGCAGGCGATCCTCGAAGACTTGATGGCGGACTACGCGAGCGGTGAGCTCAGTCCTGCGCTCGAAAAAGACCGCAGGCTCGCGCCCCTCCTCGCCGCGTTGGAGGCGGCGCTGGACTTTCGACCCGCCTTCAACTGTGAGCACTCCGTGCCCCAATCCTGGTACGACCGGAAAAACCCGATGCGCGGCGACTTGCACACGCTCTTTACCGCCGATGTGAGCTGCAACAGTCGCCGGAGCAACTATCCCTACGGCGACCAGGGGGGCTCCTCGGGGGGCGCATGCGGCATCAACGAGGACGAAGTATTCGAGCCCGCGCGCAACAAGGGCGCCGTCGCACGCGCGACCCTCTACTTTCTCGCGCGCTATCCGAAGGCGATCTCCGAGAAGGACATGCCCCGCGAGACCATAGAGACGCTGTTGCGCTGGCACGAGGCGGAGCCGCCGTCACTGTGGGAGAAGCATCGCAACCAGGAGATCGCGCGCATTCAGGGCAACCGAAACCCGTTCATCGACCACCCGGAGTGGGCCCGCTCCATCGATTTCGAGGCGGGTCTCCGGTTGAAGCCTGGACCGCGAGCAAAGGCGGCTTGAGCCTCAATAGCGCACCTGCGTGTTCGACTGCGAACCCTTCCAGAGCTCGATCGCGTGGCCGTCTGCAAATCCCACTTCTTGGGGATCGTGACGCTGAATGTTTTCGAGGCGCAGAACGCCGCGCGGGCAAACCTCGGCGCACATGCCGCAGCCGACGCAGCTCGCGCGCGTGAAGCTCGTGTTGGCCTGCGCATAGGCGCGTACGTCGATGCCCATCTCGCAGTAGGTCGAGCACAGGCCGCAGGAGATGCACATGTCCTCCTTTACGCGGATCCGGAAACGTCCGAATTTCTGTACCAAGCCGAGCATCGCCGCCATGGGACAGAAGTAGCGGCACCAGATCCGGCTGCCGCCGATCGGGTAGAATCCGGTGCCGACGACCCCGGCGAGCACCGACGTCACCGCGAAGCCGTAGTAGGTCCGGAAGGTGACGCCCGCCTGAAACAGCTCGGGGCTTTGCTCTCGACCGATCGACATCGACACGAGGCTCATCACGGTCGTGACGATCGCCAGGACCAGGACCGTGTGAATGCTCCATTTCTCAAACCTCCAGGCGGCGTGGGACTTCTGGCTCAGGTGGCGCCAGGGCTCGCCAAAGGTGTTTGCGAGACCACCGCAGCCGCACACCCATCCGCAGTACCAGCGCTTGCCGAAGAACACCCCGAGGACCGGAGCGAGGATGGCCGCCGCGAAGAACGAGTAGAGAATGAAGGGCACGGGGTGCGAGCTGATCGCCCACGGGTAGAGGTAGTCGATCTTCAGGGGCCAGATGTAGCTGAAGTAGTAGTCCGGTTGTTTGAGGAACTTGAGGATGATCGGAATGGAGAAGGCGAAGGAGACCTGGACGACGACGATCACACCGATTCGGAGCACCTGATAGCGGTTGTGCCCGTACTTGCGCCACATGTAGATCCCGCCGGACACGATCGCGATCGTGTAGAGCAGACCATAGAGTGTCCATTTGGACCCGACGGTTCCGACCCAGGTGCCGCGGTCGATGCCGAAGAAGCTGAAGACCGGGTAAACCGCATGCGCAATGCCGCGGGAGACGGGCTCGAGAGCGTCGGTGAAGTAGAGGACGATGTAGAAGCCCACCAGGAGGGCGGACGTGATCCACGCGGTGATTCCGCGATGCTTGATGTCGTGGAAGAACCAACCGGCAGTAGTCTGTCGTCTCACTCACGCTCTCCCGGTGAACACCATGGGTACATCTTTGATTTCCATCGCCTCGAGCTTTGCCCGGCCGAACTCTACGTCGAACTGCGCTTCGCGCAGATGCTGGTACACGAACTCTGGAGGTCGTCGCTCGTCGACCCAGCGTTGTAAGATCTCGTGGTTCCAGCGCGAGCCCAGCATGTTGAAGCCGAACACGCGCTCACCGTCGTGAACGATCCGTGCGCTGATGTCCTTACCCGGCATCTTGTAGTAGCGGCTCGGTGTGCCATCGGGGACACGAACCACGTCGCCTACAGTGGTGTACTCGATCTCGAAGAACTTCGAGCTATTGAAGAAAGTGGGCGGGGTGTAGGGGGTCTCGTCGCCGAAGAGGTTACGACCGACGAGCTTGCCCTGTCGTTTGGCCGAGTACCAGATCTGCTCGAGAAGGTTCCGTTCCTCGCCTGGGCGGCGGATCTCCGCGCAGTCGCCGCAGGAGAAGACGCCGGGGAGGGAGGTCTCAAGCGTATCGTCCACCAAGATCCCACGTCCCGTCTCGGGTTTGTGAGTCCAACCCTCCATCGACTCTAGGGTGGGATGCACGCCGATCGCGACGCCAAGCATCTGACAATCGATGTCGTCTGCGTTGGTTCTTACTCCGGCGACCCGTCCTGCGTCGTCTACGCGGATTTCCGCGAGCTCCTCCTGGAAACGTAAATCGACCCCATGGTGGCGGATGTGTGCCGCGACAAATTCGGCCTCGTCGCTCGCCAGAGCGACCGGCCAGTAGTAGGGCTCGCGAATCAGGAACGTGACCTGGACGCCATGAAAGGCAAGACACTCGACGAGCTCGATCCCGATCAGGCCGCCACCGACGACTACCGCACGTTGCGTGCTGGGGGTGAGCCGCTCACAGGCGTCGAGGTCCTGCATCGAGACGAAGTGCACCAATCCGTCCTCGATCTGATCGGCGCCTTTCCAAGGGGCCATGTTCGGGCGTGACCCGAGGGCCAGGACGAGCCGGTCATAGGGGAGGGAGCCGCCGGATTTGAGGCCGAGCGTTCGGGTCTCCGCGTTGAGATCGATGACCCAGTCGTGCACGAGCGCGATCCGCTGTTTTGCGTACATGCCGCGCTCGTAGGGCTCGAGGTCGCGCCGTTGCATCACGTCCATGTACGCGTACATCAAAGCCGTGCGGCTGAAGTAGTACTCTGTCTCGCCGCTGACGACCGTGATCTCCGCCGAGGGATCGCGCTGCCGGGCGGTGAGGGCGGCACTGATACCCGCGACGCCGTTACCTATGATGACGATTCTCATGCAGCTCCTAGAGTGCTCGCGTTTCAGGTTCTACGCGCATTCAGCGGGTGAAAAAAGGTGCCTGTGCCTTCGGCGCTGATCGTGTCATGAGGTGGGGCTTCGTTACGCGAAAATTCGGGTGCGGTCGCCCGCGACGAATTCGAGCGTGTCCCAGCAAAACTTGCTTGAGTGCCGCCATGCGATTGAGAAGTGCCCTAGTGCTGTGTGCTCTCTTCTTGCCGAGCGCGGTGCATGCCGACGAGTGGCCAACCCTCAAAGGACCCTACCTCGGTCAGAAACCTACGGGGATGACGCCAAAGGTCTTTGCACCGGGGCTCGTATCCCTCGACGGGGAACGGGAGCTCAACTCCGTTTCCTCAATACCGCGCACAGTGAAGGCGATATCTTCGTCAATACCGACGAGACCGTGCTCATTCACAACGCGAGCGGTCGACCGGACAGCCTGGGGCAAGGCGACCTGTGCGTGAGCTTCGCCGGAAAGAACGGTCCTTGGACCAACGACGTACACCTGGGTGAGTCGATCAACACGAAAGACAATGAGTATTGTCCGCAGATGACGCCGGATGGGAAATACTTCTTCTTCACGCGCGGTGAAGACATCATGTGGGTCGACGCGCGCGTTCTGGACCGATTCCGGCGATCGCGTTAACGACGCCAGACCCACGGCGTAAACAAGATGAGCACGGAGAAAACCTCCAGTCGGCCGACGAGCATCAGCAGGCTCATCACCCATTTGGCGATGGCTGGAAGATGCGCCCAGTTGGCGGTGGGGCCTACCTGGGCGAGACCCGGGCCGATGTTCCCGAGCGCCGACACAGACGCCGAGGTTGCGGTGGGCAGATCGTAACCGCTCGCAGCCATGACGAGGCTACCGAAGACGAAGAGCGCGCTCCATACGAGACCAAAGCTGAAGAGGTTGAAGACGAGTTTCTGATCGATGGGCGTTCCGTTGATTCGGACTTTCTCCACCGCGTGGGGATAGATCATGCGGTGAAGCTCGCGAATCAACGCTTTGCTGTAGATGACGAAGCGAGCGACCTTCATGCCTCCGGCGGTCGAGCCCATGGAGCCGCCGACGAACATGAGGATGACGAGTCCGAGGCGCACTGCCTGAGGCCAGGTGTCATAGTCCGCGGTCGCGTAGCCGGTGGTCGTGAGAATTGACACAACCTGAAAGGACGCGGTCCGCAGGTGCTCTTCGACGCGTGTCTCCATCGGGAGCAGTAGGGCTGCGATGACGCAGGCGCTGGCGGCGAGCGCCGCGTAGACCTTGAACTCCGAGTTTCGCAGGATGGCGTCGAAGCGCCGCCTGAAGCCGTAGGCGTGCAGCGAGAAGTTCGTGCCCGCGAGAAACATGAAGAGGATAATCGTCCATTGGATGAAGGGACTCGAGAAATGCCCGACGGAAGCGCTGTGCGGTGAGAATCCTCCGGTCGACATGGTTGTGAACGCATGGCACGCGGCGTCGAAGAGGCTCATGCCGCCGATCCAGAGCAAGCCAATGAGCGTCACGGTGAAACCGAGATAGAGTCGCCACATCAGCTGGGCGTTCTCCGTTATGCGCGGGCGGTCGCGCTCGTACACGACACCGCCAGGGGTTTCCGCCTTGAGAAGGTGGTAGCCGCCGACACCGAGGAACGGGAGCAGGGCGACGCTCAATACGACGATCCCCATCCCCCCGATCCACTGTGTCATGCAGCGCCAAAACTGCACACCATGGGGGAGCGATTCGATGTCCGTTAGAATCGTCGCGCCGGTCGTCGTCAAGCCACTCATGGTCTCAAAGAAAGCATCGGTGACGTCCGGGATCGCTCCGGAGAGCACGTAGGGGAGGATTCCAACGGCTCCCATGGTGAGCCAGGAGAAGCTCACGACGACGAATCCTTCGCGAAGCCGGATGTTCTTGGCGTGGTCCCTAAAGGAGCGGCGCAGCGCGAAACCCAGCGAGAGAGAGAGAAGCATCGTGCCGATAAAGGCGGCGAGCTCCTGCATTTCGTGCTCGTAACTCGAGTCGAGGAGCAGCGCCACGAGCACTGGGGCCACCAGGCAAAGGCCGAACAACATCAAGATGTTGCCGAGTACAAAGAGAACTGCGCGGAAGTTCATTTATGCCGTGCCGCCGAAGAGCTCTTCGATTTTGGGAATCGCCTCCGGGAGCGTGTAGACGATGACGCGCTCGCCCACCGCGATCTCCGTATCCCCGGTGGGAATCCGCATGACCCCGTCGCGCAGAAGTGCTCCGACGAGCGCTTTCTTGGGGAACTTGATCGTGCGCAGCGGCCCCGACACGATGGCACTGCCGGCCTCAGCCTCCATTTCGATCAGCTCCGCTTCGCTTTCGAGCCGGATCACCGAGTGAATGTGGCCGCGCCGTACGTGCGAGAGGATCTGGCTGACCGTCGTCAGACGCGGGTTGATCACCGCATCCACGCCGAGCGACTGCATCATGGGGACGTATTCCGGTGAGTTGACGATCAGCGCAGTCTTTACCGCCCCTTGTTTGCGCGCCAACAGGCTCACCATCATGTTGACCTGCTCGTCGTCGGAGACGGCGCAAACGAGATCCGTCTCGCCGATCGCCGCTTCCTCGAGGATTTCAGGCGTCGTGGGCTCTCCGCGCAGAACCGTGCATCGATCGAGGACCTCTGCGGCGTGCTCGGCTCGCTGCTCGTCCGGTTCGATCACGATGACGCGCTCGAGGCGGTCTTCCAACACTTCGGCGAGGGCGAGCCCGATGCGCGTCGCCCCGACGATCACCACTCGCTTCACCTCCGGAGGCCTGCGGTGCAGCACCGGCACCACGAAATCCACGAGGTCTGCGGCGACGAGCAGGTGCACGTTGTCGCCGGGGAGTATGCGATCCCGTCCCCGGGGCACGATCACTTCTTCGCCCCGGCGAATGTAGAGCACGAGAAAAGCGTTGAGCTCGCCTGCTTCGCGCAGCTCCGCGGGGGTGCGTCCCGCCATCGGGCTGTCCTCGTCGACGTCGAAGCCGAGCATCAGGATCTGATTGTCAGCGACCGTGGCCACATCGGTCGCACCGGGGATCTCGATCATGCGAGCGATCGCGTCGGTGATCGCGGGCTCCGGATTGATGATCTGCGTGATGCCGAGCTCTTGTGGTGGGAGCACGCACTGACGGCCGCTATACTCCGGATTGCGTAGGCGCACGATGGTGGTCTTCACCCCCATTCGGTTGGCGACCATGCCGACCACGAGGTTGACCTCGTCGACGCTCGTGACCGCGATGACCATGTCCGCGTCGTCGATGCCCGCTTCCTTCAGCGTCGAGGGCATCGACGCATTGCCGACCAGGGTCAGAACGTCGAGGCGGTCGCGCAGGTCTTGAATGATGGCGCGGTTCTCGTCGATCAGGGCGACGCGGTGTCCTTCGCTCGAAAGCTGTTGCGCGAGCGCGGTGCCAACGACCCCCGCTCCGGCGATGATGGTGTTCATCGTTCGCCTCCTGTGGGCTGCGGTTATCCAATAGGGCTCGCGGGTGCAAGGAGTAGCGGGCTTCTCGCCGACCCAGCCCCTTGCGGCGCTTGTCGACCGTGCTCTCTCGATGGTAGGGGAGCGCCGCACGGAGGAGTGGAATGAAGCTTGCGACGTTGAAGGACGGTAGCCGCGACGGTCGCCTGATCGTGGTCAATCGCGCCGGGACGCACTATGCGAAGGCGCGGGTGCAGACCCTCCAGGCTGCTCTAGACGACTGGGAGAGCGCGCTTCCGGACCTGGAATGGTTGTCAAAGTCCCTCAACGACGCCGGAGACGCGGGTTTGCCCCTCGACCCCGCCGAGCTGATGGCGCCCTTGCCCCGCGCCTACGAGTGGATCGACGGGAGCGCTTACCTGAATCATGTTCGCTTGGTGCGCAAAGCTCGGGGCGCCGAGCCGCCGGCCACCCTCGAGACCGACCCGCTCGTTTACCAAGGAGGCTCGGGTGTGCTGCTCGGACCCCGCGATCCGGTCAAGCTCGGGGATCCGTCCTGGGGCCTGGACTTCGAGGGGGAGGTCTGTGTGATTCTGGGCGATACGCCCGAGGCTACCACCGCCGCGGAAGCGGAGTCCTACATCCGCCTGGTCACCATCTGCAACGACGTGTCGCTCCGCGGTTTGATCCCCCCGGAGCTCGCCAAGGGCTTTGGCTTCTTCCAGAGCAAGCCCGCGACCGCCTTCGCTCCATTCGTGGTCACCCCGGGCGAGCTCGGTGACGCGTGGCGCGATGGACGCGTGAATCTGCCACTGAACGTCTTCATCAACGGCGAGCGGGTCGGAGAGGCGGACGCGGGGCCAGAGATGCACTTCTCCTTCCCGCAGCTGATCGAGCACGTCACCAAGACTCGTGCGCTCACCGCGGGGACGATTCTCGGCAGCGGCACTGTGTCCAACGAGGATCGGAGCAAAGGAATTTCGTGCCTCGCCGAGCGGCGAATGATCGAACTCATCGACGACGGCGCTCCGAAGACCGAGTTCATGAAGGTCGGTGACCGCGTCAAGATCGAAATGCTCGACGCGAAGGGTGTGTCCCTCTTTGGGAGTATCGAGCAGGTCGTCGAGGCGCGATGAAGCTCTACGGCTACTGGCGCAGCTCGTCGTCCTGGCGGGTTCGAATCGCGCTGAATCTAAAGGGGCTCGCCTACGAGAACGTGCCCGTCCATCTGGTGCGCGACGGGGGCGAGCAGCACACACCCGAGTATGTCGCGAAGAACCCGATGCACCAGGTCCCCTGCCTCGAACTCGGCGATGGCAGTCGCCTCACCCAATCGGTCGCGATCATCGAGTACCTCGAGGAGACCCATCCCACGGCGCCGCTGCTTCCCGCAGAGCCGATGCTCCGGGCCTACGCACGTGAGCTGATGGAGATCAGCAATTCCGCGATCCAGCCGATGCACAACCTGGCGACGTTGCTCGCCGTGGAACAGCTCGGAACGGGCCGGAAATCCTGGGCGGCTCCGTTCATCCAACGGGGCCTGAAGGCCATGGAAGAACGGGTATCGCGGATTGCAAAAACCTTCGCCACCGGGGACGCCCCCACGGTTGCGGATATCGCCATCGTCCCACAGCTTTATTCGGCACGCCGCTTTGGCGTCGATGTCGCGGCGTACCCGACGCTGCAGCGAATCGAAGGAAATTGTATTGCGGTTGATGCGTTTCGATCGGCACACCCCGATCAACAGCCGGATGCACCGAAAGACAACTAGGCAACGGAGGCACAGATGAGTGACGTCGAATCCATCGGAATGACAGGCATTGAGTCGGTTCACTACTACGTGAGGGACCTCGAGCGCAGCCGCGCATTCTACAACGAGCGCATGGACTTTGCGGAGATCGGCAAGAGCTCGCCGGCTCTGGAAGACGAGAGCATGCAGCGCTCCGCGGTCTTCAAAGCCGGGGACGTCACGGTGATCTGCACCCAGCCGGTGGGGGAGGGGAGCGCGTCGGACCACTATCTGAGCCGCCACCCAGACGGGATCGGCTCGGTCGTGTTCACCGTCGCGGACGTGAAGAAAGCCTTCGATCTGCTCGAAAAGCGCGGTGCGACGCCCACCGATGAGATTCAGACGGTCGCAGAGGACGGGGGGAGCTACAGCTTCTTCGAGATCATGACGCCATTCGGTGACACGACCTTCCGCTTCGCCGAGCGCAAGGGCTACGACAAGCTCTTCCCGGGGTTTGAGGCCTTCGACTCGCCGAAGGGCGGCGACAACGTCTACGGCGTTTCGTACATCGATCACATCACCTCGAACTTCAACACGATGAAGCCGGCCCTGCTCTGGATGGAGCACGTGCTCGGCCTGAAGCAGTACTGGGACGTCGAGTTTCACACGACCGACGTCGATCCAGAGGCGGATCACGGCAGCGGCCTTCGCTCGATTGTGATGTACGACCCGAATTCGGGAGTGAAGTTCGCGAACAACGAACCCTGGCGCCCCTACTTCAAACGCTCGCAGATCTACTTGTTCAACGAAGACCATCGGGGCGACGGCATTCAGCACATCGCTCTGGTCGTACCCGACGTGATCGGTACCGTGCGTGGTCTGCGCAAGCGCGGCGTGGCCTTCATGCCCACTCCAGGTGCGTACTACGACATGTTGCCGAAGCGCATCGAGGCCCTAGGCATTGGCAAGATCGACGAGGACCTGAACGTCTTGCGCGAGCTGGAGATCCTGGTGGACGGTGAGGGACCGGGTAAATACATGCTTCAGATCTTTCTGAAGGACTCGGCCTCGACCCATGAAGATCCCGAGGCGGGACCCTTCTTCTACGAGATCATCCAGCGCAAAGGCGATGACGGCTTTGGTGCCGGCAACTTCCGCGCGCTCTTCGAGAGTATCGAGCGCGAGCAGTCTGAACGGCTCTAGGCGACTCTTGGCCCTGGGCGCGCTCCGAGAGGGGCGTGCCCCTAGCGGAGCTCGAAGCGAGAAGACCGTCTGTTCGCGGAGGGCGGTCAGGCGACCGCGGAGGGCGTGGGTCGTGCCGAAGCGCTCCTCGAAAGCAGCAAGGCAGCTCGCCGCACATTCTTCTTCCGTTTCTGTCGTCGCTTTGCCGAGCTGCTGCAAACCATCGACGAGGCGAACCCCGTCTCGCTGGTTCGCTTTGGCGATCACCTGCGAGCGCAGGAGCGCGACCTGACGGGCCTCGAAGCCGTCGCTGGCGAGGGTGAGTAAGGCCGCATCCGTTGGAGCGCCCACGGCGAGCGCGACGACAAAGGAGCGTTCGAGCATGGGACACCATTAGCCGAGAGTGTGGGCGAATGGCATGATCGGGCTCACATCGTCCGCGACAAACGGCGCCGATATCGAAAAAAGTCGGAGATCAGGGGCGAGGCAGCGGCTCGGCAAGCTCGCCGACCTCGTTGAGCGCGGGATAATCGAAGCCGCGCCGTCGACAGTACTCGGCGATCTCCGGCTGGGCCCACTCGAAGAGGGTGTCGCGATAGATCTCCGGGTCGAGTCGGGGCGCATCGTAGAAGCCTGCGGCAACCCGCTGGCGCTGCGCCTCAAACAGAATGACCGCGGCGGCGACGGAGACGTTCAGAGACTCGACCATGCCGTGCATCGGCGCGTGGATCTCCCCGTCCACCCGCGACAGGGCCTCGTCGGTCACGCCGTCGAGCTCCTGGCCGAGGAGCACGCAGGTCGGCCGGGTGAAATCGTGCTCCCGGTAGTCGACGGAGCGCTGGGACAGATGGGCGGCGAGCACCGTGAGCCCCTTTCCTTTGAGCGTCTCAATCGCTGTGTCTAGGTCGGCGTGGTCGTAAACCTTCACCCACTTTCGAGCCCCCGCCGCCGAGGCAAGCTTGTTGCTCAAGCTCTGGTCGTAGAGGACGCCATGTGCCTCGAAACAACCCACCGCATCGCAGCTGCGGACCACCGCGGCGTAGTTGTGCGGCTTGTGAACGTTCTCCATCAGTACCGTGAGATCCGGCTGGCGCTTGTCTAGCACCGCGCGGATCCGGGCGAAGCGCTCGGGCGTCATGGCGCGTTTCTTATACCTCGCGTGCGTCTCCCCACAACCTCCGAGATTTGCGGTTTCTCCACGGTCTCGGCGATAAACGTTTGCATGTGGACCCGCCTCGCCCTGATCGCCCTCGCGGGTGCGTTGGGCTCAGTCTCGCGCTTCGGCCTTTCCTACTGGACGCAGCGCTGGCTCGGCGAGCCGTTCCCGTGGGGGACACTGGCTGTCAACGTCCTCGGCAGCTTCCTGTTCGGTTTGATCTGGGCACTCGGCGAGTCGAGAGCTTGGCTTTCTCCGGAGGCGCGGGTGATCGTTCTCGTGGGATTCATGGGCGCGTTCACGACCTTCTCGTCCTTTGCCTTCGACAACTACCGCCTTTTCGTCGAGCATGCCTGGCTGCTGGCGCTCACGAACATCCTTGTTCAGAACATCACCGGCATCCTCGCAGTGACCCTCGGTGTCCTCGCGGGTCGCTTGGGAGGCAGCTAGCCGGCCACGCGACCAGCCGCTCAACGCGGCGTCCGCTTCGGTTCCATGACCACCGTCGCATGGGGGTTGAGTGAGATCGTCACCCACACCGACCGCGCCTCGTAGCCCGAGACTCGGAGCTCTCGAATTGAATGAGACTGCGCTGGCATCGATCAATCCTCGAGAAAAGCCCGAACCGATGGGTCCCGGGTGAGGGCGAGCGCTCGGGCCTTGGCCTCGGAGGGGTCATCGCCTTTGCGACACGAGAGATGGGCGCGAGCGACCCAGTAGGGCTGGTAGGACTCTACCCGGCCGCTGGGAAGCGCATCCAGAAGCTTGAGCCCTCGTGCTGGGCCCTCGTGGTCACCGTAGGCGACCGCGCGGCTCACGTGAGCGCCGAGCGCGTCGGTTTGTCGGCACAAGAGGTCGTAGAGCTGGATGAGCTCGCGGCCGTGAGATCGGCCGCTCAGCACCGATTGACAGTGAAGGGACTGAATGGCGGCCTCGGTTTGAAATCGCCCCGTTCGGCGCAGGCGCGAGGCTCGAAGCAGCCACCATTCGGCCTCGATGAGTCGATCCTTCGACCACAAACGCGCGTCTTGCTCCGAGAGCGGAATGAACCGACCGTCGGCGGCGCGGCGAGCGGTCGCGCGTGCTTCGCAGTAGAGCATGAGTGCGAGGAGTCCCATCGGCTCCGGCTCCTCTGGGACCAGCTCGGTCACGACGCGGCCCAGAAACAGGGCTTCCGCGGTGAGATCCGTCGCTTTTTGATCGAGCCCGTCGATCGCGTCCCAGCCAGTTCCGTATGCGGCGTAGATCGCGGCGAGCACGTCCTCGAGCCGTTCGGTGAGCCTCTCACGCGGCGGCACCTCAAAACGCAGACCCGCGTCTCGAATCTTCTTCTTCGCGCGTACGAGGCGCTGTCCCATCGTAGTCGGAGGCGTGAGAAACGCCTGACCGATCCGGACCGCGTCGAGACCGAGTACGGTTTGGAGCATGAGAGGTGTTCGGATCGCTTCGTCGATCGCTGGATGGGCGCAGGTGAAGAGAAGCTTCATCCGATCGTCGGGAAAAGCGCTCTGGTCTCGGCCACTCATTTCCTCGTACACGATCTCGAGGCTCGAGTGGGCTCCGTCGCGGACGCGTTGGTGGCGGTCCCCGCTGCTCACCGTGCGCCGGGCAACGGTGAGCAACCAGGCCTCCGGCGCGTCTGGGACTCCGCCTTCGGGCCACGGTATTTTTGCCAGGCGCCCCAATAGGCCTGGTGCTCTCGAGGGTTCTCGCGGGCGCGGAATGCGTCCTCGAGCTCATGGTAGATCAGCATGTACTTCACGTGTGTCTCCTGGGTTCGGAGCGAGGCTCATCTTCGCTCATAGGGGAGACGCCGCAGAAGTGGTGATTTCGACTGGGCCGGCAAAAAAATCAGCCGGGTGCCGCGCAGCAGCGAAAACCGAGCTCATCGCTGGCCGTGCCCGGCGGCGCGCGAAACTCGTCACCCACGCAGCGCAGCGCGCTGAAATTCGAGCGAAAACTTCCGCCTCGGATCGCGCGGTCGTTCAGCGTGGGTTCTCCCGGGATGCGCGGCACCGAATCCTCGGTCCATTCCGCGAGATTCCCCGAGAGGTCGTAAACGCCTTCCGCGGTGCCGCAGCTGTCGAGGGAGCCGGTGAGAAGCGGCCCTTCGCCTGCGTTTTTGAAGAAGCCGTTGCAGGCGTCGTCGTCGATCGAATCGCCATAGGGATAGACGAACAAGGAGGGACCGCGGCAGGCGCGCTCCCACTCTTCCAGGGTGCACAGGCGTTTCCCAGCGTTCTCGCAGGCGGCCTTTGCCTGATACCAGGAGATCTCAGCCCTCGGGGTCACCTGCAAAGCCACGGTCGCGCGTGCCGAGGTGCTGCCATCGAGGGACGTGTCTTCGTCGTTCGCTCCCTGGTTCGTGTTGCCAAGGATCGCGCCGTCGATCGACGCCTCGAAGCGGTCGATACAGTAGATCCGACCCGAGGGCAGGGTGATCGCGACCATCAGGTCCTGGGCGCAGAGGTCGCCCGGCGCGTCGTCTAGGTCGACCACCGTGGAGGGAGGCGGCTCAGGATCGGGGAGCTCAAAGCGGTCCGGGCCACAGGCGACCGGGCTGAGGAGAAGCAAGGGCACGAAGGAGGAGACCCGTCTCATCGGCGTCGCCTCCACAGGAGTGCGAGCCCGGCGAGGACGAGGATCCAAGGCACGGCCACCGCCGAGGTGCAGCCGCCGCCCCCCCGAAGAATGCGAGGCGGAAGCGGAACCGTGTCGTCGGTGAGGAAGGGCCCGTCCGGGTCGAAGCCATCGCAGAGCAAAACGCCCGGCCCCACCACGGTGACCGGCTCGGCGTCGACGTCAAAGGCCGGCACGGTGCTCGTTCCGATCGATGCCGACGGGCGAAGGGTGAGGTTGAGCGCGTCACAGTTGGTGGTCACCCGGAAAATGATCGGCGCGATGCCGCCGGCGGGGACGGTGAGGTCGGTGATGTTGATGAGCCCCGTGCCATTCAATCCCGAGCCCGGTGCAGAGGTGTTGGTGGATCCCTCCGGGAAGGAGAGAAGCTCGAAGTCGCTGACCCGCGGGGGCACGGACATGCGCACGGAGACGTCGGTTGCGTCGACATTGCCGGTGTTCGAGACCGCGATGACGTAGGTAATCGGGCTGCCGAGCTGAACCTGGCCGTCGGCGTTGGCCTCCTGCACCCGGATCTGACTGTCGACGTTGAGGACCGGCTCGAACAGGTCGGCCTCGAGGACGACGGAGCTCAGCACGATGAGGTCGGTGCCCGTGCCGACGGTCACCCGAAGCTGATCCTGACCCGGCTCGATCGCGTCGGAGATATTGAATCGATCGATGTCGACGCCCACGGTTCCGCAGAGTCCGTCTCCCACGCAGCACTCGATCGGGTCGGGTGAGGTACAGGGCGGCGTGATCGCGGGATCCGCCGGAGCGACGTTGATGGTCGAGTTAAACAGGTTCCCCACCGGGTTGTCGTCATCACTCAAGCAGAATCCATCGGAGATCGGGTCCGCGTCACCGTCGACCTCGATGTATTCGCGACTGCCACAGGGAGGGAGTGTGCCGGCGAAGGACGAGATTCCGAGATCGCCTTCGAGCGCGTAGAAGGCGAGGCGACCGGCCGCTGGGTCGGAGAAGGGCTGTGTGTCGAAGAGGAGCGTAAGTGATTGGTCGGTCAGGATTCGCAGACCCTCGAAGCTCGCCACCGTCCGGAGCGGCAAAGCCGCGCTCTCCACCACGAGAAGCAAGGAAAACGACGCCAGCCCGTTCGGATGAATGCGCGACACGTCGTCGCAGGTGACCCCGTCGCTGCAGCGCGCCTCCTGCCCGAAACAGACATCGGCGAGCAGGTCGCTCACCTCATAGGTGCCCGCGAGGCTCGGGAGCTCGCTCAGAATGTCGGTCACGTCAAAGCGCGTCGTGAAGAAGCCGACGTTTCCCGGACTCTCGGTCACGTCCGGTCGGTTGTAGACCTGTACCGACGAGCTAGAGGCGGTGAGCTCAACCGGCGCAGTGGCGCCCGGGGGACGAAAGCTCACCTGTCGGTCTGCGTCTGCGAAAGCGGCCTGCTGCACGAGGTCGACCTCGTTGGGGTCGCTCGCATCGAGGCCCCCGGAGTCCATCAGCTCCGTATCTGGAAGGTAGTCTGGCCCATCCGCGTCGAGGAGCGAGCCCGCGACGGTCAAAACCGCGCGGACCAGGGTTGGGCGCGAGGGAAGGTCGGATTCCAGAATCGTCGCGCTGCCGCTGTCCTCGATGCAATTCACGCCGTTTTCGAGACCGCTGTTATCGACCAAGGAGCCGCCTCGGAAAATGAATTGCACGCGGCCCACCACCGGCTCGTCGACCAGCGCGATCTGCGCGGTTGCGGAGGAGGCGCCGAGTGACACGAGCGCGAAGGTCAGCCTCGGGAGAAGAGCTCTCATCGGTCGAATGGTAGCAAGGTCCGGTGGGGAACCGCTAACTCTAGGCGCGGGGGTACCTCGACCCACCCGCCCCGCCATCCGGACGACTCCGAGGTCGCGAAATTGACACCGGGCGGCTCCCAGGGGACCATCCCGCCATGAATGCGGCAGTATTGGCGGCTGCCCTCCTTTTTGCGCCGCCCCCAGACACGTCAAAGAGCTACTTCACCGGACTCGATCGTCCGATGGTGGAACGCGTCAACATCGCGCCCTCGAAAGGGCCGGTGATCCTGATTGTCGTGGACGCGCTTCGCCCCGATCGGATGTCGACCTACGGCTTCGGCCGCGAGACGACGCCGAACATCGATGCGCTCGCCGACGACGGCGTGAGCTTCACGAACTTCTTCACGAACGGCAATTGGACGCGCCCGTCTACAGCGAGTCTATTGAGTGGCGTCTTACCCCATCGCCATGGCGTGGAGCGGGACACAGACCGACTCGCGGACGCCTACGAAACGCTTCCGGAGATGATGAAGAGCGCAGGCTTCGTCACCGGTGCCGTCGTGGGCAATGGCAACGCGGGTAGTGCGTTTGGGTTGAATCAGGGCTTCGACTACTACGCGGATACGGTGCGACACTGGCAGGGGCTACCGAGCGCGGATGAGGTCGTCGACCTGGCAATTCCCTACGTGGCCCAGCATCGGGAAGAGCCGTTCTTTCTCATGCTCTTCTTGATCGACCCGCACGACCCGTACCACGCGCCGGGCGAATTCGAGAACATGTATGTCGAGAACCTGGACGCTCGATTGATCCGCACCCCCCATTGGGAGCTCGGCCGCTACAGTGAGGTCGAGAGCGCGCGCATGACCGCGACCTACGACGGGGCCGTCCGCTACACGGACAGCGCGCTCGGTCGATTCATCGGTGAGTTGAAGCGCCTCGGGGTCTACGACGACGCCACCATCGTTCTCACCTCCGATCACGGTGAGGCATTTGGCGAGCACGGCGTTTATCTTCACGCACACCATCTCTACGATGAGCTGACGCGCGCCCCGCTCGTCGTGCGAGCGCCGAGCATGAGCGTCCGTGGCACGTACACGCCGATTCTTTCGCAGACCGTCGACCTCTTCCCGACTCTCGTTCAACACGTTGGGGGCACGACGCCCGCGGAAGTGCAGGGGATTGACCTCTTTGACCAGCTCCGGCGTCCTGCGGCGGTCGATCCGCATCGCGTCGTGATCAGCGAGTTCTCGAATTTCGGCATCCGGCGCCGGATGGCGCGGGGGTATCAGCACAAAGCGATCGTGCAATTCGCCGCGAACGAAGAAGAATTCATGGCCACCGTGGGAAAGAAATCGCTGCTGCCTTCGGTGATCTTTGATGACGAGCGGTGGAGCTTCTACCGAGTCGACCGTGACCCCTTCGAGCGCAAGAATCTTTTTGACGATGCGCGCAGCGCCAGGCCCGCGTGGCAGCGACTGATGCGGATCTTGCGCGCCAACGAGGCGGCGCGCACCGGTCGGGATGTACACGTGGTGGAGAAGATCGACGCGGAAACGCTCGGCGACCTGAAGAGCCTGGGCTACATCCAATAGACCGCACGCTCGCCGCCTCGGCCTGATCGAGCCCTTCAGAGATAACCCAAAGCTTCGAGACGCTTGGTCACGGCGGCGGAGACTTTGGGTCTCGTCGACGGCGTTGCACGCGCGCCTCGTGTTTCCCCGGCGGGGGGGATTCCGGCCTGCGTCGCGAGCTCGGGTTTCGCACGACCGGGAGCACCAACGTGGGGCACGCCCATGAGTGTCGGAAGCGAGGCGCCTACCTGGGGCAGAGTGACCTGAAGGGACGCCGAAGAAACGCCCGGGCCCGCCACTGCGACGACGCCGTCCGGGTGATGGACGCCGGGCATACCCATGCCACGGCCGGCGCGCAGCTCCCGATCCTCGAGCAGACGGACCGTCGGTCCGGGCCCCGTGCTCGGCAAGAAACACGGGCGGTAGCCTTCGAGCCAGGCCGGCTCCAGATAGAGATCGGGCGCACGACCGGCGCCTTGGCGGCGGTGGATCGCGCGGATCAGGGGGGCGTCGCTTCGTGGGTCGCGCAGGGCATGGAGCGCTTCTTCGAGAGCATCGTTTTCGAGGTCGCTCAACCGGCGCCTGAGCCAGATCGACGGGGCGTAGTCGAGCTCATCGGAGAACGCGATGGCGTCGCGAGCGATCGGTGCCTGGCGAGCGGCGCTGATCGCTCTCCCGACGAGCCAAGAGGGCGCGGTTTGCGCCACTCGGCCGGCGAGTGCGGGCGGCAAGGCGCCTGCCGCGGCGCGCGAGGCCGCACCAAACAGGAGACCCGTCGGCGAGGGAGCCGCAAAACGCAAAAAACCGAGCTCCTCGAGGACCCGGTTCAGGTAGACCGCGACGTCCGCGGCGCCGCCGAAACCGTGGTCACTGACCAGCGCGACACGTCCGGCGTGTTGGGCGACCAAGTTGCCCACGAGCGTGTCGAGGCGCTCGAATACGCGCGGGAGATCGTCGCTCGCAGGATAGGCACGTGCCCGTGGTGAGTGACGGTCCCAGGTGGGCCAGAGGTGGTGAGATGCCGTGTCGCTCGCCTGAAGGTGAACGAAGAAGAGGTCCCAGGGGCGCACTCGCTGAAGCGCCAAGAGGATTCGACTCTTCACCTCGAGGTCCGCGAGCAAGGCGTCCGTCGCACGCTCGAGGTCAACGCGCTGCTCGTTGAAGGTCGCGTAGCGCCAGCCTCCCATCGACTCGACGATCCGGTGCAGGCTCGGCGGAAAGACCGAGGCGCTGTTCGCTCGGTCCGCGCCGGGGGCATCGAAGCCCGACAGCCAGAAGCCAGGAGCCCGCGGGGGTGGAAAGAGCCCGGGCACGCCGATGCATGCGATCTCGTAACCGGCCCGCGCCAGCTCTTCCGGCACCATCATCGCACGGCGCTCGATGCCACTCACCGGTCGCAGCGGCGAGTCGGCGTCGTCGCGCGTCAGTAGATCACGAACCCCGTGCACCTCCGGTGGACAACCGGTCAGCACCGACGTCCATGCGGGGAAGGTCGCCGGCGGCTCGGTGGAGCGTGCCACTCCACTGGCTCCTTCGGAGCGAATGCGTTGAATGTGCGGGATTCGGCCGCCGAGTGCGTCGAGGACCGTCGGACTCGCGCCGTCGAGGCCGATGAGCAGGAGCGGATGGGGGCTCTTTGGCATTTCTATTGAACGTATCCGAGGGCCCGCAGCTCGGCTTCCTGCTCCGGGGTCAGCTCGCGCTCTTCGGCGACCGCGCCACCCTCCGCCGCCGCCCGCAAACCCGCCTCGAGGAGCGACGTCAGATTTTTCGTTGGCACCTCGTCCTTGGCGAGGGGCTTTTGCTCATCCGGATCGTTTTCCAGATCGAAGGCGACCTGTTCGGGTAGACCGCGCGGATTGCCCGGGTTTGCGTCGATGAGCTTCACCGAACCCTGACGAATCATCGTGAGCTCGTTGCCGTTGTGGTTTTCTTCGGCGAGCACGACGTCGAGTGTCTGGCTCGCGTCCAAGAGGTCTCGGCCCTCCCACTCCCCGGGCACTTCGGCGCCTGCGGTCTTGGCGAGGGTGGGGGCGATGTCGATCTGTCGGACGAGATCGCTCACCCGCGCAGGAGCGAAGGAAGGGCCCGCCGCGACGAGCGGGATGTGCACCTGCTCCTGGTAGAGCGTTTCCCCGTGCCACCAGCCGCCGTGGTCGTGAAACTCTTCGCCGTGATCCGCGGTCACGACGATATCGACCCGGTCCATCAGTCCCCGCGCTTCGATCGCCGCGAGGAGTTGCCCGAAGACCGTATCGAATCGGCGGACCTCGTCGCGATAGGCTGAGAGCATCTCGTCCCGCAGCGCCAGCGGCGGATTGACCTGGGCTACGCGCGCAAAGGAGCGTGCCTCGCCGAAGTAGGGGTCGTGGGGCTCCATGTAGTGCAGGTAGAGGAAAAATTCTTCGTCGCCCATGCGGTCGAGCATCTCCATGCCGATGGCGTTGACGATCTCGCCGTCACGATAGAAGAAGCGCGCTTCACGTCCGGCGGTAACGAGCTTCTCTCGAATCAAGCGGTAGACGTTGTAAGCGGCGAGCCGGTTCGCGCGTTCGGGGGCGCCGAGGTAGCGGGCGGGGGCGAGATAGCGGTATTCGTCGAAGCCCTGCGCAAAGCCATAGCCCGCCTCGAGGTTGTAGTTCGTGACCACCGCTGCCGTCTTTTTGCCCGCGTCGCGCATCGTCTCGGCGAGAGTGACGAGCGAATCGGGCAGAATCGCGGACTTGCTCATCGTTTTGTGCCCGGAGACGTGCCGCGAAGTGAGAAGGCTCGCGACCGCGGGGCGGGTCCAGGACGCCTGAGCGGTGACGTCGTCGAAGACCGTCCCGCGTCGAGCAAAGGCGTCTAAGTTAGGCGTGATCGGAGCTTCGTCGTGGTCCGCCGCGCCGTAGAGCCCCAGGGCATCGGCTCGGAGCGTGTCCACCACGACGAGAATCGTGCCCTTGCCCTTCAGTGGCTTCGCTTCAGGTGCCTGCCGTGGAAGCGGGTCGTCGCCACCCATGGCGAGGAGTGCGAATACAGGGAGCGGGAATGCCGCGATTCCCCAGGTCGCGCCGCGGGGGATCCCCTCGTAGTAGAAGATCTTCCGAACTGCGCGGGTGACCGTGAAGATCACGATCGCAAGGAGCGCTGCCGCCGCAAAGCCCGCACCCGTCGCTTGGAGATTTGCTCCGGGTTGCTCCTCGAGAACGTCGCGGAGCACGATGAAGCGCACGAGGACGACGGCCGAGGTGCACATGGCCAGAGCCAGGCCGATACCGAAGAGTGGACGGTCTTTTCGTCGTCGTTTGAGCAGCGTGAGCAGGAGGACGAGTCCGAGCCCGGCCGCCGACCACAACGCCCCGTAGAGAAAGGACGCGTAGACCCACTCGACCCCGCGGTAGAGTGCTTCGGCAAAGCCGACCAGGAGGCCTCCGAACGCCATCCCAGTGGCGAGGCTCGCGTATGACGCCTTCTTCATGGCGCTCTTCTATCAGAACTCGCGCATAGTCCAAATTTCGAGAGAAATCACAGAGGTTCGTCGCTTTGAGCACGTTCGATTTCGAGGGCCCGAAAGCGCAGCATCGGCTCCTGATCGGCCCAGCCGAGCTCCCACTCGCCGTCCGGAGCGAATCGTCCGCCGTAGCGATGGACGTCGAAACGTTCGTCGCCGGCGGGGGCGCCCCATCGTTCCACCCAGAACGTACCGTCGGAGACTTCGAGTCCTGGAGCCCGGTTGCTGAGTGAGCCGCCGGTGGCCTGCCGGAGCCAGAGCGACTCGGCGACCCAACGGCCAGCCATGGACCGGTCAATGTCGGGACCCTCCCGCTGCATCGCGGGGAGGCGGCCAAAGAGACGCCAATCCATGGTGCCAACACCCTCGTGCAGCGATTCGTGCCCGCGGACGACGACCTGTCCTACTTGGGCGCGGGCCCGCCACACGAAAGCGTGGTCTTCGTGAACTACCAGCGTGCCTGTGAACGCCCGCCATTGGCTGTCGAGGCGCCACTCGCCTTCGAGCTCGACGCGTGCACGAACACCGGGCTGGTGCCATAGGTGCTCGAGACCGTTAGGGTCCGTATTCACGGCGCATCATCCCGAGCCGCCCACCAGTCAGACATGCCCGGCCAGAGCGCCGATGAGGCTTTGCGTGAGATGACCGCGCCGACGTGACCGCCCGGGAGGTGGATGTGCTGTTTGTCTCGGGAGCTGATCTTCTCCACGAGTGGGGTCGCCGAGGGCCCAGGAACGATATTGTCGTGCTCGAAGGTGATGACCATAGTTGGACAATCAATGTTCGACAGCTTCGCCTGCCGATTGCCGAGACGAAGCTCGTCTCGGATCAGCTTGTCGTCGCGGTACAGGTCGCGAATGTACGTGCGGTACGCTTCTCCAGGAAATGACACGTTGTCATTCCCCCAGCGCTCGATCGCCAAGAAGCCGTCCAGAAACTCGTCGTCCCAGGCTCGGTCGATGAGATGCACCGCCTTCGAGAGGTTGAGCGTCGGACGAATCATGTGAAAGGCGAGTTGCATCAGCGGCCAGGGGACGTTGCCCGTGCCGTCAACGAGCGCATCCACGTCGAAGCTCTCGAGCCGCATCCAGTTGTTGAGGATGCCGTCGACGTCGAAGGCGACCGGTGCCGCGAGGGCGAGCAAGGATGCGAATCGCTCCGGATAGGCCGCCGCGTGTATGACAGCGAGTGTTCCACCTAGGCAGTAGCCGAGGACATGCGCCCGGCCGGAGGGTGAATACTCGTTCACCTTCTTGAGCGCCCGGCCTAGGTAGCGGTCCGTGATGTCGTCAAAGGTGACGTAGCGGTCTTCGTCCTGAGGACGGCCCCAGTCGATGATGAAGACATCGTGGCCTCGGTGCACCAGGTATTCAGCGAAGCTTCGACCCGGCGCGAGGTCCAGCACGTAGTGGCGGTTGATGAGCGACGGGACGAGGAGGATCGGAGTCTGAAAACGACGCCCTGCGGGAGAGCGATAGCGCAGGAGGCGCCATTTGTTCTCCTGGTGCACGAGGTCCGCCGGCGTTTGACCCACGCGCGCTCGGCCACGTCGGGCCGCACGCCAGATGTTGCGGCCACGCTCCGCGGTCTTGCCGAGCTCGAGCGCGTCGGCGATCCGCACGAGCTGGCCCCGGATGGCACTCCGTCGCGTCATCTCAACCCTCGTAGAGCTTTTCGAATTGCTCTCGATAGGCTTCGTAGACCTTCTTTCGCTTCACTTTCAACGATGGCGTCAGCAGCCCGTTTTCCACCGATAAGGGCTCCTCGGCCACAAAGAACCTCTTGATCGTCTCGACGCGAGCCAGCTGGCCGTTGACGCGCTCGACACAGGCTTCGATCTCCGCTCTCAGGTCAGTGCTCTGTCGCGCCGCCTCCGATGGCCATACCCCCGCGACGAGGTATTTCTGCCCGTCTCCAAACACCACCACGTGGTCGACGGCGGGCTCGTCGGCGAAGCGCAGCTCGATGTTTGCCGGTGGAATGTTCTTGCCGCCGGAAGTGACGATGATGTCCTTCTTTCGGTCGACGATCCGCAGGAAGCCTGTCTCGGTCAGCTCTCCGACGTCGCCGGTCTTGAACCATCCGTCCTCCGTAAAGACCTCTGCGGTGGCCTCCGGGTTCTTGTGGTAGCCATTGAACACGTTTGGCCCCTTTGCGAGGATTTCGCCGTCGTCCGCAAGTCGCAGCTCGACGGAGGGCAAGGCCTTGCCCACGGTGCCGAAGTCGAACTCGTCGGGACGGTTCAACGTCAGCGTGGGGGAGCACTCGGTCAGGCCGTAGCCTTCGATGATCAGGATGTCGTTGTCGTAGAAGAATTCCTTGATCTCGCGCTTGAGCCCTGCGCCGCCCGACAGACAGAACTCCAGACGGCCGCCGGTGACCCGCGTGAGAGCATCGCGCCGTTGAGTGTCGGGAGCATTCATCGCGGCCATGGCGAGCTTCTCCCAGTAACTCGGGACGCTCATGAACACGTTGGGCCGGACTTCTGGGAGGAGTGCGAGCACGGATTTTGGGTCGATCATGTACGTGGTGAAACCGAGCTGATTCCCCAAGGTCATCTCCCCGTAGCCGAAGATGTGACTCATGGGCAGCCACATCAGGTCGACCGAGCCTTCGCGAATGCGACTGCTCTGCAGCTCGAGCCAGTCTCGCCCGTTGATGCCGACGTTGTTGTGGGTGAGCGGGACGCCTTTGGGATGACCCGTGGTCCCACTGGTGTAGAGCATGATGCCGGGCGCATTGAGGTCGATCGCGTCGAGCATCGTCTCGAAGCGATCCGACTGCTCGCGCTGGTGGAGTGCGCCGATCGCTTCAGCTTCGGAGAAGTAGACGGTCCTCCGAGCGACGTCCTGGTGGTCCGGCAGGTTCGGCGCTCCGGACATGCGCAGCTCGGTGAGGGTCGCGTGCACGTCGAGCTCATCGTCGAAGAGCACGAGCGTGCGCACCTGGGAGAGGGCGGGCCATGCGCGCAGGACGCGTTCGAGCAGCTCCGTAGTGTCGACGAAGACCACGGTCGCGTCACTGTGCTCGATGACGTAGGCCGCTTGCTCAGCGGTGTTGCCCGGGTAGATCGGCACCATCGCCCCCCCGGCCGCTTGGATCGCGAGTGCGCTCGCTGCCCATTCCACGCGGTTGGGCGCGAAGATTGCCGCGCGTTCTCCCGCGTGGAATCCGAACGCATCTAGAAACAAGGCTGTGTGCCGCACCTGGTCCGCAAACTCCTGCCAGGTCACCACCGCCCAGCCCCCCGCACTCGGGAGCATGAAGCGCGGCCGATGTCGCATCTCGGGCAGTTGTTTGAAGAGAATGCGCGGCGCGGCTTCTACGTCGTCGAGGACGCTCCTGTTCATCGTCGTCTACCTCCCCTGAGATGCGTGCAGGGGTGCCTACTCCCCGAGCGCCCGCACTCCGATGTGTGTGTCAGCGGCGGTTGTCGAAGTCTTTGAGTCGATCTTCAATGTCGTAGATTCTGCTCTGCAATTGGTTGAGCGCGTGCAGAGTCCGTTCTTGGTCGCGGCGCGTAGGAAGACCCATCGATGACCACCAGAGCGCCATCATTCGATCGCTCACCGCCTTGAGCTTCAGGGTGTTGGTCATGAGCTGACCGGCGGGGTTCAGTAGCGCTGGGCTGCGCAGAACGTGCTCGAGGGTGTTCGCGGTGTTTGCTTCCCACGCGTCAAAACCGCGCTTCCACTGGCGCCAAAAGCTCATCGTGCTCCTCCAAGAGACTAGGGACGCTTCGGATATTCGCTGCCTCGCAGGGGGTCAAGGGATTGTTGCGCCGCACCATTGTCGCTATTTCACGCCTCGGATTCCGGCTGCAACGCGTCGAGATCGATGATAAGGCCGGTGTTGCGGTGCGGAGCCGCTCACAGGAGTTCGCCTAATGGCTTGGAAGCGTCCGGTGCGACCGATCGTCGTGAAGAAGTACAGCAACCGTCGGCTCTACGACACGCACAACAGCCGCTATGTCACGCTCATGGAGCTCTCCGAGCTGATCCAAGGGGGGGAGGATGTCCGTGTGGTCGACGCGAAGAGCGGCCAGGATCTGACCCAGGTGACGCTGATGCAGATCATTCTGGACGGGCGCGGTGCGGCTGAGCTCCTGCCCGTCGAGCTCCTCACGCAGCTCATCCGCATGGGCGACGATGCGCTCGCGGAGTTCCTGGGCCGCTACATGAGCTACGCTCTGGACTTGTATGTGCAGGCAAAGCAGGGGGCGCAGGCCATGGCGCCTTACAACCCCTTCGCTGCGGTGCCCTTTGCGGCCGCGAGCTCCTTAGCTCGGCTCTGGTCCGGCTCCGAGGAGCGTAGGGAGGCCGGAGACGCTGAGCGATTGGAAGGCGATGCTGCGGGTGCGAACGATCGGGCCGAGATCGAGGCTCTCCGGGCGGAGCTGGATGAGCTGAGGAGCCTTCTAGGTGCTGAAAAAAGCGAGGAAAAACCCAGCATGCGTCGACGGACGAAGAAAAAGAAGGCCGGTGCTTAAACGAGGGGGCGATTGTGCGCTGCAGGAAAAGTGTTGACCTCTCGCGGGCGGGGGGATAGCATTTGAGAATCAAACGGGCCAGGAGACGGGCCTAAAGGATGTTCGAGGAGAGAACGATGACTGAAAATAGCACTTCGCAATCGCAAAAGAAGAGTGCGGCGACCAACCCGCTGTTTGGGTTTGACGGCACCTTTGGCTTCGACGCTTGGCGCAAAATGGCCGATGAGAATCTGGCTCGCACGCAGGCGATGCTCGAGGAGATGAGTCGCTTTGAGACGAGCAGTCGCGAGCAATTCGCCAAGGCGATCGACGAGAGTGCGCGCATGATGCACGAGAGCGTCAACTATGCATCGCAGCTCTCGAGCGAGTGGCGCAAGGCGACCCTCGAGATGACCCAGAAGACCCTCGAGATGATGACCCCCTCGAAGTGAGTTTCCACACCGCGGCGGCGGCTTCCGTTGTCTGGGGCTGCGTGCAAAGGGGTCGCCGTCGCGGCGTGGCTTTAGCCCGGTGCCCGTTGCGCGTCGGTTTGACGCAGGGCGCAATAAGTTCTTGCTGCGATGGGTCGGCGAGCCTAACGTCCTCGAGGTATCGGATGTGACAGATGTTGCGCCGGCAGTCGATGGAATCAGATTGTCCGCTGCGGCGGGAGACTTCGTGCTTCCTACCTCCCCCCAATAAGCTCTGTGTGCAATGCCTACAGGGGTGCGGGGTTTACTCGCCGCAGCGGACTCTATCGCTACCGTGACCCTTCTCTCGAGTAAAGACGCATCGCAGCACGCGTCGACCGCTTGACTCCAACGGTCTTGAGTGCGCATTCTCCGCGTCCCGTACGGCATGAGGCGCGGTACCCAAGTGGCCTAAGGGAACGGTTTGCAAAACCGTCATTCACGGGTTCGAATCCCGTCCGCGCCTCCAGCCGTGACTCCTCCCCGAGCCATTCGGCTGCCGAGCAGAACGAGAATGCCTACTTCCGCCGGAATGCCGCTCGCTCACTTGGCTTCGAGTGGCTCTCCGATGTGGACCTCGCCGAGGAATTTGCCGACGGTTTCCGCGTCAGGGGCGAATGTTTCCGGGGCTTCCGTGGTCATCTTGCTCAGGCATTCGCCGGCGCTCAGTGTCGCGTCTTCGTTCGAGCCTTTGGTTTTCACCTCGATCGTTCCGGCCAGCGCGCAGAGGAGATCACGCTCAGTGTCGCCCCAAATGGTCGTGCCGCGAATGCCTGCCACCGCCGTCGGGGTCTCGATATCTACCTTCGTCTCGACCCCGGCCAGCGCAACGACGCGCAGCCAGAACTGTCCGGCCACCACCTGCAAAGAGCCGCGGCGCTGTTTGCCGTCGACCGCGTACTCGTTGAGCTCGAGGGTCGAGCTCGGCCCCACGGCGAGAATCGATCCCTCGGAGAGCGCAACTCGCGCACGCGAGTCCGCTACCGTGACGACGGCGTCACCCGGCTGCAGGCTGTCGCCTTTGCTCGCGCTGCTGTTCTGACCGTCTCGACGACGCTCTACCGTCCCTTCCACCGCCTCCATTTCCCCGAGTTTGGGGACTTCCTGCGCCACCTCAGGGCGGTCTTTGCCGGTCTTGAGAGTGGAATCCGGCCTGCTCTCACACGCCAAGAGGGCGGTGCCCAGAGACAGAATCATCAACAGTCGCATACTCTTGCTCCTCGAGCGTCTTCGCTCGCAACGCGCCTTTCGCGTTCGCCCGCCACACGCTACAACCAATGCTTCGACGCAGGAAGCGATTCGGATGCCCGACCGGAACAACAAATTCGCTGGCCCCCATCTCGACCCCCTGGGTGCGCGACCCGTTCTGCCCACTCCAGATGGTGAGCCCGCGCGCCGGGCGCGGGAGATGTTCTCCGCGTACCTCGCGGAGACCCGGGCCTATCGCGAGCGCGATCGGGATGAGCCCGTCGCAGCGCCGCAGCCTCAGGTATTCGAAGCACCGCCGCCGGCCAGCCCTCGTCGTTATGATCTCGCTCTTACGCTCCTGGGTGCTGCGGGGCATTACGACGACGCGGTCGCCTTCGATCCCGATGCCACACAGGCCGGAGCTGCCCGCTACGAAGCGAGTGCCGTCTACGAAGCAAGCACGACCTACGCCCCGCTGCCCCCCGCGCCCGAGTCCGAAGCTCGTCCGCCGCTCGGGGCGCCTGCTGTCCGTCCGTCTGCGCCTGCGAGGCCCGCACCGGAAGCGATCGACCAAAGTCTGCTCGAGACACTGGCTGACAACGCGTTGTTGCACCAAAACCCCGACGGGAGTGCGTCTTTTGAGGTCTCCTTCAACGACGATGTGTTTCAGGACCTCGCCTGCACGATTCAGCTCGCCGAGGACGGCGTGATCGCTACGTTTCGCGCTCTGGATGCGAACACGCGGCGCCTGCTCAAGGCGGAAGCCGGGCGTCTCCGGGTTCGATTGGAGGACCGCGGCTTGAAGGTCCGGGAGGTCAGGGTCGCTTCGGAGTAGGTGCGTAGCGACCCTCCACCGGTCCTTCGACGGAGAGCTTGCCGGTTTCGAGATCGATCACACCGCGCGGCGCGCTCATCTCCACCCCTTCGGCCAGGAAGGTCATCGGCCCCTCGGTGGTGAGCGTTTGGCTACTCCCGTCGAAGAGACCTCGGCCAGCCCGGAGCACGCCCCCTTGCTCATCGGTGATCACGATGTCCTGAAACACGCCGGTCCGGCTCTCGAAGCTCATGGTGCCGCGTGGCGCGCGAATCTCGTAAACCCGGGAGGGTTCCGCGGTGGTCACGGTCAGAATGATGTCCTCGAGCTCCGACTCATCGAGGCTTCCCTCCGCGCGGCTGGCGGTGCCTCTCCAGGTGGAGCCGTCCGCCTGCCGGTCATCGATGTGGACCCCCGCGAGCACGAAGAAACGGGGCGGCGTCTCCTCGGCGACCGGGAGTGCTTCCTCGCAGGCCAAGGTGAGCAGACCAAGCCCGACGGTGGCGACGAGGTGCTTGGCCTGAGAGGCGAACGATGGGCATGTTAGCGCCATGAGCAGCGACTTTGAGCGACTCGGTGGCGAGGAGCAACTGCGGCAGATCATCGATACCTTCGTGGATCGCGTGTTTGACGACGTCATGATCGGCTTTCATTTCCGAAACGCCAAGCGCAAGCGCGTGAAGCGCTTTGAGTACGAGCACGCGGCGGAGCATCTCGGGGCCGGGGTCGACTACGGCGGCCGTCCCCTTGGCGAGGCCCACGCGCCCCACCGAATCATGGGCGGCCAGTTCGATCGACGAACGCAAATTCTGCGGCAGGTTCTCGACGAGCGCGGCGTCGATGGGGACATTCGCGATCGGTGGGTCGGCCACGTCGAGTCGCTTCGCACGGTGATCACCGGTGACCCACGCGGGGTCTGCAAAGGTGCGCTGCCGGTACGTGAATCATGAGCACGTTACGAAGCATGACCGGTTTCGGGAGCGCGACCCAAGAGACCGCGGGTTTGCGCATCTCCGTCGAGTGCCGGTCGGTGAACGGACGCTATCTGAAAATCAACACCAAGTTGCCAGACGTTCTGCGCGCCGAGGAGCCGACCTTCGAAAAGCTTCTCAAGGAGCGACTTCAACGGGGCACGGTGACGCTGAGCGTTCGAATCGAGCGAACGGATCCGGAGGCCCTGGTATCGGTGAATGAAGACGTCGTGCGCGCCTATCAGGCCGTCTTCGATCGTTTGGGGCTATCGAAAGACGGGATTCCAACATTGCCAGGCGTGCTCGGCAGCGCTCGGAGCGAGCTCAGCGCGGAACAAATCGCCGGCGTGCGTTCCGCTTGCACCGAAGCAGTCGACGCGCTCGTGGAGATGCGAGAGCAAGAAGGGCGGGCACTCGAGTCCCATCTGCGCCAACTCTGCGAGGGCATCGCCGCCGAGCGGCACAAGGTGCTCGAACGGGCACCGGCGGTTGTCGAGGAATACCGTAACAAGCTCAAAGAACGGATCGATGCGATGCTCGAGGGGAGCGGGGCCGAGCTCGATGATGCCACGCTCGCCCGCGAGGTCGCCGTCTACGCCAGCCGCAGTGACGTGACGGAAGAGGTGGAGCGGATCGTCAGCCACCTCGACCAGATCGATGGGCTCTTGAAGTCCGGTGACGCAGCAGGGCGCACTCTCGATTTCCTCGGGCAGGAGCTCCACCGTGAGGTCAACACCATCGGCTCGAAGAGCTCGGATGTAGCGCTCGGGCGGTCGGTGATCGAAATGAAGGCCCTCGTCGACCGCTTCAAGGAGCAGGCGGCAAACGTCGAATGAGCGCCGCGCAGTCTCGACAGACCCCGCGGTGAATCGCGCAACACCCATGCCCAATTGGTTTCGCCTCGGCGTGCGTTCGGAACCGGCAGTGAAGTACGGCCGGTTGGTGCTTTTCGGACCTCTCCAGATGAGATGCGCGCAACACCTCGAGCGCCTCCGTCGATAACCGCGATGACGATCGTGGGCTGTCTGTCGCGCGCGAGGGGCCTCGCATGGAGCTGCACAAAACATTGCGTACGGGAGAGGGTGCGCCCGCGCCTCGCGAGGAGGGGCAGCAGAACGTTCGGACACGCGGCCCGTTACGAGGATTTGAGATGCATCGGGGCAAGATCGACGAGACGAGTTCCATCGCCGCCTCTCCTCGGCTCGGAACGCTTTCGGAGCTGCAGGAGGCCGTCCAGAAGACCCACGCGCCGCGCAAGCTCGCCTTTCAGGCCCTTCTCGCGAGACAGCCGGTTCAGGGGCGCGACCTGGCTGCTCTTCGGGCAACTTCCGCTTTGCTCAAGCACGCCGATAGCGAGGGCAACCTGTACCTCGGCTCAACCCCGGTGAACGTCGCGTCGGAAGCGCGATCGATCGACCACGACATTCGGCTGCTCGATGCGGTGCTCGCCGGCGAGACGTTGGCACGAGCTCGATCGCGGATCATCGACGCCACGGGACTCGGGAACGAGGTCAACGCCCTCGAGGGCTATCTGCCCGAGCGATTCGCCCTGAGCCTCGCCGACCGCGACGGGACGGTGGTTCCGTACGCCGGCCAGTATCGGCGGACCGTCGAATCGATCGTGAGCTCGCTCGGTTTGGCAGCGCTCAACGAGCGCTCTGACACCGCCTACATCCTGAGCGCCGGTCCCCTCGACGACATGATGAAGCTGACCCTGGGGCCAACGATGCGACTCGCGGGGAGCAAAGGGCGCGAATTCATGGTGGCGAACGGAGACGTCGTGCGCAACGAGCTGCCCGCGGCGTCGCGTCTGCTCGATGCGGTGGCACGCGACGTGGAACGAGCCGTTGCCGTGGATTCGGAAATCGCCGGCCTGCTGAACGTTGGATCCGGGTTTCAGAAAAAACACGGAGAGCTCACCGTCGCCTATCAGGATATCAACGGTTCACTGTCCCCCGAGACGAGTCAGCGCATCGTCTCCTTGGTGCGAGACTCCGTTGGCCGGCACGACCACGCCAATGCGCTCGAAGTCCATCAGACCCACTACGACATCGAGGTCGTTCTGCGCGGTGGGAGCGGCGCATTCAACAAGGCCGATGGCGTCCACACGATTCATCAGCACCAGCCACTCATCGTTCCCGGTGTCTATGCGCCGTTACTCGTGCTCGGCGATACGGCCTCGGATCTCGCGCTGATCGACGCCGCAAGAGAGCTCGGCCAGGGCCGCGACGTTCGCGTCGTTTTCGTCACGGAAGACCCCGCCCTGCGCCAGAGAGTTCGCGAGCGCGTGAGCCATGCGAAGTTCGCGAGTCATCCGGACGCGTTGGTTCTCGCTCTGATGAAGGGGATTGAATGGTGACAAACCCACTGACGAATTTGACGCCCGGGAGCAGAGCGCCTGGTGTTCTCGCCGATAGCTCCGCACCGTCACCGCTCGTGCAAGGACGAGGCGAGAAGCGCGCTCATCGGGAGCCGATCGCTGAAGGGCGGCGGGCCGTCCTGTCCAGGGGCCACAATCTCGTCGTGCCCACCGCGAAAGAGGTGGCGGAGATAGCCGGGCAAGCCTGCGTGTCAGGCGACGAGAATGCGATCCACGAGCTTCTTCGCATCTCCGACGTACACCCGGAGCTCGTCCGAAAGGCGATCGCCTTCGATTTCTCGGCGCTCCCGGGCGCGAAGACGACGCTCGAGGACTACGAACACAGCCTGGCGAAACTCACCGATCCAGCGACCGCACGCGCGACGTTTCAGGAGCTTGCCGAGCACGCTCAACGTTTAAAGAAAACCGGGCGTGACCGGATCGTCTTCGTGAGCAACAATCCTTGGGGCGGGGGCGGAGTCAGCAGTCTCGTCACGGCGCAAGGCCGGCTCGCGGCGCTCTTGGGCCTCAACCTCGAATGGCATCGCCTCCACGCAACTCACGCCGATACGGCGAGCATCCCGCGCGAGCTCTACACGGCGATGCATTTCGGCATGAGGGACCCGAGCTTCGATGTGCGTGCGGAGATGCGGCCGTGGTTGGACGATGCCGGACGCACCTACAAGCTACTGCGCACCGTCGCGCACGACCCGCGCGTAGCTCTGGTTTCCCTCGAAGACCATCAGGTGGCGCCACTGATTCCCAAATTCGTGGATGCTCGCCACCTCGCGAAGAACGACCCGCGCATCATGTGGCGTTGCCATTTCGACACGCTGGCGCACAGGCACGCGGTCGAAAACGGCAACAGAGATGCTCCCATCGTCGATTTTTGGCACGAAGCGGTCGGGCGTTTTGTTCGCGAGCTCGGCAGCAACGACGTTGCCGCGTTCCAGCAGGGGTCAGTCGTCCGTGATCCGCACGCCGTTGCGCCCCTCGCCGTATTGAGCCCAGGTGTCGACCCCCTAGAGCCGCGCAATACACCCCTGACTGCGAGCGAGCTCGAAGAACACCTCCGGGAAGTCGAGCGCGATCACGGGATCAAACTGCCTCGCAAGAACACCTTCGTCACCGGTGGCCGGTTCGTGCCGCAGAAGGGCATGGCGATGGTCATGCGCGCCTTTGCGGTGGCGGCGAAGGAGGACCCGGAGGCCAATCTCGTGGTCTTCGGCCCGAAGCCCTCGGGCGATCCGATCAAAGACCGCTACTTCGATCAGCTGATGCGACTGCATCACAGCCTGCCGGAGGACGTGCGCGATCGCGTCTTCATCGTGACCGGCTACAACGACGTTCGCCGCTTCTACCAACTCGCAGCCGGGCACGCAGATGGCGGTGGTCATGCGCCGCTGCCGGCGGTGTTCATGTCCTTCGCCGAAGGCTACAACTTGATGGTGGACGAGGCCGTTGTCACCCAGTGTCCAGTGTTGAGCACGACGGCGATCAAACGCATGGCCGATGTCGAGTCGCTCGGGCCTTGGACCGTCGAGTTGAGGGACTTGGGAGTGCCGGATCCAGACGGCCACTACACATTCTCGGACCCTCGTTCGGCTTCGAACCCGACGCCTTCGGGCGAGGCGAAAGAGATCGAGCAACGGCTCGCCCGCTCGATGGGGCAACTCTTGCGCATGCGTCGAGAGGACCCGGCCGCTTATGCGCAGGCCGCTGAAGCCAATAGGGAGACACTGGGAGCGTTCGCGGGTGCGCACTCCGTACCCAATCACCTGCTCCAGTACCTGCGGATCGCGAGCGCTGAGGAGCCGTCCCAGCTCGAGGTCGTCCGAGCCGCGCAGTAGCGTTGAGATGCGGGGCATAGCCCGTCGCGAGCCCATCCGTTAAGGTGAGACATGTTCGCCGTCACCCTTGCGCTCTTCGCGGTCGCCGCCCCTTTTGAAGACGTCAACCATCGCTACCAGGTCGATCTGCCGCGGGATTGGCAATTCGTCCCCGAGATCTCCTCGCAAGGCAGCTCGGCATTTCGGCGGATTCACGGCGGAGTGCCCGCCCAGGCCGCGATCTTCACCTTTCGGGCACCAAGGGGGATCGGTTTGCGCGAGCTCCTGAAGGAGCGCGTGGCCGCGGCGAAAAAACAAGACGGCTATCGACGTATCGAGGAGGGCGCAGCCGTACTCGGGGGCTTCAAGGCCCACCGCCACAAGTATGAGGTCGTCCTCGACGCGGAAAAGGGGATAAAGAAGACCGTCGAGGAGTGGATGACCGTGGGCCGGGGTTTTGCCTACGTGCTCCACGTGGAAACGCTCAGCGAAGAGTTCGGGAGCTTCAGTCGCGATTTTGCGCGTCTGGCGGAGACCTTCAAACCGATACAGGGCAAGCAGGCAGACGCGATCAAATCGCCGCTGATCGGCAAATGGGCGATGATCGACGATCCGACGGTGATCCTGAGCCTCGCGCGAGACGGCTCCCTCGCTCTCGGAGACGTGCAGGGGACGTTCAGCTTGAATGGCAGCGTCCTCGTCACTCAGCTGCCAGGCGGTGCACAGGAGGCCTTTGACTGGCGTCTCGAGGGAGGTTTGCTCACCTTGTCGTCGGAATCGATGGGGACGATTCAGTACCGGCGCCTGCGTTGACGCTCAGCGGGCGCAAGAGCTGACCTTGTGGACCGCCTCGCGGAGGCGCGCCGCGGTGGTTGTGTTTACCTCGTTTTGGGAATTGAGCAGCGTGACCGAGATCGCGTTGATCACCTTGAGCCGCTCAGCGCCGGTGACCACATCGAGAATCTCTCCGCGCGGGCTCCGCACCTCGACCTGACAGTCCTGCCGGATCACATAATCTCGGCTCTGGGGGCCGCGGCTGCCCGGATCGCGGTTCACCCGGACCTCGACCTCGATGTCCTCTGGCCCGAGGTATGATTCCCCCGGCGAGAAGCGGGCCCACAGGTCTTGCCGGGTCTTGTCGAAGCCGATCGCTCTGAACCAAACGTCGCTCATGATCGGTTTATCGGTCACGGAAACGCAGGGGTTGCGTGCCCTTGACCTCTGTCAGGCCGTTCGCCAGCGCTCCGAATTTGGTTTGTATCCATTTTTCTTCTGTGCCAGTGACGGCAGCCATGAGTGACGAGCTGATGCAGAAGGTCGTGAGCCTGTGTAAGAGGCGCGGGTTCGTTTTTCAGTCGAGCGAGATCTATGGCGGTTTGAAGAGCGCCTACGACTATGGCCCGCTCGGCGTGGAGCTCAAGCGCAACCTGATGAACGAGTGGTGGCGCCGAACCGTGCACGAGCGCGAGGACGTCGTGGGGATCGACGCGTCGATCATCATGCATCCGAAAGTCTGGCAGGCCTCGGGGCATCTCGCGGGCTTCTCCGATCCGTTGGTGGACGATCTCATCAGCAAGGAGCGCTTTCGTGCGGACAAGGCACCGCGCCCGGAAGTGGGTGCGGAGCTGCCCATCACCTGCCCGGACAAGGCGCTCGCGGAGACCTATCGCGACGCGATCGAGGAGCGCTTTGGGGTCAGGCTCCGGAAGAAGGGCAAGGTGCTCGAAGGGCTGCGGGTCGTCGACGAGCAGACGGTCGGGTTCTTCGACGAGGGCGCAGACGAAGCGACCCAGACGTTCCCCTATCGCGGCTACGTCAGCCCACTCTTGGGGAGTCCCTTTCTTTCGGACGAGCGCCAGTTCAACCTGATGTTTCGCTCGCAGATGGGCGCGGTGGATGCACTCGACCGGATCGCCCGATTCGCCGCGGACGCCGACGGCAAGAGCGCGAAAGAGCTGCGCGAGGGAATCGACGCCATCGTCAAGGAGTCGGCGGTTTATCTCCGGCCCGAGACCGCGCAGGCGATGTTCGTGCAGTTCAACAACGTGCAGCAGACCATGTCGATGAAGGTGCCCTTTGGGATCGCTCAGATGGGCAAGAGCTTTCGCAACGAAATCACCGTCGAGCATTTCATCTTTCGCAGCGTCGAGTTCGAGCAGATGGAGCTCGAGTTCTTTGTGGAGCCCGGGACGCAACTCGAATGGCTCGAATTCTGGCGCAAGGAGCGCCTCGAGTGGTGGAAGAGCTACGCGAACGAGCCGGACAAATTCCGAACCCGCGAGCACGAAAAGGACGAGCTCGCCCACTACGCCGACAAGACCTACGACATCGAGTACGATTACCCTTGGGGTTGGGACGAGCTCGAAGGTGTCGCGAGCCGCACCAACTACGACCTGTCGAAGCATCAAGAACACTCAGGGACCAAGCTCAGCTACTTCGACCAGCACAAGGAAGACCCGGAGACCGGCAAGAATGGCTGGCGCTACCTGCCCTATGTGGTGGAGCCCGCGGCCGGCGCTACCCGCGGTGTGCTCGTCTACTTGCTCGACGCCTACCGCGAGGAAACGGTTCCGGATGCGAAGGGCAACGAATCGACCCGGACCGTCTTGAAGCTCCATCCGCGACTCGCGCCCATCAAGGCCGCCGTGCTACCTCTGGTGAAGAAAGAAGGAATGCCGGAGATCGCCCGCGACGTCGTGAGTCAGTTCTTCAAAGCGGGGATCAACGCCCGCTACGATGAGCAGCACGCGATCGGAAAGCGCTACCGCCGCCACGACGAGGCGGGAACTCCCTACAGCATCACCGTCGACGGTCAGACCAAAGACGACGGGACCGTCACGATTCGCGATCGGGATACGATGGAGCAGCAGCGCATTCCCGCCGCCGAAGCGGTCGAGGTGGTGCGCAGGCGTCTAGAGAGCTAGAAGACGCGCCCCCCAGCGAGATCACTTTGCTGAAAGGCCGAGCTTTTTGAGCTCGGCGGAGGCTTTCCTTGCGAGCTTTCGGTTCTTTGCGGACTTCGCGAGCGTGTGCACTTCCCACCAGAGCTCCGGGTCGTCTTTGCGCTGCTGGGCGAGGATGCTGATGCGTTTGAACGCCTCCTCGTCGCCGCGTCGAGCTCCGATCTGGTCGCGTCGAAATTGCACCGCTGGGTGGTCCGGGACGCTTCGCGCAACCTCGTCTACGAGGCCGGCGGCCTCGTCGAGCGCGCCGCTTTCGGCGAGAAGACCGGCGACGCGCAGCTTGACCGCGGGGTTGTCCGGGTCGAGCTCTCGAAGCTGCTGGCAGTCGGCGAGGGCACGATCCGCCTCGCCTCGCACCACGTGCAGGCGGCAGCGCAGGGACAGCGCATCGCGGTCCGCGGGCTGAAGCTCGAGCGCCCGGTCGACGTGACGCAACGCCTCGGCCCAGTCCCGTTGGGACGCCTCGGCGCGGGCCAGGAGGCGCCAGGCGTCCGCGCGTTCGGGATCGGCCTCGGTGATCGGCGTCAAGGTGGCGATGGCATCGATCGATCGACCGGCGCGGATCAAAGCCATCCCGTAGTCGATGCGTGCCTGCTCGTTGTCCGGGTCGAGCTCGAGAGCCTGCTCCAGGCTCGCGACCGCCGCGTCCGGCTGTCTGGCGAGCAGGTAGGTCAGGCCGAGCTGCTGATGCGCATCCGCGTCCTCCGGGTGATTTGCGAGGTGCACCTGGTAGGTCGCGATGGCCTCTTCATAGCGACGAACCACGTCATAAAGGGTCGCGAGTTCGAGGGTCACCCGATGTCCCTCCGCACCCCGTTCGCGAGCGGACTCGTAGGCGTCGATGGCGTCTTCGAGGCGTTCGTTGGAGGCGAGGGCACGCCCGAGCGCCAGATAGCCTTCCGGACGCGTGTCATCCTTGGTCACCGCATCGCGGGCCACGTCGAGGGCTCGATCGGCTTTGCCGGTCTCGAGATAGCTCTCCGAGAGCCCTACCAGGTCTTCGTAGCTGACCTCGGGCGGCGCCTTTGCAGCGGGGACTGGCTCGCTCTCGGGAGTGGCCCCACCGCAGGCGGCGAGGGCGCTGGCGAGTGCCAGCGTGCAGGCTCGGATCCAGGTGCGCATGGGACCGAACGCTAGGGGAAAGCGGACCCTGCGGCAATGGCACGGACGTGCCTGGGTCAGATCGGGGGACCTTGACAACGGGTCGTCGATCACCGTTTTTGGCGCCATGTTCGATTCCGTCCTGGGAATGTTCTCCACCGACCTCGCGATCGATCTCGGGACGGCGAATACCCTCGTCTATGTCCGCAGCCAGGGCATCGTGACCAACGAGCCATCGGTCGTCGCTATCGCCAAGAAGAACGGGGGCCAAAAGGTCCTCGCGGTAGGGGCCGAGGCAAAGCAAATGCTCGGAAAAACCCCGGGCAACATCGTTGCGATTCGTCCGATGCGCGACGGTGTCATCGCGGACTTCACCGTGACCGAGGCCATGCTCGACTACTTCGTGAAGAAGGTCCACAACCGGCGCTACTTCGTTCGTTCTCGGCTGATCATCTCTGTGCCCGCTGGGATCACGAACGTTGAGCGAAAGGCCGTCCGCGAGGCGGCGGAGAACGCGGGCGTGCGCCAGGTTTGGTTGATCGAGCAGCCCATGGCGGCGGCGATCGGCGCCGGACTCCCCGTTCGTGAGGCTCGTGGCAACATGATCGTCGATATCGGTGGTGGCACCACGGACGTCGCGGTGGTGTCTATGAGTGGCATGGTGACGAACGTGACGCTAAAAGTCGCAGGCGACAAGCTCGACGAAGCGATCATCAACTACGTCCGCCGGCACCACAACATGTTGATCGGCGAGCGCACTGCGGAGCAGATCAAGTTCAAGCTCGGCAGCGTCTGGCCGCCGGAGGACCCGTCGGAAGAACCAGAGCCCATGGACGTGAAGGGGCGCGACCTGATCAGCGGAGTGCCCAAGTCGATCGAGCTCACGGGGCCCGAGGTTCGCGAGGCCCTTTCCGATTGTGCCCGCAGCATTCTCGAGGCTGTGAAGGCGACCCTGGAGAAGACGCCCCCCGAGCTGAGCGGTGACATTTCGGACCGCGGCGTCGTGCTCGCCGGGGGCGGTGCGAACCTTCGCGGGCTCTCGACCATGCTTCGCGAAGAGATCGGCATTCCGGCCTTCGTCGCCGACGAGCCGCTGCTGGCGGTGGTCCACGGCGCAGGTATGGTCCTCGAAGACATCGACAGCTATCGCCAGATTCTGATCTCCGATTGATGGCGGACACGCTCCTGGAGGTCGAGCCCGAAGACGCCGGGACCAACATCGACAAGTTCATCGCCCATCGTTGCGCCGTCTCCCGTCGCGTCGCGCGTCAATGGATCCGAACGGGTCGTGTCTCGCTCAATGGGCGGACCCTGCGCGTCATGACTCGCCCCCTGAGGTCGGGACAGCGGGTGCGGATCGCCGGAGAGGACGAAGCGACTCCCGTCGAAGCGGGCGGCGCGCCGGAGGCCCGGATTGTCTACCTCGAGTCCGCCTTGGTCGTTCTCGAAAAGCCCCCAGGACTCCTGAGCGAAACGGATCGTCACGGCAGCCCTTCCCTCGAAACGGAGGTGCCCAAGCTCTTGGCGCAGCTCGGAGAGAAGCGCACCGCGGTGACGCTGGTGCACCGGCTCGACGCGGGTACCAGCGGCTTGATCGTCATGGCGCGAACGAGCTCGGCGACCCGGCGGCTGAACCAGGCCTTTCGGGAAGGCGCCGTCGCCAAACGCTACCTGGCGCTCCTTCGTGGTCGCTTCGATCGCGAGGAGCGCGTCGACGCACCCATCGGGCGCGTGAAGGGGACTCGTCACGGTGTGCGAGACGATGGCAAAGCGGCCCGAACGGACTTCGTGCCGCTCGCCGCAGCCGCGCAGGCTTCGCTCGTAGAGGCGACGCTCCACACGGGACGCACACACCAGATCCGCGTGCACGCCTCGCACCTGGGTCACCCGCTCCTAGGCGACGGTCTCTACGGCGGACCTCGCTACACCGTCACCACGCCGCCGGTGCCGATCGCGCGACCGATGCTGCACGCCTACGAACTCGGCTTCGAGCTCAGCAACGGGACACGTCGGGAGTTTCGTTCGGCGCCTCCGGAAGATCTTCGAGCCCTCGCTTTGTCTTACGGACTCGATCATCCCGCCCTTGCTTCGGCCTGAGGGCGGTGCGCATATCGGCGGCCATGGGAAGCCGCAAAGACGACGAAAAGAAGCGCAAACGCTCCAAAGACAAGAAGAAAGACAAGAAGAAGAAAAGGGTGAAGCTCACCGCGAAGACGGCGGATAAGCACGACCTTTACGAGCGCTCCGTACAAGAAGTGAGCGCAGACGTCGCCTTCATCGATCGGGTCTACAAGAAGCGTCACGGCAAACCGGCTGCGGTCTTGCGTGAAGACTTCTGCGGTACCGCCGCTCTGTGCGCCGAATGGGTGAAGAAGCGAGACGACAATCGTGCGACCGGCCTCGACCTCGACGGCCCAACGCTCGCGTCGGGGGTCGACCGGCACATTCAACCGCTCGGCGACGAGCGAGCTTCTCGCGTAAAGCTTCTCGAGCGCGATGTCCTCGAAGGTGCGGGCGAAGCGTCTGACGTTTGCGTCGCGTTTAATTTCTCCTTTTGCGTGTTCAAGGACCGCAACACGATGGTGCGCTACTACCGCAAGGTGCACGACGAGCTGACAGCAGGTGGCGCATTCTTTCTCGACATTCACGGTGGCCCAGAGGCGCAGATCGAAGTCGAAGAAGAAACCGACCACGGTGACTTCACGTACATCTGGGACCAGAGGCCCATGGACGCGCTCAGCGCCGAGGCGATTCGCTACATTCATTTCGAGTTCAAGGACGGATCGAAGATGAAGAAGGCCTTTGCCTATGACTGGCGGGTGTGGACGCTACCGGAGATTCGCGACATGCTCCTGGACGCCGGGTTCTCATCGGTGGACGTCTACTGGGAAGGGGCGACCAAGAGCGGTGAAGGCAACGGCGTGTTCCGCAAGGTCAGCAAGGCTGAAAACGAAGACAGCTGGATTGCCTACATCGTCGCTTGGGCCTGAGCGGGGAGCAACGCCGCGATTGCGTGAGCGTTGCGCTCCGCGGCGCCGCTCTGGCGCTGAACGAGCTCACGGGCCATCGTTCCGAGCTCCTCGCGATGCTCGGGACGTTGGAGAAGGTCAGCTAAGACGCGTTCGAGCTGTTCGGGGTTCGAGACCTGAATGCCTCCGCGACCCAAGAGCAAGGTCACCGAGTCGGCGAAATTCTCCATGTGTGGGCCGAAGAGCACGGGTTTGCCGTGCGCCGCAGGCTCGAGGATGTTCTGGCCGCCACGCTCGATGAAGCTCCCGCCGACAAAGACGACGTCTCCCAGGGCATAGGCGGTTGCGAGCTCGCCGATCGTGTCGAGGAGGACGACCCCTTCGCCCCCGCCGCCTCGCGAGCGCCGGCTGACGCTGAGTCCCATGCGCCGGCATTGCGCTTCGAGCCGGTCGGCGCGGTCCACATAGCGGGGTGCCAGTACGAGTCGCAGCTTTGGGCAGTCCTTCTGGAGTCGACCGTAGATCTCAAAGAGGGTTTCTTCTTCCCCTTCGTGGGTGCTTCCGGCCACCCAAACGAGCGCGTCTTCCGAAAGCCCGAGGCTCTCGCGCAATGAGCGCAGTGCTTCGGTGCCGGGCTCCTTCGGTAGGTTGTCGAACTTCGTGTTGCCGGTCACGCGAACGCGCTCCGGCGGGGCACCCAGAGCTCGAGCCGCTTCGGCTCCGATTTCGTCGCGCATCAGCGCAAGCCGCAGTTTGGCCGGGAGCTGCCCTGCAATGCGAAATAGCCAGCGGTAGCGGTAGAGGCGCTCGCTGGAGAAACGACCGTTGTGGAGCACTACAGCCACGCCTCTTCGTTCCGCCTGCGTGATGAGCTGCGGCCAAAGCTCCGTGTACTCGAGCACCAACACGTCCGGACGAAGTCGGCGAAGCCCGCGGAGTACCGCTCCGGGGATGTCGTAGGGCTGATAGAGCACCGATGCGAGCTCGTCCCGAAACTTGTTGGCCATCGCGCGTCCGGTGTTGGTGGTCGTCGTGATGACGACCCGGATCTCCGGCCGAAGAGCGCGAAGGGCGCGAACCGTAGGAATGAGTGCGAGAACGTCGCCCGCAGATGCGCCGTGCATCCAGACCCGCGGGCCGTCGCCAATCGCGAGCTCATCGTCGCGGTAGAATCCTAGGCGTTGCCGATAGCCCCGACGCAGCTTGGGGTGCGCGATCAAAACCGGAAGTGCGACCCAGAATGCGATGTAGGACAGTAGTGCGCGGAGCCCTCTCATGGCGGCCGGGTCATATCCCATCTGCTCTCTGGTGACGAGGCCGGCTGGACGATAGAGTGAGAGAGTCGAGGAAGGGAGATTCGGTGAAAGTGCGGCTGGGTGACCTGCTGGTCGAGCAGGGGCTCATAAGCGATGCGCAGCTTCGGAGTGCGCTCGATCATCAGCGTCGTCACCCCGGGTTTCGCAAGCTCGGTGAAACCATTCTCGCCCTGCAGTTGGTCACCGAGGAGCAAATGCTCCATGCGCTGTCGAAGGCGCTTCGGATCACCGCCGTCGACCTGCGAAAGGTCAGCCGAATCGCTCCGGAGGTCCTCGAGACCCTCAGCGTCGAAACCGCGGAGCAGGAGCTCGTTCTGCCTCTTCGCTTCGTGCGGCAGGGGGGCGCTCGTCGGCTCCAGGTCGCGATGGCCGATCCGACAAACCTGCAGGCGGTGGACGAGCTGCAGTTTCGACTCGGCTGCACCGTGGAGCCTTGCCTGAGCACCATCACTCAGATCCGCAAAGCGATCCGCCGGTTCTATCGCGGCTCGACGGAGAGCATGAACGGTGTCATCGATATCGACCCGACCGCGCCGAACAAGGATCAGGCGGAGCTGAATTCGGTGAGGGAGATGAAAACCTGGATCGGCCAGGATCCGGACAGCGGACTCGACTTCAGTACGCGGATCGTCGAGCTGAAGTTCTTCACCGGACCGCGCAAGGACAAGGCGGTCCAGGTGCCTGACGGCACGGAGATGGTGTTTGGCCGCGGTCAGGACGTCGACCTGACAGTAGAAGACAATCGCATGTCCAGGCGTCACTTTCAGATCAGCGTCCGAGGTCGGGCGGTGGAGCTCGTCGACTTGGGCTCGTCCAACGGAACCTTCGTGAACAAGAAGAGGGTGAACAGGTCCATGCTCACGGACGGCGATTGGATCCAGGCCGGGAGCACGTTGATCCGCGTCGTGCTCGTGGAGCCGGTGTGAGGACCATCGGCAAGATCCTAGGCTTTCTCCTGGTCGTTCTCGTGGGAGGAGCGCTGCTGGCGCCGCCGCTCTACTGGGCCACCCAGGCGGGGATCGAAGGTGGATGGCTGCCGCAGAGTCTCGCGAAATTCGACTTCACGAAGTACTTCAATAGGGCAACACTCATCGTCGCCATCGCCGGACTCTACCCGTTTCTGCGCTGGGTTGGCGCGCGGCGAGTGGCAGACCTGGAGATCGAGCCGAATCCGCAGCGTTGGCGGGATCTCGGGGCGGGGATCGGCATCGGAGTGGTCGGTTTGTGGGTCGTCGCCGCCCTGTTGCTCGCGACGGGTCAGGTGCGATTCCATGAGCCGTTCCCCGCCCATCGCCTTCTCGAGGCGCTCGGCACGGCCGTGGCCGTCTCGATCATCGAGGAGGTCTTCTTCCGGGGCGCACTCTTCGGGGCACTCCGGCGCGAAATGAGCTGGCAGGGGGCGCTGGCCTTTCTCGCCCCGTTCTTTGCCATCGTGCATTTTCTGAAACCGAACCCGAAAGCCGGGAAGATCGAAGAGCCGGGGTGGCTGTCGGGCTTCGAGCTGATCCCGCACGCTTTCTGGCAATTCTCCGAGCCGATGCTGGTGCTGAAGGGCTTGCTCACCTTGCTCATGGTGGGCGCGATTCTCGGCTACGTCGTCGTGATGACCCGCTCACTCTACCTCGCGATCGGTCTCCACTTGGGCTGGGTGTTCGCGCTGCGCTCCTTCGCGCTCACGAGCCACCGGGTCGGACCCGAGAGCATCTGGTTTGGCCGCGATCTCACTCGTGGCCTGGCCGCGCTCATCCTGCTATGCGTGTGCGCGGCTGCGGTTCTGGCCTACCTGCGTGTGCGCGAGAGCGCCCCGCAAAAAGAGGGGAAGCGGGTGTCCAACTCGCCTAGTGTTTGAACGTGCCCTTCGACGAGCAGAAGCAACGACGTGCCTACCTCGCGGCCCTCTGCAAAACCGTGCCGTACCACGTCGTCGAGGAGATTCTCGCTCACCCCACTGAGCGCTCAATCCGCTCCCATGACTTTCACGGCACGGTCCTCGTCGCGGACCTCGTCGGGTTTACGCCCTTGTGCGAACGTCTCGCGCACTCCGGCGACGACGGACTCTCGAAGCTCAGCACCGTCCTGAATCAGCTCTTCGGCTCGCTCCTCGAGCGCGCGATCTTTCCTTACTTTGGTTATGTCGTGCAGTTCGGTGGCGATTCGATCACCGTGTTTTACCGTGGAAACGACGATGCGCGTCGGGCGACCGCATCCGCGCTCGCGGCACAGCGACTGATGTTCGGTGAGCTCGGCCGGCTGATCGAGGGCCAGAGTCGCGAGCTCATGCTTCGCGTCGGGCTCGCGCGTGGGCCGATTCGATTGCCAGTGCTCGGCGATCTCTCCCGTCGCGCCGCGGTGATCGCCGGAGAAGCGGCGACGCGGGCAGTCATGATGCAAAGGCATGCCTCGCCGAACGCCATCGCGGCGGACGTGAGCGTCGTGGGAGCGCTCGAAGGCAACATCGAAGTCGTCGAGCGCACCGACGACGCCGCTTTGGTTCGTGGTTTGCGCGACTGGCCGGCCACTCAGGAGTTCGTGCCGCTCGGCAATCGCATCGACGAGCAGGTCGAAGAGAAAATCGCGCTGCTCGAAGCGTTCGTGCCCCCGTGGTTTGCCTCTCGCCTCCGAAGTGCTCCCGAGGGGTGGCGACTCGAGGGCGAGCTCCGTCAGGTGGTGGTGATGTTCGCGGAGCTCTGGGGCATCGATCGCAGCACGGGCAGCTCGGAAGTCGCGCTGCACCTGTCGCGCTCCATTCTGCGCGCGTTTCGACGTTACGGTGGGCTCACGTTGAAGGCTGACATCGCGGAGACAGGCCACCGAGTGCTGGTGCTCTTCGGGTTGCACGAGCCGAGCGAAAACGACTCGGAGCGAGCGCTGCTGGCCGCACTCGAGGCCACGGCACGGGTTCGCGGCTACGGTGCGTCGCGCAACCTCGACGTAGGCGTCCGCTGCGGCATTCATACGGGTACGGTCTACTTTGGCGCGATTGGGAGTGACGCCAAGCACGACATCACTGTCGTCGGAGATGCGGTCAACGTCGCCGCGCGAGCCGCCACTGAGGCGCAACCCTTTGATGTCATCGCCACCGAGTCCGTGCTCACCAAAGCCGGGCACGAGTTCAGAGCGTCTGATCGGGGGCCTATCCGCGTGAAGGGCCGTGAGGACCCGGTCCGCCTGTACGTGATACACAGCCCGAACGAAGGAAAGTCGCATTTCGCGCAGGGACGTGCGTCGCCGCGATTTCGCGCGGGACGAGAGAGCGAAGCGGCACGGCTGAATCATGCGGTGAACGAGGCCTACGCGGGTCAAGGCACCGTGCTCGGGATCGTGGGAGAGGCGGGTTCCGGCAAGAGCGCGATCCTCGGCGAGGTCATCGATCGTTGGGTGCGCGCGGGGGGCGTGGGCGTGATCGGCCGGTGCCGCTACGCGACGAGCACGATACCGCTCGCGCCGGTGGTGAGCATGTTCGAGAACTTCTTGGGGATCACGAGCATCGACACGGAAGAGCAACGGCGCGATCGGATTCGCACGGTGCTGAAGCGCTACGACTTGCCCGATGGTGCGCCGGAGCTCGTCAGCCTATTGCAGCCGGTGCGCCGTCCTGACGGAAGCACCGAGGCCCTCGTCGATCTCGCCGACAGCCATGCGCGTGAGCGCGTTCTCGGCAGCATCACGCGCTTCCTGGAGCAGCGCTTCCGCGAGGAGCCGCTTCTCTACGTCGTCGAGGATCTGCATTTCGCCGACACGCTCACACTACAGCTCGCGATGCGCCTATGGGCCTTGGGACGGCACTGGCCGTTCATGATGGTGGGCACCTATCGGCCGGACCCCTTGCTCGATGATCTCAGGCGCACGCTCGACTTCGAGTTGGAGCTACCAAACTTGAGCCTCGCGGACAGCACGGAGCTCATCGCCCACGAACTCGGTGGCGAGTCTGTCGAAGCGGATCTGAGTGTCTTTATGTGGGAGCGCACGAATGGCAACCCTGGCTACCTCGTGGAGCTCCTGCGCTTCTTTAGCGATCGTGAGTTGTTGCAGGTGCGCGCCGGAGCCGTGACCGCAAGCACCGGGACCCAGGCACTCAAGGACATCGTGCCGGACTCGATGGCGCAGGTCGCGCTCGCGGCGCTGAATCACCTCGGTGAAGTCGAACGGCGCGTGCTTCGGACGGCAGCGGCGATCGGGCGGCGATTCGACAACGCTCTGCTCCAAGCGGCCTCGAGCGATGAACTCGCCGAAGACATGGTCGGCGACGCGATGGCGCGCCTCGAAGGGGAACGGGTGATCACCGCGGATCAGAGCGCGGGGGCCGGCTACATGTTCCGCGACGATGTCATGCGCGCGGTGGCCTACAGCACCATACCGGAGGGCGATCGGCGAGAAGTTCACGTGCGGATCGCCGATGCTCTGGAGAGCCTGCCGGCGGAGCACCCCTCGAGGACCGCGGCGGCACTCGCGCACCACCGGGAGCGTGGGGGGCAGTATTCGGTGGCGGTGAAGTGGTTCGAGCGGGCCGCACGGCTCGCCACCCGCGCGTCCCTCGACCGGGAAACCGCATATCTCGTCGATCGTTGGAACGAGGTCCGTGAACGGCTTGATGAGAAAGCGCAGCCGCCGGTGGTGACGGTCGCGCGGATGACCATGCTCAAGTTCCTGGCGGTGGCCCGACAGGGGATTCCCAAGGATACGGTGGAGGAGGGCAAGCAGCTCGACCAACGGCTCTGGGATGCGCTCGACGACAACGCTCGCGCCGCGATCGACTATTGGGTCGGAGAGGCGCTCGTTGGCTTGGGACGGCCCGAGCGGGCTCGGGACCGTCTCGAGCGCGCGTTTGCGTCGAAGGCACGCGATCACCTGCGCTCGGACGCCGCACGATTGATCGCGCGGAGCTACACGCAGGCGCACGAAATCGAAACCGCGCGTCAGTGGCTGAAGCGCGCCACCGAGCTCGCGGTTGACGATCCGTATCGGCAAGTGCGCATCAGTCTCGGTCTCGCATACCTTCTCATGAGCGAGGGGCAGCTCGAGGAGGCGAGGGAGCTCTACGAGACCGCGCGCAAGGCGGCCAGAAACCGCGACCATTTGCTCATCGCCGCGACGGCCACGTCTCGGATCGCGCACGTCGATCTTCTGACGGCTGATTTCGAGCGTGCGCGCCGGGGCTTCGAGGAAGCGATGGTGCTCGACCGTGCGGTGGGTCAATGGAACAAGCTCGCCAAGGACCTCCTTGGAACCGGCCAATGCCTGCTCTGGCAGGGCCGCTACGACGACGCGCTAGGGCCGCTCGAACGGGCCGTGTCGATGGCGACCGACCTCGGCGACCAACTCACCGCCTCGGCCGGCTTCATTCACTTGGGACTCGCGCTCTCGATGACGAGCGATCCAGTCGGGGGCGTGAAGATGGTCGAAGACGGCTACCGCCGTGCGGTGCGTGGGGGCTTGCGCGAAGCGGAGATCGCAGCCGATCTGCATCTGCTTCGCATCGCCCTCGTACAGCGCGACGACCGAGCGGCGAGCTATGCGATGAAGCGCTGCGAAATCCACCGCCAGAGCGCCCGCTCGCCGCTGTTTGCGCGCGTGTTTGGCGAGCTTCAGACTCAGGCTGGCCCGTTTCTCGAGTGAGCGATGGCAAACGATTTCGGCGTCCGAGACGACAAAGCGGAGGCGCTCGAGGCGCGTTGGCGAGCCTTGGGCCTCGACCGGGACGAGGTGATCGAGCGCTTCGTGCGCTCGAGTGGCCCGGGGGGGCAGAACGTCAACAAGAACGCGACCGCCGTCTACCTGAAACACGTCCCGAGTGGGATCGAAGTCAAAGCGCAGCAGAGCCGCTCCCAGGCGCTCAATCGCTTCTACGCGCGCCGAACCCTCTGCGAAAAAATCGAAGCGCAACGGGGCGGCACGCTCACGAAAGAGCAGAAGAAGATCGAGAAGCTCAAGAAGCAGAAACAACGTCGGCGCAGGCGCTCCAAAAAAAAGCACGAAGACGCGCCGAAGAGCGACTGAATGGCCTGCGAAAGCCGCCATGCCTACGAAAGCGAAGCGAGATCGTCCTCACTCGCACAACCGTAGGGCGACCCACTCGCCTTTTTCGAGCGTCTCAATGAGATGGAGCTCCGGGTGGCCGGCCTCGGGGCCAGCGTTCTCAAAGGCTCGAACGACCTCATTTGCCTGCAAACCGCTCAAGATGCCACTCAGTACGAGTTGTCCGCCTGGTTTGAGGCATCGGAGAATGTGGGGGGCGAGCTTCTGGAGTGGGTCAGCGAGGACGTTGGCGACGACCCAATCGAAGCGCTCGTCGATGTCCTGCACGAGCGTATCGGACAGCTCGACTGAGCCGTCCACGTCGTTCGCGCGGGCATTCTCGAGCGCTACGTCGACAGCGTCAGGATCGATGTCGACGCCTAGAATGCGGGCGACTCCGAGCTTGGCCGCGGCAATCGCCAGGATCCCGCTCCCGGTTCCGAGGTCGAAGAGGCTCTGATCCTTCTCTGGACGCAGGCGTCGATCGATCATCTCGACACAGAGGGCGGTCGTCGCGTGTTGGCCCGTGCCGAAAGCCATGCCTGGATCGATCGATAACGCGATCGCTTCGTCCGGGGGGCTGAAGTCGTTTCGCCAGCTCGGAACGACCCAGAAACGAGGAGAAACCTGGAGGGGCTCAAAGAAGTCCTTCCAGCGCTCGGACCAATCCGTGTCCTCGCGTTTCTGCCACTGTAGATCTGAGGGCTCGAGCTCGATTCCGAGGTCGGAGAGCGCTTCGAGAACGTCGGCTGTTGCGGCCGCCGTATCGTCGGTTTCCTCGAATGTCGCGACGAGCGTGGCGATGGCGTCGTCATCTAGGGTGATCTCACCGACATCATCATCAACCGCGCTGAGCTCTTCGTCCGGCGGGGGCAGCGTATCGGTTCCGAGCACTTGCACGCCGGAGGCGCCCGCGGAAATCAACGCAGCGGCGGCATCGTCCGCCAGAGGAGCAGGAAGGCCCAAGGTGAGCTGAAGCCAGCCGTTCACTTGATGACGCGCAGGTGGTTACGACCGCGAGGAGGATCGGGGCGGTCGTTGTCCGATTCGGAGGCCGGCTCTTCTTCGACCCGCTCGGACCCGAACTCGGACTCCGCGTGACCGGTCCCTGCATTCTCGGGTTCGTCTTCGTTCTTGATCACCGTCAGCTGCGGGCGCGGCGCGGTCTCCGGCTCGGAGCGCTCCTGCACGGCGGCTTCGTCCTGTAGTTGATTGGCCAAGTGCATCAGCTCGGGGGGCATGTCGCCGGGAAAGATGTACGGGGGGTCTTCGTTGCTCGTGAGCACCATCATGTAGAGGCTTCGCCAGGGGATGCGGCATGTGTAAGGCTCGCCTTTGAAGGTGAGGGTCGCCTCCACTCCGTCGTGGTCGATCTCCATGTGATTGTTGAAGCGATAGGAGAGGTTCAGGCGCAGTTGGTAGTCGCCTCGCAAGTGCGTCGGCACATCGACGCCGCCCGCTCTCGCATCGAGCATGACCTGCACCATGCCCTCTTCGAGCAGTCGGCGAAGCAGGTCCTGCTTGGCCTCCGACGGAGTCACATCCATGACGCCGTTTGACTTATCAATTCTCTTGAATTCTCGCAATCTTAGGGGGCTTTGCGGGAGCGAGCGATCGCGGCTACGATCAACGGGTATGCGTCGTTTTATGAACGGTATGGTCGGTTTTATGGCTCTGGCCCTTGCCGGGTGTGGAGTCCTCGAAGACGCCGGCCTCATCGACCCAGAAAACGACACGGCCGGAGTCGTCGAGATCCCGGAAGGGGAGTATTGCGAGCGTGTGGCCGACTGGGATGCGGATTTTGCCGCCTTCGAGGACGAGGTCCTTCGGATCGTCAACGAGGAGCGCGCAACCGGGGGCGCCTGCACCGGCCAGAGCGGGTCGACGCCTCTGTCCGAGAGCTTTCCGCCTTCGGCGCCACTGGTGGCAAACGGCTATCTTCGCTGCGCGGCGCGCAACCATTCGCTCGATATGGCCGCAAATGGCTACTTTTCCCATGACCATCCGGACACGGGGGAAACCCCCTCCGATCGGATCAATCGCGCGGGCTATCTTTGGCGCGCAGTCGGGGAGAACATCGCCGTCGGTCAACGCAGCCCGGCCCAAGTCGTCGACGATTGGATGGGCAGCTTTCCGCACTGTACGAACATCCTCGAGCCTTCCTACATGGAGCTGGGAGTCGGCTTTTTCGACGCGGAGCAGCCCCACCAGGGCAACGTGCCGGGGACCTACTGGACCCAGAACTTCGGGACCCCCCGTTAGGCGGTTCCGACGGGCGCGGGGTTGCTCTCCCTGTCCTGGCTCGGCTCCGTCGTGACGGATGGCTATTTTCTCGCGGGGTTGGCGTTCGTACCGATCAGCCTTCATCGCTTCTACGGCGGTCACAGCCTCGCGACCGCGGGCAGGCTCGTCGCCGTGCTCGTTTTCTACGCTTTGTTGCTTGCGGCCCTGAGTGTTTTTGCGCTGTTTCGGGAAGCGTGGGCGCTCACTCGTTGACGATCGGGAGTCGACGCGGACGGCAGGTGCCGCAGCCGCCGCAGGAGCGAATGCGCTCGGCCATGAGCTCGACCTCGACGATGGCGCGGGCGACGAGCGACCCATCCTCCGCCGCGACTTCGATGCTTTCGAGGGTGACCGCGAGTGCGTCCTCGCTCCCGATGACGCAGGCAATGCCGTCGCGGAGTGCGAAGAGATGTTTGAAATAGAGGAAAGCGCGTTCGTCGTCCTCGGCGCGGTAGCGCGCGTCGAGATCGACCGAAGAGAGCGCCACGATTTCGGTCACCGAGGCGCCGCTGAGCCAGTCGAGGAGCAGGCGCTCGGAGCCGACGATGGCGCCGCAGGTGCGTTTGCTCAGGCGGTAGTCGACGAGCCGGTCGCTGCGGTCGAGGGTCAGGGTGAGGATTTCGTCAACGTCGCGGCAGGGCATCGCCGTTGAACCTTACACCGACGAGCGCCGATCGTCATCGGTTGGAAGCGGTCGGGGGCATCGACTACCGTGCTTCCATGGCTTTGCGTGTCGTCGCCGCATTCATCGAACGCCAGGGCAAGGTTCTCTTGGCCCAACGCCCCGCGAACAAGGCGCGAGCGGGCTTTTGGGAGTTTCCCGGCGGCAAGGTCGAGCCCGGCGAAGAAGATGCAACGGCACTGCGGCGCGAGCTCGCCGAGGAGCTCGGAGTAGACGCAAGGGTCGGCGAGGCGCTCGGTGTCAGCCGATATCGCTACGACGCGGCCCTCGAGATCGAGCTTCATCTCTACCGAGTCGAGCTGACGGCGCGTTGTGAGCCCAAGGGGCTCGAGGCACAGGCGACCTCCTGGCGTGCCCTCGGGGAGATCGCCGAGGAGCGCTTGTGCGAGGCGGACCGGCCGCTCTTGCGACAGCTTCTGCGCGCCTCATCCGAATGACAGGCGCCACAACCAGCCCCATACGCCGAAGAGCTGCAGGCTGCTGAGGCCGATCACGAGCAAGAGCATGCCCCGGACCAGTCCCACACCTCGGTCTAGCGCCACGTGCGCACCGATCCACGCGCCCGCCGCTTGCCCTAGCGCGAGGAGGACCCCGACGAGGATGTTGAGCTCGCCGTGGCCGAGAAAGATCGCAACGACCATGGGGGTGTAGGCGCCGATCAGGGCGACCTTCAGAATGTTCGCCTCCATCAGCGTGAAGCCGAAGCCCACCGTGAGCGCGCCGAGCACCACGTAGCCCATCCCAGCCTGAATCATGCCGCCGTACAGACCCACGGGGACGAGGATGAGCCAGCGCGTCCAGGCGCTGTCGAATCGGGAGTTGAGGGTCGAGCGAACCTCATTGTCCGCCTTCTTGGGCTTCTTCAGGAGAAGGGCGGCAAACGCGATCATGACGCCCCCAAAGATGAGGCGGAAGACCTGGTCCGGGAGATTCGCCCCCGCAAAGGCTCCGATCGCCGCCCCGAGCAAGACCGGCGGGACCACGCGCTTCAAGCGGGCCGTATCGAGCACGTTCTTGCGGTAGTACGCCCAAGCGGAGCTCGACGTCTGAAACAGGATGCCGAAGCGCGAGGTTCCGTTCGCGAGCGTCTCCGGTAGTCCGACAAAGACCATCACTGGCAGGGTGATCATCATACCGCCGCCGGCGAGCGTGTTGACGAAGCCCGCGGCCACCCCTGCGGCGGTGAGGGCGATGGCGCTGATGAGGTCAATCTCGAACACCCGGAGCCTGTACCAGGAGCGGGCCGTCCGAATCCAACTTGCAACGGTGACGGGAATGAACGGAAGCTAGTGGTCATGGAAGTGGTTGGTCGATGGGGTCTCGAGTTCGTGGCGCACCTGGGCGGGATCGCCCGCGTGGGCGCGGGAACACTCCGTCGCTCCTTCAGACTCGATCGCTCCGAGCTGCTGCGCGCACTCCACAATTTCGGCAACGCTTCCATTCCTGTCGTGCTCGCAACTGCGGGGTTCACGGGAGTGATCATGGTGCTGCAGGGCGCCCTGTTCGTGCAGCAATATGGCGTCTACGACCTCGTGGGCTGGTACACCGGCCTTGCGACGTTTCGCGAGATCGGCCCGGTGCTGATCGGCCTGATGTTCTCCGGCCGCGTCGGAGCGAATCACACGAGCGAGCTGGCCACGATGCGCGTGACGGACCAACTCGCAGCGCTCGAGATCATGGCCATCGATGTCTACGAGGTCCTGATAGCACCGCGCTTCATCGCGATGGTGGTCAGCCTCGGCGCACTGGTGGTCATTGGCAATGCGTTCGCGGTTTTGGCAGGCGCACTCGCCGCGCGAGTGCTCTTGGGCCTGCAGTTCTCGGCGTTTGCGCGAAGCCTGATCGAGGGTCTCGATGCCTCGGACTTCCTCGTGGGCGTCGAGAAGGCGCTGGTCTACGGGGCAGTGATCGCGTTGGTCTCGACGCACTTTGCGCTCCGAGCGGAGCGGGGCGCGAAGGGCGTGGGCGCGGCGGTCAACGCGCAAGTGGTCGCGTGCGCCATCGCCATCTTTGCGTCAGACTACCTCATGACCTCGCTGACGGGACATTGAATGTTATCTCAGGTTGGCCGTGGCGCGCTCATGGTTGGGCAGGTAGCCCGCGAGCTCGTTTGGCTCCTCGGCGCGGTCATGACCCGTGCGCGGCAGGTAGAGATGCGCGAGTTGCTGCGTCACGCCTACGAGGTCGGAAATCGTTCGGTTCTCTTCATTACGGTGATCATGGGGTTCGTGGGCGCGATCATGGTCATTCAGGCGTGCCTGCAGGCGGCTCGCATCATCGGAGACTTGAGTGCGGTCGGCCCGGGTTTCTTGCAGCTTCTGATCCGCGAGTTCGCGCCGACGATCATCTGTCTGATGGTAGCGGCGCGCGCAGGGGCGGGTATTGCCGCGGAGATCGGCGCCATGACCATTACCGAGCAGATAGACGCCCTGAGTCTGAGTGGCGCGGAGCCCGTGGCCTATGTCGTTGCGCCACGCGTGTTCGGCGGGGTGCTCGGGATCATCCCGCTCGTGATCTGGGGCGCGCTCGTCGCCCATTTCAGCGGTGGCATGGCCGCGTCCGGCTCCTTTGACGTTCCTTGGCAGACCTATCTCGGCCTGCAATTCGTGGACGTGAGCGATGTGGTGCTCGGTGCGGCGAAAGCGCTCGCCTTTGGAATCGCCGTGCCGCTCGTTGCCTGCCACGCGGGTCTCCATGCGAGTGGTGGAGCGCCGGGGGTTGGGCGCGCGACCACGGGCGCGGTGATTGTGGGCTCCCTCGTGGTGCTTTTGCTGGACCTGCTGATCGGGACGGTCGGGCACTTTGCTACCGGCGGCCAGCTGTGACGGCGCTCATCGAGGTGCGCGGTCTCGTGAAGCGCTTCGGCGAGCAGACCGTGCTCAACGGCATCGATCTGACCGTGGAGGCCGGTACCGTGCATTTCATCCTCGGCCGCAGCGGGGTGGGGAAGAGCGTGCTGCTCAAACACATCGTCGGTTTGCTCCAGCCGACCGCCGGTGATCTCACCTACGGAGGCGAGTCGGTGGTGGGGCTTGAGGGGGAGTCCCTTCGGGCTCTGCGCCGCCGCTGCCAGCTGATCTTTCAGCATCCGACCCTCTTCGACCAGCTCACGGTCCTCGAAAACGTCGCCATGCCGGTGCGCAAGCGCTTCCGGGTCGATCGCGCGGAGGGGGATCGGCGCGCCCAGGTGGCACTCGAGCGGGTGGAAGCCGCGGGACACGCGGAGCGATTGCCGCCGGAGCTCGGACGCGGGGTGCAAAAGCGGGTCAGCGTGGCCCGCGCCCTCGCGCTCGAGCCCGAAACCCTGCTCTACGATGAGCCCACTACCTCCTTGGATCCCGTCTCCGCACGTCGCCTCGACCAGACGATCCGGCGCATGGCGGATGAAGGCGGAATCACGTCGCTGATCGTCAGCCACGACCTCGCCTCCGTCGACGGGATCGCCGATCGGGTGACCTTCCTCGACGCCGGACGGGCGGCCTTTGACGGCACTCTCGCCCAGTGGCGCGCGAGCGAAAGCGCCGTGGTTCAGCGCTTCCAGGCGTCCGGCGCACGCTGGCACCCCGCTTGAGCCGCCCTTCGGCACGGCGTAACCTGTCGGAACCACGCGAGATCAGTAAGAAAACCGGTGAGTCAAATACGCAACATGGAAGCCCGGGTGGGCGCCTTCGTGCTCTTGGGGCTCGCGATCCTCGCTGGCTTCATCCTGCTCCTCTCTGACCTCTCTCTGGCACCTCAGCGGGCCGTAGAGGCGGATTTTGGCTACAGTGGAGCGCTCAAGGTCGGGGCTCCGGTTCTCCTGAGTGGGGTTCGAGTGGGCCGGGTGGCGGACCTATCGGTCCTCGCGCCTGGCAGCGGGGCGGCGCCGGTGGAGGCGATCGGGCGAACGGAGCGCCCCGTGGTTCGTGCCTCGCTGGAGGTGGACGAGGCGGTGATGGAGCAGCTCAGCGACGACACCCAGTTTTATGTCGGGATGCAGGGGCTGATCGGAGAGGCCTATGTCGAGGTGGATCCCGGCATTTCGGCCACACCTTTGGACCTCTCGACCCCGGTCCGCGGCACGGACGCTCCCAAGCTCCACGTGATGATCCTGCGTTTTTCGAGCAGTCTCGCGACCCTCAGCCGTCTCGTCGGGACCGCGACCGGAGAGGATTTCTCCCGGGTGGGCGCATCGATTGCCTCGATCTTGGAATCGTTGGATTCTCTTTTGGTCGAGCGTCGGGACCAGATCGGCGCCGCGCTCGACGATCTCGCCGCCGCCGCGTCAGAGGTACGTTCCCTCGTGACGGCGCTCGACCGGGCGGTGGGGGATGGGTCCGAGATCGCGAGCTTGCTCGGAGATGCCCGTGAGGTGGCCCGGGCGCTCAAAGTAGGCTTGCCTAGTCTTCTAGAGCGTGCAAACTCGGCTGCTGAATCGATCGAGGGGCTCAGCGCGCGCCTCGAAGAGGCGGTCGACCCGAAATCAGTGGCTGAAACCCTTGCCAAGGTACGAGAAGCGGCGCAACGTTTGTCAGATGTCACGGAAGACGCGAGGTTTTTGACACAGTCACTGCGTCGCGGCGAAGGTACGCTTGGGGGTTTGTTGCGCGACCCCACCGTTTACGAAGATATCAAAGAGCTCATGCGCGAGCTCAAGCGCAACCCCTGGAAACTCCTGTGGAGGGAGTAGGCACATGGCCATTCCTGCCCGCTATAAGAATCTGATCGGCAAGGCGACCAAGCCCGAGACCTTCGAGGTCGAAAAGGGCCAGGTTCGTCGCTTTGCTCGAGCGATCGGTGAAACCAAAGACATTCACATCGACGAGGATGCGGCCAAGGCGGCCGGCTATGCTTCGCTGATCAGCACCCCGACCTTCGTCGCCGCGCTGAGTGCCGTAGACTCGCTCTACGAGACGCTCGACATCGACCAGAGCAACACCATGCATGCCGAGGAAGAGTACGAGTACTTTCGGCCGGTGGTTGCGGGTGACAGAGTCACGGTGACCCACAAGGTCGCTGACATTTACGACAAAGATACGCCGAACGGGAAGCTCGTGTTCGTCGTGATCGAGACCCGGGGCTCGGATTCGAAGGACCGCCCGGTGTTCAAGGGCCGACGGGTGCTGGTCGAGCTCAAGCGCTAGGAGTCAAACAGTGGCACACATCGATTATGAGAACGTCGACGTCGGCGCACCGCTCGAGGGACTGTCCATCCCGGCGCTCACCCGCGTCACACTGGCGCGATTTGCCGGCGCCATCGACGACTACAACCCGATGCACCTCGACGACAAGGTCGCCACAGCTGCGGGGAAAGCATCGGTGTTCGCACCCGGTCACTTGGTGATGGGATACATCGGACGCATGGTAGAGAGCTACTTTGAAGGCGCGTCGATGCAGCGCTTTGGCGTTCGCATGCTCAAGCTCGTGTGGCCCGGGGACGTGCTCACCTGTCGGGGCGTCATCGTCGACAAGCGGATCGAAAACGGCGACCATGTGATCGACGCGGATGTGTGGGCGGACAATCAACGCGGTGAAACCGTCGCCAAGGGTCGCGTTTTGGCGGTCGTGAACCCCGGACCGAAGAAGGCGATGAGCCGAGCGGCTGCCCAAAGCGGCATCGTTTACAACTTCGAGGCCCTGAGTCCAAGCCGATCCAAGAGCGTCAAGACCACCAAGAAGACCACCTCCAAGAAGAAGGCGACCTCGAAGAAGACCACAAAGAAGAAGACGACGAAGAAAAAGCGCTAGCTTTCCCGCGAGCACCTCGCAGAGGTCACTTGCGCCGCGACTTTTTGCGCGCGTTGCGTTCTTGCTTTCGCTTGTCCTTCGCCTTTTGTTTGTCTTTGGCCGAGCGCTGCTTCTTTTGCGGCATCGCCATGCCGCGCATCTGAGCCTGCATCGCCTGCTGATATTGGGCCATAGTGACGCCGGGGGGGAGGGCCACCTGTTGGCCGGGCTGCGGCATTCCCCCACCCATGGGCCCACCGGCGCCAGGCATGCCCGGCGGGAGTCCAGGCATGCCCCTCGGCATACCGGGGAGACCTCCGCCAGCGCCTAGGACATCGCCCATGTCCATGCCCTTCATCTTGCGAATCGCGCCGAGCTGCTTGAAACCCGGCAGGTTGTTGAGCAGTCCGGGCTGCGACGCAAAGTTTTGCATCAGCGTGTGCATCATTCCGAAGCGCTGGACCAGGTCGAGGACCTGTTCGGGCTTGCGGCCGGAGCCCTTCGCAATGCGTTCCGCGCGGCTCTTGTCGATCAGCTGCGGCTTCTCACGCTCCGCAGGGGTCATCGACTGGATCAGAGACTCCATCGCGACGAACGCATTGTCGTCGAGGGCACCCTCCGGCACCTGATCGCCAAAGATCGGGAACTTCTCGTAGATGTCGCTAACGCTTCCGATCTTCTTGATCATGCGTAGCTGCTTCAGAAAGTCCTCGAGAGTGAACTGACCCTTGAGCAGCTTCTTGGTATCGCGCTCCGCTTCCTTCTCGTCGATGACCTGCTCGAAGTCCTCCATCAGGCCGACGATGTCGCCCATGCCGAGGATTCGAGACGCCAAACCTTCCGGACGGAAGCGCTCGAGCTTGTCGAGTCCCTCGCCCATGCCGAGGTACTTGATCGGCTTGCCGGTGACCTCTTTGATCGCGAGCGCCGCACCGCCGCGGGCGTCACCGTCGAGCTTCGTCATGATGAAGCCCGAAATATCGAGGCGTCGGTTGAACTCGCTCGCGGTGTTCACGGAGTCCTGGCCGGCCATTGCGTCGACCACGAGGAAGACGTTGTGTGGCTTGGTCTTCGCCTTGATCTGATCGAGCTCGTTCATGAGCTCTTCGTCGATCGCAAGGCGGCCGGCGGTGTCGAAGATCACTACGTCGCGTTTGCGTTTCTTCGCCTCGCGCAGCGCTTCCATACAGAGGTCCGGCGGGGCGACGTCCGGCTTGTGAAATACCGGAACGCCGAGACGCTCGCCCAGGACCTTGAGCTGCTCAACCGCCGCCGGACGGTAGATGTCGGCGGCCACGAGCATCGGTTTACGCTTCTCTGCGAGTAGGCTCTTCGCGAGCTTTCCGGTGGTGGTCGTTTTACCGGTCCCCTGGAGGCCGACCATCATGATGATGGTGTAGGGACGGTGGAAGACGATCGGGTCTTCCTCCACCGGGCCCATGAGCTTTTCGAGCTCGTTGTGGCAGATATAGATGAAGTGCTCGCCAGGGCTCGCCTTCTTCTTCTTGCCGTCCTTGCTCACCGACGTCTGGACGACTTCGCCCAGGGCTCGCTCCTTCACGCGCTTGATGAAGGTGCGCACGACGCCGAGCTCGACGTCCGCTTCGAGCAGGGAGACGCGGATCTGGCGAACCGCGTCCTCGATATTCTGTTCCGTGATTTCGGTCTTGCCGACGAGGGCGTTCTTGGCGCTACGAAATCCCTTGGAGACAATCTCCAGCATTCTCATTCGCTCCTATCGAGCCGCGGACCATGACGGAACGTGCGCGAAATCGCAAGGTTAGTGGCCCTGCGCACCCGTTCGCACACTGTAGCAGCGCGAAAGACCTCGATTTTTGCGATAGCCTGGCGAGATCGGCATCGCTAGACTCGAGCCATGGCCGTTCGAGTAGTTTTAGTCGTGGTCCTCGCTTCCTTCTTGCACCTGCCGAACCCCGCCACCGCCCAGAAAAAGCCCACGCGAGAGCGTGTCGAGGTCGAGGAGGTCCTCGCGGTCTCCGGCGATCAGTTCGTCGTTTTACTGCGCACCGTGGCAGAGCCGATGCGCTATCTGCCGATCTGGATCGGGGAGAGCGAGGCTCTGGCGATTCGCCTGCGCCTCGACCGACGGCCCCCGCCGCGCCCGATGACCCTGAACCTGCTCGAAACGATGATGGAGCACGGCGACATCGTGCTCCGTGAGATCGCCATCGACGGGCTCCGGGGCGGAGTCTTTCTCGGCAAGATCATGGTGAGCAAGGGGGGCAAGCGCATGTCCATTGACTCCCGCCCCTCAGACGCGATTGGTCTCGCGTTGGGCAACGACGCACCGATTTGGGTCACCAAGACCGTGCTCGATGGGGCCTCCTTCGATCCGAACGATCTGACCGATGACGAAGTCGAGTCGAGCACCATCGATCTGAGCGAAACCCTCTAGTCGGTCGCCACCCAGGGGCCGCGCTCTAGCTCGCGCGGACGAGGAGCAGCAGCAAGGTTGTGGACAGACCGATCAGCGCGAACAAGAAGAGGTAGGTGATCGCGTAGCCGACGGCGACCGCTGGGATGAGAATGGTCTTTCGGCGCAGCTCCAAGACCTCAAAGGAGCGATAGAGCACATAGCCCCCAAACCCTCCGATCGCGGCGACGAGACTCCGGGACCAGAAAAACGTCAGCGGTGGCTCCTCGGGGATCAGATAGAGGGCGCCAGCAAGCCACAGGGGTGCCGAGGCGTAGCTCATGATCGCAAACCCGGTGCGGTCATCCATTTGGTTGCCGAATTGCTTGACCAACACGGGCAGCGCGAAACTGACGGCTAACCACACCGCCATTTGCATCACGAAGTTCCCGAGGGCGAGGACGATTCCGGCGGAGATGTCGCCGATCAGAACCCCTCGAATCAGCACCGCGACGGAGCGGATCGCGACCAGTGGGGTGACGAAACGCAGGAAGAGAGTCGACGGGGCTTCCGGTTCCCGCAAGCGCTCCTCGAGGAAAGAGCGGGTCTCTCGGAAGATCCGAGTGAGCCCGAAAGCGATCACGTCTTCGCGCCTCCGGTGAGTTGCTCAAAGCTCGCCGTGACGAGAAGGACACTGAGCGGAAGCGCTACGAACACGCCGATCACGAGAAAGCTGCCGATCACGTTGAGCACCACGAGCATCAGCGCGAGCAGGACCGTGCTCGGAAGATGGGCACGGACGAGGCGCCAGGAGGAGCGAAGGGCGTCGCTCGGTAGCTGGTCCTCCCGCGCGACGAACCAGAGAGAATAGAGCCACAAGACCGACAGAACAACTCCGGGGAGTACGAGGAGCATCAAGCCCAGGGACACAGCGAACAAAATGATGAGCCAAGTGAGGATAGGCTTGCCGATTCGACGGAACCCTTCGCCGAGGTGGCGAAGCTCCACCGGCTCGCCGTTCAGGGCCCGACTGGACATGTGGATCATCCCGATCATCAGGGGGCCGGTGAGGAGGGTGAGGCTCAGGGTCACTCCTAGCACCAAGACGGCCGTGGCGACGATGAACGGAATCGCGTTGCGCGAGAATGCGGACCATGTTCCGAGGGTGACCGGTTGCAGATCGAGAGTGCGTCGAGGGTGATCGTTCATGCCCTGACGCTACTCGAAAGCGACCAACGTCAAAAGCCTGCACCATCTCGACGATTGCCTCGCCAGATGCATATCTTCCGCCATTATGAACGTGTTGGACCGGATTGTGGACGCCAAGCGCGTCGAAGTGGAACGAGCGCGAGCGCGGCTCCCGCTGAAGGTGCTCGAGACGCTGGTGACGCCGCTGAAGACGCCATTTCGCTTTTCCTCGGCATTCTCCGCCGGGGAGGACCCGCGAATCATCGCAGAGGTCAAGCGCGCATCGCCTTCGGCGGGTTTGATTCGCGGGGAGGGGCGCGCGGAAGACTGGGATGCTGTGGAGCTCGCTCGGGCCTACGAGCGCGGAGGCGCGAGCTGTTTATCAGTGCTCACGGACATTCAGTTCTTTTGGGGCCACCCCGATGCGCTCGCGTGCTGCTCGGAAGCAACGGGGCTACCCGCGCTGCGCAAGGATTTCATCGTCGAGCCCTATCAGGTGTGGGAGAGTCGATGGCTCGGCGCGGATGCGGTGCTGCTGATCGCCCGAATTCTCGATCGCTCGACTCTGGTCGAGTGCGCCCGCCTTGCGCGAGACCTCGCAATGGATGTCCTCGTCGAGATCCACCACGAACGGGAGCTCGAAGACGCGCTAGCAGTGGACGGTGCCATCGTCGGCGTGAACCATCGGGACCTCGATACCCTGGAGATCGATCTCAACCTGTCCGTGATGCTCCGCGACCGAATTCCTGCCGAGCGCATCGCGGTCGCCGAAAGCGGTGTCAGCGACCCGGCGCAGATCCAGCGCCTGATGGGCCACGGATACCGGTGTTTTCTCGTCGGAGAGCACCTGGCGCGCCAGCCGGACCCTGAACGGGCGCTGCGCGAGCTTCGGGGCGCGTCGTGAGCTTCATCAAGATCTGTGGGGTCACCCGGCAGGAAGACCTGGACGCGGTGATCGCGGCCGGCGCGACGGCCGTAGGGTTCAATCTTTGGCCACGCTCGCCTCGCGCTGTCGCAGAAGCGCGAGCACGCGAGCTCTGCGAGCGCGCCCGCGGCCGGATCGAGACGGTTTTGGTGGTGGTGGACCATCCGGGACCCGACGCGCTGCGCATGCGGGTCGGGGCCGATTGGCTCCAGCTGCACGGCGATGAGCCACCGGAGGCGGTCGGGGACCGTGCCTTCAAAGCCATCGGGCTAGCCGGGAGGACCGATGTGGCCCGGGCGAGCGCTTTCCCCGGAGACCGAATCCTCGTGGACGCGCGGGACCCCACGCTCCGCGGTGGCACCGGCAGGGAGGCGCCACGCGAGCTCGCCAGGACCTTGGCCAGACGCCGGCGAACGATTCTCGCCGGTGGATTGGGACCGGAGAACGTGGCCTCGGCGATCGCGGCGGTATCGCCCTGGGGCGTCGATACCGCATCTGGCGTGGAATTCGCGCCGGGAGTCAAAGACCCCGATCGAATCGCGGCCTTCGTCAACGCCGCACGCGAAGCATTTCAAACGGAGAGTTGAGCGTTCGGCACTGCCGTGACACTCTGTACCACGATCCATGGGACGAATTCAGACGACCTTCGAAGGGCTGGCGCGCGACGGGCGCAAGGCGCTCATCGCCTATCTGACCGGTGGCGACCCGGACGAGAAGGCCTCCATCGACGCGGCGCTCGAGGTGATCGACGCAGGCGCAGACGTGCTCGAGGTGGGGATCCCCTTTTCCGATCCGACCGCCGATGGGCCGGTGATCCAGCGAGCGATGCTCCGCGCTCTCCGAGCCGGCGGGGGCTTCGAGACTTCGATGCGGGTGGTGGAGGCTATCCGGCGCGCCCGACCGAGCGTGCCTCTGGTGGCCTTTGGTTACCTCAATCCGCTCCTCGCCGGGGGGCTCGACCGAACGATGAATCGGGCGGCGGCGGCGGGCGTAGACGGGCTCCTGGTCGTCGATGCGCCGCACGAGGAATGCGCTCCCATTGCCGCGGCGGCAGCGGAGCGCGGAATCGACTGGGTCAGCCTGGTCGCCCCCACGTCTGGAGTGAGCCGCGCCCAGACCCTTGCAGCCGAAGCGACCGGATTCGTGTACGTGATCTCTATGACCGGAGTGACGGGCAGTGATTTCGCTGGAGTCTCGCGGGTGAGTCCTCTCGTCGCCGCGATCCGAGAATCGAGCAATGCGCCCGTCTGCGTGGGTTTCGGAGTGCGAGACCGAGAAAGCGCACGGGCCGCAGCTCAGATCGCCGACGGGGTCGTCGTCGGGTCGGCGCTCGTCAGCACCCTCGAGGGTGGTGGATCCGTGGGCGACTTGGTGCGCGAGCTTCGCGAGGGAGTCGAGGCCCTATGAGCCGTTGGGGGCTGCCGTTCCTGATCCTTCTGCTCTCCGGTTGTGAGGAGTCGTTCTACGGTACGGCGGATCTCTACGTCTACAACGGAACGAAAGTGCGTCGCCTGGTTCGCATGGAGGGCGGTGAGCAGCCCGTCGAGTTTCTCCTGCGCTCTGGGACGGGAAAGCTGCTTCGACGCGAGCTTGCTGGGGATCGCAGCTTCACCCTCGAATCGGAGGAGGGGACGGTGACAGTCCTCGCCACCTTGGAGAAAGAGACGTTCAACGTCCTCAACATAGGGGGGGCCGGTTGTTTCGCCCGGGCGGACGTTTCCGGGATGTATCTCGACGGTCGACGGCCGGTGAAGCTCAGCGAGACTTTCACTGGAGAGAACATGATCAGCATGCGCTCGGTGGTGCACGTTGCGCCGGGCGAGCGCCTTCCGAGCGCCAAGCCCAAATCCGCACTGACCTTCAATCGACTGGCGGTCGTTCCCTGCGACGACCTCGAAGACGACCATGCCCTCGCCGAGTACATCAAGGAGCTGCGCTGAATCCGTGAAGCGACGGTATTCGCGCACTTTCCCCGATGTTCGACCGATGACGGTCTCAGGGGAGCACTAGCGATATGGACATGAGCTGGAACGAGGACGAGATCGCGCGGTTTCAGGCGTTGCAAGGGCAGCTAGAACGCATCTGGACCCGCCTACGCGACGACCCGTTCTATCCGCACACGTCCGTCCTCGTGCCTTCGATGTCGGTGAATCAGGAGGAGCTCTCGAAGGTGACCGCTGCCGGCTTCTACGAAGAGCGTCTGATGTTCGCCCTTATTCGGCTGCGCAATCCGAACGCGAAGCTCATCTATCTCACGAGCCAGCCGGTCCATCCGGACGTGATCGACTACTACCTGCAGCTTCTCGACGGCGTTTCGGCGGGCCATGCGCGCAAGCGCCTGCACATGGTGTCGGTCTACGATTCGAGCCCGCGCCCTCTGACCGAAAAACTCCTCGAGCGCCCCCCGCTCCTGCAACGCTTGAAACAGGCGATCGGCGACCCGGCGAACGCTTATCTGACCGCGTACAATTGCACTCCGCTCGAGGGCAAACTCGCCGCCGAGCTCGGAATTCCCCTGAACGGTTTGGACCCGACGCTCCTCGGCTTTGGAACGAAGTCCGGAAACCGAAGGGTTTTTGCAGAGGCGGGCATTTCCTACCCGGCGGGATTCGAGGATTTGCGCAGCGAAGACGACGTCGTGAAAGCGTTGCTCGAGCTCCGAGCGCTTCGTCCCGAGCTCGAACGTGCGGTCATCAAGCTCAATGAGAGCTTCGGGGGCGAGGGGAACGCGATCTTCACCTACCCAGACGGGCCTCTGGATCCCGGCACGATCCGACAGGGATTCGAGAGCCTGTCTTGGATCTCGGGCGCGGAGACTTTTGAGAATTTCATGCGCAAGTATGGCATCATGGGGGGCATCGTCGAAGAAATGCTCGTCGGTGAGGAGGTCCGTTCTCCGAGTGTGCAGATGCGGATCATGCCCGGGGGCGAGACGCGTCTCGTTTCGAGCCACGAACAGGTCCTCGGCGGCAACACCGGCCATGCCTACCTCGGTTGTCGTTTTCCCGCGAACGAAGAGTATCGAATGGCGCTGTTGGACTCAGCGTCCAAGATTGGCGTGGTACTGAGCGGGCACGGCATTCTCGGAAGGTTTGGTATCGACTTTCTCACGACCCGGTCGGGAGGTGGGTGGGATACTCACGCCATCGAAATCAATCTCCGCATGGGCGGCACGACGCCGCCGTTTCATGCGCTCGAATTCCTCACCGGAGGTGCGCTCGACGCGGGGACTGGGCTCTTTCATGCGCCGAGCGGACAAGCGAAATACTACGCGGCCACGGACAACCTGAAGTCGACGGCCTACCGCGGCCTCCTGCCCGAGGACCTCTTGGAGATCGTCTACCGCTACGGCTTGAATTATCGACACGCGAGTGGCACCGGGGTGCTCTTCTATATGATCGGTGCGCTCTCCCAATATGGAAAGCTCGGAATGACGTGCATTGGCGATACGCCCGAAGAGGCACAGGCCCTGTTCATGAAGACGGTGAGTGCGCTCGACGAAAGCACCGGAAGCGATGAGCCCGCGCGCGTCGACCCCATGTCCGACCGACACCTCTCGATGGAGTGAGGGTGCATGCGCCAACACGTGATCTTCGCGGCGCCCTTTTTTCTCGATGCCACGGTTCGCTTCATCGCGGGGGCGACCCATCTCGCAGGGGTCGACCTCACGCTCGTGAGTCAGGACCCGCTCGAACAGCTGCCTGAAGAGCTGCAAAGACGATTGGCCGGTCATTGGCGTTTGGAAGACGCCATGGATCCGGCCCAGCTCGTCAACGCGGCACGTGGGCTGTCGAAGCGTTACGGGCCGGTGACGCACTACTTCGCCGCCCTCGAACAGCTACAGGTGCCACTCGCTGTCGCACGGCAAGCGCTCGGTATCGCCGGCCTGAGCGTCGAGGCCGCGCGAAATTTTCGCGACAAGTCCCGAATGAAAGAGGTCCTGCGCAACGCGGGGGTGCCCTGCGCTCGGCACGCGCTCGTTGGAGACCCCACCGCCGCGCGGACCTTCATTGACACGGTCGGGCTGCCGGTGGTCGTCAAACCACCTGCCGGGGCGGGCGGAAAGGGGACCTTCCGGCTGGAAGAGGCAGGCGACGTCGCGGATTTCCTGCGCCGTTGGCGCTGGGACCCGGAGAGCGAAACCCTGCTCGAAGAATTCGTTCGCGGCGCGGAACACTCCTTCGACAGCGTTTTCGCGAATAGTTCAATGGTGTGGCACTCGATTTCGCGCTATCTACCCGCTCCCCTCGAGGTGCTCGAAAACCCGTGGATTCAGTGGGCCGTGCATCTCCCGCGGCAAATCGCAGGGCAGGATTTCGACCCGATCCGCGCCGCCGCCGAGCGAGGACTTCAGGCGCTCGGGCTCCAGACGGGATTGAGTCACATGGAGTGGTTTCGTCTGGCGAATGGGAGCATCGCGATTTCGGAGGTGGGAGCGCGGCCACCGGGAGCCCAGATCACCTCGCTGCTCTCCTATGCTCACGACCACGATTTTTACCGCGCCTGGCCCCGGCTGATGGTCCACGGCGAGTTCGACTGCCCGGCGCGACGTTGGTCGGTGGGAGCCGCCTATTTTCGAGGGCAGGGCAAAGGGCGGGTCTCGAGGATCACCGGCCTCGACGAGGCGCAGCGTCGCTTCGGCGCGCTCGTGATGGAGTCGAAGCTTCCCCGCGAAGGGCAGGAGCAGTCCGGCAGCTACGAGGGCGAGGGCTACGTGATCGTTCGGCACGAAGACAGCGGGGTCGTCGAGCGTGCGCTCCGCGAAATCGTCTCCCTCGTCCGGGTGGAGCTCGCATGACCGTTCGTCTTCTCATGGGGCCGCAGCGTCCCGACCGCTATCTCGGCTCGGCGCTCGAGAGCTCGTCGGTTCCAGACGGGCCGATGGCGGTCATCACTGCGGGATGGCAGGAGGCGGAGGAAGACATCGACGAGCTTCGCGAGCTCGTGGGACGACCGCTCGAGAATCTCCGGCTCTGGTCACGCACTGAAGACGTTTTTTTGGACGTGCCCGGGCTGCGGGAGCTGTACCGGGAGCGGCAGGACCGCTTGATTCAGCTGCAGCGTCTCTACCGTCTTCGTCTGAAACACCTCGCCGCTTCGACGCGTCAGATCCTGCGTGCCAAAGGCGACGCGAGCCTCGTGGTGCCTGAGCAGCGTCACGCGATCGCGCAGATTCGGGCCCTCGACCGCCATCAACTTCAGCGCGCCGAGGCGATTCACCGCGAATTCGATCCGCGGATCCGTGAGCTCGGGGGAGCAGCCCTGGAGCGACAGAGCAAGGCGGTTGCGAACACCCTCGAGCGCCATGCCTCGATTCTCATCGGCGGGGGAAACGTCATCATCCTGCAGAACCGCATGCGGCTTTTCGGCTTGGCGCAAGCGCTGCGTGACCATGCGATCGTCGCGTGGTCCGCTGGAGCGATGATCCTCGCGGACCGGGTCGTCCTCTACCATGACAACACGCCCGAGGGACCGCGCAATGCGGAGGTGGTGGGCGCGGGGTTCGGCGCGATGCCTGGCTACGTTTTCTTTCCCAACACCATGGTCCGCCTCCGCTCCGGGGACGCGTCTCGCGTTCAGCTGTTAGCGCGCCGCTTTGAGCCCGACGTTTGTGTCGCCTTGAACAACCGCACGGTCCTGGAGCACGACGGACAGCGTGTCGTTCGCTGCGTGGAGACCCGTCGACTCGGACCCGAGGGTGTGCTCGAGGAGCTAAACGCACGATGAGTCCCGATTTGCTCGAGCTGTTTCGCGAGGGAGCGCCGAATCCAGCCCGCATCGACGCGTTCATCGGCGGCAGGAGCTTCCCCCTGGTCGACGAATCCGGCATCACGGTCGTGTTTCGTGGTGAGGCCGACGCGATCTACCTGCGTTGCTGGGTTGCGGGTTTGGAGACCGCGGAGCCCCTGAGGCCACTGGAGGGCACGAATCTCTGGGCCACGACCATCGAGCTCCCGAAGGGCTCCCGGGTCGAATACAAGCTCGAGGTGGAGCGTCGCGGTCATCGGGAGTTGATTCTCGACCCGTTGAATCCGGTGCGAGCAGAGGACCCCTACGGCGCAAACTCGGTAATCCAGGCCTACGGTTACGACCGGCCGTCGTGGACCGAACCGTGTCCCGATCCCTACAAGGGCACCATTGAAATCCATCAGCTGCGCAGCCAGGTGTTCGGGAGCACGCGCGAGGTGCAGATCTACCTTCCGGCGCGTTTCCGACGGAACCGTCGCTACCCGCTGCTGATCGTGCACGATGGCATCGATTACATGCGCTTCGCGTCGTTCCAGAACGTCCTGGACACGCTGATCTACCGACTCGAGATCCAGCCGCTCGTCGTCGCGCTGACTCAGTCCCCGGACCGTTTGAACGAGTATGCGGGCGACGACCGGCACGCGCGCTTCCTGGTCGAGGAGCTCGTGCCTTTCGCGGAAAGTCGGGCTCCACTCAAGGAAATGCCCTATGCCCGAGGCCTGATGGGGGCGAGCTTTGGGGGCGTGGCTTCGCTCCACGCAGCCTGGCGCTATCCGCGCATGTTCGATCGACTGCTGTTGCAGTCAGGCTCGTTTGCGTTCAGCGATCTCGGCCGGCACAAGCGCCCCCCGGTCTTTGATTCGGTCGCGCGTTTCGTGAATCAGTTCCGTGAAAATCCGGGCGTTCCCGCGGAGCGCATCTACGTCAGCTGTGGGATCTACGAGTCGCTGATCTACGAGAACCGCTCGATGGTGCCGCTATTGCAGCGCCAGCAGATCGATGTTCGCTTCGAGGAGGCCCGAGACGGCCACAACTGGCAGAACTGGCGCGATCGCCTGAGAAACGGTCTTTCCTGGCTCTTCCCAGGGCCCGTTTGGCTGGTCTACGAGTAGCAGTTACTGAGGGGAACATGAGTACGCGAACACGACGCATTGGACTGACTCTAGGCGCGGACATTTGTTGGCCGATCGCTTACGAGGGTTTGCTGAAGGAGCTGGACCTCGCGATCCCGGTCGACGGTGTGGAGCAGCGCTTTGAGGTCGAGCGAATCACCCTCGAGCCCTTCGACCTCCGACAAGACGTGAAGTATGACGTCCTGATCGATCGGCTGACGCATTGGTATCACACGGCGCGCGAGTGGATTAAGAAGGCGATTCTGACGCACGACCTCTACGTCTTCAACAACCCCTGGTCGATCCAGGCGATGGAGAAGCACACGACCTACGCTGGAATGATGCGCCTCGGTTTTCCCGTGCCGGAGACCTGGCTCATCCCGCCGCACCAATACAACGAGTCTCCTGACCTGCGTCCGACCCTGCGGAATTACGCCAAGCTCTTCGACCTCGGCGCCATCGGCGAGAAAATCGGATTCCCGCTGTTCATGAAGCCCTACGACGGGGGCGCCTGGGTGGGCGTCACGCGGGTGAGGAATCGTGAGGAGTTGATGGACGCGTATCATCTCAGTGGCACCCGAATCATGCACCTGCAGAAGAGTGTAGAGCACGACTTGTTCGTGCGCTGCGTGGGACTTGGGCCTCAGTGGCGATTTGTCAACTATGACCCGAGCGCGCCGCTTCACGATCGCTATCGCACGGATTACAAGTTCTTGAGCGCGGAGGACGAGCGCACGCTCTCCAACATGACGATGGTGATCAACGCGTTCTTTGGCTGGGACTTTAACTCCTGCGAGGCGCTGCGTTCAGGCTCGACCTGGTGCCCGATCGATTTCGCGAACGCCTGTCCGGACTCACAGGTCACCTCGCTGCACTACCACTTCCCATGGCTCATCAAAGCGAACATTCGTTGGTCGGTCTTCTGCGCGGCGACTGATCGATCGATGCACGCAAATCTCAACTGGGACGACTATTTTCGGATCGCCAAGGAAGACAAACCCTTCGAGGAGAAGCTCGAGGACTATGCCGCGCTCGCGCGCAGCTATTTCGACCAAGACCGCTTCGAGGAGTTTTGCGCCGAGCACCTGGGACACCTCGACGAAGTGGCATACGAGTTCTTTGCGAGCGATCTGGTGCACGACGCGGTGCGACTGAAGGTGCAGGCCCTCTATCCCGATCACGAGGTCGAGCGCTTCACCGAGCTGTTCTGGCAACGCATTCAGGATTGGCGGCGCATCGAAGGTCGGCCCACATGAAAAAAGACACGACCCGATGGTACTCGGAGCGGCTTCATCAAGAGGTTCAGCTCGTACGATGGGGGCACTGGGGTGTACCGGTGCTCCTCTTCCCAACCGCAGGCGGCGATGCGGAAGAGGTCGAACGCTGGCACCTCATCACAGTGCTCAGACCGTTGATCGAGCAGGGGCGCATCAAGGTCTACTCGACCGACAGCGTTGCGGGGCGCGCCTGGATCTCCGGCCACGCCTCCCCCCAATACTGTTCAAAGCTACAGAACGCCTACGACGCGTTCATCTACGAAGAGGTGACGCCGGCGATTCGAATGGACTGCCAATCACCGGGCATCGAAATCATCGCCGCAGGCGCCTCGATTGGCGCGTTCAACGCGGTGGCCACCTTATGTCGCCACCCAGACGCCTTCCGGCTCGCGATCGGAATGAGTGGCACCTACGATCTGTCGAAGTACCTTGGCGGACAGATGAACCTGGACTTCTACTTCAGCTCACCCCTGCACTATCTTCCAGATCTGGGGGGCTCTCAGCTCGATGCCCTGCGCTCGCGCTTTGTGATCCTCGCGAGCGGGGAGGGGCAGTGGGAAGACATCGGCGAATCCTGGCGCATGGCGCATGCCCTCGGAGCAAAAGGGATCCCGAATCGAGTGGACCCGTGGGGTCCTAATTGGAAGCACGATTGGGAGACCTGGCGCGAAATGCTTCCCCTCTACTTGGACGCGAATAGCTGAAGCGTCACTCCGCAAAGAGATGCAGCTGCGAGCCAATGGCGTCGGCCATTTCGAGTGTTTTGCCTAGCTCTGGGTGCCGCAACATCACGAAGCCATCGGAGACGAGGGTCTTCTTCCAATCTCGTCGGTACTGACCGGGGCGCAGAAGCGTGTTCCAGACCACGTGCTGGCCCACCCTGGCTTGGAGCGCCTCTGCGCCTTCCCAACGGGTGATTCGCCCGGTGCCCCGAGCCCGTTTGTAGACCGTGGCAACGTTGTAGCGGCGGTGGGGTGTCTCCTGGATGCGACCCTGCACGATGGCCTGTCCCCAGGCGCGAAAGACGTCAAAATCGCAGGCCCACTTCATCTGGTCTACCTGGTGCGCTCCGGGCGGGCGCGCTCCGATTTCGCCGAAGACCACCTCGCCATCGGACTTGCGGTACCACTCCATGTGGGTGAATCCGGTGTCGAAGTGCAGGGCGGCCAGGACTTTCTCACCCATGGCGATCCCGTCGGCGAGACGCGGGTCGTCGACGTCTCGAAGGGCGATGACCTGTGGGCTGATCCACTCGTTGCTTCGCGCGATGAGGGGGCGGGGCCGGTACCAGGCGACGTTGTAGTAAGCGATTTCGCCTCCGATGCTGATCGCGTCGAACGTGTACTCTTCTCCGTCGACGAACTCCTCGACGCTGATGGTTGGCACGTGCTGAAGCCTCGGGAGGACAGCTCGGAGCTCGTCGGCGTTTTCGACGCGATAGGTGTCAGCGGAGCCAGCACCGGCGATCGGTTTGACGATGAGCGGATAGCCGATTCGTTCCGCGGCCTCCCAGCATGCCGCAACGCTGTTGACCGACACGTGGTGAGGCGTGCGTATATTGGCCGCATCCAGAGCACTCTTCATCGCCTCCTTGTCACGAAAACGGTGTGCATCGGCGACGGAAAGCCCAGGGACTCCGAAGTGTTCGCGGAGCCTTGCCGCCAGCATGATGCCCGGCTCCCAAAGGCACTCGATTCGGTCGATCTGCTGGCCGCGCAGCCGCCGCCGCACTTCTTCGACGACGTGGCTTTCGTCCCAGAGGGACCGAACGGTGAGGTAGTCGAACACTGAGCGTTTGACGGGCTCGGGCAGGGCTTCCACTGGCTGATCGCCCACTCCGATGACGCGGGCTGAAGCCTCCGCAAGGCCGCGGGTGAACTCGGGCATGTCGGCCGGATAGCCCGGCGAAAGGATCAGAACGTTCACTCGTCAGCGCCTATCTGTTAGTTTTAACGAAGCGGCAAAAGGCAATGTCATGAATGTCATCTTCATCGAACCCTCGTTTCCCTACAACCAGCGGGAATTTGTCCGAGCCCTGAAGGCCGCGGGCGCTCATGTGATCGGGATAGGGGAGCGACCGGTCGAGCATCTCACAGACGAGCTCAAGAACTGGCTCGGAGACTATGTCCAAGTGCCGTCCGTCGTGCACGCAGGTCAGCTTTATGACGCGGTGAAAGCGGTCCAGGGCAAGATGTGGGTCGATCGCCTGGAGGCCACCATCGAAGCCCACGTGCTCGCCGCGGCGACGGTGCGCGAGGCGACGGGGATCCCGGGGACGTCGAAGGAGACCACCTTTTTGTGTCGGGACAAGCCGGCAATGAAGGAGGTCCTGCGTCGCGCAGGCGTACCTTGCGCAATGTCGACGCGGGCCAAGAGCGCGGAGGACGCGCTTCAGTTTGCCCGTGAGGTCGGCTACCCGCTCATTGTCAAACCGGTGGATGGAGCTGGAGCTTCGGGCACGCATCGCGTCGACGACGATGGCAGCTTGAAACGCGTCCTCGCTCACTCGGGGGTCGAGCACGGCGCCGAGGTCGCAATCGAGGAGTTCATCGAGGGACACGAGGGATTCATCGACACGATCACCATCAACGGAGAGGTCGCCCACGAGTTCATCACGCACTACTACCCGAATGTGCTCGTCGCGATGCGTGAACGTTGGATCTCACCGCAGATGGTTACGACCAACCGAATCTACGAACCCGGCTACGAAGAAGTGCGTGCGCTGACCCGCAAGGTCATTCAAATTCTGGGCGTCGGTACCTCAGCGACGCACATGGAGTGGTTCTTTGGACCGAAGGGCATGAAATTCTCGGAGATTGGTGCTCGTCCGCCAGGGGTGGGACAGTGGGACGTCTACAACGCGGCCAACGAGCTCGACCTCTACTTCGAGTGGGCGTCAGCGATCGTACACGGTCGCACGCACAAACAACCCAGCCGGCGGTTCGCCGCTGGAATGCTTGCGCTTCGACCGGAGCGCGATGGGCACATCACGGGCTATTCGGGGGTCGACGAGATACAGCGGCGTTATGGTGACTGCGTCGTTGCTTCACACCTGCCAAATCCGGGTACGCCGACCCAACCGGTGGAGGCCGGATACATGGCCAACGCCTGGGTGCGCGCGCGCCATCCGGATTACGATGAGCTGCGCCGGATCTTGAACGAAATGGGCGAGACGATCCGCGTGCACGCGCAATGACCGCGTGACCACGCCGGGCCTCCGGCCGAGCGACCGGCCGGAGGAAGCAATCTTCAGAATCAATTCATGTTTGTGTTGGGATCGGAGTCGACGATGCTTCCCGGAAGCTCGTCGAGCTTCGGCAAGAAGACGATCTCGACCCGGCGGTTGAGCGCCTTGTTCTCCGCGGTGTCGTTTTCCGCCACTGGGTCGAATTCCGCGGATCCTGCGGCGCTGATCATGCCCGGGTCAACACCCGCGTCGACCATGACCTTCACCACTTCGATCGCGCGCTGGCTCGAAAGCTCCCAGTTCGATGGGAAGCGTGCGGTCTTGATCGGCGTCGCGTCCGAGTGACCAATGACCTGAAACTTCCGGTCCGGGAAGGACGAGATCGTGTCCGCGAGCTCACGGATCGCCGCCTCCGCTTCCGGCTTGATCCGCGTGCCGCCCGGGGGGAACACGACGTCGCTCGACATCTGCACGAGCATGCGTCCGCCGCGGAAACGGATCTGCAAGGTCCCCGCGTCGACCATCTTCTTGAGCTTCGCGAAGACCTTGTTGTACTCCTTATTGCGCGCTTCCGCGGCGGCTCGCATGCGGTCGAGCTCTTCGACTTCCTGTCGAAGCTCACTCTTCTCGCCGACGAGGGCCTCCACGTTCTGGCCCATCTCCGTGACCTTCTTCGCGAGGATTTCGTTCTCGGTGTTCACCTCGCGCAGATCGGAGTCGAGCTTCTCAGCCTTGGCCTCGACCGCTTCTTTTTCCGAGGTCACCTCGGTCTTCTCCGCTTCGGTCTTTTCGAGCTTGTCCTTCGTTGCGGCGAGCTCCTCTTGGGTCTTGTTCAGCTGGGCTACCACTTCTTCGTGGGTGCCACTCGAGACACAGCCAACGAGTGTGGAACCGGTTAGAAAGGCTACTACGGCGAGCGAGCGTTGAGTTCTCACGTGTTCCTCCTGTGGGTTCGGGTCACCCCGACGGCTCCACTACGGGAAATGTGATTTCGGAGCAACCCGCCGTCGGGCTCCTTGATCTTGACGGGGACCCCGCGTCACTTTGGCGCCGTGGCAAAGCTGACGGTGGGGCGTGCGCTCGCCCAACTTCTCGCGGAGGCGCGCGTGCCGGGCACGGAGGAGCCGCTCTTCGGCGGCGTCGTCGCCGTGTTCGGGCGCGGCAGCGATGTCGGCCTGAGCGAGGCGTTCCACGACGTTCGCGAAACGCTGCCCCTCTTTCGGGTTCACGACGAGGCGACGATGGGCCGGACCGCGATCGCGTTTGCTGATGCGCGCCGACGTCGTCAGATGTTGATCTGCAGTCCGTCGATCGGCCGGGGCGGGGTACATCTACTGGCCGCGGCCGCCACCGCGCGCACGGAGCGTGTTCCCCTTTTGGTCCTCCCCGCTGACACACTCGACCAGGCGCACTGCGACCCCGTGCTGAATCAACTCGAAGAGGATGTGCTCGTCGCCGAGGACCCACTCGAGCCAGTGTCCACGCTGTTTGTGCGCTTGAAGAGTGCCGATGCGCTTCGGGACACGGTCCACGAGGTTCTCCGAGTTGCCACGGACCCGAAGCGCTTCGGCCCGATCACCCTCGTCGTGCCGCAGGCATTGCGCGACGCCCCGGCGGAACCGATCGACCCGGTCGCTGGCGAAACGCGTGGCGCAGGGGCGGACGTGGGCGCCTTGGTGGAGGAGATCCGGGCCGCGAAACGGCCGGTCTTGCTGTTCGGAACCGGTGCGCGGGATTCGGTGTTAGGGGATTCGTTCGCCGCGTTCGCTCGGGCGACGGGCCTACCGGTGATCGTCGAGCGCCGGGCCAGGGGGGCGATCGACCCCGCAGACGTGCTCGGGGTCTTGGGCCACCCCGAGTGTCAACACCGAGTGGCGGGATCATGCCAGAGCGCTCGGGGCGGAGACCGCTTTTTGCAAGAATGACAGTGAGTTCGTCTTGCAGCTCGCCGCAGCCGTATCCCGTAGCGAGGCAACGGTCCTCGTGGCCTTGCGGAAGGCGGACGAGCAGGATCCCTTCGATGAAGTGTGAGAGAGCGCTTCAGTCGAAAGCTAAGATGAATCGGGTGGAGTTTTTGTCGCTCGATTCGAGCTCGAGGGTGGCACCTCCGCGTCGTGCTGCTGTCCGAGCGCGGGTGAGCCCGAGGCCGGGGCGAAAACGCCCATGCGCGGTGTCACTCACAAATGGCTCGAAGAGACGGTCACGGATTCGTTCTCCGATCGGCTCACCGTCGTTTTCGACCACGACCCGGCTGCCGTCTGCGCGGACCCGAACGGTGCCGCTGCCCCGAGGCTCGAGCGCGTCGAGTGCGTTGTCGAAGAGGCAGGCGAAGACGATTTCAAACGTCTCGCGCGGCGCATGAAATGTCGCGTTCGAGGCGACCTCGAGGGTCGCATTCACATGGGGGGCGGCATCCTCGACACGTCTGCGGAGTGCGGCCTCGAATTGTTCTTGGGCGAGGGGGGCGATCTCGAGCGAACGGGCTTCTCCGATCGGTGGCTTCATGATGTGCGACAAGCCGTAGCTCATCGTGTCGAGGCGTCGTAGCGCTTCCCGGGTGTCGTTGAGGCAATCCTGGCTGCGCTGTGAGGTCGCTTCGCGAGCGACCATCTCGATGTTCAGCGTCACCAAGCTGGTGGCGTTCCTGACGTCATGGGCCAAGCGGCTCAGGAACTTCGCCAATTGCTCCTCGTCAGCCATCGCTCTTAGTTAACACGTCATCGCAGCACAGTCATGCGCCTCGGGCCATGCGAACGAGGCACGAGGGGAGAACTATCGTCCCCGCTGCATACCGTCGCCGAGCTTCTTCGCGCCAATCAGCATCGCACCGACCAGCAGTGCCTGGAGGGGGCTTTGAACCCCACCCTGGAATAGCTGCGCGAGGCCGCCCGCGGCGAGGAATCCCCACCAGGCCGGCCTATGCGCGATGAGGTCGAGCGAGTCGAAGTCCCCGAGTGATGGCTCCGAGCCGCGAACGATCACCCGTTTCTTCTCGCGGTCGTAGCGATACTCCTTCCAGCCTTCATCATCCCTGTGCCAGGCGCGGCTTACCGAGCGCGACTTCAACGCGATGCATTCACTGTAGTGTGACGTGTCACGATAGACGCCGATCAGCTCATCCGGAAGCGGGGCCCCGGTGCACCGTTCGTGAGCAGCCTCGAGCTCTGCAAGGCTACGGCAGCTCTGCGTGGTGAAACGATAGGTGAGATCGACCCATCGAAGCTCCATCGAAGCGCTCTCGGTGAGCGACGCTTTTGACGCGGAGATCCGAAGGCGACGCGGATCGCTCTCCTGGCTGGCTCCATCGATGACGCGCACCGGCTCGCCTCTGGAGAAGCGTGCGATCGCTTCGACCGCATCGATGCGCTGGAGCACCGGACGGCCGTAGCATTCCGATGTTTCTCCAAAGTCCGCGACGAGTCGACCGTTGGCCGCGAGCTTCTTCACGAAGGCAACCTCTCGGTCGTCTAGCTCATAGCCTTCCTCTCTTCGCGTCGCCTTTCGAGGAAAGGCGATTCGGTCGCCGGGGCCTGTCGCCTTCAGGGCGTCCGCCTCTTCCGTAGTCTTCTTGACGCGGCGTTCGAGGTGACCGAGTCGGCCAAAGTACAGCGAGGTCTCACGTCGGCGACCCTCGAAATCGATCGTCATGTCCGTGCGAAGATCGCGCGACAGCGTGTCGTAGCCCGCCCAGGCGCCGGCGAGGCCACCGGAGAGGAGGGCATTGAGCCACGGTTTGACGGAAAAGAGCGCCTCTCCGACGCTCGCGTCCATCATGAGTCCAAAGTTGAGACCGATTCCGCCCGTAAACGACGAGAAGAACGCGACCTTGCCCCAATACGACATGCGATCCCATCGGAGACCGGAATGCACGAGGTCGTGCGGCGAATCCAGGCCGTAGGGGTTGCCGGCATGATCGTCATCCGCCGTCGGACGCGGAGCTGGCCGCGGAGGGATCGGAGTGTCCAGCGGTCCTGGAGTGGCTGGCGCGGGGGCGGCAAGCGTCTTGGTCGGCCCCAGGAGGCCCCGAAGCGCGCTCATCGGACCCGTCGACCGTTCTTCTCGCCAGCGTCATCCTGGTGGTGACGTTGCCGGACCAGGACACCCCAAAGGGCTTTGTCGTGCCGATCGAAGGTCTCGCGAAAGGACTCGATGGCTTCATAGGTGCCGGCGCGGCCGGGCAAGTAGGGCGCATCGGTGATGCCCGAGGAGCCGAGCGCGCCAAGATCCTGAAGGTCATAAACGGGACGGGTTCCAAACTGCGTTTGGCGTGTCTTCACTTCGCGTGACTCTCGGTGTTTGTAGGCGTGTTTCTGCAGCATCCCGCCGACCTGGTCGCCCACCCGAAAGCCAAAGAGCGAGAAATTTGCGCCATCGACCAAGCTCCGGGTGCTCTCTCGGACTTCGTCCACACGAACGCCAGTCAGAGCGTGCAGGGGACGGTCGTTCAGGAGAAACCAAAGCGCTTCGGTTCCGAGCACGGGCCGGAGCGCGGATTCTCGGGGAGAGAGCGCCAACCCGGAGTCCCGTGGGACCTCGGTTTCAACCCAAAGCACACCCTTTTTGATCGGGGCTTCGAGCTGTCGTCTTGCAGCATCGATGTCGACGCCTCGGCGGTCAGCGAGGGCCAAGAGCTCTTCGCGCGTGGGCGGCGGCAGAGGTGAGTGGGAGGCGGAGGCTACGGCGGGCAAGCTGGTGCGATCGCTCATGGTATTTCCTTGTCCAGAGTCTGCTCGGGTTATCGCGTCGTCCGCGAAAGCGTCAGCGAAATGCAGGATTTCTCTCGCGGTCGCCGAGCTCCTCAACCGCGCGGCGGCGAAGCTGCGACGCATCGTGCCAGCCAACGACGTTCCCGCGGCCCTTCGGCGCATTGCCGAGCTTCGCACCCGCTACGACCTTCAGGCGACGAATCTCGGAGACGTCGC
>CAYXVF010000005.1:10670-23055 GCA_964468125.1 uncultured Bdellovibrionales bacterium | reverse complement strand
GCAGTCGGGCACCGCAGCCAGTATGGCGGTCCTCGACCGAATCGACGGAAGTGGCGGGGAATCATCGGTGGTGGTGAGTTGGGACCTCGAAGACGGCTCCAGCACCTTCATCGCGAATGGGAACCCTGTATGCTGGGACACTTTCGAGGACGGGCAGGTCGACGTTCCTTGCCCGTCGCAGTGACCCCTACGCCGAATCTCGAATCGCCTCGCGGTCACCGTTGGTCTCGCCGGGGACGGGGAGGAGGATCTCGAACCTCGCTCCGCGCCCCGGAGCGGACTCGACCTTCAGGGATCCCCCGTTTTCCTCGACCGTATCCTTGACGATCGCAAGGCCGAGGCCTGTCCCTTCATCTGGTCCCTTGGTCGAGAAAAACGGTTGGAATGCTCGCTCCAATACCTCCGGGGTCATGCCGATTCCATCGTCTTCCACGACGAGTAGAACCGCCTGTTCCGGCTCGAAACCAGGGTGACGTGTCCTCAGTGTCGCATCGATAGTGACGATCTGGCCTTCGACCCTGATTGTCATTCCTGGGGAGCTCGCATGGTAGGCGTTGATCACGAGGTTTGTGAGCAGCTGCTCGAGCTTCTCCGGGGCGATGGCGACCGGGAGCGGTTCCGTCGTTTCTACCTCTAGATCGACTTCCGAGGCGCTCGCCGTATGCAGGAGCGGTAAGACCGATGAAATGACCTCGCGCGCGTCGCAATGCTCGCCGCGCGGCTTTCCAGCACTATAGGTCAGAATCTGCCGCGCGAGAGCGCTGGCGCGCTCCGCCGCCTGGGCGATGCCTGTGAGGTCCCCCTTGAGCTGCGGATTGTTCTCCGCGTGATCGAGCGCGAGGTCGGTACGAGCGACGATCGGCACGAGAAGATTGTTGAGGTCGTGCGCGATTCGGCTCGTCATTTGGCCGAGGGAGTTGAGGCGCTGTGCTCGCCGGACTTGTTCCTCGGCGAGCATTCGGCGCTGCTCCGCAAGCTCTTGCGCACGCAAGTCGATGAAGCTGATCCGAAGAAGCGGGTCCTCCGGAGCGAGGCGGAGAATTCGAAGCTCGCAGGGGATGGCACCCTCCACGCCTCGCAGACTCCAATCCGAGACCACGCGTTCGCCGGCCTTGGCTCGTTCGCACAGGTCGTGAAGCTTCTTCTCCGCGGACGACCCCTCGGTCTGCATCGGCTGTGAAGCCCGCACCAACGCGTCTGTTGGCTCTGTAACGATTGCGTCTCCGAAGAAAGTCTCGGCGAGCGCGTTGGCAGCGACGATTCGATCGCGCTCCGTGTCCAGGAGGAGGATCGCCTCCGGTGAGGTATCGACCAATGCGCGAAGGCGGGCACTGGAGAGCTTCTCCGCTTGGCGCGCTCGTTTCACTTCCACGACGTCGTCGATGAGATAGACGTTCATCAAGACGACAAAGACCGCGAATCCTGCCTCGTCGCCAAAGCTCGCGATCACGGGGATCATGTCGTCGACGATGGAAAGGGCACAGAACAAGACCGCTAGACCGAAGATCGAACCGCGTGCCCGCTCTTCCCGGCTGAGCCTGAACGCGGTGATTCCGACGTAAATCAGTGTTACGACGGACGCCAGCATCCAGACGTACCCGACCGGACCGGTGCTGCCTCCGAAGCTCGAGATGGTTTCGCCCCAGGGGAGCTCGACAAATCGGATTTCGTTCGCCTTGCCGAACTGTTCCGGCAGAATGAAAAACATCGGCGGCGCGAAGAAGAGGATCACCCATCGCAGCCTTCGGTTTCCAGTGAACTCGAGACAGAACCAAAGAAGGGCCAGCCAAGCAGCCCAGCTCACCGCGCGCTTCGCGATCTCCCACGGCTCGACCGCCTGGAGCGTTTGGGCCGCAATGATCGGCACGGAGCAGAGCGTGAAGAGCCCGAAGAGCAGGGCGGTCACCCCGAAGCTGAGATGTACGCGGTCACCCTGTCGACGCATGCCCACGGCCAGATGCAAGCCGGCCGCGGAGAGCATGATTGCGCCGAGCGCGGTGAGCAGAAACTGCAGCATATTTGCCCTTAGTATGCAGGTAACAGACGCAGGCTGACAAGGCGCTCGTTCAGGTGAGGGTTCGGCCCACAGGGGTCATTCGATGCCCGACCGTCGGGCGCCATGAGTCGAGATTTTTCGCTCCCCTGCGTAGGCCGCTGCAGCGGCGCTTGCCTCGTTCAATGTGTCTCCGCGGGCGTACGCTCGGACGCTTGCGTCCTCCGGCGCCACATTGCCCGTCTCGACGGGGCGAAGGTCCCCGGAGGTTCACGAAGTGAACAACCCGACGATATCGACGCCGATCGACGCAGCCGCATCGACGGCGTTGGGCGGAGAGTCGAAGACCACCAGCTGATCCGCCCTTCGCGGACGACCGTCGAGGGTTGCGACCGCCTGAGAGCCGGAAGGCGCAATGGAAATCAGGTAACCCAGTGTCCATGCCTGCTCGAGCTCGGCTCGGGATACGGTTCGGACTCCCGCTGACGGGTCAGCGAGAGTGAAGCTGAGGTGCGGCTCGCCGTGTCGAATCGTCCGTTCGTAGCCGGTCACGGCGACGTAGTGCATCTGCGAACCCGCGTAGGTCACGATCATCGGGGGCGTCCCCTGGTTGATGAGCTGGACGAGGTGAGCGGGGGTCCCGCCACGGATCACGCCGGCACGTAGGCCCTGGCTGCGCGCGTAGGCTTTGATGTCACGCGGCTCCGTCGGCGAGTTTCCAGGTCGAATCGACCGGTCGATCGCCTCTACGGTGTTGGCCTGGGTGGAGCCTTGCCAGAAGCGGAGAATCATCGACAGCGTTGTGGTCCCACAGGCGTTGGTGGATCCCTGATGGAGCAGCGAGATTTCACCGGGCCGCACACCCTCGGCCGTCTGCTCATCGATGGGCGTCACCCCCGAACGAATGGCGAGTTGCCGATCCGTGGGCCCGGCGTAGAGCCGTGACCTCCATTCCTCGCGACCGGCGACGCTCCTCGGAACTCGAGGGCTTGGGGCCAGGGTGTGGATCGGGCTGAGGCGCGCGGCTGCGCTGGGTCTATCGTCAGCGAGGGGAGTGAAGGCGAGCGGGTCCTCGACCGGGGTGGAATCCGCTGCGACGTCCGAAGGAGCTGTACCGGAGAATGAGCCCGAGCGGTCCTGAGCCGGAGGGAGCTTCGGAGGGATCCACGTCACGTCAATAGTGTACGCGATTCTCGCGGTCCTGGTTATCGTAGTTTGATTCTCTCCGGAGGCCTCGCGGAGGCGATGGGAACTCGAGCATCGTCGGCGACGTTGTAGCGGACTGTGGGCCCCAATCGTCGTCTCGTGATCGCCCTGCTGATCGCAGCGATGCTTCACATCGTCTTCGTTGCGGGTCTCTATCTGCGACTCCGGCGGAGCACTGTGCCTCTTCGACGTTACCGGGCGGAGCCGGTTCGCTCGATAACAACGCCCGTGTTGGATGAGCAGCAGCCCGAAGTTGTGCCGCCTGAATCGCCGCCGGAAGCACCACCGCCGGTTGAGTCCCGTCCTCGAGAACGATCGTTCGAGCGTCCCGCCCCGGAGAAGATCGCCCAAACCGAGAGGGGAGGTCGCGCGGCGCCAAACCTCTTTCCTCGCGCGGTGGTAGGGCGCATCGCGAGAGGTGATGTCTCAGACCGCCCGCCGCCCGGACGCACCGACAGAGGGAGAAAAAAGGTCGATCGGAACCGCAACATGCGCTTGCCTCCATCAAGGGACCACCGCGGGCGACGCGACCAGTCCGTAACGCTGCATCCAAGCTTACGTTTTCAGCAGGAGACCGGTGACTTGCGGCAAGATGCCACCAACCACGGGAAGACCACCTCGACCCGCACGGTGTCAAAACTGCCGCTCAGCAACGACCTCAGCGACTCGATTCCGAATTGCTGAAGGTGCTCTGGGTGGTTTCCCGCGCGACTCAGATATTTTCCACGCGCGAGGTTACCGAGGCGAAACCACGGCTCGAAGGGCACAGAGATGATGGCTGCGTATGAGCTCCAGGCCGCGATGCGCTCGACCGCTCGCTCCGGGTCCTCCAAGTGCTCCAACACCTCGAGACACAGGGCGAGTTGGGCCCACTGTGTTTCAACCGGAATCTTCAGCAAGTCGCCGACGACAACCTCGGCCTTCGGCAGGCGACGCTTCGCGTCCTGCGCCGCCGTAGGGGACATTTCAATCCCACGGTAGGTGAGCCCCGGCATGCGCTGCAGCAGACGCTCACCGACGAGCCCCTCGCCGCAGCCCAGATCGATCACGCGAGCAGGCGTCGACGCGGTCGCAATGTCGGTCACGCGCGCGAGAAAACGCTCGAGCAAATGGCGCACCACGGGATTGGTGGTCGCGTACTTGGCGGCGTTGGAGCTCGATGGTTCAACAGCGCGACTCATGACGGCGTGCTCTACGCGATTCGGCGGAAAAGATCGAGCGATGCGCGTTGCACCTGGCCCGTGGATATGCTCCTTCCAGCGACCGATGAAACGCCCCTGGACCCAAGCACCGCTGGCGGTGCGCGCGATACTGGGCGCTGCCACGGTCGCGCTCTTAGTCTTCACGTTCACCAAGCACCGTGTGGGCGCGAACGTGCTCTCACGCTTCATCACCGTGGAGCGCCTGCTCGACGCGGGCAGTTTCTCGCACGATGGCACCCGTTTCGAGCGCAGCGTCGATGCGGTCATGGTCGACGGCAAAATGTACTCGTCCAAGCCCCCGACCTACTCGCTTGCGCTCGCCCTGAGCGCATGGCCGGTCCGCGCACTGACCGGCGCCCGCGTCTACGAGCACCAACGCGCGTATCTTCACTATCTCGTCCTGGTGCACCAGGTGCTGCCCTATCTTCTCTTGCTGTGGGTGGCTTGGCGCTGGGTCTCCGAGCGAAGCACGGACCCATGGGTGCAGAGCATGGTCTTGGTCGGCCTCTCATTCGCGGCCCTTCCCTTTGGCTACGCGGTCACACTCAACAACCACACGCCCGCCGCGGTCTTTTTGTTCTTCACGTGGTGGGCTTGCCACCGCGTCCTGGAGGAGCGCGCCGCCCGGCCGGGTCTCACTGCCCTATCCGTCGGCATTCTCGGCGGCTTGGCCGCGAGCTATGAGCTCACCGCCGGTATCTTCACCCCGCTCTTCGGCTTGGTGCTCGCGGGTCGCTCGTTTCGGTTTGGGGTATGGGTCGCTCTCGGCGCGGTGCTTGCGTCGGTGCCAATGTTCGCCACCTACTACGGAATCAGCGGAAGCTTCGTCCCATTCTATCTCCAGCGTGACCTCTACGACTTCCCGGGGGGCTATTGGCGCAATCCCACCGGCATGGACGCGCTCAATGATCCAACGTGGCTCTACGCTTTCCATTCACTCCTCGGTCACCATGGACTCTTCTCCCTCAGTCCTTTGCTCGCGGTAGGCGCAATCGGTCTCGTGTGGCACGCGAGAGAAAGGCGCTGGATGTCGTGGGCGACTCTCGCCGGTTCGGTGGTCGTGATTCTCTACATCGTTCTGACAACCAACAACTACGGCGGCCGCACGTTGGGTATGCGCTGGTTTGCTCAGCTCGTCCCCCTCTGGAGCGTTTCGATGCTACCGGTGCTGGAGTGGGCCCGAGAACGCCCGTGGGCGCGGCGGGTTTGCTACGCGCTAGCCGCGCTCAGCGCCGCGATCGTGATCGAGGCGCTGATCCAGAACACCTTCTCTCCGGGCGGATGGGTCTACGGACTCGAGAAGGTGCTCTAGTTCGCATGCGCTGGATCTTCATCGCGTCTTCCATCGCCTTGACAGCCCTCTCCGTGGGCTATGTCGTGAACGCGCTGGATTACGAAACCATCCGGAACCTGATAGGGCCACGTCTGCTCTTTGTTTGCGTGGCGACCGCTCCGCTCTACGCAACGGTCCTATTTCTGCGGGGCGCCCGCATTGCGATGGCCTCTCGCTTCCTGTCGGACGCAACGCTCAGCGTCATCGAAGGTGGACAGGTCGCAACCTTGCACTCCCTCGCCAACCACGTGCTCCCCTTTCGGATCGGCGAGTCCGCATTTGTCGTGCTCACGCGCTTTGTATTCCACGTACCGATCGCGAGCGCGACCGGCCTTCTGCTCGTGCTGCGCCTCTACGACGTAGTCGCTCTCTCGTGCCTCGGGGCGGTCGGGCTGCTCGCACTCGAAGGCTCCCTCCTACCCATCGCCGGCGCGACGTTCGCGCTCGTTTTGGCCGCCCGGCTCGACGTGTTCGTCCTCCTACCCGTGGCCACCCTCGCGGACTCTCTCGGGGAGCGCGCCCGCCGGTTGGCGTCGCGCCTGCGCGATGGCGCCCGCTACGTGCGCAACCCCCGCTTCGTCACGATGGCTCTCGGATTCTCGACCGCGATTTGGACCGCACAAGCCGCTTTCTTCGGCTCGGTTTGGTGGGCGCTCGGCGAAACGGTTCAGCCGCTCCAGCTGCTCGTGCCCACCGCGATCACCAACCTCGCTGGGTTCATCCCCGCGAGCGCACTCGGCACGTTTGGCCCCCTCGAGGCCGGTTGGACGGTTGGCTTCGGGTGGGTCGGGCTCGACCGCGAGCTCGCCGCCGCAACCGGCATTCTCATGCATCTCGTGGTCGTCATCACCCTCGCGATCGGATCGGGCGTCTTCGTGTTGCGCCTCGGTCCCCGCCTTTGGCAAGGAATCGCTGAATGGAGGTCCGGTGAGCCAAGAGGTTGAAATCAGCGCGGTGGTTCCACTCTTCAATGAGCAGGCGAGCCTGCGCGAGCTGTACACCCGCATCATCGCCGTTCTGGAAGGTTTGAACCGCGAGTTCGAGCTCATCTTCGTCAACGACGGCAGCAACGACGAGAGCGCGACCGTGCTCGACGATCTTCACGCCGAAGACTCGCGCGTTGGTGTCATTCATTTTCGCACGAATTTTGGCAAAGCAGCCGCCCTCGACGCGGGCTTTAAAGCCGCGCGTGGTGATTTCATCGTCACGCTCGACGCCGATCTGCAAGACGACCCGAAGGAGATCCCGCGACTTCTAGCGCAGCTCGATGCGGGATTTGACGTCGTGAGCGGCTGGAAGAAAATCCGCCAGGATCCGTGGCACAAGACCTTGCCGAGCAAGCTTTTCAATGCCGTGGTTCGCAGGGTCTCCAAGCTTCCGCTGCACGACTTCAACTGCGGCTTCAAAGCTTACCGCGCCGAGGCTTTAGAAAACCTGACTCTCTATGGTGAGCTTCATCGCTACATTCCGGTGTTGGTCGCCTCTCGCGGCTTTCGGGTGACCGAGCTGCCGGTCGAGCACCACGCGCGCCGTCATGGCCGCTCGAAGTACGGGCTCGAGCGCTTCGCGAAGGGCTTCTTCGATCTTCTGACTGTCATCCTCACAACCCGCTATCGCTCCCGGCCGCTTCATCTCTTCGGTCTCGGCGGCCTCGCTCTCGGATCGGCCGGCGGCCTCATCCTCACCTACCTGGCAGGCCTTTGGCTGGCGGGTTACCGGCCGATCGGCAACCGCCCCCTGCTCTTCTTTGGTTTGCTCTTGGTGATGGTCGGGGTCCAGCTCGTGAGCACGGGGCTGATCGCCGAGATGATAGCCGCCCGTCATAGCGACGGACAGCCTACCTACGTCGTGCGAGCGCGTCGCCTCGCGGGCACTTCGAGCCAAGATACGCGGCCAACGCTCAGTCGAACGCGCTAGCTACGATTGGCCCTCGTGCGCGATCCAACGCTCGACTTTCGCCTCGAGCACGTCGAGCGGGAGCGCACCATCGATCAGAATTTCGCGGCGAAACTCTTTGATGTCGAACGCCTCTCCGAGCTCGCGCTCCGCGCGGTCACGCAAGCGCTGGATCGCGCTGAATATGACGAGCCGCCGACGACCACATCGAGTAACCAGCGAGATCTCGAACGGTCCATCGCCAACAGAAAACGTCGCCTGAGCCCCGAAGCCGCCAATTCCGTCGCTCCGGTCCAAAGCCGCCCGCGCCATCCCCCATGCGAACGAGCGCAGCGTTTCCGAGACTTCCGGCCACGGCATCGAGCGTGCCATTGCCATCGAGGTCGCCAAGAGCGACCGAGGTCGGCGTGCCGCCGGTCGGATAGGCGCGCGTCCCGCGTTACCGTGACCACGTTCGCCGATACTCCTTCACGCACAGCCTGATTCGCGGGAGTAAAGTTGAGCTCCGGTGGTTGCGCGCATACCCCCGAGGTGATTTCGAGCTCAGCGGTAGAACCGCCGCGTTCGGCGCGGCGGCACGAACACGTCAGCTGAGCTACGCCCTCACCAAAGTGAGCCGGCGTCAGAGAGAGTTCTTTGCGCAATCGTCTAGGGAGAAGCGGTAAAAATGCCTGATCCCAGGTCCGCGCAGCCGTCAGGCCACGATCCCATGAAGCGGGCGATTGGCTCGCGACGGGTCCATGTCCGACCAATGTGGGCCTCCGCGGGACAACAGGCGTGACTCCCCGAACAGCCCGGTGCCGGCCTCGGTCTCGTACTCGGATGGTGTGAGTCCAAACCCTTGGAGAATCGCGATCAACAAGCGGTTGTAGTGGGCGCCCTCGACGAACGTCCCATTTTCCTGAACGAAAGGAGAGGCCCCGGTCAGCCGCATGTAATCCACGTACTTGCCTGTCTCTAGATAGCCCCCTAACGAGCCGGCAAGCGCCGTCGGGATGCTGTCGTTGACATGGTTCGAACCGAGCTCGCCGCCCAGTAGTACCACTGAGTTGTCGAGGTACGTCGCCCCACCACTCTCTTCAACATCCAATCGATCGAGCAGACCTGCCAGCACCTCACGCCCGATGAACTCGTATGCCGTGCTGAGGCGGTTGCCGTATTGGCCCAGGCTTGGATCCGCCAGCTCGGGTGCGTAGCTGTGCGCTGCGAAGTGCCAACTGCGACCGTTTTGATCGAAGTTCGGATTGCCTTCTCCGGAGTTACACGACACGCAGCCCTGCACGATCACGTCCTCCGTCCCCGGACTGAGCAACGCCGGCACACGGCAGCAGTTGAGCGTGAACACTCGGGTGACGTCGCACATGATCGCAGCGGCCACGAGGTCGAGGTAGTCGTCGTAGACTTCTCGAAGCTCGCCCGTTGATGTCGGATCTCGCATCGGCGGCTGCCCTGGGGATTCACACGCGGTGCCCCCCATTGTCCGGCCTTCGAGCCGCGTCTGCAGGTCGTTGATGAATCCAACGTGGCGGTCGAGCCGCTGCGAGTCTTCCGTCGAGATCCGCGAGCTGTCGCGCACCGCGCGAAAGTCCTCGTAGATGCGATTGACGAGGTGGCGCCGGGGGTGGTCGGGAGTGCTCTCGCCCCCCGGCTCGAAATTGCCAAACAAGGCGTTCCAGGCATCACGAGGAGTGACGACCGGAGTCACACCTTCGCCAGCCGAGTTGAAAACGATGGACGCAAATTGACCGGGCGAGAGGCTGATGCTTCGGGGTCCGATCGGGGTCTCCGCGTAAACCTTGGGCGAGCCTGCCAGGACCTGGTCGAGCGTCGCATTGACGCGTGCACCACCAGGTGCCTCAGAAGCCGCGAAGTTCCCGAGCCAACCACCGTTGTTGTGATTGATGCTCGGTGGAAAGTGGAGACCGCGAAGATAGAGCATCTTGTCGCGGAACGGGTTGAGCTCGGGTCCGAACGCCACCGAGAAACCCTGGCCGTCAGCGGACGTCGTAACGAAGTCCGACAGAGGCGCCCAGTGCGCGTAATATGTATTGCCCGGGAGCGCTCCGGTCGGCTCGGAGAGCTGCTGCGTGAGCTCAGTCGTCCCGTCCCGATAAGCACGGTTCATCTCGTAGGGTCGCACGCTGTAGTTCCCCGTGAGGCCGCTCGACGTCGGCCACATGCGCGCGATCGGCGGCGCATTCCAATGCTTCAGGCCGATAAATCGCTTCGGCGCCACCGCCGCCTGCGCACGCGCACCGCTCGGTATGAGTGACGGCAAAAACGGTAGCGTGAGAATCGCTCCGCCCATCCCCTGTAGGAAATGGCGGCGACGGATGCGGCTGTATTTCACTGGATCACTCGCTCCTTAAACGAACGGTCGGTCGCGAGCGCAACAAACGCGTCTAGGATCGATCCGCCTTCCACCGCGTCTCGAACCACGCTCATCGAGCAGCCATCGCGTCGCAAATCTTCTTCCTGACGAAAAGCGTAGCGGAACGCGTGGCGCGCGAAGCACGCCGAGGTTTTTGGGTGTTCGGCGATACTCGCCATGAGCTCCTCGGGTGTGGAGAGAGAGGCAGGGTCACCGTAGCTGAGCTGCGGCACCACCTCCGAGTCGATCGGTACGGTCGCTATGACGTTTCCGCTATCGTCCAACACGCGTTCGGACGTCCGGTAGCGCCCGAGTCCATCGAATAGCTCGAGCATGTAGCCTAATGGGTTGAGCAAGGCATGGCAGTTTCTACACCCCTCCACTCCGGTTTTCGCCTCAACGACCTCACGCGTGCTCTGATCCGGTTGCTGCGGGGGAAACTGAAATGCTTCTGAGGGGAGGTCGGCCGGTACCTCGAGCTCGTCGCACAGGATCTCTTTGCGGACGAAAGCACCCCTCAGGATCGGATTGGTCGTCCCTGTTGCGAGAATCACGGCCGAGCGGGTGAGGAGACCGGGTCGCGGTGAGCTCGCCGAAGCCTCGGGCGGAGGAGAAACTCCGTCCCACGGCTGAACCTGGTAGAGTTCGGCGAGCCGCGGCGAGGACGTTCGAACTTCCGAAGACGTGAGCAGATCGCGATAGCTACGCGTCTCGTTCCAAACCATCTCTTCGATCAACGCGTGCGCTTCGTTGCGCATCTCTAGGTAGAGCGAGGAGTCGACTTCAACGCCTTCGGCAACGGCGGCGAAAATCGGGTCATCGGGAAAGTCGACGGCGTCCGGAATTTCGAACCACTGGTCGAAGAAGCTTCGCACAAATGAGTCGGCGCGAGGATCTTGCAGAACGAGACGCACCTGCTCTTCGTAGCCGTCTTCGGAGTCGAAGGCGCCCGCTTCTACGGCGTCCAGGACCGCCTCGTCCGGCGGGCTGCCCCAGAAGGTGAACGTCAGTCGGCTCGCGACCTCCCACGGCGTGAGACGAAGGATGTTCGGTGCGCCCTCGATCGCCTCACCGCGATCCTCCAGCACGTAAAGAAACTGGGGAGCCATCAAGAAGGAAAAAACGACGTCCCCCAACAGGGGCTGCGGTTCGGTCGAGAGCTCGCGCAGCTCGACGAGGTTTTGCACCTCGATTTCGTCGAGCGGGCGTCGGAAGACGCGTCGGCCGAACGAACGAACAAAGGACTCGACGCACGCTTCGCTGATCGGAGACCCATTCGCACAGGCGCCCGCGAGCGCCTCGCGTCGTTCTGGACTCGACACCACCGCGCTTGCCAGAGAATCGGCGAGGTTGAAGTGAACGTCTACGTGCCCTTCGGTCAGCCGCTGGTCCATCGCCGCAAAGGTCTGACCTGTGTCGCGGTCGCGAGGCAGGCGATCAGCGTGGGCGCTCATCGCTGCTGCGACATCAGCATCGAAGAGCTGATCGGCAAAGAGCTGCCGGATACTATTGCGGTACTGCACGTTCGACAGCCGTTTGACGGGTTGCGCAGCGGGAGTCGTGCCCGGGTCGCAGCGCAAGGGCTGCTCGAGTGGGAGCTCGGGCTCCACGATAGACGATTCAAAAGCAGGGTCGACCGGCGACGATACCTCATTCGTGCAACCGACCGTGCCCAGGACCGAGAAAGCGATGATGTTGAGCCTGCGTCTCACCCAATGCTTTTTCTGCAAGGGGCGTACCTGACCCACGGTGGCCAGAAAAATCAGGCATTTAGCCACACACCTGGGGATCGGAGACCACACTGCCGTGTGGACCGGCTCCCCCAGATTCGTGATCGCAGCTACACTTCGTGGGAGCCCGTCGCCAAAGCGGTGGCGGTAGCGCAGAAGACGCGACAAGTGGCGCTTTTCCCATGCGCGAGCGCGCTCGTAGTTGGGATAGGTCTGCTCTAGGGCGACGAACTCGGGCGGGTGAACGTGACGGCGGCCATTCACTTCTTCGACCCCGTACGCCTCGTGAAGCATCTCGTGGAAAATGACCCAAGCGACGTAAAATTCGGGCACGAAACTCTGGTCGAGGCTCGGGTGCATGCGGATGAGACATTCGTCTGCCGGCGCCGGTTGCCCCAACGGTGGAGATAGTTTCGCTCGAGGATGGGCTGCTCTGTCGCCTGGCGGTCAACGGGACGGACGCCGATCTAACCAGCTCGACCCGATGCACTCTGGAAACACATGGCCGAAGCGACGAGGCCCCAAGTTGGCCCATCGCTCCCCTTGGCCGCGGCGATCGCATACACCGCGAGCGTGGGTCTCGCCGAAGAGGACGCATTCATCACGGTCGACATTGAAGGGGAGCACGCGACGCTGCCCGACTCCGACTCCGAC
>CAYXVF010000005.1:0-10570 GCA_964468125.1 uncultured Bdellovibrionales bacterium | reverse complement strand
CATCACGGTCGACATTGAAGGGGAGCACGCGACGCTGCCCGACTCCGACTCCGACGACACGCCGAAAGACGAGCGCGATCTCGGCGAAGTTCCCCACGCACCGCCAGAACGAGCCGCCGCTCAGAAAGCGCGCGATGAGCCGGAGCGAGCCGCAACCAAGAAGGCGGAGCGTCAAAACGCAGTTCAGCCCGCGAGCTGAACCGCTAGGGCTCGCGACAGCTCGCGGTGCATTCTTCGCCCGAGCTGCAAAAGCCACCGCTCGCGACGCAGAGGGTCCGGTTGTCGATGCCAGCACACGACTGGACGCTGCCGTCGAGACACGAGGGATCGCATTGTTCCATCGGGAGTTCCCGTCGCCCGTTTCCGCATAGCGCGTCTTCGCAGAAATCACTGCAGGCATTGCAAGAACCGCCGCCGTCACTACACGCAGCACGCGCCGCGTCGCCCAAACACGAAGCATCGTCCAAGGTCCCGCCTTGGCAGGTCGGCTCACATTCCTCCGGCGCATCGACAAACCCATCGCCGCAGGTGACGATGCGAGTGCAGGACGAGTTACAATCACCCGGGTACGGTCCGAGAATCTGACACTCAGAATCGGTCCCACAACTCTCGGGCCCAAACGTCACGCATGAGCGCTCGAGCGGATCAGGGATGCAGAAACCCACCGCAGCGAGACAGAGCGAATCGGGTGCGCATTCGCTGCGTTCGCCCGGCTCCGAGCCATGCGGAGCTACGCAGCGAACGTAGTCACCGCTTTCTCCGAAACAGAAGCCGATGTAGGGGTTTCCGTCGCAAAACTCACTGGGGCCGATGATTCCATCGCCGCAGACATCTTCCGTACAGCCACCACACTCATTGCAGTTTGGCGCCTCCGGGGAGCACCCCAGATCGACGTCCGTGTTGTCGACCACCGTGTCTTCACAGACTTCGCACACATCACAGCCCGGACACGGCTCCGTGACCGCGCCGTCGCCACAGGTGTCGGCGCGTTCGGCACTGCAGTCGGCAAGACAGTCACCGTCGCAGTTGTCGTTGTTGCCGTCGTCGCAGACCTCGCCAATATCCACCAGGTTGTCGCCGCAAACCTCCGTACCTAGGCAATCCGCACGACATCCGTCGCCTGAGACCGTGTTGCCATCGTCACACACTTCGCCCACGTCGATCAGCCCGTCGCCGCACACTTCGAGGCCCATACAATCGGCGCGACAACCGTCGCCCGCCGTTGTGTTGTTGTCGTCGCAGACCTCGTCACAGCGCAGAAATCCGTCACCGCATTGATTGCCCGGTCCTGTGCAGACCGAGTTGCAGGCCGGGGTGCAATCGTCGGTGTCGGCGTCGTCGCACACTTCGTTCGCTGCCGCATTCACTACGCCATCACCACAAACGGGCACGGTGCAGTCGAAGTTGCACTGCGCGGTGTTGACTGGGCCACCCGGTGTGAACGGTTCGCATTCTTCACCCGCCGCCGGATTTATCGTGTTGTCGCCGCAGAACGCCAACGTGCAGTCGGAGTCACAGGTCGCGGATGCTCCGCCGGTGTCGCACTCTTCGCCCGGACTCACGTACCCATCACCGCAAGCGGGAATCGTGCAGTCCGGCTTGCAATTTCGTGGACTCGCGGGGTCGTCGCACTCCTCACCAGCGGCGGGGTTGACATAGCCATCACCGCATTCCGCCAAGGTGCAGTTGAAGTTGCAGGTGGAGGAGTTTACACCACCAGAGTCACATTCTTCGTCCGGGGCGACGCGACCATCGCCGCAGCCCAAGTCGAGCAGGCAACCGTCGAGACACCATGTTTCGCCACCGTTGCCCGCGCCGAGGTCGCATTCTTCGCCCGGGTCGTAGAGGTAGTCGCCGCAGGTTTCGACCCCGAGGCAATCGGCACGGCAGCCATCTCCCGATTCGGTGTTGCCGTCGTCACAGACCTCGGCGCAGGAGTCGTCGAGCACCACTGTGGTGCTCGTGACGCGACCCTCCCGAAAGCTCACGGTTTGCGCCTCAAACGCGTTGCCGCCCGCATTGTCGACGATGCCATCACCGCACACACAAAACCGCCGCGTGCAGGTTCGATCGCAACTGTTGTACCCGCGACCTCGAGCGAGCGAGAGCCCTTCGTCGCAGACCTCTCCTTCTTCGGACTGAACGATGCCGTCGCTGCACGACGGTCGGCACCCGTTGATCCGTCCCTCGAAGTTGAAGCTGGCCCAATCCCCAGGGCGGTTGTCGAGGTTGTCGTCGAAGCCGATGTCGTCGGCCCGCGGCAGATAGCCGATTTCGCACTCGCAGCTCGCGCTGCACTGCTCGGTGTCGATGATAAACCCGGCGTCACACTCCTCTCCCGGCTGCAGATAACCGTCGCCGCACACCGCGAAGTCTTGGCTCCAAAACTCCTGGTAGAAGTCGAAAAGCTCCCAGGTCTCTTCCCAAACGGTGCCGAAATCCAGAACGTTGATGCGACCGCCGACGTCTCCCCGAAAGCCACCGCCGATCTCGATGCGGTAGCGAGGCCCGGCTTGTCCCTGGGTCAAAAAGTAGGGACCAGCGTTTACGAACGGGCCGCTGCTGCGCAGCATCATGAGCTCGATTTCGGGTTTGATCTGGCAGAGCACTTGCCCATTCGCCTGCCAGTCAAAGTCGTCCAGCCCAGCGTCCGCGTCGATGTCGACGTCGCCCACGCCTCGCCATTTCGGGCTACGATCGAAGTTGAATCGTAGTCCTGCTTGGACGTCGGACTCGATTTCTACAAAGGTGTCGAGGTCGGCGCTCCCTGTCACCTCGACCCCACATTCGAGATAGAAATAGAATACTGCTTCGAGTCCACCACCGATCGGGTAGCGTGCGGGCGCCAAGTATCCTTTGCCAGCCGCGGTGAGCGCCGCCTCGATCAGCTCGATCGATGCGGTTCCGCTGGCCTGCGCCTTGACACTGACCGTCGAGTTGAGGCGAAGATCGACCCCTGTGTTGACGATGAACTTGAAGGAGCGCAAGCCGTACTTTGGGAGGTCGAATAAGCCGACGTTGACGCTTCCGGTCCTGCCGATGCTAAAGCCGGCTTCGATCTTCGGGCCTTCGAGGTCGAGGGTTGAGCCTTCGCGAATGCGGAACCCCGGCGTAATCGAACCGGCCCCACTGAAGTCGAGGCCGCCGCTCAGCGCGTTGGGTGTTTCACCGAAACTGTCGCGAACTTCCGGGGGCAGCCACACCTGGAGGGGGGCGTCGTGCATCACATCGACCTCGAGCTCCTCAAAAGCATCGGCCAGTGCGATCTCTTCGGTGGTGATGGCGACGCCATCGCTTTGCGTCTGGAGAGAGCTCACCCGACCAAGAAACCCGGCTCCCTCGAAGCTGACCAGAATGTCTCCGACCTCCGAGGACTCCAAGGGGCTTCCGGCTGGCACCGAGAGCGTGCGGCCGTCCACCTGGGCTCCTACTGTGCTGAGCTCAAACAGCGCGACGGATTCATCGGGCCGGGTGACCGCGACCTTCACGGGACACGAGCATGCGCTGTAGCCGCTGCCATCCCCGAGGCAATACTGGGTGCCACTCGCGAGGTCGCAGTCGCAGACCACGGTCTCAAAAGGCTGGCAGAGCAGCTCTCCACGTGGACCGTCGACCGCGGGGGCGCTCTGATCACCACAGGCAGCGATCAGGACGATGAGGCAGTACGAGAGCCCACGGGAGAGAGAGAGATGCGTCATGTGATTTTCTCCGAACGCGTCTAAATAGCCGAATTATTTTCTAGCTTTAGCGCCAGTATCGGATGTGATCGGCCGCACGGTCGCTAATAATGTTCGCTATTGTCAACTGGCGCAGCCCCGAACGCCCGTTTGCTTACCGAACGGATACGAAGGCATACCGGTGGGGGGGCTTCCCTTTGCAACTGAAGGAACGGTCGCCGACCTCAACACGGACGGCATCCCCGATCTGATCCTGCAGACGTCGATCGACATCGCGAGCGGCGGGCGCGACGGCGTGCCGCGGCTCTACTTCGTCGACGGCCAGCGCGTGTCCTCACCGATCGCTTCGGTACCCTGGTATCGGTCTTGGAGCCGTGACGGATCTCGTTTTTTTCACGGAGCCGATACCCGCGCAGGCGGGCCTGCCAGCGTCCCATGGTTTGTGCCCGCATAGTCGAACGCAGTCGTGCCTGTGCCTTCGTTGAACTCCCAGCAAGACCTTTACCCGTTTCGGACACCACGCCATCGCCGCAGAACGCGGTCGGACCAGTGCACCAGCGATTGCACGCCGCCCCTCCATCGAAACCGTTGCTGACGCCATCGTCACAAACTCCCAGCTAGGGGTACGTTGCGCCATCTCCGCACACCGCGCCGTCGCCGGCACCGGTGCAATCCGCATTGCAGGTTCCGTAGGCGTCTGTGAACCCGTCATCGCAGGCTTCGGTCTCTGAACAGATCTCTCCGTCACCGCGGGTGGCGCCAGAGCCCGGCCCGGTGCAGTTCGCATTGCACGTGCCGCAGTCGTCGCTGAATCCGTCGTCTCCCACGGCAGAGTGCGCCTTATCCCCCCCCGCGGTGCCATCGGATTAGCGACTTTAGTCTTCCCGATCTCGAGAGGATTCCAAGTATAGTTAGGCGACAAAGGGTTGTTTTTTACAGTCGCACGGCGAGCGAGACAACGCCAATCAGTCGCCGAAGGGGGTCGCTCGGGCAGCAGAGCAATGAACGCAATGAACGACAGGAACACATGGACGCACCAGTCGACTCTGACCGTCCGTTGCAAGTCTTTGCCGGAAACGAGTGTCGAAGGACGAGCGGAACTCGAGGCATTTTAGGCTACCATGAAGAGCGATGCCGCGACGCCTTCCTCGAAGCCCAAAGAGCCTCTGGATGACGTCCGATCAGGCGTCCGCCGATGGGTGTCTGCTCGGACGGGTCCGTCGCGGTCGATGCTCACCGAAAGGCGCAATGCGTCTCAACGCTCGCCTCGCTTTGAGCATTCTGCGTTCAGTTGCGAGTGATACTGCGACGTACACACGGGGGGGGCGGAGACATGAAAACACTGCAGGGCGAACAGCTCTCGAACGTGTTGTGATGGGTGCCCCAGGTGTACTACGTCGGATATATGGGTAACGCTCCGGAGCTTTGCGTGGTGGTCGGCGGCTCGGCGGGTTCACTCAACAGCCTGAAGTCGCTTCTTCGTGACTTCGATCCTGACATCCCGGCGACTGTCGTGATCATTCGCCACTATTCGGACGAACAAACCTCCAAGTTGGATGAGCTTCTGCAGGTAGAGACCTCCCTGCCAGTCCAGTGGGCCGAAATCGGGAGCCCACTCGACTCCAAGGTGGTCTATCTCGCGGAGCCTGGTCGAGACCTCAACATCGAGAACGGAGTGTTTGCCACCCTCGACTCCAACGAGGGAGCCAAGCCCAGCATCGACCGGTTTTTCCGCGCGGCGGCGAACACCTTCGAAGATCGGGCCATCGGGGTCATCGTCTCTGGGACTGGGCGCGATGGGGCACGCGGGCTCGCAGCGATTCGCGACCGGGGCGGCACGGTCATCGTCGAAGACCCGCGAGGAAGTAGTTTTGGTGAGATGCCGGCCGCCGCGATCGCGTCGGTGGGCGTTGTTGATCAAATCTCAGCTGCGTCTGAGCTCGGAAAAGTCGTCTCGCGCCTCGCCCGTCGTCATCTCGAGACCTTGAACCGCCAATATGACCCGAAGCTGATCTCGGCCATCGTCGCCCAGGTGAGTGCTGTCGATGGCGTCGATTTCGAGGGCTATAAGCGCTCCACGATCGAGCGCCGGGTCCTGCGTAGACTGAGCTTGAGCACCTGCGAGAACCTCTCGGAGTACGCCGAGCGTGTGCGCACGAGCGACGAAGAAGTGCGAGCGCTGCATCGCGATCTATTGATCTCTGTGACCGAGTTCTTGCGCGATCCGGAGAGCTTTGCATCGATGCGCCGTGCGATTGCGCCGACCGTTGCGGAGTTACAGGGCGCCCTGCGCGCATGGGTGCCCGCGTGCAGCACGGGTCAGGAGGCGTATTCGGTGGCGATCGCCCTGATGGAAGAGGCGAAGAGACTCGATGTGGAGCCGCAACTCAATGTTTTTGCGACGGATGTCGACGAGCAATCGATCGAAATTGCACGGAAGGGACGCTATGCGCTGCAAAGCCTCGCCGATCTGCCGCAGTCGCTCCTCGATAGCTACTTCGAGGTCGACGGACAGGTGGCGACCGTGCGGCAGCGCTTGCGCGACTGCATCGTCTTCGCGCGGCAGGACGTTTTGCGAGACCCCCCGTTCTCGCGTGTTCAGTTGATCTCCTGCCGTAACCTTTTGATTTACCTCAACGCTACGCGACAGAGGCACTTGTTTGCGCGCTTTCACTACGCTCTCGCACCTCGCGGCGTCCTGATGCTCGGAAGGTCAGAGTCGGTGAGCGCTGCGCCGGAGCTGTTCGTGGCGGACGATGCCGCGCATCGGATCTTCCGACGAGTCGATCGATCGCCGAGCTTGCCGCGCGTTCCCCGCCCCCTGCGACGGCCAGAACGGATGCGTCGCCGCGAACGAGAGGTCGGTGATCTCGCCGCGCTCGCGATCGCAAAAGACTTCGCGCCACCCGGAGTCGTGGTGAACCGCGACTTGGATGTGGTGCACGTATTCGGGGACCTGAATGGGATTCTTCAGCTGCCCCAGGGTGAGGCGGCGTTGGGGCTGCTCGACCTCGTTGGCCCAGGATTGCGTGCTCCGGTGCACCAGACGGTCGGACGTGCATTCGAGACAGAGGCCGCCGTCGATACGCCCCACGCCATGCATCGTCGGGGAGATGAGACTCAGTACTTCCACCTTTGGTGCAAGCGTCTCACGTCCGAAGATCACGTCGTACTTCTGTTCCGAAGGACAGGGGTGCGAGTATCTGTCCAGCAGACCGATGACACCCTCGAGAGTGCGCGCGTTCAAGACCTCGAACACGAGCTAGAGATCACCCGCCAACAGCTGCGAGCGACGACCGATGAGCTGGCGAGCGCTAACGAAGATCTCGAGTCACTCAACGAGGAGCTGCAGTCGGCGAACGAGGAGCTGCAGTCGTCAAACGAGGAGCTCGAAACGAGCAACGAGGAGCTGCAGGCGACAAACGAGGAGCTCCGTACCGTCAATGAAGAACTGACGACGCGCTCGCGCGAGCTCTCGGCGGTTAATCGCGACCTCGAGAACGTTCTCGCTCAAATGGAGCTGGCACTGCTCGTGGTCGACCGAAATCTTCGAATTCGCCGTCGAACCCCGCGGGCCGCCGCGCTCCTCGACCTCGACGACGCCGCCTTCCTCAGCGGAGCGGACGGCTTGTCGACCGCAGCGTCCGATCTAGTTCGCCAGTTGTTGGACAGCGGCGAGCCGAGAAGCCGTGACATGAGTCTGGACGGAAAGTCGTATGTCGTCTCCGTGGTGCCCTTTGTTGGCGACACCTCAGAGCCCGAAGCCATCGTGATGTTCTATGACCGCACGGCTGAGCAGGCGCGCATGCGCGAGTTCGAGGCCCTGGTCGAGCGAGCTCCGGACATCATCGCGAGGTTTAGCGCCGATCTCCGAAACCTATACGTCAATCGGGCGATGGCTCGCTACTCAGACATTCCGCCCTCGGAGTGCGTCGGCACAGAGCTTCGCGAGCTCGGTCTGCCGGAGTCCCTCTGCGAACTCTGGGAGTCCGCCGTGCGGGACGTGTTCGAGCGTGGCGAGGAAGGACAGCTTCGTTTCTCGATACCGGCCAAGGATGGGGAGGCGCATGTCGTCGAAACGAGACTCGTTCCGGAGTTCGACGAGTCCGGTCGAGTGTTGAGTGTATTTGGTATCGGGCGCGACATCACAGCGTTGCTCGCAGCGGAAGCGGCGCGCGACGAGAGCGCCTACGCCTTACGCATGTTGATGGAGACCCTCCCAGACGCTTTCTTCTCCCTCGATCGCGATCTGCGGGTGGTGTTCGCAAACGGGGTTGCACGGCAAACGTTCGGCCTCGATACCGATGAGCCCCAAGAGGCGGTGAAAACGCTGCTCGACGGCACCTTCGACATCGACATCGAATCACTCGGGCGTCGAGTCCTCGGGGGTGCCGAGCCTCTCAGCGTTCGCGCCAGACGCTTTAATGGAGCCGAGCATTGGTACGAGCTTCGCTGCATGCCGGTGGCGAACGGCGTGGCGCTGTTCGTGCGGGATATTCAGCAGTCCTATGACGCTGAGCAGAATCGCGAGCGCCTGGAGCGCGAACTCTCGCACGCGCAGAAGATGGAGGCGATGGGAACCCTCGCGGGCGGAGTCGCTCACGAGTTTAACAACGTCTTGGCTGTGATCTCGAGCTATGTGGAGTTCTTGCAGTCTTCTGAAAACCCCGGCGACGGCGATTGGCAGAGGGACCTCGACATCATCGCGAACGCGTCGCGCCGCGGAGCGGAGCTCTCGCAGCGCATGCTGACTTTCAGCGGCGGTCGTCCGGCGGATCTGCGCCCGATCGATCTCAACCGCGCGGTGCGAAGCGCGGAAGCGTTGCTCAAGCGAACGTTGCCAAGCGTCTCCGTGCGCTCCGATCTCGCACCCGAGCCGGCGGTGACGATCGGTGACGAGCACCTCGTGCAGCAGGTGATCCTGACTCTCGCGGCGAACGCACGCGACGCGATGCCTGACGGGGGCCGTTTGACGCTCCGAACGGAGGTAGAGCAGGAGCGCGTCCGATTGATCGTCGCTGACACCGGGACTGGGATCGCTCCTGAGATCGTCGACAGAGTCTTCGAGCCGTTCTTCACGACAAAAGAGCCGGACCAGGGAACGGGCTTGGGCCTAGCGATGGTCTACCGCCTGGTCACGAGCTTGAACGGTCGAATCGAAGTGACGAGTGAGGTCGGTCGCGGCACGCAATTCGTGCTCACCTTTGCGTCCTCTTTTGGGAGCGTGGATGACGACGGCAAACTCGAGCGACGCACCGCGATCGATGGTGCCGGGCGGCTCGTGCTCGTCGTAGACGACGAGCCGGCCTTGCGCGTCGCGTTTCGGCGCATGCTGGAGAGCCTCGGGTTCTCGGTCTGGATCGCGAAGACCGGCGAGGAGGGGATCGAGTTTTTTGATGCGAGGCGAGAGGATGTCACACTGGCGATCATCGACCTCAACATGCCTGGGCTGGGCGGCGAGCGGACGATAGAGGCGATCCGCAGTCGAGCGCCGACATTACCCATCATCCTATCGTCCGGTTACCCGGGATCGGCCTCGCTGACGAGCGATCGGGGCGCTCACCCGGTCTTCAAGCTCCAGAAACCGTTCTCTAAGGCTGAGCTCCTCGACGCGATCCGGCGCGTCCTCGAAGGGTGATGGACTCTTGCTAGTTCGATCCGCAGACCGAAAAAAAACGCCGCGCCGGGTGAGGACGCGGCGTCTCGCGAGAGCATTACAGTGAGGCCGTTCGGCCTCAACCCTCATTAAAGAACGTTATTAATCGCGTTCTTCGCGGTGTCGTGCTTGGTCTTCATGATGTTCGAGAGCGTCGTGAACTGACGGTTCTCGGACTGCATGTTCTGCTGCAAACCCAGATACTGCAGGTTGAAGCTCTGGTTCAGCTCCTGCATTCGCCGAGTCTCTTGCATCTTGGTCGTCGAGCTATCGCCCGAAGCCGCGAGCGCATCTACGCCGCCGCCGCCGACCATGCCCACCGAGCCCTGACCGCCGTCGACCGCGCCGCCTGCGACCATTCCAGCGCCGCCGTCCACTTGGAAGGAGTTGACGCCGCCCGACGCAGCGAGCCCGGAGCTGACCGTGGTCGCTCCCGTAGAGCCCGTTGCGGTCGATTTCACCGCTCCAACGCCCGTGATCGCGGCCGAAAGAACGGCCTCTCCGGGCGGCGGCCCGGGCCGAGCCCGGGCCAAGACCTCAGCCGCCAGCGCTTCGTCGGGCGGATGCTCTTCAGGCACCCAGCCCGGCGCCGTTGCCGCTTTAATGTATCGACCAATGGTCTTGCGACACCGGCCCGTGGTCTGGGCTATCGACCGGCGGCTCTCGCCTGCGTGAATTTTCTCAAGAACTCTAAGGGCTTCCCACATGCCGTGCTCCCGATCGGCCATCGACACACCTCCAGAGCAAAGGTGTACGACAGCCGAGTCCACGGCCTCAGGGGTGGGGGCATGATTGCAAAAAAGCGGGTCAAGGTGGGGGCATGTTTATGCAAAACACGCCCGCCACATGGGGGCATGATTCTGAAAATTCACAGGCGCTCACGTTCGGACCCGTGACGGTACCCCGCGCGCACGTTTTCATCGTTTGTGACCGGCTCGAACTGTCTCGACACAGCCGTGCCTACGGGCCGATCCGGGCAAGGCACATCGTTAGTCCGGTACGGCCGCTCTAGCCGCTAGGTCTCCACAGCGTGAGCCACGTCTCAGAGTGGTGACCCTGAGCGGGGCTCGAACCCGTGTTTGCGGCGAATAGCAGCCCGGCAGGCTGCGCACGAACAACGCGGCCGGCCTCTCACTGAGGGGCCGCGGTCCTTTAAAGAAGTCTCAGAGTGGTGACCCTGAGCGGGGTTCGAACCCGTGTTTGCGGCGAATAGCAGCCCGGCAGGCTGCGCACGAAC
>CAYXVF010000004.1:0-107928 GCA_964468125.1 uncultured Bdellovibrionales bacterium | reverse complement strand
TCTATCGCCACGTGACACTCAAAGCCGAGCGTTTCCTCGGCATGAGCTGGCGCGACCAACGAATCCAAATACCCAACGATGTGGCCGCGGGTGACTTCCCGCGGCGGCACTCCCGTCGAGTCGAGAAACCGGCGAACGACTCGCAGGTCGCTGGCGATCGTGCGCTGGCGGTACTTCCTGATGCGCAGCTCTCCGCGAACCGCTCCGAGAAATTCTCTTGCGTCCGGGTCATCTGCATCCAAACGAATCGCAACAGGAATCGGAGCCCGGTGGTCGATGAATCTCGCGCTCAGGCCGTGCTTTGCCATCTCGCAACCCGTTTAGTGCGAATGGCGTGCCGGACGAGAATCGTCCGAATGAGGCCCGTTTGCGCGATTGTCGACGCAGGAAACGGCACACAGATCGAAAAATCCCTCAGAATCGGATCTTCAGACCCATCGCGTCCTTCATGTGCAGCAACGCCTCCGCGTTGCCCTTGGCGTCGTCCACCGGGTGGTGCGTGTGCGGCGTTCTTCGCAGATGTTTGAACGACTGAAAGGTGTCGCCGACGAGACCTTTGTAGAGCGATCCCAAGTTCTGCGAGCTGTGTCCAAAGGGATTGGCACCCGTGAAGTGGTGGAAGTACCAGCTCACGAATTGGAAGTCGAAGCCGTTGTTGTCGGAAATGAAGAGGGTCCGGCCCTTACACTCAGCGTCGAGCCAATCGGCGAAGCGCTTCATCACTGCCGCGGGCTCCTCAAACGCCAGCGTCTCCTCCCGACTGAAACCGCTCACCGCCAACGCTTCCGGCACAAAACGCTCTGAGATCGGTCGCAGTTGGCCGTAGAAGGTCCGCTCGAGCGACGGCTCGACGATCACCGCACCGAAGCAGATCATGGAGTAGTCGCCGGGGATCGGGCCATCGGCCTCTACGTCGACCATCACGTACGTCATTGTGCTCGCCGTATGGTTTCCCGCGCACGCTCGGCGAGCGCCAAAGTGCCCAGACTCACTTCTTGCGCAGGCCCACGCCGCCACTCGGGGGCGCGAGTCCTTGGGGAGCCGCGGGGCGGTCGCCGGTCGAGGGGGCTCTTGGATTGGTCGCGCGGGTGAGCGAGTCGCCGAGCATCATGGCCGACGACCGCGACGTCCGAAGCCTGCGCGTCGCCGTCGCCGATCTGACTCATCCCTTGCTCCCCGGAACGTTTTCCACCCAGTCTACACAAATACTCCGAATCGCTGGATGAGTATTTTGCTGGCGCCGGGGTTTCGTGAACAGTTCCCAACCCTTAGCGCTGCCGCGTTGACACCCGACCCGCCGAATGCTAAGTGCCGTCTCCACATTTGGTGAAGGTCGAAGCTCGGCCTCATACAGATGGGCCACGGGCCCATTTTTTTTTGGGTTCACTGACTCCTGCTTCGAGCTAACCCCTCGAAATTCGGCAGGAAAAGCGGAGGCGGCCATGAGCCACCCCATCGAGGAGATGGTGGGCGAAAAGGTCCGACCCCTGCTCGCGCGCGAGGGATTCGACCTGATTCTGGTTGAATACGTCCCGCGCAGCCGCATCCTCCGGTTGTTCATCGACCGCGAGGGTGAGGTTGGAGACGGTTCCGAGCAAAGCGTCACGATCGACGACTGCTCGAACATGTCTCGCTTGGTGAGCGACGTCTTGGATGGAGAGGGACTCTCCGACCGGATCGACGGCCGCTACACCTTGGAAGTCTCCTCGCCTGGGCTCGATAGACCCCTGACCCGGCCGATAGACTTTCAGCGATTCGAGGGCCAAGAGGCCAAGGTCCAAACCAAGGAACCCCTCGATGGCCGCAAGCGGTTTCGAGGAGTCCTCGGGAAGGCGGGCCTCGAGGAGTTTCGCATCGAGGTCGATGGTCGCGAGTTCACGATTCGATACGACGTTGTCGATCGTGCGCGCCTCGTCCCGGTTTTTTGACAGTCCGTACGCGAGCAACTTTGAGCTCGTGCGGAGGCGGTGAAGATGGACGCAAATTTGGGTGCGGTGTTGGACCAGGTGTCCAAAGACAAAGGGATCGAAAAAGAGGTCCTGATCAAGGCGCTCGAGGAAGCGATCCTCGTGGCGGCCAAGCGAGCCTTCGGCGCCGAGCGGAATCTCTACGCCGAGTTCAACGAGGACAAGGGCGCCGTCGATCTGAGTCAGACCATCACCGTCGTCGCCAATGTCGAGGACACCTTCAACGAAATCAGCGTCGAAGAAGCGGAAGAGCGCGGGATCGAGGTCGAACCGGGCGATGAAATGGTCTTCCCGATCTTCTACCTGGACCAAGACCAGGCCGCCGCACGCGAGCAAGACGACATGTACGGCGACATCCTTCGCCTGAAGACCTTTCGCCGTGGCTTCGGGCGCATCGCCGCTCAGACCGCCAAGCAAGTGATCATTCAGCGCATCCGCGATGCGGAGCGCAACATCGTCTTCAACGACTTCAAGGACCGCAAAGGCGAGCTCGTCACCGGCATCGTGCGTCGCTTTGAGCGAGGCAACCTGATCATCGACCTCGGTCGCGCCGAAGCGATTCTCCCGCTGAAGGAGCAAATCCAGCGGGAGAGCTATCGTGCGGGTGACCGGATTCAAGCCTACGTCAAGGAAGTGCAGGAGCACGCGCGCGGTCCGCAGATTGTTCTGTCCCGCGGAGCGCCGGAGCTGCTCGTGAAACTCTTTGAACTTGAGGTCCCCGAGATCGCCGAGGGGATCGTGCGCATCGAGTCGGCTGCTCGCGAGCCTGGAAGCCGTGCGAAAATCGCCGTGAGCTCCTCGGACCGCGACGTCGATCCGGTCGGCGCCTGCGTCGGGATGAAAGGGTCACGCGTGCAGGCCGTCGTACAGGAGCTGCGCGGCGAAAAGATCGACATCGTGCCCTGGAGCGAAGACCCCGCCACCTTCGTGTGCAACGCGCTTCAGCCGGCGGAAGTCAGCCGCGTCCTCATCGATGAGGCCAACAACACCATGGAGATCATCGTTCCCGACGATCAGCTCTCCTTGGCGATCGGCCGCAAAGGCCAGAATGTGCGTCTCGCGAGCCAGCTCGCGGGATGGAAGCTCGACATTCACTCCGAGACCCGAATTCAGGAGATCAAGGAACGGGCTTGGGAGAGCCTCCAGAAGATCGCGGGCCTGAACGAGTTCACGATCCAGTCGCTCTACAACCACGGCATTCGGTCGGCGCGCCAGCTCCTCGAGTCGGACCGTTCCTACATCGTGCAGTTCCCCGGTATGAGCGAGGAAGCGATGGACGGGATTCTCGAGTCCGCGCGGGACGTCGCCGAAGAAGAACGCAAGGCGGAGCAAGCCGCCAAGGAAGAGGCGGAACGAGTGCAGCGCGCCGCGGAGACCGCGCGCAAGATGCGTGAGCTGTTGGCCTTGGACGATGAAGGGCGTCTCAAGGAAGTGCGCGGTGTAGGTGAGAACACCTACAACGTGATCAGCGAAGGCGGCTACACCACGGTGGAAAAGCTCGCTGGAGCGACGATCGAAGAGCTCGTGACGAACACCACGGTCAACGACAAGAAGGCCAAGCAGCTGATCTACGCTGCCAACAAGCGTCTGGAGATGGAAAAGAATCTCCGCGCGGATGCGGACGGCGCTGGGATCATCATCGGAGAGGACGGAAGCGTCCGTCTGCCCACCGACGAAGACGAAGCTGAACAAGAAGCGAAGGAGGCTGCGGCCTCCGAGAACGGAGAAGGTTCACCGGAGACCCCTGCTGAAAACGCGGCAACTGAAGCTGCGTCGGAAGCGGAGGTCACCGAACAACCTACCGGCTGACCATGAAGCGGTCGGCCGAAAAGGAGTGTGTACGTCTTGATGACGCCACGTCGCGACGACACCGGTGCACGCAAGCACCGCAAAGGCGGCTCTACCGAGCGCGCCTCGTTGACTCCCCCCGCGGGGGTCGAGCGTACCTGTGTCGTTACGCGCCGGGCGCTCCCTGCTGACGCGCTTCTGCCACTGGCTCTAGTTGGAGACCAGGTGGTCCCCGGGCGCGCACCCAAGGGTCGCGGCGCCTACGTAGCCATCGAGCGTGAGACACTCAAAAGCCTCGACGCACGAGTGCTGTCGCGGGCATTTCGCACGCACGTGGCTTCTTTCGACGCGGAGGCCTTCATTCGCCTGTGCCATGAGGCGGCGGAGCGAAAGGTGCTCGAGCGCGTGGGATTGGCCCGAGGCAGCGGGGTTTTGGTGCTCGGGGTGGAAGCGGTGGCGGCGCTGCCCGGCGGTGCTGCAGTGCTCCTCGCGTCGGATTTGGCCGACCGGAGCGCAAGAAAAATCGAAGGAAATCAATTCGTTACCGGCGAGTCCCTCGGGGCTGCGGCCGGCATCGGGTGGGTCGGCGCAATGGCGATCCCGCCCGGACAACTTGCCAAGGAGGCTTCCTATTGGCTGCGGGTGTGGTACGAAACCGCCCCGAACGCCAGTGAGGAAGCTCGCGAGGTTGCACGATGAGTAAGGTACGGGTCCACGAATTGGCCAAGGAATTTGGCCTCGAGAACAAGGACGCCCTGGCGGCGCTCCAGCGCGAAGGGATCTCCGTAAAGACCCACTCGAGCTCCGTCGACGAGGACGAGGGGCGCGCGGCGATTCGCAAACATCACGCTGCTCCGGACAAGCCTGCGCCGAAAAAGCGCGCGGGCATGATGATCATCAAGAAGAAGAAGAAAAATGCGGAGGCGGAGGCGGAGGAAGCGCCCGCCGAGGCGCAGGCCGAAGAAGCAGCGCCGGCCGAGGAGCCTGCGAGCGCGCCCGCGGAAGCTGCGCCTGTGAGCCCGGTCGCGGAGGCCGCATCCGCGGAAGAAAAGGTCGAAGTGGCCGAAGAAGCTGTAGAGGCTGCGCCCGCGGCACCCGAAGCCGCACCGGTCGAAGCGGCGGAGGCCGCCGAAGCCGCCGAGTCCGAGGAAGCCAAGCCCGCTGAAGCTGCGCCCGCCGCAGCGGAGGCAGCCGAGGCAGCCGAGCCCGCAGCGGCGGAGGCCGCCTCCGAGAGCAAGCCCGAAGCGCAGGGCGACGACAAGAAGCCTGGAGGCGCCAAGGTCGTCCGGATGATCGACCGCGACAAGCTCGTCGAGCGCGCGGGACGTCGGGTGGGAAGCGACCGGCCACGTGGTGGCGACGGTCAAAAGTTCGGGCGCGTCACCGAGCTGCGCGTGGTCAACGATCCGTTTGGTCGTGGTCGCGAGATGATCAACGTCGACAAGAACCAGCGCCGTGGCCCAGGGAACAAGGGCGCGCGTCGTGGTCCTGGCGGTCCTGGTGGTGCCGGTGGCCGTAAAGGCGGGCGTGACTTCCGCAACGATCGAGGCGGCATGCCTTCTCGTCTGCGTCGGAAGAATCCCGGTCGCAAGAAGCAGAAGGTCTCAAACGCGCCTTCGCCGATGAAGGACTCGAAGAAGGTCGTGAAGATGGACGAGACCATCGTGCTCGCGGATTTCGCGCAGCAGATGGGCGTCAAGGTTGGAGACATCATCGGCAAGCTCATGCAGCTCGGCGAGATGGTCACCATAAACCAATCCATCGACCTCGAAATGGCGGAGATGCTCGCGGGTGAGTACGGCTGGACCGTCGACTCCATCGCCTTCGACGAAGAAGAGGCGCTCGGTGTGGCGGAGGAGCCGGAGTTCGAGGAAGACGAGCTCGAGCCTCGTCCACCGGTTGTGACCATCATGGGCCACGTCGACCACGGGAAGACCTCACTCCTCGACGCCATTCGCGCGACGAAGGTCACCGCCGGCGAGGCCGGGGGCATCACCCAGCACATCGGCGCCTATCAGGTGGAGCTGAAGGGCAAGGGCAAGGTCACCTTCATCGACACCCCGGGCCACGCCGCCTTTACGGAGATGCGCGCGCGTGGGGCACAGGTTACGGATATCGTCGTCCTGGTCGTCGCCGCCGACGATGGCGTCATGCCGCAGACCAAGGAAGCGATCCAACACGCGCAAGCCGCGGGAGTGCCGATCCTCGTTGCGATCAACAAGATCGACAAGCCCGAGGCCAATCCGGACCGCGTCACGCAAGAGCTCAGCCAGTTCAACCTCGTGCCAGAGGCCTGGGGCGGTGACACGCTCTTCGTGAACACTTCTGCGATCGCAAAGACCGGCATCGAGGAGCTTCTGGAGACGATTCTTCTGCAAGCCGAGGTCATGGAGCTGAAGGCACATCCCACGCGCGAAGCGATCGGGGTTGTGGTGGAGGCCGAGCTCGACAAGGGCCGTGGCCCGGTGGCCACGATTCTGGTTCAGCACGGGGTCATGAAGCGGGGCGACGCGGTCGTGGTCGGTGAGTACTCGGGCAAGGTCCGGGCGATGACCGACGACGAAGGCAGACAGCTCAAAGAGGTGGGGCCCTCCGCTGCCGTGGAGATCATCGGTATCGATGGCGTTCCGTCTGCCGGTGACCCGGTGAACGTGGTCGACTCCCCCGATACGGCGCGCGAAGTTGCGCAGTATCGTGCGGAGCAACGCCAGAAGAAGGAGCAAGAAGCCAAGTCGAAGATGTCCCTGGACGATATCATGTCGCGCATGACCGGCAACGAGGCGGTGACTCTGAAGGTCGTGTTGAAGGCAGACGTGCAAGGCTCGGCCGAGGCGGTGAAGGACGCGCTCAACAAGCTCTCCACTGACGAAGTAAAGGTCGACGTCATCTACAGCGGTGTTGGCGGAATCTCGGAAAGCGACATCATGCTGGCCTCAGCCTCCGATGGCCTCGTGCTCGGCTTCAACGTGCGTCCTGACACCAAGGCACGGCAGATTTCGGACCGCGAAGGCGTAGATGTCCGCACCTACTCAATCATCTACGAGATGGTTGACGAGGTGAAGCAGGCGATGGAAGGCAAGCTCGCCCCGGACACTCAGGAGAAAGTCGTTGGACGCGCGGAAGTCCGCGAGGTTTTCCAGATTACCAAGGTCGGAGCAATCGCCGGTTGCCGCGTGATCGATGGCAAGGCCATGCGGTCCGCTCGCGTTCGGGTGCTGCGTGACAACGTGCAAATCTATGACAGCACGGTCTCGTCGCTTAAGCACTACAAGGACGACGTCCGCGAGGTCGAGTCCGGTAGCGAGTGCGGTGTTGGTGTCGAAGGATTCAACGACATCAAGAACCAAGACGAGCTCGAGTTCTACATCGTGGAAGAGGTCGCACGAAAGCTCGAGACCCCCGCAGCAGGCAAGCGGCCCCCGAGCGTGGAGGCTTCTCCCTGAGCGCGCGTGGCGCCTGTTCGATTTCCGTGTGCGTCGATTTTTCGTTCGCCCTGAAGGGGCGCGTTGACCCGTCTCGCAGGGCAATCCACGAGGAGCTGAGGCTATGGTGATCGGCGTCATGGAGGTAGGGCTCGCGCTCTACGACAACGAGTCCTTGAAGGACAAGCGCTCGGTCGTGCGACGTGTGATCAATCGCACCCGAAACACCTTCAATGTGTCCGCGGCGGAGGTGGAGGACCTCGACGCGAGCGATCGCGCTACCCTGGGCTTCGTGGCCGTCGGCAACGACCACGCCTATATCCAGGGCCTTCTGGACAAGGTGGAGAACTTCATCGTGCGCCTGGCCTTGTGTGACGTGCTCGATGCGGACAAGACCATCGAGCACTACTGAATGGCCAAGAAGACCGACCCCGGGTCCCGCATCGCCGAGCTCCGTCGTGAGCTCGACGAGCACAGTTATCGCTACTACGTGCTCGACGCGCCCACGGTCTCGGACGCGGAATACGATCGACTCTTTCACGAGCTTGTGGCCCTCGAAGCGGCTCACCCGGCGCTCGTCACTCCGCAGTCACCGACGCAGCGGGTCGGTGCAAAGCCGTCGGACAAATTCGAGCCCTTCCCGCATCGCTACCCCATGCTCTCGCTCGGCAACGTCTTCGACCACGACGAGTTCCACGAGTTCGACGCGCGAGTGAAACGCCACCTCGGCATGGCCGAGGACGCGGTGGTGACCTATGCGGCAGAGCCAAAGATCGATGGGTTGGGCGTCGAGCTCGTCTATGAAAACGGCGTGCTCACGGTCGGGAGTACGCGGGGCGATGGGGTCACCGGCGAGAATATCACGTCCAATGTACGCACGATAAAATCGATCCCTCTCGAGCTGCGCGAGAAGCTCCCGGGTATTTTCGAGGTGCGTGGCGAGGTGTTTCTCCCGAAGGCGGACTTCAAAGAGCTCAATCGAGAGCGCGAGGAGAACGGCGAACCCACCTTTGCGAATCCTCGCAATGCCGCCGCGGGCTCGCTTCGGCAGCTGGACCCGGCCGTCACCGCCTCGCGACCGCTGCGGGCGATCCTCTACGCGATGTCGACGATCCCCAACGATGACTCCTTGCCAGCGACCCACAGCGACTTGCTGGCATGGTTTCGCGACCTCGGACTCCCGACGTTCGAGACTCGCGTCTGCAGAGGTGTCGAGGAAGCGCTCGCAGCCTACGACGACCTCCTCGAGCGCCGCGAAGACTTCGCCTACGAGATCGACGGGGTCGTATTCAAGGTCAACGACCACAGTCTCCAGGTCGAGCTCGGACAGGTGTCGAGAGCTCCGCGCTGGGCGGTGGCTTTCAAGCTTCCCGCGCAGCAGGAAAATACCGTGGTCGAGGCCATTGAGATCCAGGTCGGCCGTACAGGAGCGCTCACGCCCGTCGCCCACCTCGAGCCAGTGGGTGTCGGTGGGGTGACTGTCAGTCGAGCCACCCTGCACAACGCCGATGAAATCGAGCGTAAAGATGTTCGCGTGGGTGATACGGTGGTCTTGCAACGCGCTGGCGATGTGATCCCGGAAGTCGTCAAGGTCGTGGAGGAGAAACGGCCTGCTGGCACCGAGCCCTTTCGTTTTCCGGAGACCTGTCCCGAGTGCGGAACGCCGGTCATCAGACCAGAGGATGAGGTCGTCGTCCGCTGTCCGAACATTGCCGGTTGCCCGGCTCAGATCCGCGAAGGGCTGAAGCACTTCGTGTCTCGCAAGGCGATGGACATCGACGGCCTCGGAGGCAAGCGCCTCGAAATGCTCACCCGTGCAGGCCTCATAAAAGGACGCCCGGACATCTTTCGTCTGGATGAAGGGGCGCTGCTGGCGGCCAAAGACCTCTACGTCGAGCGCTTTCCCGGTGAAGAGAGCATCCCGGGGTTCCAGAAAAAGGGCGCTCAAAACCTCGTGAAGGCGATCGATGCGGCGAAGACCCGACCGCTCGCTCGCTTCATTTTCGCCCTCGGGATCCGCCACGTCGGCGAGTTTGTCGCCAAGCTCCTCGCGAACGAGCTCGGCTCGATCGACGCCTTGCGTACGGCGACTCTGGAACAGCTCGGAGAAATTCACGGCATTGGCGGCGAAGTCGCTCAGGCGGTCGTCGACTGGTTCGCGGAAGAGGCCAACCAATCGATGGTAGACGCGCTTCTCGCCCTCGGGGTGACGCCGGAAGGTCCCAAGCGGGAGAGCCACTCGGATCGCCTCGCAGGCAAGACGCTGGTGGTCACCGGCAAGCTCGAAACCATGAGCCGGGACGAGGCCAAGGCCTTTATCGAAGCGCACGGGGGGCGTGCCGCGTCGAGCCTCTCAAAAAAGACCGACATGCTCGTCGCTGGCGAAGCCGCTGGCTCAAAGCTCGACAAGGCACGGGAGCTGGGGATTGCGGTGCTCAGCGAAAGAGAGCTCCTCGAGATGTTGGAGGGCTGAGAGCACCCTGTGCTAATCTCCGCCCATGGCCAATGATGAAGCGCGCGCGACCGTTCTTGTCACCGGCAAGGTCCAGGGCGTCTTCTACCGCGCCTCCGCACTCGAGCGTGCTCAGAGTCTCAACCTCACCGGCTGGGTTGCGAATCTTCCGGACGGAGCCGTCGAACTCGTGGCCGAAGGTCCCCGCTACGCTCTGGAGCAATTGGTGGAATGGTGCCAAGTGGGGCCACCCGCAGCCGAGGTGGAAGACGTCCGAGTCCGTTGGGGCACGCCCTTGAACGAGTTTCGAACCTTCAGCATCAAGCGCTAGATCGACGCGATGCTCGGCGGCCGCTATCGAATTGACGAACGACTGGGTGAGGGCGGCCAGGGCGAGGTTTTCGCTGGCCACGACAGCTGGCTCGACCGCCCCGTCGCACTCAAGCAGGTGCCTCTGCAGGAAGCCGCGGCGTTGCGTCGCGAGTTCGAGCTTCTTCGCGAGGTGCGTCACCCCGCGCTCGTAGAAGCACTCGACCTCGTGTTCGAAGACGACCGGGCCACCTTGGTGGAAACCCGAGTCGAAGGTGAGAGCCTCGAAGCATGGGCGCGCTGGCAAAACCCCCGGGAGGTCTTGCGCGTATTGAGCCCCGTGGCCCACGCGCTCGCCCACATGCACGTTCGCGGCGTCGTGCACGGAGACGTCAGCCCAGGCAATATTCTCGTCGACCACTCTGGGTGCGCCGTGCTCATCGACCTGGGCTTCTCCTCGCGCCGGGGCGCGAGCGGCAGCGTCGCGGGCACTCCTGGGTTCATCGCGCCAGAGCGCTCACGAGAAGGGGCAAAGCTCGAGCCGAGCGCAGATGTTTGGTCGCTTGGTGCGGTCATTACCGCCTGCCTCACCGGAGACCGCGGGGCGGACACTCAGCGAGTCGAGCCGGACACCTTTCGTGCGTTCGTCGAGGAGTGTTTGCGCGAAGCCCCCGCATCACGCCCGTCCGCCAGCCAGGTGGCAGCGCGCGCCGCGGAGCTCAGCGGCCAAACGGTGCCCGTGCTCCAGCTACCGTTGCTTCGCCTGCCACTGGTCGGCCGTGAGCGAGAGCTCGACCGTATTCACGCGCATGAAGGGCCCAAACCCGTCTGGATCTGTGGTCCACGGGGCTCGGGAAAAACCGCGCTGCTCGAGCGCTGGGTCAGCGATGTGTGCGCGGAGGGCTTACGCGTGGTCACCGTCTCCGCCCGCGACCGGGATGCCGATCTCTCCCTAGCCACGCGTCTCGCCGCGTCGGCTCGGTCGCGCACGCCGGAGCTCGAGCTCGCCCTCGACCCAGCGGCGCCCCCCTATGAGCGTGCACAGGCGCTCTTGCTGTTCGCCGACCGCCTGGCCAACGATCAACGGGTTGCTTTCGCAGTCGACGACATGGACGCGCCGGCTCCATTCTTCGCCGAGCTCGCCGATCTCCTCGAACGTCGGCAGGTGGAACGGGGCGTGCGTGTCGTCTTCGCCGCGGTCGGCGAGCTAGGCCCCCGCGACGGCGTTGAGCTCCAACCCCTCGATCGCGACGCACTCGGTCGTCTCGTGGCGACCGCTTTCGCTTCCGTGCAGCCAGCGGCTGCTGATGCGATCTACGAGATCGCAGGAGGCCTACCCGCGGGGGCCATGGAGCTCCTGCGCATCTCGAGAGAGAGCGCGACGCCGGTCGAAGCGATCGACCCGGGGCGCCTGGCCGATCTCTCGAGCACCTCCGTGCCCGACGTGCTCGCCCCGGTTTTCGTTTCCGAAGGAGTGCTCCCGGCGAACGTGCTCGCGGAGCTCGTGCGTGAGGATCCTCGGGCGCTGCTCCTGGCGGAGCGCGAAGGCTGGCTCCAGGCGGTCTCCGGCGGCTTTCGGGTTCCCCGGGCGATTCGCGAGGCCTGGCAGCTCGACGATCCCCGTCCCGCCCACCGCGCGCTGGCCGAAGCCTACGAACAGGCCGGGCTGCCCGCCGAGGCCGCCGTGGCCTATGCTGGGGCTGGCGAGCATTCGCACTGGATGCGTCTGCTCGCACAGGTGGGCGAGCCCGCGCGTCGCAGGAAGACGCTCGAACGGATCGTGGCCTCTGCGGGCTTTGAGGTCCTGGACGACGAAGCGCTCTTTTCATTCGGCGAGGAGCTTGCAGAAGCGGGGGAAGCGGCGGGGGCCTACGCCGTAGCGGAGAGGCTCGCCGCGCGTGGCAAAGAGACCGAGTCGAGGGTCGTGCGCGGTCACGCGGCGGTGAAGGTGGGGCGCTACCCGGACGCGCTCGGCGCGCTCGAGTCTGTCGCTCGCCGCTCGAAGGACCAGGCGGCGCTCGTGCGCGCACTCTATTTCGCGGGACGTTCGAGCGAAGCGTTGGCACGGGTGGAAGAGATCGAGAACGAGCTCGCGGGCGACGCCTTGGCACGTGCCCTCGACATCGCAGGGCATGCGAGCTTTGCGCTCGGGGACCCGCAAGGGGGGATCACCTGGCTCGAGCGGGCCCACGAGGCCGCAAAGGCTACGGACGACGCAAAGACTGTGGCGCGAGCCAGCCATTCATTGGCGATCGCACTCCATCGAAGCGGTGATTTGGACCGCGCGCACGAGCTCTACGCCGCGTCCTTGGAGGTTGCCGATCCCCTCGCGCTCACGACCCGCACCCTGAACTATGCCACCTTGCTCCACGACCGTGGCCGCTACGAAGAAGCGCTCGACCGGTACCGAGTTGCACTGGCCCGGGCCGAGCAGCTCGCGAACTTGCGCGAGCTCGCGCGCGCGGGGGTCAACCTCGCGAACGTGCTCACGCTCTTGGGGGAGCTCGCGGAGGCGCGCGAGCGGGCGGAGGCGACGGCGCGGCTCTGTGTCCAGCAAGGACTCGTTCACGCCGAGGTGATGGCAAATCTCGTGGTCGCGGAGACCGCGATCGAGGGCGAACGTTTCGAGGCGGCACGAGACCGCTTGGAGGCGGTGCGCCGGGGGCTTTCGCAGATCAACGATGCGTTGGCGACCGTGGAGGCGGATCTCCTCGAAGCGCGCCTCTTGCTGCGAGAAGGCGCCGCGGCGCTCGCACAAAACAAGCTTCGCGATCTGGAGGTCCCGGCGACGGGCAATCTCCCGGCGCGCCACGCGCTCGAACGTGCCTACGCGGCCGTCTCGGATCCGACGGGCGAGGACGCGGTCGGGTTGACCGAAGTCGTGCTGGGCCAGGTGGATGTGCTCGGTGATGAAGGGCGCTGGCGTGCCCTCACGTTGCATGGCCTCGCACTCGAGCGGGCAAACGATGCGCGCGCGCTCCCGGTCTACGAAGAGGCCGCTGCGACGCTCGATCGCTTTTTGAGTTCCCTCTCCGAGCGCTACCGAGACGCATATTGCAGCACCAAGAGTCGAAGAACCCTGCGCGCGGCACTCAGCAAGAGCCGTTCCGTGCGGCCGCAGTCGCAGCTCATGGCGGCGCCGGCTCCCGGACTCGAACGCACCTATCGCCGCCTGCTCGGTCTAAACCGGCAGCTCGCCCGGGAAGCAGACCCGGATGTGCTGCTAGAGCGCATCGTCGATGCGGCGATCGAGCTCCTTGGTGCGGAGCGTGGTTTCATTCTTCTCGATGCGGACGATGGCGTTCAGATCGCCGTGGCGCGCAACCTCGATCGCCGCTCCCTCGAAGGGGGAGCCCTGCGCTTTAGCCGCAGTATCGCGAACGACGTGTTTCGCACCGGCGAAGCGGTCGTGACCACCAATGCGCAAAACGACGCGCGCTATGCCTCTGCTCGGAGCGTCGCGAGCAGCCAGATCCGCTCCGCCCTTTGTGTGCCACTGAGAGGAATTGCCCGAGACGAAGATCCGTTGATCGGTGCCCTCTACCTCGACCACCGCTATCAGGACCGGGCCTTCACCACGACCGACGTGGAGCTGTGCGCGTCCTTCGCGGACCAAGTGACCATTGCCCTCGAAAACGCCCGATTGGTGTCGCGGGTCCGAGCGCAGGAGCAGAGCCTCGAGCAGAAGAACCGTACGCTCGAAGAGTTGAACCGGAGTCTCAAGCGTGACGCCGCGCAGGCGGCGGAGGCAGCAGAGGCCGCGATGCGGCGTTTGCGGGAGGAGGGGCCTACGCTCGGGGTCGGGCGCGGTCTCGAGGGTATCGTCGGGCGAAGTGATGCGCTTCGGCAGGCCCTGCGCTTCGTCGATCGCTTCGCTGATACGAAGGTGCCCGTAGCGGTGCTGGGGGAGTCCGGTACCGGAAAGGAGCTCATTGCCCGCGCGCTCCACGAACGCTCCGACCGGGCTGATGCCGCCTTCGTCACCGTAAACTGCGGCGCGATCCCAGAGGCGCTGATCGAAAGCGAGCTCTTCGGTCACGTGAAGGGGGCCTTCACCGGCGCCCATCGCGACCGCCCGGGTCTCTTTGCCGCTGCCGCCGGGGGGACGCTCTTTCTCGACGAGATCGCCGAGATGGCACTTCCGATGCAGGTGAAGCTGCTGCGGGTCCTCCAGGAGAATGAGTACCGACCCGTGGGCGGGACCGAGACGGTCAAGTCGAGCGCTCGGATCGTGGCGGCAACGCACCGCGACCTGCAGGCACGCGTTCGTGAGGGGAGCTTTCGCGAGGATTTGTTTTATCGCTTGAACGTGGTGGAAATTCGAGTGCCACCGCTGCGGGAGCGGCGAGAAGACATTCCCCTTCTCGTCGAGCATTTCTGCCAACAGCTCACCGGCCAGCCTGCTGCCGACATGTTCGACGTGGAGGCTCTCAATCGTTTTTTTGCCCATGATTGGCCCGGAAATGTGCGCGAGCTGCAAAACGAGGTGCATCGTGCGCTTGCACTCTCTGACGGGCGGGTCACCGTCGAGGATCTGAGCGAGCGCCTGCAAGCGGTCCGGGTGAGCCGGTCCCAGTCCGCTGCGAGCCATGCGCGCGGCTCGCTCAAGGAGATCATGGACTCCTTCGAAAAGGAGGTGCTTCTCCTCGCGCTCGAGCGGACAGGCTGGAACGTGCGACAGACCGCCAAAGAGCTCGGCCTCTCCCGCGCCGCCCTTTACACACGGATGAGCAAGTTCGAGATCACCCGCGAGCAGTACGCCGGTGACCCGGAGCAGACCCACTGAGGCTTGCCTTGACTCAGGCCCGGAACACCCACTCTGCTGTTGCCATGGATCTTCCCCCCGCCGTCAGTGGTGACCTCCTCGAGCATCGCGGCGCCGCCGGCCGCCTCGCCTACTACGTGGCCGATGAACGGCCACCGATGCTCCTGCTCCACAGCATCAATACCGCCGCGTCGACGATCGAAATCAAACCGATCTACGAGCGAATGAAGTCGCGCTTTCGGGTCTACTCGCCTGACCTCCCCGGCTTTGGTCACTCGGACCGCTCAAAACGCCCCTACGACATCGACCTCTACGCCTGTGCGGTGAGGGACATGGTCGGTCTCATTGGAGAAGCGCAGCCGGGGCAGAAGATTCATGGGGTGGCCATCTCCCTCGCGGCCGAGTTTCTGGCTCGCGTCGCGGCGGAGGATCAATCGCGCTTTGCCTCCCTCACCCTGCTCACCCCGACAGGCCTGAACAAGAGCGCCGAGCGGCTGACTGAGCCAGGAAAGAACCTTGAGATTCCGGTTTTTTTCGCGGTCTTCGAGTTCCCCGTCTGGCGCGGCGCCCTCTACAAGGCGCTCACGAGCAAGGGGAGCATTCGCTATTTTCTGAAACGCACCTACGGCGGTCCCAACGTCGATGAAGAGATGGTCGAGTACGACTACATCTCGACCAACCAGCCCGGGGCCGCGAACGCCCCCTATGCCTTCCTCTCCGGTCGACTCTTCTCCAAGGATATTCGTCTCCTGTGCGAGAAACTGAGTGTCCCGATCTGGGTGCCGCACGGAACCCGCGGGGATTTCAAGGATTTCAGCGGCGCCGATTGGACCGCCTCGCGCGACAATTGGCACCCTTTGAGTCCGGCGCCCTTGTGCACTATGAGCGCTCTGAGGAGTTCTTCTCCTCCTTTGAAGAGCATTTGAATCGGGCGAGCGCATAGCGTCGAGCGTGCTCGTCCTTGACGGGAGAAGTTCGATGGCGGTGCCATTTCCGTTCTCGGCGATCGTCGGGCAGCAGGAGATGAAACTCGCGCTGCAGATCGCGGCGGTAGACCCAAGCGTAGGGGGCGTCCTGGTCTTTGGCGACCGTGGCACGGGCAAGTCCACCGCGGTTCGTGCTCTGGCGGCGCTCCTCCCGAAAATGCAGGTGGTGAAGGGCTGCGCCTATGGCTGCGACCCCGCTACGGTCGGCAAGGCCTGCGTGGAGGGATGCGCCTTTGCGTCCGACGAACGTCCCGTGCAGGGCGCCAACGTGCCCGTACCGGTGGTCGACCTTCCTCTCGGGGCGACGGAAGACCGCGTGGTCGGCGCGCTGGACCTGGAGATGGCGCTCACCCGCGGCGAAAAATCGTTCGAGCCCGGCCTCTTGGCCCGCGCGAATCGCGGCTTTCTCTACATCGACGAGGTCAACCTCTTGGAGGATCACCTCGTCGATCTCCTCCTCGATGTCGCCGCGTCGGGGGAGAACGTGGTGGAACGTGAAGGCATGAGCATTCGTCACCCGGCGCGCTTTGTGCTGATCGGCAGCGGCAACCCGGAGGAGGGCGAGCTGCGACCCCAGCTCCTCGACCGTTTCGGCTTGTCGGTGGAGGTGTCGACCCCCACCGAGATCGACGACCGGGTCGAAGTGATCCGGCGACGGGACGACTACGAGCGGGATCCGGACGCTTTTGCGGAGAGCTGGAAGAAGCAGGAGTCGCGGGTCCGCAGCGCGATCAAGCGCGCGAAGACCCATCTCGACGAGGTGGAGGTGCCCAACAGCGCTCTCGCCCGAGCGGCCGAGCTGTGTTTGGCCCTCGGTACCGACGGCTTGCGCGGCGAGCTGACGCTCATTCGTGCAGCGCGCGCGCTGGCGGCACTGCACAAACACACCGTGGTGACCGACAACGAGCTGCGAAGAGTGGCGCCGCTCGCACTTCGCCATCGCCTCAGACGCGATCCCCTCGACGAAGCCGGCTCCACGACCCGTGTGCACCGCGCCATCGATGAGGTCTTCGCGGCATGAGCGAGGAGGGCGGCCGTTGGGAAGATGCTTTGACCGCTGCTGCGCTCCTGGCGTTCGACCCCCACGGCGTCGGCGGGGTGGTGCTCCGCGCTCGGGCCGGAGCAGTGCGCGAACGGTGGCTCGCACACTTCCGCTCGCTCATGCCCATGGCGGAGCGCTGCCAGCCCTCCACCGTCGCCCATCTGTGCTCCGCTCTGGACCACGGCAAGATCGCGCTCGAGCGTGATGGGATCACCGACAGTTGTCCGACACGCGTGGCCCTCGTGGCTTTGGACGAAGGGATCGACGAAGAACGTGTGTCGGCGGCCCTTCGTGACCGACTCGCACTCCATCTCGATCTCGACGAGGTGTCGCTCAATGAAGCGGTGGAGATCGACGACGGCATGAGCGAACGTTTGGTCGCTGGCGCGCGCGGTGCCGCCCAGACCCGAGGCACCGCGGGGGTCATGAAGAGCTCGAAGAACCACGGGCGACGCGTCGGCGTGCGTCGTGGCGCGCCCCGCGGGGGTGCCCGCCTCAATGTCCTCGAGACGTTGCGCGCCGCCGCTCCCTGGCAGCCGATGCGGCGTGCCCTTCGGGAAGAGGCGAGCATTCGACGGGCCCGCCGCGTTGAGGTCCGCAAGGATGACTTTCGAATTCACCGCTACCAGGAGCGCACGGAGACCACGACGATCTTCGTGGTCGATGCATCCGGGTCGGCGGCGCTGCAGCGCCTGGCCGAAGCGAAGGGCGCGGTCGAACGAGTCCTCGCAGACTGCTATGTGCGTCTCGATCAGGTGGCGATGATCGCCCTCCGCGACGACGGGGCGAAGCTCGTACTGCCCCCAACGAAATCCCTCGTCCGAGCCAAGAGAATCCTCGCGGGCCTTCCCGGCGGAGGTGCAACGCCCCTCGCGGCCGGCATCGATGCGGGGTTGGTCCTCGCCAAGGACAGCGCGCGTCGCGGACAGACACCCGTGCTGGTCTTCATGACCGATGGGCGTGCAAACGTCGCCCGCGATGGGACTCGCGGCCGCTCCCAGGCTCGCGAGGACGCTCTCGCATCCGCCCGGGCACTTCTGAGCGCACGCTCCTCGACACTCTTTGTCGATACGGGTGCGCGAAGTCAGGAAGGAGCCCGAGAGCTTGCGGCAGCCATGGGCGCCCGGTATCTCAATCTGCCCTACAGCGACGTCGAACGGATCTCCGAGACCGTACAGAGCGTCGGCACCGCCCCGTGAGCCTGCTCTTCGCCCGAGACTGGCCGAACTACGACCTCAGCGTCTCGAGGTCACGCTCGTGTTGAGGTGCTGCGATGGGCAGTAACGTCTTCGTGATCGCCGAGCTCGTGTTGACCTTTGGCTCGGTGATCGTGGTCGCGCTCGTCGACCTCTATTTCACTCGCCGCAGCCTAGCGCGTGAGCGAGCCGCCCGTGCGGCCGGTGAGAGCGCGAGCGGCGAACGTATTCCGGGGCATGCGGAAGGGCAGCATCAGCCGGACGATGGTACTCGCGAAGCGATCGAGCGATAGGCTCTCGTGTACGCCTCTCACCGGTCGCCCCATCAGCTCCGTTTCGAGAATGGACCGGGTGTAGAACGGCGTATCCTCCAAATTCTGCACCACCCGTGCCTGCTCGCCGCGGCCCTGGCGCGGCACACGCCAAAAGGTGCGACTCAATGGCCGCATGGGGGGCGCCTCGAAGCTCGAGAGGGAACCGTCTCGTGCAAAAGCGAGGGCGGTCGTACGCTCTGCGCCGTCACGACACTGACAGTCGTAGGTGATGAAGGTGCCGTCGTCGTCGCCGGTGCGCGACCAGTTCCAATCGACAAAGCCCTCTTGCAGCGGCTCCGTACCCCAATTCGAGTCGAGATAGCCGTGTCCGGACCATGCCATCGAAGGTTGGTCGAGCTCGACCCGGACGCGTGCACTCGGCGCGATGGGCCACCAGGAGTGCCGATTGGTGATCGCGAATCCAACTTCGTTTACGCACTCGGGTTCCACCCGCACGCGTCCTTTGACCCGGCGTAGCAGCGGACAACCGATCTCATCGAACGCGATCGTCAAGCCGTCGTCTTCCCAACGCATGTGGCTCGGTCCCACGCGAAGCTCGTCTCTATCGCGCTCGAGGCTCGCTGCACCGCGCTCGGTCATGGCCCAGCGGCTTTGCGGGCCGTAGAGGGCTACGTTGATCGCGCAGTGATTCTCCGGAGCTCGCCAATCGGTCCAGGCGTAGTAGGGTGAGAATACGCTCCCGATGAAGCCAATTATGGTCAGTCCATGTTGTCCGTCATCGCTCAGAGCGTCGACGTACCACCACGAATATCCGCGGGAGCCCACCAGGACGTCGAATCGAAGTCTTCCAGCACCGCGGCCGCGGCGAGCCGGCCGGATACGGTCGAATTCGGCACACCCGCTCCCGGGTGTGTCGCCCCGCCCGCGAAGTAGAGCCCCGGGATCTTGCTTCGAGAGCTCGGGCGTTTGAACGACGCGCGCGAGCCGTGCGTCGCCATCCCGTAGATCGACCCGCCGGTCCCGGGAAACATCGCCTCGAAGTCGTTGGGTGTCGTGACCACCGTCGGTCCCGGTTCGATCGTCAGGCCGCACCTCTCCAGGACTGAGAACGTCTGCGTCTTGCATGCTTCGATCTCCGCTTCGGAAAATGAGTGTTGGTCACCCACTGGCGGGGCATTGATGATCATGAACAATCGCTCCGCGCCATCCGGAACCGAGCCATGACCTCGATCCTGGCAGCACACGTAAACCGTGGGCTCGGAGGGAAATCGGTGCTCCTGGAGGATTTCGCGGAATTCGCGTTCGTAATCGCGGCTGAAAAACACGTTGTGGCGCTCAAGCGGAAAGCCTCGGGTTTTCGCATGAAGGGTCCAGGTGATCGCCGAGAGCGACCGCATTGAGCGCGCGAGAGGGCGCGTTGCACCGCGTACGGAGTCGCCGAGGAATCCGCGCGCTAGGGCCGACGGTGCCGCGTTGACGACCGCCGCGTCGCATTCGATGCGCTCCCCATTCTCAAGGCGGAGCGCGCGAACCTTGCCTCCTTCGCGCTCGAGCTCTTCCACCGCGCTGTCATAGCGAATCTCCGCTCCGAGCTCGGCCGCGAGCTTCGCCATCGCTTCGGCGAGCCGTTGCATGCCTCCCTCGATGATCCACACGCCATCGAGCTCGACGTGCGCGACGAGCATCAGGGTCGCGGGTGCCTCGAAGGGATTCGAGCCGCAATAAGTCGCGTAGCGACCGAAGAGCTGGCGCAAACGCGGATCGGCGAAGTGGCGGGAGAGCTCCTTCCACATGCTCTCGAACGGGTTGATCTTCAGCAGGCTGACCAAACCCCCGGAGCGCCGTACCAAGCCGAGCTGCGACGGTTGCGAAGCTCGAATGAAGGTGTGTTCGAGGGTTTCGTAGATCTCCCGGGCGCGCTTTCGGAACGCGAGGTAGCCCTGTGCAGCATCGGAACCGGCGAACTCTCGGATCGCGTGGGCGCTCTTTTCGTCGTCGCTGAAGAGATCGAGTCGCTCGGTCTCGCTCCAGGCGTGCCGCGCGAGAATGTCCGCCTTGCGCAAGGTCACGCGCTCACCGAGCGCCGCGCCCGCATCGCGAAACAGGTTTTCGAAGGCCCAGCGCATCGTGAGAACCGTTGGGCCAGAATCCACCGCCGCGTCCCCGACCTGCACCTCGCGCATCTTTCCGCCCGGTGCTGAGCGCCGTTCGAGTACGGTGACCGCATGGCCTGCTCGAGAGAGGTCGATGGCGGCGGCCAACCCACCCATCCCGGCACCTACAACAGCCACGCGTTTCCGTTTCACTTGACACGTCCAATCCGAAATAGGCGTCTAAGTGTCTATCTGCCTTGACACCTTAGCCTGTCAGGAAGCGAATAGGCAACTGGGATTACCTCTCACTCGGAATGGCGCTATGAAATCGCCCATGGATCAGGCCAAGCCCACCGAGATGGCCACTTCGGCCGATCGCGCGCTGGTCCCACGTCGCAGTGGGTGGAGCGCGCTCGTCGATCGCTGGCACGCCCTTCGAAACCGCCTACTCGCGAGCGAGAAATTCCAGCGCTGGGCCGCCGGATTCCCGTTTATTCGCTGGATCGCGACTCGGCGGGCCACGCAGCTCTTCGATTTGTGCGCGGGGTTCGTTTATTCGCAGGTGCTCTACGCATGCGTGCGCCTCGACCTCTTCGAGCAGCTCGCCGACGGGCCACTCGAAGCTGGGGAGCTCGCTCGTCGCGCGAACATCAAGCCCGCGAACATGAGGCGGCTCCTGGACGCGGCGGTGTCGTTGGGTCTGTTGCAGCGGCGCGGTGCGCGCACCTACGGCTTGGGCATGCTCGGGGCGGCTTTGCGCGGTAATCCGGGTGTCGCGCGAATGATCGAGCACCACCCGATGCTCTACCGGGACCTGACCGATCCCTTGGCGTTGCTGCGCAACGAGCTGCCGAGCACCGAGCTCGGCGAGTTCTGGGCCTACTCCAGCAGCGAGACGCCTGGAGACCTCGGCGGCGAGCGCGTCGCCCAATACTCCGCTCTGATGGCTGAGTCCCAGCAATTCATTGCAGGCGACGTATTAGAAGCCTATGATCTCGGTCGCCACCGGACACTCATGGACGTCGGCGGCGGAGAAGGGGCGTTCCTGAGTGCGGTGGCGCAGGCGCACCCAGAGCTCGATCTGATGCTCTTTGACCTCCCCGCGGTCGCCGAGCGAGCACGCGCACGTTTGACCGCGAACGGATTCGATGACCGGGCGACGGTCGTGGGAGGCGATCTGTTCTCCGATCCCCTCCCCAATGGCGCCGATGTGGTCTCCCTCGTGCGCATCATTCACGACCACGACGATGGCCCTGCGGTGGAGATCCTGCGCGCCGTCCACCAGGCCCTGCCGAAAAGTGGGACTCTCCTCCTCGCCGAGCCGATGGCGCGAACGCGCGGCGCCCTCCCCATGGGTGACGCCTACTTCGGTCTCTATCTGCTCGCGATGGGCCATGGCCGGCCACGCTCCCCCGAAGAGCTCAGCGCCATGCTCGGTGCGGCCGGATTTGTGGGTGCACGTCGGATCCGGACCCGACGCCCGATGCTTACACAGTTGCTGATCGCTACGCGGATCTGATTCCGATCACATTCTTCGAGCCCTCAGTGGCGCTCCTGGGGCGCTCAGAGCGCGATCGCGCGCAATCTGAACGAATTGGGCGGCTCCCTGCGCCCGGGATCCGCGGCCGATTCACCGAATTCGCCCGAAATCGCTTAAAAATTGGCTTAAGAAAAGCGGCTACGCATATTGACACTCGCGAGTGTCAAGTGCACTTTACACCCATGACGGAAGCCAAAGCAGTGGTGCTCCAGGAGCCGGAACACCTGACACTCAGTCCCGTCACGTTGACCACCCCGGGCGACGGTGACGTGGTGGTCGATGTAGACTGGAGTGGCATCAGCACCGGCACGGAACGGCTGCTCTGGTCCGGAAAAATGCCGCCTTTCCCAGGAATGGGCTACCCGCTGGTACCTGGCTACGAGTCCGTCGGGCGGGTCGTACGCGGCAACGAGCGGATCGCCGATGGTACGACGGTATTTGTCCCAGGCTCCAACGGCTTCGTAGACGTTCGTGGGCTATTCGGTGGCGCGGCATCCACGCTGGTCGTCCCTGCGGATCGCGTCATCCCAATCGCTGAGAGTCTCGGAGACAAGGGTGTCTTGCTCGCGCTCGCGGCGACCGCCGAGCATGCTCTCGCCGACGAAATCCCAGATCTGATCGTTGGGCACGGTGTGCTGGGACGACTGCTCGCGCGCCTCGCGGTGGCCCGTGGTGGCGCTCCCACCGTCTGGGAAACCAATTCCATTCGAGCGAACGGTGCCCAGGGGTACCGCGTCGTACACCCGGATGAAGACGCTCGAGCGACCTATCGGGTGATCGTCGACGTCAGTGGCGACTCCGCAATCTTCGATACGTTGGTGCGCGCGCTCGTGCGCGGGGGCGAGATCGTTCTCGCCGGCTTCTACAGCGAGCGCGTCAACTTCGCCTTTCCGCCCGCCTTCATGAAAGAGGCACGTTTCCGCATCGCTGCTGAATGGCAGCCGCAGGACCTGGTGCGGGTCAACGACCTCGTGGCGGAAGGCGCACTGAGCCTGGATGAGCTGATCACCCATCGTCGAGCCGCAGACGACGCGAACGAGGCCTATCGCGCCGCGTTCACGGACCCGAGCTGTCTCAAGATGCTGTTGGATTGGAGGGAACACGGATGAACGTTGGACCGGTGAGCGCCGAGGGCGCGACTTCGATCAAAGAGATCGATGACAACCTGAAGGCCGAAGCAGCGCAGGATCCCTCGCCGCCGGTGACCACTGCACCCACGAAGGAAACGCAGATCATCGCGATCTACGGCAAGGGAGGGATCGGCAAGAGCTTCACCCTCGCAAACCTGTCGTACATGATGGCGCAGCAAGGCAAGAAGGTCTTGCTGATCGGTTGCGATCCCAAGAGCGACACGACCTCCCTGCTCTTCGGGGGTAAGGCGTGCCCCACGATCATCGAGACGACCGCCAAGAAGAAAGCCGCGGGCGAAGCGGTCGAGATCGGCGACGTCTGCTTCAAGCGCGACGGCGTTTTCGCCATGGAGCTAGGCGGCCCGGAGGTTGGCCGTGGCTGCGGCGGACGCGGCATCATTCACGGCTTCGAAACGCTCGAGAAGCTCGGTTTCAACGATTGGGACTTCGACTACGTGCTTCTCGACTTTCTCGGCGATGTCGTCTGTGGCGGCTTCGGTCTGCCGATCGCCCGCGACATGTGCCAGAAGGTGATCGTCGTCGCCTCGAACGACCTACAATCGCTCTACGTCGCCAACAACGTCTGCTCTGCCGCGGACTACTTCCGAAGGCTCGGCGGCCATGTTGGCGTCGCCGGAATCGTGGTCAACAAAGACGACGGCACGGGCGAAGCGCAGGCTTTCGCGGAGACTGTCGGGATTCCGGTCCTCGCTTCGATCCCTGCGGACGAAGACATTCGCCGCAAGAGCGGCATGTACGAGATCATCGGGCGACCGGACAGTCGATGGGGCCCGCTCTTTGAGGCACTCGGCGTCAACGTCGCCGAGAGCCCGCCGCTCTATCCGAATCCGCTGACCCAGGACCAGCTTCTCGATCTCTTCGCCGCGGACGCGACGGGACGCGATGTCGTACTCGAGCCGGCAACGAGCGTGGACCTCTGCGGTGCGAAGGCGGTCAAGAAGCCTTCACTCGAAATCATCTACGACGAGGTGTGAGAACGAAAGTGACGAGCGTCGAGGCAAAGAACGCCACAGAAAGTGGCTGCCATGGTGGGCGAGAGAAGCTGCGTGAAGCCGCCGCCGCAGCGGGCAAGAGCGATGTGCTCGATCGCTACGCCGCGGACTATCCTGTTGGCCCCCACGACCAGCCGCAGAGCATGTGCCCCGCCTTTGGCTCCCTGCGCGTCGGATTGCGCATGCGTCGTACGGCGACGGTCCTTTCGGGCTCGGCCTGCTGTGTCTACGGCCTCACCTTCACGTCGCACTTCTATGGCGCTCGGCGCACCGTCGGCTACGTGCCGTTTGATTCGGAGACTCTGGTTACCGGCAAGCTCTTCGAAGACATTCGCGACGCGGTTCACGACCTCGCGGACCCCGAGAAGTACGACGCGCTCGTGGTGACCAACCTCTGTGTTCCCACCGCATCGGGGGTGCCGCTGCGCCTGCTTCCGAAGACGATCAATGGCGTGCGAATCGTCGGGATCGACGTCCCGGGCTTTGGTGTGCCGACCCATGCGGAAGCCAAGGACGTGCTCGCCGGCGCCATGCTCGCCTACGCTCGAAGAGAGGCGGAGGCTGGGCCCGTCCAAGCGCCGCGCGAGGGACATGCGAAGCTGCCGACGGTCGCGCTGGTCGGTGAAATGTTCCCGGTCGATCCCATCACCATCGGACGCATGCTCGCCCCGATGGAGCTCGCCGCCGGGCCCGTGGTGCCCACGCGCGAATGGCGTGAGCAATATGCCGCGCTCGATTGCACCGTCGCGGCTGCGATCCACCCGTTCTATGTCGCTACCTTCCGTGAGTTTGCGGCTGCCGGTCGGCCGATCGTGGGTTCTGCTCCGGTGGGCCACGACGGCACCGCCGAATGGCTGAAGGCCGTGGGGCAGCAGGCGGGGGTTTCCGCGGAGAAAATAGCCGCCGCGCAGAACGCGATCCTGCCCGCGATCCAGGGTGCGCTCGCTGGGATGCCCATCAAAGGGCGGATCACGTTGTCCGGCTACGAAGGCTCTGAGCTGCTCGTTGCTCGCCTGTTGATCGAGAGCGGTGCGGACGTGCGTTACGTCGGGACGGCCTGTGCAAAGACCGAGTGGTCTTCTGCCGACAGTGAGTGGCTGAAGGCCCGTGGCGTGCAGGTGCAGTACCGTGCATCGCTCGAGCAGGACCTCGCTGCGATGAAGGAATTCGAGCCGGATTTGGTTGTGGGAACCACGCCGGTGGTACAGGCCGCGAAGGAAAGCGCCACCCCCGCGCTCTACTTCACCAACCTCATTTCCGCGCGCCCGCTGATGGGGCCCGCGGGGGCTGGCTCCCTCGCGCAGGTCGTGAACGCAGCGATGGCGAGCAAGCCGCGCTTTGACGCGATGAACGATTTCTTCTCCGGCGTCGGCACGGGGCATGCCTCGGGGATCTGGGAAGACGTTCCAAAAGACGACGAGAAGTTTCGCAAGAAGCAATTGGCAGACCGTAAAAAAGCGAAACGCGCTCGCCTCGCCAAGAACGCGCCAGGCGAAAAGGCCGGCGTCGCGTCCGAGGAAGAGCTCGGGAAGAAGGGGACCGAAGGCGCGATGCGTCGCGCACACGAAGCTTTGGACCCATCACTGCCGAGCGTGGTGGTGACCGGTTCCAACTTCAACATGCCGAGTGACCTCGCCGAGATCCGTCGCCTTGTCGAAGGCATCGGGGCGGAGATCAACATGGTCTTCGCCCTGGGTTCGCATCTCGCGCAGGTGCCTCGTCTCGTGGACGCCGACGTAAACGTCGTGATGTACCGCGAGTATGGTCGCGCGCTCTGCGAAGCGCTCCTCGACGAGATGGTGAGCGAGGTGCCGGTCCTCACGCGCATCTCCGCGGCGAAGACGTTGCGCGACACGATTGAGCACGACGCGAAGCTCCAGGGTGACAGTCGCGTCACCGTGGCCCGAGTGGCCGCGCGTAAATCCAAGAAGCGAATGAACGGGTCCGCAGTGGCCCAAGCAGGAGGAGGCCTCACATGAAAGCAGTCACGCTCCCAGTCAGTCGGCGTCGGGCCACTCTAGAGGCCCCGTTGTTCCACGTTCCGCGCCGGAAGCTCGGCGACATCGTGGAGTCATCGCTCTACTACGTGATCGCGATGACGTTCGTATTCCCCTACGTGGTGGTCCAGCGGCTCCTTCCTAGGAGCTGGACCCGCGGATTCATCGGGAATGCCAAGCCAGTTCGACAATCAGTGTTTAGGGAAGCACATGTTGAGGTTCAGACCGCGCTCGGGAGTGTTTTCCGGGCTTAGGGAGAGAATCGAAGAGTTTCTCATCGACGTGAGTCGAGGATAGTTAGAAGTACCAAGGCTAGCTGAAAGGGAAAACTAGATGGCAGAACCAACAAGGGCCCTGTCAGGTCTTACTGATGAAGAGGCCAAAGAATTCCACAGTGGTTTCATCATGGCGTTCGTGACGTTCGTTGTGATTGCGATCATTGCTCATATCCTCACTTGGATGTGGAGACCCTGGTTGGCAGGACTAGACGGCTACTCCATGATTCAAGATGCACAAACCGTCGCACAGTCGACGTTCAACATGTTCGTGTAAGGGGGATCGACTATGTGGAGATTCTGGAAGATTTTCGATCCGCGTCCGTATTTGGTCGCTCTTTGGGCGTTCAATTTCGTACTCGCGATTGTCATTCACTTTGTGCTGCTCAGCACTGAGCGGTTCAACTGGCTCGACGCGGCCGGCACCCCTTCGGTGGGGCAAACGTCGCAAGCCATGCCTGGCTCACCGTAGCCGGGTTGGGACTCAAGCCAGGACGGGCGGGGCGACGCGCGCGCATGCTTCGCCCGTCTTTGGTCCCTTTCGAGCTCGCGAATTGGAGACGCTAACTGGCCTTGCTCAGCTTTGAATGTAGGTATCGCGTGCTAAGGGGAGCACGCAATGCCTGAGTCTCAGAACCTATTCACTCAGTTTCAGGTGCGGGGGCCGGTCCACGAGGACATCGCGATTCCTGAATCGTGGGGACGCGCAAGAAGGGCTTCCTGCACCTCGCGGGTCGGCTGGGAAGTGCGCAGTTCGGCCCGATCTATCTAGGGTACTGGGGGATCGCGTCGCTGCTGTTTGGCTTCGTCGCGACCGATCCTCATGGGCAACTGGGGTGAGGCGGTACCCTTTGGGATCTTCCCGCACCTCGATTGGACCGCGGCGTTCTCACTGCGCTACGGCAATCTGTTCTACAACCCGTTCCACGCGCTCTCGATCGTGTTCCTCTACGGCTCGACCCTGCTCTTCGCCATGCACGGGGCGACCGTCTTGGCCGTGGGGCATTTCGCTGGCGAACGTGAGATCGGCCAGATCGTCGATCAGGGAACTGCCGCTTAGCGTGCCGGTTTGTTCTGGCGCTGGTGCATGGGCTTCAACGCTACGTTTGAATCCATCCACCGCTGGGCATGGTGGTTTGTAGTGTTGTGCACCCTTACGGGGGGAATCGGCATCCTTCTTACAGGGACCGTGGTCGACAACTGGTACCTCTGGGCGGTGAAGCACGGGATCGCCCCCGACTACACCTTCAACGACCAGGTGATGCCCGACCTGGCGACGGTCGCAACCCCTGACGGGATGGGAGTGCTGAAATGAGATTCTTATCGTTTCAAGTCCTCGCGGGCCTCGGCGCGCTGGGTCTGGGGATCTGGTCCTTCGGCGTCGCCATGGACGCACGCTCCGTGCAACGTGGCCCGGACGGCGTCGGTATGGAGCACGTCACCAGCCAGTCTGCGCTCGATGAGCTCGAAGAAAAGAACGCCAACTATCCGATGCGGATCCCTTGGGGAGACGCGGGCGCGAAAGCGGGCGAAGCCTACGAGAACGTCAAGGTTTTGGGAGCGCTCAGCACCGGGTCATTCACGGGACTGATGAACAACCTGACCAATTGGGTGGCGCCAGTGGGTGGCGACAATCAGCATCCCGAGGGGTATCCGCAGGGCTGCAACTATTGTCACAACCCCGAGAAGATGTCCTCGGACGAGTACTACACCAAGCACGTCTCGCGGCGCATGATCCAAATGACCCAGCACATCAATGAGAACTGGAAGACCCATGTCGGTGAGACCGGGGTCAACTGCTGGACCTGCCACCGCGGCAAGAACGTTCCGGAGTACATCTGGTTTGAGGAAACACCAGACCCGAACATGACGCGGATGGTCGGCGGCTTCTCGTCTGTCAACAAGGCGCACCCGGAGCAGGGCTTGACCTCGCTTCCGAGCACCTCGTTCTCCGACTATCTCTACAACGACATGAACATTCGCGTGGTGGGTCCGACCGCTCTGCCGACGACCAACACGCGGACCATCAAACAGACCGAGGCCACTTATGGTCTGATGATGCACATGTCGAATGCGCTGGGTGTCAACTGCACCTACTGTCACAACAGCCGGGCGATGGCGGAGTGGGGACAGAGTCCCATCACCCGCACGAAGGCGTGGTACGGCATTCGCATGGTTCGCAACCTGAACCAGGAGTACCTGGTCGGTCAGGGCGACTATGCGCTCGAGCAGTACTATCCAGAGTACCGTCTGGGTGAGCTGGGCGACGTGCCGAAGATCAACTGCGAGACCTGTCACCAGGGGGCCTACAAGCCGGTCTTGGGCAAGCCCATGATCGACGAGTACCCGATGCTCGCGAAGTATGAAGAATATGTCCCGCCGCCGAAGGAGGAGGCCGAAGAAGGCGAGCCGATGGAGGGAGCGGGCGAAGGTGAAGAGGGCGGTGCTCCCAAAGAGGCTGCCCCTGAGCGGGCCGAAGAGGGCTGACATCCTCTAGGTTCGATGCAGAGCTGAGCGATTCGAGGCGTGGCCCCGTTGAGCTCGAGGGGTTCCGCCTCTTTTCGTTATTTCCGAAGATAATCCTCGAAATTTCGCCTGATCTCCGTAGCCCGTTGATTTGACTTGGATCAACTCCACCCGGGCACGCCCCTGGCAAGCTCCATGCGTGAGTGTGCTTCCGCACGGTTCGTCGACGCCCCAGGCCTTCAGCGTGCGAGTACGGGGCTTGGTCCAAGGCGTCGGCTTTCGGCCGACGGTGGCACGGCTCGCCCGCGCGCTCGGACTGCGCGGACAGGTTCGCAACGATGGCGACGGCGTGTTGTTCCACATCGAGGGTCCGGGCGCCGATGGCTTCGTCGCCGAGCTCATGAATCGACTCCCGCCTCTCGCTCGGGTCGACGAAATCGATGTGCAGCCAGTGGATGCCCGTGGGCTCGAGGGGTTCGAGATCGTTCAGAGCGGCCGAGGGGCGACCCAGACTGGCGTGATCCCCGACGCCGCGATGTGCTCAGCCTGTCGTGAAGAAACCTACAGCCCCGCTGCGCGGCGTTATCGCTACCCTTTCACCAATTGCACCCATTGCGGTCCACGTTTTTCGATCATCGAAGGGATTCCCTACGACCGCCCCCAAACGACCATGCGCGCGTTTGAGATGTGCCCGGCGTGCGAAGCCGAATACGACAACGAAGCGGACCGGCGTTACCACGCCCAGCCGATCGCCTGCCACACCTGTGGTCCTCGAGTGTGGCTCGAACGTTCCGATGGTCGCTCGCTCGACACGTCCGGTCTCGACGATCTCGATGCGGTAACCACGCTGCTCAAACACGGCGAGATCGTCGCGATTCGTGGACTGGGCGGCTACCACCTCGCCTGCGACGCCACGAACGAAGCAGCGGTCGCTCGCTTGCGGGAGCGTAAGCTCCGAGAAAGCAAACCTCTCGCTCTGATGGCCCGTGATCGTGAGGTGCTCGAACGATACGCGGACGTCACTGACATCGAGTGGCGAGAGCTCACCTCTCCGTCGGCGCCGATCGTCTTGCTGCGGGCTCGCGAGCACCGGAAGGCATTTGCACCCTTCGGGTCGAATGCACCCGGGGAGAATCCAGGAGAAAGGTCGCCTCTTGCTCTCGCTGATGGGATCGCACCAGGAACCGACCTGTTGGGCTTCATGCTCCCCTATACGCCGCTTCACGCCCTGATGATGAAACGCATGGACGTACCGGTCGTGATGACCAGCGGGAACCGGAGTGCCGAGCCTCAATGCATCACCGTCGACGATGCTAGAGTGCGGCTTCGAGAGGTCGCGGACTATTTTCTCCACCATGATCGGGAGATCGCCCAGCGCGTCGACGATTCGGTGGTGCGAGTCACTGGCAAGGGTGCGACGGTGCTGCGGCACGCCCGAGGATACGCGCCCCAGAGCGTTCCTGCGCGACATCGAAACCATACGGGGATCGCGATGGGAGGGGATCTCAAGGCGGCCCTCGCGCTCGCACGTCGCAATGACCTCGTTCTCTCCCAGCATCTCGGCGATCTCGACGAGCCGTCCACGCGCGACGAGTGGGAGCGCACCGTCGACCTCTATCTTCGACTCTTCGACGTCCGGCCGGACTTCGTCGCCGTGGATGCACATCCTGGCTACGTCTCACGTCGCCTCGGACTAGAGCTCGCAAGCCGCCTCGAGGTGCCCGCGGTCGACGTACAGCATCATCACGCACACGTTGCGGCGTGTTTGGCTGACCATGGCCGTGAGGAGGAAGTCGTCGGAATCGTTCTCGACGGGGTCGGCTGGGGGGAGGATGGTACGGCGTGGGGTGGGGAGCTTCTAGTCGCCGATCTCGAGTCCTATTCGCGCGTCGCGTCCCTCGCACCCCGGGCCTTGCTCGGCGGAGACCGCGCGGCGCGTGAACCTTGGCGAAACGCATACGCCCAACTGGTTGAAGGCCTTGGCTGGGAGCTCCTCGAAGCCTACCGTGAGCTCCCGCCCGTTGCCGATCTATTGGAACGACCAAGGGTGACTCTCGACTCCATGCTCGCCGCCGCCGACACGCCCCGCTCTTCCAGTGCGGGACGGCTTTTTGACGCGGTGGCCGCAACACTCGACCTCCATCGCGAGCGGATCGACCACGAGGCGCAGGCTGCGATGGCCTTGGAGGGACTCGCGCAACAGTCCCGGGATACGAGCGCTTACCCAATCGCCATTGCATATGAGAGTCCGGTAATCTTGGATCCAACGCCGATGTGGCGAGCGCTCTTAAAGGATGTGGGGGAGGGCGTTCCGGTCGCGGACATCGCTCGCCGGTTCCACCTGGGGCTGGCGGAAGGGTTCGCGGGACTCGCGGAACGAGCTGCGCGCGCAACTGGCCTGGCTACTGTCGCACTCAGTGGCGGATGCTTCGCCAATGCCCTCCTCACAACGGAGCTCTCTCGAAGGCTCGAGGCGTGTGGCCTCGAGGTTCTCACCCATCGGCGTGTGCCTCCTGGCGACGGGGGGCTTGCCGTGGGCCAAGCGGCCATCGCGCGCAAGAGGCGCGAGAGGAGTATGTAGATGTGCCTAGGAATTCCCGGACAGATCATCGAAGTCGCCAGTGACGAGGAAGGCACGGGGATCGTCAGCGTCGGCGGTGTTCGGCGCGAGGTAAACCTTTCCTTCGTGACGCCAGAGGACGGCACGCTCGCGGGCCTCGTGGGCTCTTGGGTACTCGTACACGTTGGCTTTGCGATGAGTCTCATCGACGAAGAGGAAGCGCAGGAAACACTGAAAGTCCTGCGACAGATGGGCGAAGCACAGGCGGAGCTCAATGCCATGCGTGAAGGGGATGCGTCCGTCGGGAGAGACAAATCCGCATGAGTGATCCCCTCGATAGCCTCTACCCCTTCCTGAGCGGCAAGAAGTCCGATTCAGCGGCGCTCGATGATGCACTGCTCACCTCTGTGCATCAGAAGGCGGGTGAGAGCGTCGAGGTGAAGAATCGCTTCTTCGCGGATAACGCGAGCGGTCTCGTCGCTGCTGCTCGCTTGGTCGCGGACGCCTACGCCCGTGGCGGGCGCTTGTTTTCGATGGGGAACGGCGGGTCGAGCTGCGATGCGGCGCACATCGCCGTCGAGTTCTTGCACCCGATCACCGTCGGACGCGCGGCGCTCCCGGCGACCCACCTCGGAGCGGATCTCGCGATGCTGACCGCCGTCGGCAACGACGTGGGATTTGACCACATCTTCGTGCGTCAGCTGATCGCCTTGGCTTCCGAGAAGGACGTGCTGATCGGTGTGTCTACGAGTGGCAACTCGGGAAATCTCATGGCCGCCTACCAGCAGGCCAAAAAGATGGGGCTTTCGACCGTTGGACTCACCGGAGGCGACGGCGGACAGATGGCCCGCAGCGGTTTAGTTGACGTGTGCTTGGTGGTTCCAACGACGAGTGTACATCGCATTCAGGAATCACATGTCGCCGCGTACCACGTGCTCTGGGATCTGGTTCATACGCTGCTCGCCGACAGCCGCGGCTCGGCCGGGGCAGAGGAGGTGTCGCCATGAAGTACATCGACGAATTTCGCGACCCGGAGGCCGCCCGACGCCTGATCGGCCGAATCGGGGAGCAGGTGCGGGCCCTCGCTCCGAAAGATACCTTGAAGATCATGGAGGTCTGCGGCGGCCACACCCATTCGATCTTCCGCTATGGCCTCGAGAACATGCTCCCCTACGCGATCGAGCTCGTTCATGGACCGGGATGCCCGGTGTGCGTGCTGCCCGTCGGGCGAGTCGACGATGCGGTCGCGATCGCGACGACCCCCGGGGTGATCTTCGCCACCTACGGGGACGCCCTGCGCGTTCCAGGATCGAAGATGAGCCTTCAGCAAGCAAAGGCCTCCGGCGCCGACGTGCGCACGGTCTACTCGCCGCTGGACGCGCTGGCGATCGCGGAGAAGAATCCGGATCGGGAAGTGGTGTTTTTTGGCCTCGGCTTTGAGACCACGATTCCTTCGAGCGCGCTCACGATTCTGCAGGCGGTAAAGAAGGGGATTCGCAACTTCTCGGTCTTCTCAAACCACATCACGATCATTCCAACCATCAAAGCGATCCTCGACTCGCCGGAGCTGAATCTCGACGGATTCATTGGCCCCGGACACGTCAGCATGGTGATCGGAGGGCGCCCCTATCAATTCATCTCCGAGCACTACCGAAAACCGCTCGTGATCGCCGGCTTCGAGCCACTGGATGTTCTCCAGTCGATCGCGATGCTTCTGGACCAGCTCCTCGAGGGGCGCTGCGAAATCGAAAACCAGTACAATCGGGTGGTGCGGGACGACGGCAATGCACAGGCGCTGAACGCAATTCATGAGGTGTTCGAGCTCCGCGAATTCTTCGAGTGGCGAGGCCTGGGCTCTATCGATCATTCTGGCCTGAAGCTGCGCAAGGCCTACGCGCATTTCGACGCGGAGCTGAAGTTCACCACGCCGAGCCTGCGCATCGCGGACCCGAAGGCGTGTCAGTGCGGCGAAGTGCTCAAGGGAGTCATCAAGCCCCATCAGTGCAAGGTGTTCGGGACGCTCTGTACGCCGGAGACACCGATCGGCTCCTGCATGGTCTCGAGCGAAGGGGCCTGTGCAGCCTATTACAACTACGGTCGTCAGACCGCCGCGGAGGCGAGTTGATGCGCCCCAAGGTGATCACCCAAGCCCACGGTGGCGGCGGGCGCGCGATGCGCGACCTCATCGCCAAAATCATGGTCGAGCATTTCGACAATCCGATGCTGCGCACGCTCGAGGACCAAGCGCGTCTGCGTTTGGATGAGCTGACGGCCCGAGGCGATCGCCTCGCGTTGACGACCGACTCCTTCGTGGTGTCGCCCTTGTTCTTTCCGGGCTCGGATATCGGGGCGCTTGCGGTCAACGGAACGGTCAATGACCTCGCCGTTTCCGGTGCGACGCCGCTCTACCTGACCTGCGGGTTGATCCTCGAAGAGGGCCTCGAGCTCGAAGTGCTCGAGCGCGTGATTTCGAGCATGGCGCAGGCGGCGCGGGACGCCGGAGTGTACGTCGTCACCGGCGATACGAAGGTGGTCGAGCACGGCAGCGGCGATCAGATCTTCATCAACACCGCGGGGATCGGGGTCATTCCCGAGGGACGTGATCCTGCCGCGCACAAGGTCCGACCCGGGGACGCGGTCGTCCTAAACGGCTACCTCGGCGACCACGGCGCGGCGATCCTCGTGGCGCGGGGCGAGCTCCAGCTCGAAAGCAGCGTTGAAAGTGACTGTCAGCCCCTGAACGGCTTGATCGAAGCGGTCTTCGAGGTGTGTCCGGACGTTCGCGCCATGCGGGATGTGACGCGCGGCGGACTCGCGACCGTGTTAAACGAGATTTCGAGCGCCTCGGGTGTGCAAATCGAACTCGACGAACGGGCGATCCCCGTGCGCGACGAGGTTCGGGGAACCTGCGAGCTCTTAGGCTTGGATCCACTCTATCTGGCAAACGAGGGCAAGGTGGCGGCGGTCGTGCCCGCGGACCGCGTCGACGCCGTACTCTCTGCGATGCGGTCGCACCCGGCGGGCGAGGATGCCTGCGTTGTCGCCCGCGCCGTGGAGGGCCGTGCCGGGCGAGTGATCATGAAAACGGGTTTTGGCGGCGACCGCGTGGTCGATACCCTCGTCGGCGAGCAACTGCCTAGGATTTGTTGATGCACGAGCTCGGGATCACCAAGAGTATCGTCGCGATTTGCGCGGAAAATGCCGGAAATCGGCCTGTGAAGCGCGTGGTGCTCGAGATCGGGGCTTTGTCCGACGTGATGGCTGAGTCCGTGCGTTTCTGTTTTGACGTCTGTGCGAAAGGGACGGTGGTGGAGGGCGCGACCCTCGAGATTCACCAACCTCCCGGCAAGGGGCGCTGCATGGATTGCGGCGCCGAAATGAAGCTCGATGCGCCCTTCGGCGTGTGCGAAGACTGCGGCTCCTATGCGGTCGCGATCACCGCGGGTCAGGAGCTCGCGGTGAAATCGTTGGAGGTATGACATGTGTACGACTTGCGGCTGTTCTGACGGAGCGAAGACCACGATGATCGACCCGGTTACCGGCGAGCATGAGCACGTGATGCCGGATGGAACGGTCGTGCGTCATTCGCACGACCGCGGTCATCACTCTCACGACCACAGCCCCGACCAAGGCGATGGTCACCATCACCACGGCCACGACCACCATCACCATGGTCACGACCATGCCGCCAGGGACGACGGTAGCCTGCGCGCGCCGGCGCCGAGCCACGAGATGATCCACCTCGAGCAGGCGGTATTGGCCAAGAACGACACAATCGCCGCCCAAAACCGCGGGTTTTTCGCGGGGCGTGAGACCCTGGCGCTCAACGTGATGAGCTCGCCGGGGTCCGGCAAAACCACCTTGCTCGTTCGGACTCTGGAAGACCTCAAGGAACGCTACCCGCTTCAGGTGATCGAGGGTGACCAGGAAACTGCCGCCGACGCGGAGCGCATCAAAGCGACCGGCGCCAAGGTCATTCAGATCAACACCGGAACCGGCTGCCACTTGGAGGCGGACATGGTGGCTCGGGGGATCGAGCATGTGAAGCCGAGCGCCGGTTCCATCTTGTTCATCGAGAACGTCGGCAATCTGGTGTGCCCGGCGCTCTTCGATCTCGGCGAGCACGCGCGGGTTGTGCTCTTCTCGATCACCGAAGGAGAAGACAAACCGCTCAAGTATCCGCACATGTTCCGCACCGCGGACCTCGTGTTGATCACGAAGATCGACCTGCTTCCTCACCTGAGCTTTGACCTCGCGCTCTGTCGCGAAAACGTTCGCAAGGTCGCGCCCAACGCGGGTCTGCTGGAAGTCTCCTCTACCTCCGGCGAAGGCTTGAGCGCGTGGTACGATTGGCTCGAATCACGGCATCCCGTTCGCCGCGTTTCCGGTGAAGCCCATGGATGACGGCATCGAACAAACCCTGCTCGCCACCGCGGCGACCGTCGGGGTGCTCCACACGCTGATCGGCGTGGACCACGCCATTCCTTTCATCGTCCTCAGTCGCGCCCAAGGCTGGTCCCTACGCAAGACCTGGCTCATCACCTCTCTCTGCGGCGTGGGGCACGTGCTCTCGTCCGTGTTGATCGGCGCGTTCGGCATCGGTTTGGGCGTGGCCGTGAGCCAGCTCGAGTGGATCGAGAGTCAACGAGGCTCGCTCGCGGCCTGGACGCTCATTGGTTTTGGTCTCGCCTACACCGTCTGGGGATTCTATCGCGGGTGGCGCAAACGCTCTCCGGCGCACCTGCACGAAGACGGCACGGTCCACAGTCATGCGCACGATCACGCCGAGCCCACCGAGTCCGGCCATCGCCACCACCACCACGGGGACTATGTCACCGGTGGGTTCGTGAAGGCGGCACCAACGGTCGGCGCCCTCTTTGTCATTTTTGTGCTGGGCCCGTGCGAAGCGTTGATCCCGCTCCTGATGGTTCCCGCATCGCAGAGCGACCCCTGGCTCGTGCTCGCGGTGGTGGCGGTGTTCGGTATCGCTACGGTGGCGACCATGCTGACGGTCGTGACCTTCGGCTTCTACGGGCTGCGCGCAAAGATCTTCGACGTCCTCGAGCGTCACGTGCACACCGCGGCGGGACTTGCGATCGCCCTGAGTGGCCTCGGAATTCAGTTGCTGGGGATATGACGGTCGAAAAGGCCGACTGCGGTCCCTTTGATCTCGAACCCACCAAAGCGCCGATAGCCCAACCGATTCGCCAGGGCCATGGACGGCGTGTTGTCAGGCTCGATGATACACACGGTGCGCTCGGCGCCGATTTCGTCTTCGAGCCACTGATGGGCGCGCGTCATTGCTTCGGTGGCGTAGCCCTTGCCAAAGTGCTCCGGAACCACGCACCAACCAGCCTCTTTCACGCCGTCGGTGAAGCGGCATCGGTTCGAAATGAAAAGGCGACGCTGGGAAAAAAAAGCGCGCTCCCCAAGCCAGAAAGGGGAGCGCGCTCTTTGTTTCCGTCATTTACGGACTGCTCAGGTCGCCTTGGGGGCGTAGCTGATGCAGTAGCCGTTCGGGTTCACCTGACCGGCGAACAGGTTGCAGCCACCGCACTCGGAGTCGCCTTCCGGTTCCTTGTACTGCGCGCAGTTCGAGCACACTTTACCCTCTTCCGGCGACTTCTCGACGTACTTGAGGGTCGTGCGCATGGTCTTCGACGCATCGTCGATACCCTCGTTGCACCCCCCGCCGGCGTCCGCAGCCGCGGGCTCTTCGGGCTTTGGCTCCGGTGCCGGAGCGGTAGGCGCGCTCGGGGCCCTCACTTCCGGGGCCTTGGCCGCTTCCTGTTGGCAACCGGCAAGCGCCAGCGCGCCGGTTACGGCCACACCACCGACAATCTTCAGGGCGTCGCGACGGCTGATCTGTTCAATGTCTCGCGTGATGTCCACGATGTTTCTCCCTTGTCTATGATGCGCCTAGCCAGAATGAGTCCGGCAAAGCGCCTAAAACGTCCCGAGCGACATACCAGTAAAGTCGTCGAGACACACGCAACCCTTTGATGTTTAATCGAGGCGCGCAGATTCGAACTGTCATCGATTTTCGCGCCCAAACACCAGTTTTTTGGCCCAGAATCGCGGGAAAACCTGGGGCGCGATGGCTCAGGCAGCGTTGGCGAGGGCGGTTCGCAAACGATCGCGCACTTCCGCGGCGCTCTGCGGACGATCCGCGGGCGCGAGCTCGAGGCATTGCACGATCAGCGTCTTCAGCTCAAGCGGAATGTCCGCGCCCCGAGGTGGTTTCGGTGGTGCGGGGACCTGCGTGGACTGTTTCAGCATCAGCTCACCGAAGCTCTTCCCCGAAAACGCTCTCTTGCCGCCCACCATTTCGTGCAGCAGGACCCCGAGCCCGTAGAGGTCCGTTCGATGGTCGAGTGCCTCACCCATGATCTGCTCCGGGGCCATGTAGCCGGGCGTGCCCACGACGAACCCGACCATCGTGTGGCGGCTGCCGTGCTCGTGAGCGACGCGGAGCTTCGCAATCCCGAAGTCCAACAATTTGACCACGTCACTGCGACCCGCCCGGTGCGTCAGGAGCACGTTGTCAGGTTTTAGGTCCCGATGAATGATCCCGGCGTTGTGCACGGCGTCGAGCGCGTCGGCGAGCTGGAGGCCGACTCTGAGAACGCGTTCGAGGGGCAGGCCCTTCTCGCGCTTGATCACGTCGAGGAGAGTCGTGCCTTCGACGAGCTCCATCACGTAGTAGAGGTTTTGCTGGTCGCAGACGAGGTCTGTGACCTCGACGATGTTCGGGTGCGAAATCTGATTGATCAGCTTCGCTTCATCGAAAAACCGACGAACCGCTTGCGGATCGCGCGAGAACTGGTCGTGCAGGCGCTTGATCGCCACGCGGCGGCCGATGAGCTCGTGTTCGGCCAAGAAGACCTCTCCCATGCCGCCCGTTCCCAGTGTGCGCAACAGTCGATAGTGACCGAGCTTTTCCTGCGTGTCGTAGGTCTTCGGGACTACCGCACGCGGCATGGGCTCGCCACTGAAGGGCTCGATGATGCTCGGCGTCTTGGGGCGATCGACGATGTCCTCGAGGGAGATCACGTCATCCTCGGCTTCCGGCGGTGGCGGTACTGCAGGTGCAACGGATCGAAATCCGCCGGAGTCCGCAGGGCGATGGTCCTGAAGCTCGTCGATGAACGAGTCGAGCTCGTGGCGACTACGCGGCTCGAGCTGAAGAAAACGACAGCCCATACCAGCCGGTCGATCGCGCGTCGCTTCTTTGGGAGGCCGGTTCCATATCACCTCGACCCTACCGTTGACCTCGATGCTCGGCCCGTAGACGCCAGGGAGATGGAGCACCACATCCAGCTTCGAGCCCGCCTTCAGCAGTGGCTGGCCCGCCACAAAGACCCCGCTGCGGCTGATGTTGACGGCGTTCCAGGCGCAATCGATCCGGGAACGGCGCGGCTCGACGTGCGCGTAGATCGACCATCGCGGCTGGGCGGTTGAGACCGGCATCAAAGTCTATATGAACGCAAGGCCACGGCTTCGCGAAGTGAGATCACGCACACCGCGTCATCTTTTACGAATGTTAATCCCTACGACGGATGTAGGACTGAGTGTTACTCAGGGCACCCGTGTGAGCTTCGCACGCGCCCTCCGAACCCGTCGTCGTGCCGGCGGACTAGCACGGCGGTTTCCTCGCCGAGCTCCGCCGCGAGCGCGCTCTCGAGACGGTCTCCTAGCCACAACGACACGCTACACGTCCCAGTCTCCCCATCGGTTCCCAAAAAAGGCGTAACGGCGCGACCGGCGAGCGTACCTCGCTCCCCAACAGGAGAGATTCGATGATGAACACAATTTCCGCGTGTGGACTCGCTCTTTCTACGCTCGTCGCCGCAGAGCCAACGAGCGTGCGAGGCAAGGCGCTCGTCATGGAGATGATCGAGACTGTAGGACCGATGGAGCAGCTGCGAGAGAAACGAGATGTCGAGTACACCTATGTCTACGAGCGAGCGAGTGGCGATCGTGATGTGTCTCTCGAACGCTATCGCTTCGCGGGCGAGCTGTCCTGGGCGAAGTTTCTCGAGCGAGGCGTGACCTCGCCGGACCTCGAAGGCGTTTTGATCCAGGGCTTCGACGGACGCTCCGCTTGGGTCACCGTCGACGGCAGCCCTCGTGACGATGAGGCGCTGCTGAGCCGGGCACGATTCAGCCGCAAGACGAACTTCTACTGGTTCGCGATGATGCAAAAGCTCGCGGATCCCGGGGTCACCTACCGATACGAAGGAACGCGCTCAGTCGATGGAGTCGACTACGAGGTCGTGACGATCGGCTTCAAAGACGGAGTCGGGGACGCGAAGGACGCCTATGTCCTCTACATTCACCCCGAAACCAAGCTCGTTGATCGGTTCTTGTTCACGGTCATGGCCTTCGGTCGCAGCGAGCCGCTGCTCATGACCGTCGAGTACGAAGACTTAGACGGCGTAAAGCTCCCCACTCAGCGCAAGTACACCGCCTCCGATTGGGAGGGAAACGTCGCGAGCGAAGCCAAATGGACGCTCGAGACCATGAAGGACCTGAAGTTCAACAACGGCTTCGACCCGGAGCTGTTCGCGAAACCCTGAGCCGCTACGCCTGTGACCACCTGCGGTAGAGATCCGCCAGGTGTGCGGGCAGCGACGCGGTGACGAAGGCGAGGGCCGCCCAGGGCTCATCGATGAGTGCGCTACGAACCGCGAGAAGCAGCAACGCACCCGCCGCGAGTTGGAAGATGACGTCGACGACAGTCAGGGAGCCCGAGACTCGGCGTGACGCCACGCTGAGCGCGAGCGCCTCGACCACGACGACCCCGAGAATAAACCAGAGGTAGTCACCGCTCTCGATCCACTCGGTCACCGCAGCCTAGGGCGAAACGAGCCCCATGAGGTGCGCAATGTCCTTGAAGAAGATCCGCATGTGCGCCGCCGGCTTGGCGCGGACGAGCTCCTTGTTCATGTATGCCTGCCAAGTGAGGTCCTGTACGTCCTCATCGCGGCAGATGCTCACGAAGCGTTCGCGCCGCTTGTCCGAGCTGTACCAGAAGCGCTGAAGGATCCCAAGGACCCAAAACACGCGCCCGTGGTGCTTCATGAACTTCTTACGGGCATGTTTAAGTGCCACTGGGTTGTCACAGTTGAGAAAGGCGTGTCCCGCTTCCGCGGCACAGCTGCCGCCGTACATCGCATAGTAGATGCCTTCGCCTGAAGCCGGTGCAACCGTGCCGGCCGCGTCTCCGCACAGGATCACGTCACGCCCATTGTCCCAGCGCTTGCGCGGCTTCATCGGGATCGGCGCGCCTTCCACTCGAATCGTCTTGGCGTCGCTCAGTCCGGCCGCGGCGCGAAGATCGCGCGTGGCTCCCTTGATCGACCAGCCCTTCACCGCCGTTCCGGTCCCGATGCTCGCGGTCCCTCCATGCGGGAAGACCCAACCGTAGAAGTCCGGGCTGATCGCGCCCTTGTAGATCACGTCGCAGCGGCTCGGATCGTAGAGGTCCGAGAGGTTTTCCGGCGCCTCGACGATCTCGTGATAGGCGGAGACGCAGGGCACCGGTGGTCCGCCAACGAGTTGTTTGGCGACCTGCGATTTTGCGCCGTCTGCACCGATGATGAGACGCGTGCGAATCTTGACCTCGCTGCTCGCTCCCTCTGGCCGGTACACGACGACCGCGGTCCCATCCGCATCTCGCTCGGTGTGCAGGTATTTGCCGTCCCGTCGATCGGCGCCGACTTCCGCGGCGCGGACCCGCAGAAACTCGTCGAAGACCTCGCGGTTCACCATGCCGACGTAGCCGCCATTGATCGGCATGTCGACCGTGCGGTCTGTGGGCGAGACCATCCGTGCGGAGCTGATGCGCGCGCACAGAAGCTTCTGAGGGATCTCGTAGTCGCGGATCAGCCGTGGGGGAATCGCCCCTCCGCAGGGCTTGATGCGGCCCGGTTTATCGAGCAGCAGCACACTCCGGCCCTTTTCGGCCAGCTCGTGAGCGGCGGTGGCGCCCGCCGGTCCTCCCCCTACGACGACGACGTCGAATTGTTCGCGACTCATGGTTCACCCCCTCCCGCTGCGGCGAGCGTCAATGCGTTCGTCGCCCCCAGCTCGTTGTTTTGAATGTGTGACGTGCGCTCCATGCGGAGGGCATAGAAACCCGCCGCAATGAAGATGACGCCTTCTAGACCAAAGACCGTTACGAAGGGTGTCGCTGGATCCGCGCTCGTCGCGAGTCCCACGACGTCGACGCTCGATGCCCCGAGGAACGCTCCGAGGGAGGTCCCCACGGCCTGCGCCGCGCCCCAAAGGCCCATGCGACTGCCCTCGCGCGGGGTCTTGCCACCGCCTGCGAGGGTCATCATCCAGCTGATCGCGGCGATCGCGAAGATGCCGTTGAAGAACCCGAGGGCGAGAACGTTCTCGCGCAGTGGCCACTGCGGAAAGAAGCTCGCCATCGCGAGTCCGATCAGTGCGATGCCGGAGAATGCGCAACCGCCGAACGTCCAGGCGCGGATCGAGCCAAATCGGTCGCCGCGTCGGCCGGCGAGGGCGCCGGCGAGGATCATCCCGAAGAAGGCTCCTTGGTACTGGCTGCTCGAAAGCTGGGTCGACTCACCGGGGCTGAGGCCAAAGATTTTACCCGCGAAGGGCTCGAGAATGAGGTCCTGCATGCCGTAGGCGAGCATCGCGACGGCGACGAAGATCGTGAATGCGCGCGCCTTCGGGTCGGCCCAGATCTCCACGAAGACCTCTTTGAAGGCGGGCTTGTTCTCCTCGGCCGTCTTCTCGGCGCCGCGAGCCCGTGAGAAGGCGCGTTCGACCCCGAGAATGGCGACGAGCGAGAGCACGAAGCTCAGTCCCGCGACACCGCTCGTAATGCTGATCAAGCGACCGAGCGAGAAGGGATCGAGGAGTGCACCGGTAATCGCTGTCGTTAGGATGAACCCGACGATCATCATCAGCCAGACAGTGGCGGCGGCCGCCGCCCGACGGTTTGGGCTCACGCCCCAGGCGAGGAGCGCGAGGAGGTTTGTCCCCGCGGCGCCTACCCCGACCCCGATCAACAGGTAGCCGACGACTCCGATCACCAGGCCCAAGGTGAGATTTCCCGCCGAGAGCGCGGTCGCAGCCGCGGCCACCACACTCCCTAACGCCAGCACCGCCATGCCGCCGATGATCCACGGCGTCCGCCGCCCACCGACGTCTGCGCCGTAGCCCCAGCGCGGTCGACTGAGCTGCACCACGTGGTGAATCGTCACCAGGGCGCCCGGAATCGTCGCTGCGAGCGCGAGCTCGACGGTCATCACTCGATTAAAAACGGAGAGGCAGAGGACGACGATGCCGCCGAGGGCGGTCTGAACGAGCCCCAGCCTCAGGATCAAAATCCACTCACGTAACCCACTCATCTCAAACCCCCCCCAGGGTTCGCACAGCGAGAGCCGCGACCATCATTCCGAGCACGGAGAGCGGAATGCCGGTCGCGTTGAACCACACGTCCTTTCCTCTAGGATCTTTGACGAAAGCAGACGCCAGTCCGATCTGAATGGCGATGAAGACACCGATGATCGCCGCGTGGATCGGCCGGCCCCAGGCGAGGAGCGACCCTACGACCACGAATTGCGGCAGGATCATCACCAGCACCGCGAGCCACGCAGCGGGTTTGACCCCGAGAAGCACCGGTACGGAACTCACACCGAGCTTTCGGTCTCCCTCGAGGGCCTTGAAGTCATTCGTCACCAGAATGCCGAAGGCGCCGACGCCGTAGGCGAGGGCGAGCAGCAGGATCTTCCAGTCCGGGAAGCTCACGGTCAGGGCCGCCGCGCCGGTGAACCAGGGCAGGCTCTCGTAGGAAAAGCCGACGGCGGTCGCGCCGAGCCAGCCGTTTTGCTTCAGGCGGAAGGGGGGGGCGCTGTACATCCAGGCGAGCACCATTCCCACGCTCGACGCGATGAAGATCCAAGTCCCGAGAAGGAACGCCACGACGAGCGATACCGCGGACCAGACGATCGCGAAGTAGAGGCCCCAGCGACCCGGGACGCGACCCGAGGGAATCGGGCGGTGCGGCTCGTTGATGGCGTCGACGTGTCGGTCAAACCAGTCATTGACCACCTGACTCGTGCCGCACATGAACGGACCGGCGAGGAGCACGGCGCCGACCACGAAGGGCCAGCGTGACAGGAGAGGCCCGCCGGCGGAAACGAACCCGCAGGCAAGGGCCCACATCGGCGGGAACCAGGTGACTGGCTTGAGGAGCTGGAGCAGTGCTGTGGGCTCGGGGAGCGAGCGCTGCGGCCGCGCATGGGCTTCGACTGCGACCATCACGCGTCTTCCTCGGTTGGGCCCGACAATGAATGGCGGTGCAGCTTCGAGTAGAGGCTCTGGCGGCTCAAGCCCAGAATTTGCGCCGCGGAGGCACGGTTGCCGCCGCTGACCTCCAGGGCGGCTTCAATGCAGAGCCGTTCGATCACGTCCGTCGTCTCACGAACGATTTCCTTGAGCGACACGCGGCCGACCAACCCGGTGAGCTGCTGCACCGATTGCGGCAAGTCGCTCGTCGCGGGATCGAGAGCGGCGGTCCCCTGCACCGTGCGGACGATGAAGCCGTAGCAGGGCTCCTCGCCGTTCTTGGCCGCGACAGCGGAAATCTCGACTTGCTCCGTCACCCCGAGCTCACCCTGAACCACCGTAGCGAAGTTTCGGATCGATCCGTGATCGCGCAGGTTGGCGAGCATGATGTTCAGGTCCACGCCAGGCCTTCCCACCCAGCGGTCGAGCGGCTGGTCGAGCACCTGCGATTCGGTGGCGACCTGAACGAGATTGAAGAAGGCCGCATTGGCACTCATGATGCGACGCTCGTCGTTGATCACGACGAAGGAGTCCGGAAGGCTCTCGAGGACCTCCAAGAGGCGCGATTCTTCTTCCGTCGCCGAGGGCTCGATTCCGACCTTCAGCGGCGCGAGCCGCAGCAGGTAATAGGCGCTCGCGCCCTGTCGAAAGACGGTCGCTGAAACCGAGACCTCTTCCAGGTCGCGGGCGAGGCGCGCGGTGAGCTCCGGCGCGCTCCCGGTGCGGCTCGTCCGCGTGCTCTTCAAGAGCTCGGTGACGAGCTCCACACTGCTCGCGTCGAACACCTGGGAAAGGGCGCGGCCGTCGACGCGCTCCCGGCCTCGTGTAGCGAGCTCGAGCGCGGCGGGATTCGCCTCGGCGATCCGGAGGTTGGAGGCATCGACGATCAGCACCGCCTCCGAAGAGATCTGGAAGAGCAAACGGTAGCGCGTCTCGGCGCTGCGAAGGCGCGCATACTCGCGCTCCATCGCTTGCTGGGCGTTCAGGAGCTGCTGCTGAAGGTTCGCAACGGTGCCGAGCTCGCGGCCGATCGCTAGGATTTGCCCATCCTTGCCGAGGGCCATCGCTGAATAGCGGACAGGGAAATCATCCAGCCCCTCGTAGCGGTGATTGATCTCCCGGGAGCGGACGTGCTCGTCGTCTTTTACCTCCCTGAGAAGCGCTTCCACCTTCGGGCGACTGTCGTTCGCGACGGTTTCGATCCACGGCTGCCCCACCCACCCTCGAAAGCGGGGATCGTTCCGGTGTGACGGATGGATCGAGACGTCGTGAATGACGCCGTCCGGCTCTAGGATCAAAGCGATGTCGGTGGACGCAGAAATGACCTCCGCGACGACCTTGAGGTCGAGGGCTCCCAAGGACTCTTCGGAGAGCATTCCGTGCACGGCGTCAGACCTCACTCGACGCAGTGGCCATCAATGCGATTTCGGCGAGGCGCCGGTTCGCATTGTTCACTGCGTCCAAAGCGGTGCGTCCGGTTTCGTCCGCACCCAGAGTTTCGACGAGAGTAGGGTCCTCCAACACACAGTGTCCGCCGACCATTACGAGCAGATCTCGGTTGACCGATTTTGCCCGCAGCTCCCCGATGAGGGTTCCGAGGGCGGGAATCGATCGTGGATCGGCGACACTGAAACCTACCAATGCGACGTAGTCCTCGCGGACGAGCTCGACGAGATCGACTTCCTCGGAGGCCGCGGCGCCCAGCACGTCCCAACCCGCTCGACGGAAGAATTCCTCGAGGAGGATGAGTCCAAATACGTGCTGATCGCCCGGCGCGGGGGCTAAGACCGCGCGGTGGCCGATGCCGGGGAAATGACCTTCGAGCTCGAATGCGGGGGCCAGCTCGCGCACCACGTGCTGCAGGTGCGTGAGCCCCACCGTCACGTCGGTGAAGCTGGCCTCGTCGAGCTCCCACTGCGCACCCAAGAGGTGGGCGGCGGGAGCCAGGAGGTCGAGAAAGAGGGACTCCAAGTCCAGTCCATTTGCTCGCAGCTCGGCGACCTGCGCGAGCGCCCCGGCGAGGGATGGCTCACGTAGGCGCTTTGCAAACGCATCTACGTCCAAGTGGTCGCTCGGGGCGACTTCATTGCGGGGAACGACTCGCGGCGGTGGCTCGACCCGGTGGGCGAGCATGAGTCTCGGAATGATTTCCGCCTGGATCGTGCGCGTGAGCTCCTGACGTTGGCGTTCGCGCTCCTCCGAGCCCGTGCTGCTCGACGACATATTGTCCCCCGTATTGCGTGCGCTTCGGCCCCTACTGCGTCCGCTGCGCGCAGTTGAAAGCGGGTCAACCCAATCACGTGTCGTCGAGAGCCTCAAGTTGATTCCTAAGCGCCTTTCCTCTCCCTTTCTACACCTACACTCCCTAGTGTAAAGAAGTCCAGACGTCAATTGTACTTGACACTTTCTCCCCTGGAGCCTTTTCTAAGTACAGATAGGTGCTCTTCTACACACCGCCGAGCAACGGCGAAAGCGCGATGAAACCCGCTGGACCCTCGTTCAAGGCATTCTCGCGCCGGTACAGTTTCTCGTCTTCTTGGTGAGTCTAGGTCTGGTGTTGGCCTACCTGGTGACAGGCGAGCTGTACACTGCCGCGACCGCCTCGATCGATCCCGTGATCATGATCAAATAAACGATGAGCGGCTTGAACACGATCTGGGAGAAGGTCGTTTTCGGCGTTTATCTGTTCGGTAAGCCCTTCTTCTGGGAAGACGTGTTCAGCATGGCGGTTGTCGGGGCTAGCACCAAAGCACGGGCTAGCACCAGGTCTAAGGCCCGGGCTAGGTCTTTCCCATGACAGGCAAGAACTCAGGTCGTGCCGTACATCACGCCCAAGAGGACGAGCCACACGACGTCCAGGAAGTGCCAGTATTGCGCCGTGAGACTCACACCCTCGTGGTGTTTTTCATCGTAGCGGCCGCGCGTTGCGTTGCGCAGGGTAATGGCGAGCGGCACGAGCCCGCCTAAGACGTGGGCCGCGTGGGTTCCGGTGAGAAGATAGAAGGTGAAGGCGTAGAGGTTCGCGACGTCCGGCGGCATGTCCGCCCCCACCATTTCGAGCCAGTTGATCGCCTGCGCGACCAAGAAGGTGAGGGCGAGTCCCATGGACGCCCACAGCATCTGCACGAGGCGCGGTCGGTCACCCGCGCGCGCCGCGCGGACCGCGAGCCAGAGCGTGGCGCTGGTGGCGACGATAATCCCCGTGCTGACCAAGAGTCCGGTGGGAAGGGCGGGTAAACCCTGCGCCCAGCCCTCGGTTCGGTAGCGAACGACGAGATAGCCGATGACCGTCGAGGCGAAGAGGACGGCGAGCGAGGCGAGGAGGATCCAAAGACCGAGCTGGCCTGCGCTCACCTCCCGCTCGAAGGCGCTCTCGTGTGCACCGCCATCGACGACCTCGAGGCGTGGGCGTTCGGGCTCGGCCGACATCGCGAAAGCGACTCTAGCCTTGCTCCGCCGCTGCGGCCTCTTCCGCGGCGATGCGGGCTTCGATGTCCCGTTGGGTCTGCGTGCTGTCCATCAGGGTGAAGGTGACGAACAGGAACAGGAACGCGAAGCTGCCCAAGAAAATGAGCAGGTTGAGTTTGTTGTCGTAGAGCAGGTGCATGAAGAAGGCGGCGACCAGAGCCGCTTTGACCGTGGCGATCGCCATCGCGATCACAAGGTTCATGCTCGCTCCAAAGTCGACCGCAGTGACTCCGACGGTCAGGGCCGTCAGCGCGATCAACGCGACGAACACCCCGATCAGCATCGCGGGCGACATGACGTGTGCGATTTCGTCTTTACCGTGTCCCATGGCGTGCTCCGATCAGTGAATGAGGTAGAGGAGGGGGAAGAGGTAGATCCACACCAGGTCGACCAAGTGCCAGTAGAGCGCGGCGTAGTCGACGGGACCGAAGTAGTTCTCGTTGAAGTGCCCGCGCAAAGCGCGACTCAACAGCCACACGTACACGATGATGCCGGCGATCACGTGAATGCCGTGCAGGCCGGTCATCATGAAGTAGACGCTGAAGAAGTTCGGGAGATAGCGCGGGCCGGTGTACTTCGCGGTTTCCGCTCCGGGCTCCGCGCTCGCACCGTGTCCCGCTTCCGCGCCGGCCGAGTGCCCTGCAGCGGCGCCGGCCTCCGCACCATGTCCTGCATCCGCCCCGTGGGCCGGGCCGTGCTGGGGATCGAAGTACTGTCCCCAGAGAATGCCTTCGTGAATCTTGTGGCTGTACTCGATGTACTTGATGCCCAAGAAGCCGAAGGCACACATGATGGTGATCGCGAGCGTCGCGATCAGCACGCCGCGCTGATTGAGCTGGGCGGCTCGCACCGACCACGCCGCGGTGAGCGATGAGGTCAGAAGCACTACCGTGTTGATCGCGCCCCATTTCACGTCGAGGAACTTGTGGCCTTCGACGAAGATCTCCGGGTGGTTCGCCCGGTAGAGGGTGTAGGCGACGAAGAGAGCGCTGAAGAACAGCACCTCCTGCGCCAGAAACAGCCAGATCCCGAGCTTGCCCGAGTCAAACTGCTGCTTGTACGAGTCAAAGTGGTGGGCGAGGTCAGGACTGTGGTGGTCGCGACCGTGTTCGCCGTGACCCTCGTCGCCGTGAGCGAGTGCCGTCATTTACTTCTCTCCCCCAGAGTGGCCTTTCAGGCCGATGCGTCGACGTATCCGCCGGTCTTCTCGTCGTAAACCTTGCCCGAGTAGTCGTACGGGTTGTCGACCTCGGGCGCGTGGTGGAAGTTGTAGTAGGGCGGCGGCGAGCTGCACTTCCACTCGAGCGTGTTCGCGCCCCAGGGATTGGCAGGCGCCTTGGGGCCCTTGAAGGCAGACCAGGCGAGGCCCGCGAACGCGAAGAGAATGCCAAAGCCGAGCAGATAGGCGCCGGCGGTGGAGGCGATGTGGCCCGTTTGGAACTCCGGCAGATAGTTGAAGTAGCGCCGCGGCATTCCCCGCGCACCGAGCACGAACTGCGGGAAGAAGGTGAAGTTGAAGCCCAAGAACACCAGGACCGCGCCGATCTTGCCCCAGGTTTCGTTGTACATCCGGCCAAACATCTTCGGCCACCAGTGGTACAGGCCGCCGAGAAGCGCCATCAGCGTTCCACCCACCATCACGTAGTGAAAGTGTGCGACCACGAAGTAGGTGTCGTGCAGGTGAATGTCGGTTGCGAGGGTCGCGAGGAACAGACCGGTGAGCCCGCCGATCAAGAAGAGGAACAAGAAGCCAAGGGCGTAGAGCATCGGACTGTTGAGTGCGATCGAGCCGCGATAGAGCGTCGCGGTCCAGTTGAAGATCTTGATCGCCGACGGGATCGCGACGGCGAAGGTCAGCGCCGAGAACACCACGCTCGCGAGTGCGGACTGACCGCTCGTGAACATGTGGTGACCCCAGACCAAGAATCCGATGAGCGCGATTGCGAGCGACGAAAAAGCGATGAAGCGATAGCCGAAGACCGAGCGGCGGCTGTGCACCGAGATCAGCTCAGAGATTACGCCCATTCCGGGCAAGATCATGATGTAAACCGCCGGGTGGCTGTAGAACCAGAAGAAGTGCTGGAACAGCACTGGGTCACCGCCGAGGGTGGGATCGAAGATACCCACTCCGAGGGTGCGCTCCACGATCAGGAGCAGCATCGTGATTCCGAGCACCGGGGTTGCGAGGACCTGGATCACGGAGGTCGCGTAGATCGCCCAGATGAACAGGGGCATCTTGAACCAGCTCATGCCCGGCGGTCGCAGCTTGTGAACGGTGACGATGAAGTTCAGTCCCGTGAAAATCGAGCTGAAGCCTAGGACGAACACGCCGGTGGTGGCGCTGATCACGCTGCCTTGCGAGCCCGTGTCCGTGCTCGAGGAGTAGGGCGTGTAGAACGTCCATCCGGTGTCGATCGAGCTCGCGTACATCGTCCAGAGGAAGAAAATCGCGCCGCCGATCCAGAGGTAGAAGCTGGCGAGGTTCATCCGCGGAAACGCGACATCCTTCGCGCCCAGCATCACCGGCAAAACGAAGTTACCGATGGCGGCGGGGATCGACGGAATGATGAAGAGGAAGACCATGATCGCGCCGTGGAGCGTGAACATCCGGTTGTAGGCGTCGTGGGCCATCACCGTCGGTCCGGGCGTCAGGAGCTCCGTGCGCAGCAGCAGCGCGAACACACCGCCGAGCATCAGAGCGGCGGTCGTCCCCATCAGGTACATGACCCCGATGCGCTTGTGGTCGAGGGTCACGAGCCAGGAGAGCAGCCCTCGACTGTGCGTCAGATAGTTTTCATCAATGGGCTCGACCGGTGTGTGGTCGAGCGTGGCGTCAAGAGTCGTCATCGCTAGAGCTCCCTCACTCGTTCAACGATTTGATGTATTCGATGATGTAGCCGACTTCGTCGTCGGTGAGCTGGCCTTGGTAGGCGGGCATGACCGGAGGATAGTTCGCGACGACCTGTTTCTGAGGGTAGAGCAGAGAGTTGCGAATGTAGTTTTCGTCCGCGTTCTCGCTGGTCGCGTCGACGAACTTGCGCTCCTTGCCGTAGAGCCCCTTGAAGGTCGGGCCGACGACTTTGCTGCCGTCGACCGAGTGGCACGCATTGCAGCCCTTTGCCTTGTAGAGCAGCTCGCCGGACTGCGCTGCGGTGAGACCCTCGTACTTGTTCGCGAGACCCTTCATCACCGCGTCGTATTCTTCCTGAGTCTCGTGGACCATGACCGTTGCGAGCATGTCCGAGTGCTTCGTGCCGCAGTATTCGGTGCAGTAGACCTGATGCTCACCGGCGAGCGTCGGCTCGAACCAGAGCGTGGTGTAGCGTCCGGGAACCACGTCCTGCTTCACCCGGAACGAAGGGACAAAGAAGGAATGGATCACGTCATCCGAGTACATGATGAGCTTCGTCGGCTGGCCTTTGACCGCGTGCAGCACGTCCGAGGTGGCGCCGCTCGCGTATTCAAATTCCCAGGCCCACTTCCAACCGCGCACGGTCACTTCTGTCGCGTCGTCCGGCGAGGTGCGCAGGTCCATGAAGCCGACGGTGCCGAAGTAGAAGATGAAGACACAGAGGATCGCGGGAATCACCGACCATGTGATCTCGAGCGTGTTGGAGTGGCTCGGGGCGCGACCGGCGAGCTCGTCGCGGGTCTTTCGGCGGTAGCGCAGGGTGAGGAAGATGACCGCCGCGCCGATGACGACGAAGAAGAAGATGCAGATGTAGTAGATGAAGTAGTAGACGAAATCGATCGTCTCAGCGGAGGTTGAAGCCTGCGCCGGGAACCAGAACGAGCTCCCGTCGGTCGCGCTAAGTGCCGAATTCAACAAAGCATTTACGACAGTCATTGATTTCCCTCGGTCACCCTTTCGCCTTTAGGTGCCCTTCTCACCTTTTAGATTTCCGATCTCTGGGCCTCCTTTATCCAGAAACCTCCCAGAAACAAACCCAACAACAGCACCGTGAGCGCTCCACCGAGCGTCATGATGTTGCGCGCGACCGGCGCATAGCGGCCTACGGTCTCGTCGTAGTGGAAACAGAACAGGATCAGCTGATCGATCGTGCTCGCGAATTTCCCGTCGCTCGCCTCCGCGAGAGACAGGCGCACCGTCTTCGGGCTGTAAGTGATGCCGTAGAGATAGCGTGACACTTTCGCGTCCGGGGTGATCACCATCAGAGCAGCCGCGTGCAGATATTCCTGGCGCTCTTCGCTGTAGCGGTAGCCAAATCCCACGGCGTCCGCGAGGGCGCGCACATTCTTCTCTTCTCCTACCAGGAAGTGCCACCCCGCTGCGACCGCGGGGTCGTCGCGGCCATATTGGCTCAGGTAGCGCTCTTTGCTCGAGAGCGCCCGCGCCGGGGTTTCTTCTGGGTCGAGAGAAACGGTGATGATCTCGAACTGCTTGCCGACGGTCCACTGCATCTGCTCGAGGCCGTCGACCAAGCCATTCAGCATCAGCGAGCAGAGCATGGGGCAGTTGGAGTAGTTCATGGTGAGCAGCACTGGCTTGTCGCCATCGAGCAGATCGCCAAGGCGGATCGACTCCCCCGCACTGTTTTGGAACTCCAAGTTGAGAGGCAGGGGAGCTTCGAGTTTTTCTTCGACGCCGACGCCGGTCAGTTGCTTCGGGAGCGGTTCTTTCCGTGACGTACGACCGTTTTCCTCAGCGGTGCCGCCGAACATCTGCTTCTGGCTGAGCTCGCCCTGCTCGGGCGACGCTTCGATGACGGGAGCATCCGCCGGCGGTTTGCTCGCCTGCGACTCAGTGGCGGCCGCGGCGCACAGGGAGAACGCGAGGGCTGGAAGCGTCACCCAAAAACTGCAGCAGGTTCGTTCCGTCGTTCGCTGGGGTGCCCTAGGGCGCCGAGCAGCGTTCTTGATCCTCGTCACGCGCCTGCCACTACACCAAACAGATCCCAATTCCTACACTCAAAATGCCGAATTGCGTCGAAACTCCGGGGATTTCGCTTAGTAATTCGCTACTGGCAGGCGGACGTTTTGAACGTTTGGCCGGAGTCGCAGCATTCCATTCGGTATATTCAAAAAGAAACGGGCGCGCTCCCTAGTAGGGGGGCGCGCCCGCTGTCGAATCCGGGATGGTCGTACGCGTTGCCTTAGCTGTCGGCGCCGAGGGACTCGATGAACGCCGCGATGTTCACCAGGTCCTCGTCCGAGACCCGTCCTTCGTAGGCCGGCATCACCGCCGGGTAGCCCTCGACGATCTGGCTCGCCGGGTAGAGCACCGAGTTCTTCACGTAGGCCGCATTTACCATCGCCTGTTCGCCGTTGGTGAATTTGTGCTGCTCACCCCAAACCCCCTTGAAGGAGGGGCCGACGATTTTGGTTCCGTCGAGGGAATGGCACGCGTTGCAGCCGAGGGAGACATAAAGCCCCTGGCCGAGCTGTGCGGGAGACGCGTCTTCCGGGATCTCGTCCTTCTTAATCTCCGGAAGCTGGCCGCCGCTCTCCACGGTCATTGCAATGGCGCGCTCGATCGGGATCTTGACCGTCTCGGCGTCCTTGTCGACGTATCCGTAAGCGGCGAGCTCCGCTTCCTGCTGGTCCATGTATTCCTGAAGCTCTTTCGGGGGATTCGCGTTTTTACGTGCGAATTCCGCCTCGCCCATTTGGAAATGGACAAACTGGGCGGCGACCACCATCGAGTAGGTGATGATCGCGCCGACGACTCCGATAGTGAAGATCTTACCCACGTCGACCTTGTCCTCTTCTGTAGCCATTGAAAATCACCTCGATTACACGTTCTCGAAGGCCAGCGACTCGCCGAGCCGCGGATCCTTCATCGGAACGAGCTTTCGCCCGCGACCGATGAAGCCGATGGCGAAGATGAAGAACCCACCGACCCCGATGAAGCAGGTGAGGTCCAGAATATCGAGGGAGAGCGAACCGGGGTGGTGGTGGTGCGCGAAGCTCGGCTTCACCATGTAATACATGTCCCACCAGTGCGCGACGAGCATCCAGGAGGCCCAGAAGAGCAGGCCAAAGCGGTTGCGCTTCACGTGCCTGGACATCACGCCGAGGAACGGGATCACGAAGTGAATGAGGAGCAGTCCCCAGCTCCAGCCGACCCAGGCGCCTTCTTGACGGATCTCGTAGAACTGCGTGCCCTCAGGCATGTTCGCGTACCAGATCAGCATGAACTGGCTGAACGCGATGTACGCCCAGAACACGATGAAGGCGAACATGAGCTTGCCCATGTCCTGGAAGTGCTCGGCGTTGACGGTCTTCAGACGGCCGGTCGACTGCAGATAGCGCACCATCAGGATGAGAAACGCCATGCCGCTGCCGAAGGCCCCGGCGAAGTAATAGACCCCGATGATGGTCGAGAACCAGTGCGGCATCAGCGCCATGATGAAGTCTACGGCGGCGAAGGTGATCGTGAGCGCGAAGAGAAGCGTGCCCGGTGCGGCCAGAATCTCCATCCAGCGCGTACGCTTCCAGTCGCCGTCACTGTCCTGCTTTGTCGAGTTGGACAGGAAGAACCAGGCCATCGCGCTCCAGAACACGAAGTAGACGACCATCCGGATCAGGAAGAACGTCGTGTTCAGGTAGGGCTCTTTGTGCGCGAGGATCGGGTCGCTCGCCATCAGCTCGTGGTCCACCCACTCGTAGAGATGGTGGTTACCGCTCATCGTCGGGACAATGATCACGAGCGCTAGGAGCGCGAAGATCGGAAGCGTGCCGGCGACGATCTCCGCGACGCGACGAACCAGGACGGACCAGCCGGCGCGGAACAGGAACTGACTGGTCACGAAGAACAGCGCGCCCAAAGCGATCGCGAGGAAAAACGCGAAGGCCACGAGATAGCTGAAGAGGAAGGCCGCCATGTGATCCCCACGGCTCGCGCCGAGGGCGAAGGAGCCGCCGAGGCCTACGAGGCCCGCGATGATCCCCACCGTCATCATGGTTTTGGCGGGAGCGTCGAACTCGAGGTTATCGCCTTCGAGGGTTGGAATCTGTCGTCTACCCATTGCTGTTCTCCACGCTCACTTCAGGTTCGAGCGTTGCTCGGAGGGTACGTCGTCCAAAACCGTTTCCTGGCTGCGCTGGAGCGCGCGAATGTAGGCGACGATGGCCCAGCGGTCTTCGACCGTGATGAGCGAACCGTAGCCGTACATGTTGCGGGCACCGTTGCTGATCGTGTTGAAGAGCTGCCCGTGGGGCTGCGCCTTCACGTAGTCGAGGTGAATGTTCGTGGGCTGAACCCAATTCGTGCCCGTCTTCTCCGGGTCGAGGGAGCTGGCGCGCTTGTGCACCATGCCCTGACCGGTTCCGGTGTAGCCGTGGCAGGTGGAGCAGTAGATATTGAACCGCTCCTGGCCACGCTCGACCGTCTCCTGCGTGAGCGCGATCTGCTCCGGGAAGCTCGTGACCCAATCGCCGTTTTCGTCCATGCCCCGCCAGAAGTGGTTGTCGAGGCGGGAGTCGCCCACGGCGACCGTCCCCGCCAGCTGCGGACGCATGGCCCGACCGTCGGCGAAGTAGGTGTTCGAGTGCTGCGCCTTGAACCGGGTCTGGTTGTCCATGTTCTGGATCAGATGGATGCGGGGCTCAGGGCTACGAATGGTGTAGGCCTTGGCCGCAAAGGTCAGCGGGACCAGGAGCAGCGCCGCCGCGATGGTGAGCCCGTAGACCACCGGCGCGGGGAACTTGGCCCCGACCTCCGAATCATCTTCCACCATTTCCAGGCCGACGGGCTTCGTACCCTCGAGGAGGAGGCGGGTCTCCGTCTCATCAAAGCGCGGGTCCTTGGCCTCGATCGCGATGAAGAAGCCGTCGTCGGTCACCCGGGCAAACCGGTCGCTCCTGAAGAGCGGATGAAACCAGTCCGGCAGGTTGTTCAACGCGAGCACGCCGAAGAACGCGGTCAGCGCGCTCAAGAGGATCGTGAGCTCGAAGGCGACGGGAATGTTCGCCGGGATCGACCAGAGCGGCTTGCCCGAGATCAGGTACGGGTAGTCGATGGCGTTCATCCACCACTGCATCAGGATTGCACCGCTGCAGCCGGTCAATCCACCGCCGAGGACGAGCCACGGCAGAATCGTCGGCTTGATGCCCATCGCCGGGTCGATGCCGTGCACGGGGAACGGCGAGTACGCGTCCCACTTGCTATACCCCGCGTCGCGCACCTTTTCGCACGCGTCCACGAGGTCCGTCGTGTTCGAGTAGTGGGCGAGGTAGCCGTAGTTCGGAAGTTTCTTGTCAGACATCTTTAGTGTCCCTCCCCGTCGTGATGTCCCACGTGAGCCTGCGGCATGATCGCCTTCACCTCAGCGATGGCGATCATTGGAAGCCACTTCAGGAATAGGAGGAAGAAGGTGAAGAACAAACCGAATGAGCCGATGAACATCGTGATGTCCACCCAGGTCGGGCTGAAATAACCCCAGCTCGACGGAAGGAAGTCACGGCTCAGCGAGGTGATCGTGATTACGAAACGCTCGAACCACATGCCGATGTTCACGAAAATCGAGAGGATCCACATCACCACCAGATTGGTCCGCAGCTTCTTGAACCAGAAGAACTGCGGAGTGATGACGTTGCAGCTCACCATGATCCAGTAAGCCCACCAGTAGGGCCCCATGGCGCGGTTGATGAACGTGAACTCCTCGTAAGGGTTCGCTCCGTACCACGCCATGAAGAACTCCATCGCGTAGGCGTAACCCACGATCATGCCCGTCGCGAGGATCACCTTGTTCATGTTTTCGAGGTGCCGGATCGTGATCAGCTCCTCGAGGCCGAAAATGGTCCGCGCCGGAACCGCCAGCGTGATGACCATCGCAAAGCCCGAGAAGATCGCGCCAGCAACGAAGTAGGGTGGGAAGATCGTCGTGTGCCAGCCCGGGAGCTGTGAGACGGCAAAGTCAAAAGAAACGACCGAGTGCACCGAGAGAACGAGTGGCGTCGCGAGTGCCGCCAGGAGCAGGTACGCTCGCTCGTAGCGGTGCCACTGGCGGGCCGAACCGGTCCAGCCGAGTGAGAACAAGCCGTAAGCGAACCTGCGGATTGTGCCTTTGGCGCGGTCGCGGACGCTCGCGAGGTCGGGTACCAAACCGAGGTACCAAAACAGGAGCGAAACCGTGAAGTAGGTCGACACCGCGAAGACGTCCCAGAGGAGCGGCGAGCGGAAGTTCGGCCACATCAGCATCTGGTTCGGCAGGGGCGCGAGCCAATACGCGAACCACACGCGACCGACGTGAATGCCAGGCCAGACGAGCGCGCAGATGACCGCGAAAATCGTCATCGCTTCCGCGAAGCGGTTGATCGACATGCGCCACTTCTGTCGGAACAGGAACAGAATCGCGGAAATGAGCGTACCCGCGTGACCGATACCGACCCAGAAGACGAAGTTGACGATGGGCCATCCCCAGCCTGCGGGAATGTTGTTGCCCCAGATGCCCGTGCCTTCCCAGAACAGGTAGCCGATGAGACCCAGGAGGGTGCTCATCAACACCACCGCGGAACCGAAGGCCGGATACCAGAGAAGCGGAGTCTTCGCCTCGGTCGGCTTCAGAACGATTTCGGTGACGTCGTGAAAGTCACGATCGTTCAAAACCAGAGGAGCCCGCTGTCTCGGATCGTCCGCCGAGTTGTCGAGGCCGTTTACGATGCTCGTGCTCGCCATCAGTGGTGTCCTCCCCCGTGGTGCTCTGACTTAGGTGCCAGCGTCTCGTTCGGGTTCGTGATCTTCGCCAAGTACTTCGTTCGGACGTTCAGATTCAGCTCATTGAGCAAGCCGTAGGTGCGCGCGCGCTCCTGCAGTTGGCTGACCTTCGCCTTCTTGTCGTTGAGGTCGCCGAAGGTGATCGCATCGCTCGGGCAGGCCTGCTGACACGCCGTGACGATGTCGCCATCCTGCAGAGTTCGCTTCTCTACCTTGGCCTGGATCTTCGCGGCCTGAATGCGTTGTGAGCAGTACGTGCATTTCTCCATCACACCGCGGAAGCGAACGGTGACTTCCGGGTTGTAGAGCATGTGCTGCGTGAGCGCGCTCGGGTTCTTGTCCATCTCGTGGTACTGGAACCAGTTGAAGCGTCGAACCTTGAACGGGCAGTTGTTTGAGCAGTAACGGGTGCCGATGCAACGGTTGTAGACCATCGCGTTGAGACCCTCTTCGTCGTGCACCGTCGCGGCGACCGGACAGACCTGCTCACACGGGGCGTTCTCACACTGCATGCAGGTGAGAGGTTGCGCGGCCACCTGCGCTTCTTCCGGGTCGCCCTGGAAGTAGCGGTCAATGCGGATCCAGTGCATCTCTCGGCCCTTGCGCACGCTGTCCTTGCCGACCACCGGGATGTTGTTCTCCGCTTGGCAGGCGATGCTGCATGCGTTGCATCCAGTGCACTTCGACAGGTCGATCGCCATCGCCCACTTGTAGCCCTCGAACTGCTCCGGGTGACTGTAGAGCTTGATGCCCTTCGGGCCGTGCTCGTAGTCCTCGACGAAATCCGGTTTCTCCTTGAAGTGTTTCAGGTCGGCGCTTCGGATCAGGTTGCGCGAGCGGTTCTCCCGCTCCTGCATGCCAAGGTCGTCGATGGCCCAGTGGTCCTGAGTGGCGGCGAGGGGATACTTCTTGCCGGTCTTGTCGACCTTGAGACCGCTGACTCGCATTGCGCCATCCGCCGGGCGGACCGCGGCGGTATCAAAACCGGTCTGATAGGGAACGGAGTCATACTCGCGGCCGATGCGGCCCGTGACCGTTCGACCGTAACCGAGAGAGATCGCCACCGAGTTTGTGGCCTGCCCTGGCATGACGAGCGCCGCGGCTTGAATCGATGCGCCGCCGACGGTGAGGGTTACGAGATCCTCGTCGTGCACGTCGAGCGTCTTCGCCGTGTTGGGGCCGAAGATCGCCACGTTGTCCCAGGCGACCTTGGTCATGTAGTCCGGCAGTTCCTGGAGCCAGCCGTTGTTGGCGAAGCGGCCGTCGTAGAGCGCCGGGTCCGCATAGAAGGTCAGCTCCAGCTCGCCGTTTTGCAGCTCGTCGGAGGCCTTCAGGGCCGCCGCATCCGCCGCCGTGATCTCGAACTCCACGAGCTCCGGGGTTTCGGGCAGGAAGGCGGTTCCATCCACGAAGCCGTCTTCGAGCGCCTTGCGCCAGGCGCGGTCAAAGGTGGTGAGCAGGGGCGGCAGCCGATATCCACCGCTGGTGATCGGCTGCATCTTGTCGTCCATCGCCTTCTGTTCGGCCGCCGAATCGGCGAGCGACAGACCCCGAAGCTCGGCGAAGGTCTCGGTGACGAGCGCCTTGCCGTCTTTCTTCTCACCGAGAATCATCGCGAGGAGCTCGATCTCGCTCATCGAGAAGTGCAGGGGCGCGATCAGCGGTTGTACGACGCTGACGGTGCCGTCAAAGGCGCGCGCATCGCCCCAAGATTCGAGCCAGTGGGAGCGTGGCACGCACCAGGTCGCCATCTTGCCGGTCTCGTCGTGCTCGCCGAGGTGCACGAGCGTTTCGACCTTGCCGAAGGCCTCCGCGACCGCGACAGCGGCGGGAGCGCTGTAGACCGGGTTCGTCCCGAGGACAACCAGGGTCTTCACCGCGCCCCCACTGATGTTCTTCACGAGCTCCGTCAGAGAATCGCTCGCGAGCTCGGGAGTCGGCTCCGCGGTGTAGAGGATGGTCTTGCCGACGTTGCCGAGCGCCCGGTTCAGGCGGTGCACGATCGCGTGGACCTCAGCGTCTACGTGAGGCCCCGCGACCACCGCGCTGCGTCCGCGGTGCGCAACGAGATCCTTCACGAGCTCCGCGATCCAGGTCTTCGCCTTGTCACCTGCGAGAAAGCCGCTCGAAGGTGCAGCAGCAGGCGCCTGCATCTCGCTGACGGACGCCTGGACCGTCGGGTGTGCGCGAACAGCCGCCTCGAGCGCCATCGCGAAAGGCTTGATCTGCTCCGCGCGCAGCGGAAGTCGGTTGTCGGCGGCGGCGCCGGTGTTGCTGTAGCGGCTTTCGACCGCGTAGAGGCGGTTCATGTCGCCAGCCTCTGGGTTGCGGTTTTCCGCCCAGTCCCGAGCCATCTTCTGGGCATTCGGGTGGCTGTCGAGCAGGTCCGCATCGAGGGCGAGCACGACCTTCGCGCTCGACAGATCGGCGTGCGTGCGGACCGCCTTGCCGAAGGCGATCTGTGCACCGCGCAGTTCGTTGTCGCGGTTCACCGACTCGTACACGTGCCAGCTCGCGTCCGGCATCTTCTCCCGGATCATCGCTTCGAGACGAGCGCGCGTCGGCGAGCTCGAGGATTCAGCAAGGAACGCAAGACCCTGACCCTTGCCCAGGCCACCGAAGTGTTTCTCAGCCCAGGTCCGGAACTCGGCCATGCTGCCGCTGCCGTCCTTCTTCATGGCGTCGTGGTTGCGGTCCGGATCGTAGAGTTCGAGGACCGCAGCCTGCTGAAGCGTCGTTGACTTGCCGCGTGACGTCGGGTGCTTCGGATTCCCTTCGACTTTGATCGGACGCCCGTCGAAGCTCTTCACCTGGACGCCGCCAGCAACGCCGCCGAGCTCCATCGCCGAAGCAAACATCTTCGGCACTCCGGGGATTAGGCCCTCGGGACGACGGGTGTAGGGGCGCAGCTCCTCACGGGGCCAGCGGCACCCAGAGGCTCCACCGGCGAGCGCGAAGCTCGCGCCCATGAGCTGCACGAACTGACGGCGGGAGGCCGAATCCGGAGGGGTGTCCGCCGCTTCCGGAAACTCACCTTCGACGTAGCGACGAAAATCGTCGTTGTTTTGAAGCTCGTTGAGGCTGCGCCAAAAGCGCGCCCGGACTTTCGTGCGGTTATTCTTCATCGGTGACACCCCGAACAGCTGTGCGGCGGGTTGATGTTGCGCTCTTCTTTGATCTGCATGCCGATCGCGATCTGGTCCTCGGGGGCCCAGTCCATGTCGGTGATCCGATCCTGCGGCCGGAGGTGCTGCTCGGGCTCGCGGTGGCATTCGAGGCACCAGCCCATGCTCAGCTTTTCAGCCTGGTAGACGACTTCCATCTGGTCGATGCGACCGTGGCAGGACGCGCAGCCCACGCCGCGATTCACGTGCGCGGAGTGGTTGAAATACGCGTAGTCCGGGAGGTCGTGAATGCGCACCCAGGGGATGGGCGTCTGGTCTGCGGGGTCTTCCCAACTCTGGCGCAGGAGCGCCAGCTTCTCGCTCTTCGTGTGCACCATCGAGTGGCAATTCATGCACGTCTCGGTGGTCGGCAGCGGCGAGTGCGAGCCCAACTCGACCGTGTTGTGGCAATAGCGGCAGTCGGTGCCGAGCTGCCCCGCATGGATTTGGTGGCTGAATTCGATCGGCTGCACTGGCTGATAGCCGATGTCCGTTGCCGCGGGGGAAAAGCCGTAGTTCACACCGATGACGGCCCAGACGAGGAGGACAGGGCCGGCTGCTCCTGCGAGAAGCTTGATCTTGTTCGTCCATGGCGGAAATCGAAAGTTGCTCATGCTCGGTCCTAGCTCTCTTTCAGCGACAGTGATTGTCACCGGGTTGCTTGGAGTTTCGATCCCTAGATGCTTCCCCGGCGATAGCGATTCGCGACACGGGCGCAGGGGGAATTAACCATCCGCCGGCCGAAAATCAACCAGATCGGGCATGTAGATTGGCCTAGGCGAAGCGTATGCGACCTTTTGCCGCACAGGTTTGATCGCGCGCTGCGTCGTCATTCTCGTTCGACCGAAGGGTTAGAGCGACGAGACCGGAACCGGTGGGTGCGGGTGCCCCCGCCGACGATGTCAGCGACAATCAGATTCCAGGGGTGATGACGTAGGGGATGACGACGACGACCGGTTCCCCGTCGAAACTCGGGAAGCGCCACCGCTTGATCGTTTTCTGCATGCAAGCAGACATGCGCCCCCCGGCGCCAGCGCGCGTCTCGACTGTTTCCACTTCTCCGCTCGGAGCGATCGTGACGTCAAACTCCGCCTTGCCCCCTTTGGTCTCGCCCGCCTTCATCGCTTCCGCGATGCACAAGCGCGCGCCTCCGCTGTTGTCCTGTATGACCGTCGCAATGGCGTCGCCGGTGAGGCCATCCGGGAGGGCGACCTGCGTTCGGACCGATTCTGCGCTCAGGGAGAGCTTTGCGGGCGCCTTGGCGTCGTCCTCAAAGAGCGAGCGCGCGGAGAGGGGCGCCGGTTGGTCCTTTGCGGGGGAAGGCGATGGCGCTGCCGGTTCCGGGGCTGCGTCGTTCATACCCAGCAGCGTGTCGCGAAGCGCACTCGGCTCAGCGCTGCGCTCGTTTCTAGCGACATCCTGCTTCGGCTCCTCGGCGCCTGCCAGTGTCGGGACCATCTTCTCCGGTAGAATTTGTAGGACTCCGGTCGCATCGAGGCCAACCACTGTCCCCGCGACGAGGACGGCTCCGACGATGAGCAGGGTGAGCTGGCGGTTCTTCGCCTTGTGCCGGTGAATGCCGGCGTTCATGATCACCGCGCGGGTTTGCTCACCGGGTTGGGAGTCGGTAAGCTCCGGCAGATCGTCAAACGGTGATGGTCCTTCGTCTCCCATGGCGCTCACTATGCCACAGCGTCACAGGGGCCATAGGGGTTTATCGGCGCGGGGCCTCAGAGATCCGCGCCGTGACCGTAGCGTTGGAGAAGCGCATCGACGGCGCGCTCCACGCGATCCGCTGCGATCGCGAGGTTGCTGATCGAATCCGAGCCCGCTTGGAAGGGAACGAGCTCCCGGCGCAGCGAGTCGAGGAAGTCGAGGGTCGGTCCGCCGATCGCTTCGGGCGCACTCTCCTCGCGCGCGACTGTCGCTGCCATGGCGACGAGGTGGCGCCGAATGCGGTCGCGCAACGCGAAATTTGCCGGGGTCTCGTCGATGACCTCGTGCTCGTCATAGGTGCGTCGCACGAGGTCGAGCAGGCCGGTGCTCGCTCCGACCATTCGATGAAAGGTTCCTGCGACCGGGACCGGAACTTCGGCGCGGTCGGCAACCGAGGCGATGTCGAGAATCCGGTCGATGCTATTGAGGCGCGCTATCTCATCCGCGAGCTCACCGGCTCCTTCGAGCGCTCGGGCTCGCGCGTTCAAGGCCGCGATTTGATCTGGGTCGAGCTGTTCGCACACCGTCGCCTTCGCTTCGGCGAGGGTATTCTTGAAGTCGCTCCGTGGGCGCCGTGAAAGCCGCATCAGCCAGTCAGTGGCTCGTTCGACCGCTGACTCGAATGTGAGGCGCAGCCCGTATTCGACCTCCGCCGACACGTCTTCCTCGCAGGCGTCGATGGCGCCTTTGAACCGGGGCCCGTCGAGCAACTCGAGCGCGTCGAAGTGGGCTATGACGATCTGCTCCGTATTGCCGCCCGTGCGCAGCAGGGCTTCGGAAAGCCAAGTCGAGCCCGCGTCGGTTAGAATTCCGTTGAGCAGGACCGTGCGTGCGGCTTCTGTTGCGAGCGGATGCTCCATCACATCTTGCTCGAAAGCGGCGAGGACTCGTTCGGGAAAGTACGCTCGGAGGTGGTCGCCAATACGTGGCATGACCAGCTCTCGAGCATCTTCCAGCTCCCGCCGTATGTGCTGTTTGGCCATCGCCCCGAGCACCGCGATCTCTGGACGCATCAGGCCCAAGCCATTCTCGCGCCGCTCCTCGAGCACGCGGTCGCTCGGCAGGACCGCATCGCGCCGTCGTACACCGAGCTGGCCAGTCAAGAAGTTGATGGCTCGACCAAAACGAGCGACGTCGCGCTTCGAGCGTAGGACGTCGATGCTGATCATGCGGCTCTGTAACCAGTTGTTGTGGAGAACCATGTCGCAGGCCTCCTCCTTCAACTTCACCAGCCAGTCGAGCCGCTGAGACTCACTCAGGTCGCCGCGCCGTTTCGGAGACTGGAAGAGGATCTTCAGGTTGACCTCGTGGTCCGAGAGGTCGACGCCTGCACTGTTGTCGACCGCGTCGGTGTTGAGGTGCACACCTTTCCTCGCGAGCTCCACGCGGCCCCGTTGCGTGATTCCTAGGTTGCCGCCTTCACCGATCACTCGAGCGCGCACGTCGGCGGCGTCGACACGGACGAGGTCGTTGGCCGCGTCGCCGGCCTCAAAGTGCGTCTCCTCGTACGACTTGATGTAAGTGCCGATCCCGCCGTTCCAGAGCAGGTCCACGGGTAGTCGGAGCACCGCTTGGACCAGGTCGTTGCCGCTCAGTGGCGTGTCGTCGAGGCCGAGAAGTGTGCGCGCCTCGAGCGATAGCTCGATCGACTTCGCCTTTCGGGAATACACGCCAGCGCCAGCACTCATCGCCTCAGCCGGGTAGTCCGACCAGCTCGAGCCCTTGGTCTCGAACAGACGCAGCCGGGCCTCAAAGCTCTTTTCGGGGTCCGGATCGGGATCGATGAAGACGTGACGGTGGTCGAAGGCTGCGAACAGCTTGGCTTTGCGTGAGCGGAGCAGTCCGTTGCCGAATACGTCGCCGCTCATGTCGCCGATTCCGGCCACGGTGAACTCGTCGCACTTCGGGTCAATGGCGAGCTCACGGAAGTGGCGACGTACGCACTCCCAAGCGCCGCGAGCAGTGATTCCTTCCTTCTTGTGATCGTAGCCGGTGCTACCGCCGGAGGCGAAGGCGTCGCCGAGCCAGAAGCCCCGGTCCAGCGCGACTTCGTTGGCGGTGTCCGAGAGATGCGCCGTGCCTTTGTCTGCGGCGACGACGAGATAAGCGTCCGGGTCTTCGTAGCGGATCACGCGGGGCGGTGTGACGACTTGCCCGTCGACGATATCGTCACTGACATCCAAGATCCCTCCGATGAAGATCCGGTACATGACATCGGCCATGCGGCGGCGCTGGTCCAGGTCGGCGGGCGGGTTCTTCAAGATGAAGGCGCCCTTCGCGCCGGTTGGAATGATCAAGACATTCTTCAGCACCTGAGTGGCCATCAGGCTCAACACCTCGGTGCGGTAGTCGAGGGGCCGGTCGGACCAACGAATGCCCCCTCGCGCGACTGGCCCACCGCGCAGATGGAGCCCCGCAACGAGCGGGTGGTGCACGTAGACCTCGCGATAGGGCCGAGGGTCGGGCATTCGGCTGATTTTCGATGGGTCGAACTTCAACGCGACGTGCGCCTCGTGATCCGCGCGGCTATAGAAATTGGTTCGGACCGTTGCGTCGATGAGGTTCGCGAACCAGCGCAGAACTTGATCGCTGACCAGCTCCGAAACACCCTCCAAGAGTGAGTCGAGGCTCGAGTGCGCCCTCGCGACCATCGCCATGCGATCTTCAGAGACTTCCGTGCTGTGCAGATCGCCGTAGTCCGGATCGAACTTGGCTCGGAAGAGCTCGGTGAGCGCGCGAACGACGTCACCGTTGCGCAGCAGCACGTCGCGAATGGTAAAGAGACCGAACTGTATGCCCAGTTGGCGCGCATAGGAAGTGTAGGCGCGCATGAGGACGACGTAGTTCCAGGGGATGTCCGCGCGGAGGAGCAAGCGGTTGAGCTCCTCGTCGGCCATCTTTCCCGATACGACCGCGTTGATCGCCGAACGAAGCCGCCGGCGCCGGCTCATGAGGTCGACCTTCATGCCTTCGACGCCGCCGATTCGGAAGGTGGAGATCCGCTGCTCGGCACGTCCAGGCACATGCACCCGGGTTGGGAATTGGTCGATCACGACCAGACCAAAGTTGTCCAAGATCGGGAGGATTTCGCTCAATAGGATCGGTCGGCTCTCGTAGAGTCGCAGTCGTGTGACATCGAGTCGTTCGTCACTCGGCTCCCGATAGACATCGCAGTCGAACGTACGATCTCCGGTGAGACCCTCGAGTAGCTCGATGTCACTGACCGTCCGCCGAATGGAGCTTTCTTCGCGGTAACGCGCGCTGAACGCTTCTTGATAGAGATTCTGCAGCTTGCGCGCTTCGCCCGTCTCGAATCGGTTGCTGAGCTCCTCCCACAGTCGGTCGGACCAGGGGCTGGCCAGGTGGTCGATGGCGCGCTTGAGAAGCGATTCGGACTCGGGGGCCAGCGGCGCAACACCGGTTAGGAAGTAGTGGAAGGTGACCGAGTCGACGTCGCCGGCGTAGACACCATCGTCTACAGAGGTCGCGTTGAATGTTTCCTTCAACAGGCGCCGAATGTCGCTCCGGAGCTCGTCGTTGTAGTGCGTGCGGGGCAGGGCGACAAAGACGAACGCCGAGGCCTGCTCGCTGTCTACGGATATGTGAATCTGAAGCCGACGTTCAGAGTCCGCCTCCAAAACACGCTCGACGATTTCGCGTACATCGTCGCGACTCAGGGAAAACAGGTATTCGAGAGGGAGAGAGTTGAAGGCGTTGCGAATCGTGCGGTAGCGGTGCGTGCCTTTGGTGGCCTGCATCTCGTGATAGAGATCGTCGATCACCCGGTCGAGGAGGGGAATGTTGGTCCTCGGTTCGGAAGACGCCTGAAAGCTGAAGAGCCCTTCGATCACCATCAACCCTGAGGGATTGCCGGCTGCGTCGTGATACTCGACGAGAATCAAATCCGTGCGGCCCGGGCGGTAGACCCACGCGGCCTTGTTGCTCTTGCGCACCCAGAGAAACGGTGGCCTGCGGCTCTCGCCGTTGGTCAAACGTTCTCGCGCTTCCTGCTCGAAGAGCGACCAGTCGCCGGACTTGCCGGTGCCGTAGTTCTTCAGCGGGGCCTCACCATTCACCAGCGTCGGAACGTAGTGTGTTCCCAGGATGATGAAGTGCTCGTCTCGTAGCCAACGCAGGAACCGGGCCCCATCCCGAAATTCGAGCGCGAATTCGTGCTCGCTTCCGCCCAGGGAATCGAAACGGTCCGCCACACGGTCGAGCGCAGCACGCATCTCGTAGAAATCTTCGACGGAGCGTTGGAGCATCTCGAGCCGGTCGCGAAGAACGTTTTCGATTTCTTCGCGGCGCTGGGCGAGTCCGTTGCACTCGATCTCCATCCAAACGAAGGACTCTCGCCCGGCGTCGCTCTTTCCGACACTCAGGAGGCGACCGTCTTCGTCCCGCTCCATGGGGATCACCCCATTGAGCGCGCGGAAGCTCTTCACCTCCAGGTGATCGAGGGCGAGACGAATGGTGGAGTAGAGAAAGAGCTGGTCGTAGGTGCAGTTGTGAAGAACCCCACGGCGCTCGTCTAGCTCTGAGAGCTCGATTTGAATCGAAACCTCGTCCCGCTTTCGGACGAGTGAGTGCAACAGCAGCCGCTCAATGTCGGGTAAGAGCTCGTGGGGCGGGTGACGATCCAGGTAGCGACCGTCGACGGCGCGGCTCAAAAATCTCGCAAAGACGCGAAACTCGTCTGCTGGTGTGTTCGGGTCACGCGGCTCGTAGGCGTCGATCGCAGAGATGAAGGATTCGATTCTGTCCGCGCGGCTCGGGGTGCGTGTAGTCATGCCTGAGCTCTCCTACTCCGAGAGTGCGCCGGAAGTGTCACACTCCGACCGGCCGCGCAAGGGCTTCAGCGGCTCGCGCCGTCGATCCGAATCCACGGACCCGCGTCCGGGAGGATCGGCGAGAGCTCGAGCATTTCTTCGATCGTTTCGATCAATCCGGGCCATGGCATCTCGTCCGTCACTAGAACCATCGCTTCGAGATCCTCACCCTCGACCTCGTGCTCGTTCAAGACACCGTGCGTCAGGAGTGCGATCCGTTCGCTCAAGGGACGACACCATTCGGCCACCTGCTCGGGGGGGGCCTCCACCGTCGCGCCGGCCAGAGAAATCGACCATGCACCGTAGCCCACGTGATTGCGTCGAAGGCGCTGGACCTGCTCGCGGAGCGATGCGCGCAGGGACGGGTCATCTTCGTGGTCGATGCCGTGCTCGCGCAGCATCGTCGTCGCTGCCTGCCGGGCGAGGACCTCGTCGCCCTCCCAGAGGCCCGCGTCGATCGCGCCTCGAAAGCCGCGGACGCGGTCCGGCCCTTCCACTAGAGTCACCCGGGTCTCGAAAAGCGTGATCTGAACCACGAGCGCCTGCATGCCGAAGCTCAGGTCGAGCCCGACGGAGGCCAGGACCGCCTCCGCGTCGCTCGTGAGCTTGGGCTCTCGCACGCCGAGCTCGTCGAGCATCTTGCTGAGCAGAACTCGCGTGGCCGCGGACGTGACCGCCGGCACGACGCAGACGGTCTCCTTGATCGGGCTGCTCTGTTCGCGATGGGGCCGCGTCGCCTCTTGAAGGGTCTCAAAGAGCACGTCGCGCAGCTGCACCGGAAAGCCATCGACCACGACCGAGAGCTCATCGCCGTCGCGCTGGAGCTCCCATCCGAGCCGATTCGCCATCGCTTTCGCACGGGGTGCAGGGCCCTTCGGTTCGTACCAGGCGAGAAAACTCGGCAGCCAGAGGCCCCCTTCGTCCGTGCTCAGGGAGCCATCGGCGCCGACGCGGATGGGAACGTTGTGCTCGTTGAAACGATCCACCGTCTCGCCGTCGCGCGTGACCAGTGCCGTGAGGAGCGCGGCGCCGCCCAGGTCCATGACCAGCCGGTCCGCCTCCAAGTCGACGCGCGAGCTGCCCGACCCTTCCTCCTCCGCGCTTTGGTCTTCGAGCGGGTCCGTCACGAGAGGGGCCGCGGCGCTTTGCACCGTTGAGGGAGTGACCTCGAGGAGCGCATCGAGCTCGAGCTCCCCCGCTTCCTCACGGGAGGGTTTCGGCTCGAAGCCTTCCTCCGCGACGGTCTCGCCCTCCGGTGTCGACTCTCCAGCGGCCTCGTCGCCAAATGCTCCGAGCGCGTCGATCGCATCGAGGGCGGTGTCTTCCCCACCGGAGGCGCCGACTTGCGGCAGCGTCGAGCGTTTGGTGCTCGACGCCGATGACTCCGTCGTCAGGGGGGCCGTTGTCGCGTCCGTGGTGCGTTTCGGCGCTCGCACACCCTCACCCTTGGTTGCAACGATGTGGGTGACGAGCTCCTCCGATTGTGGGTCGAGGTCCACGAACTCGATCCCCATGCCCGGTGGCTTTTCCGCGCTCGCGTCTTCGACTGACCGCACCCAACGTACGAGCCCTACGCCACGCAGAATGCGGGTGTTGTCGCCTAACCGATACTCGAAGCGCACGCGGCTCCCTACGGGCAGGGGGTCCTTGGCCCGCACGAAGAGTCCGTTGCGCGAGATGTTGATCGAGAAGCGCTCGACGAAGGATTCGCGGTCCGGATACTTTAGGCTGACCTTGAGCCCGACTTCCACGCGCTGCTGTTGGCGCTTGCTCTCATCCGACATACTCGCGCTCCGCCTCTACACGTACATGGGTACACGACTCCCGATCGGACTTCGAGTCTGCGTATTTTCCGAGTTAGGGCCCCCAACGGTAGAGCGCCACATCTCCACTGCAGCGGGTCACGACGGGAGTGCGTCCACGGAACTGAAATCCGATGGCGACAACGGGCGTCCCGGGAGCGAGCTCCTGGTCGAGCTTCGGTTTCAACCGCTCCATCGGATGCATCATCAAGAAAGCGGTGACCGCGTCGGCGTGTTCTACTGAGGCGCGAAAGAAGTCGGTGCGCTGGATCTCGCAGTTGCCCAAGCGACGCGCGCGCAAGCGGGCCACCGCGTAGGGCAAGGGGGAAAGCTCGTATCCTACGACCTGTGCCTGCGGCAGCGCACGCGCCAGGCGTACGGCGAGCCCTCCCCAGCCGGCGCCGAGCTCGACGATGCGGGCGCCTGCGGGCAACGATTCCGCTTCCAAGAGCGAGAGCGCTGCGTCCACCTCGATCCTTCGCGCGGGCACAGGCGGAACACCGAGGCGCGCGGCATAGGCGAGGGTGATGATCGCGACCAGGAGGGCGAACGCCAAGAGCAGGAGCTCGATCGTCACTCCGCTCCTCAGCCCTTTCGGACGGTCTCCTTGAGCTGCGCGAAGAGCGCCTCGAAACCGCTCGGGTCGTTGCCGCCGGCTTGCGCCAGGTCGGGTTTCCCACCGCCGCGCCCCCCGATCAGAGGTGCCAGCTCTTTCACCAGCGTTCCGGCCTGAAAACGGCCCGTGAGATCCTTGCTCACCGCGACGAGCAGGGCGGCTTTGCCTCCCGCATCCGCGCCCAGGGCGAGCACGCCGCTTCCGAGCTTGTCGCGCACCGTGTCCGCGAGGCCGCGAATCGTTTTTCCGTCCACGCCATCGGCGACCGCCGCCAGGACCTTCACACCGTCGATTTCTTCAACCGCTTCCAAGAGCGTATCGCTCTGGCCGGACGCCGCCTGCGCGCGCTTCTTCTCGAGCGCACGCTCCGCTTCCCGGTTGAGTCGAGCGAGCTCTGCGAAGCTGCTCGCAATCCCGCCCACGTCCGCATGCGCGCCTGCGGCTTCGAGAACGCCGTCGACCTCGGTCGCCTTCGCGTTACTCAGGCGCACCAGGGTGTTCCACGCATCGCGTACCGCTCGGGCGCTGTCGAAGTCGACCGGGTCGGGCAAGGTGGGGGCGTTCGGATGCGCCCGGGTGCGCTTCGGCGCGTTGTCACCGAGCGAGCGCGCCGCGCTCTCGAAGGTTCGCTGCGCTTTCGCCACTGCCTGAAGGATCGGATCATCGGTCTCTACCGAGTCGCCCCGGAGGATGGCCGCGGCGACGTCGAGCTTGCTCGCCAAGGCTCGTGCCGTCTGCCTCGCCGCCTCACCGACCTGGGCCTCCACGCGTCGCACGCCGCTCGCAACCGCCTCTTCGCGGGTGAGCAGGACCATTTCGATCTCTCCGGTGCGCGCGGCGTGCGTTCCGCCGCAGAACTCCACCGAGTCGCCCATGGTGATCACCCGCACGACGTCGCCGTACTTCTCGCCGAAGAGTGCGATGGCTCCCTTCTTCTTCGCCTCGTCGAAGGGAAGGATCTCCGTGAGCACCGGATCGTTTGCCGCCACCCGCGCATTCGCGTCGTCTTCGATCGCACGCAACTGCGCCGGGGTCGTGGCCTCGAAGTGTGAAAAGTCAAAACGCAGCCGGTCCGGGGCGTTGAGCGAGCCCGCTTGCTTCACGTGGTCGCCGAGCACGTCTCGAAGCGCCGAGTGCACGAGGTGTGTTGCGGAGTGATGGGCTCGCGTGGCGAGCCGACGGTTTACATCGTAGCCCGCCCATATCGTATCACCGACGCTCAGTGTGCCCTCGCCCAGAGCCGCGCGAGCGATCGTGAGTCCGCCGACGGGTTTTTGGGTGTCACTGACTGTCGCGCGGAAGCCCTTTGCTTGCAGTGCGCCGCTGTCGCCGATTTGACCGCCGCTCTCACCGTAGAACGGGGTCGGGTCTAGAACGACCTCGAAATCGCCTCCGCTGACCTCGCTCACGCGCGTGCCACCCTGGACGAGTGCCTTCACGGTGGTTTGCAGCTCGAGCGTTCCATTGACTCGTCGCCATTCACCGTCCCGCGCCTCCGGCGGAACCGACTCGTGCTCGTATCCCGCGAACTCGATCTCACCGAGCTCCTGGGCGAGCTGCTTGTAGACCTCGTCGACCGCCGCATCGCCGACCTCGCCGCCGCGGGACCGATCGCGCTGGGCCTCCATTTCCTTCTCGAAACCGTCCTGGTCGATCGCAAAGCCTCGCTCTTCGGCGATGGTTTGCGTGAGATCCGCCGGGAATCCGTAGGTGTCGTAGAGCGTGAATACGGACTTGCCGGAAAGCCTCTTGTCTTCCGAGGCCGCCCCCATTTCACGTTCCAGCAGTCGCAGGCCGTTGTCCAATGTGCGGCGGAAGCTTTCTTCTTCGCTCTGGGCGACCTTCTCGATCAGCGAGCGTGCCTCCTCCAGCTCCGGGTAGGCCTCGCCCATCAGCTTCACGACCTCGTCGCAAGCGTGATGAAAGAACAGCTCGTCAAAGCCGAGCCTGCGGCCGTGACGGATCGCGCGCCGCATGATTCGCCGCATGACGTAAGCTCGATCGCCGTTGCCGGGTTGCACCCCGTCCGCCACGAGGAATGCGGTTGCCCGAGCATGGTCGGCGATGACTCTCAGGGACACATCGTCTTCGCTGTCGCCACGCCCGTACTTCTTTCCGGCGCGCTCTGCTGTATCGAGGATGATCGGTAGGAACGCGTCCGTATGGAAGGTGGAGTCGACGCCGTCGAGGAGCGCAGCCAAACGCTCGAGTCCCATACCCGTGTCGACCGATGGGGCAGGGAGGTGCTCGAGTCGCCCGTCATCGAAGCGCTGAAACTGCATGAAGACGAGGTTCCAAAACTCCATCACGCGACCGGACTCGAAGTCCTCGGGGCGCACCGGGCCGCGGCCCGTGTCTAGGTGAATCTCCGAACAGGGGCCGCAGGGGCCCGTGTTCCCCATCGCCCAGAAGTTGTCTTTCATCCCCATGTCGAGGATGCGCTCGTCCGGGAGTCCGGCGATCTTCTTCCAGAGCTGTCGGGCTTCCGCGTCCCCGGGGATTCCCTCGGCGCCGCCGAAGACGGTCACCCAGATTCGCTCCTTCGGCATCGACACGACGTCGGCCACGTACTTCCAGGCGAGCTCGATCGCGAGCTCTTTGAAGTAGTCGCCGAAAGAGAAGTTGCCGAGCATCTCGAAGAAGGTGTGGTGTCGAGTCGTGCGGCCGACTTCCTCGAGGTCGTTGTGTTTTCCCGAAACGCGCATGACCTTCTGGGCGGTCGTGGCGCGCGTGTACTCGCGGCTTTCTTCGCCGACGAACACGTCCTTGAATTGGACCATACCCGCGTTGGTGAACATCAGGGTGGGGTCGTTCTGCGGGATCAGCGACGCGGACGGCACGATGGTGTGACCGTGCTGTTCGAAAAAGCGGGTGAAGCCCGCGCGGAGCTCGTGCGAGTTACTCATGGTCGAAAGTCTCGGGCCCGGTGGGCCTCGTCAGTTGTCGAGCTTGTCTTTCTCGATGTTGTAGTAGTGGCCGTCGTCGTCCCGAACCAGGTAGTGGCGCTCCCACTCCTTGACGACGTAGAGCTCGTCACCCGCGGAGAGCTGCGCTTCTTCGACATCCCCGTCCGTGGTGGTTTGGTATTTGACGACCATATCCTCTTTGACCGTTGCCATTTCTCCGGGTCCTTTCCGTCGTAGGCGCCGTTACATGTCAGAAGAGAATCGGGCGGACAAGGCAGCTGTCGCTACGGCCAGGCCTCAACCGCGCTCCGGATCGGAGAGCACCGGCGTTCGGGCGAGAAGGAGCGCGCGCAGGCGATCGGGCAGTGGGTCATTGCTACCGGGCACCTTCAAAATGTTCAGCAGAGCGTGTGCTTCGCGCCACTCGGCTTCGATCCGCGGCGAGGACTTGTGATGGGTTTGAAATGCCGTCGCTTCGCTCATTTTTTTCTCCCGAGGGGGCTTTTGTGCGCTCCGCAGAACATCGCGGCACGCCGCTGATTCATCTTCAACCGTTTCGCGCGCGCTCGTCGCTTTGGATTCGATCGTGCCACGAAGAGCGTGCTTACGAAAACGGCATGGATCAAGTGCGCCAAAAAGCACCTTGACGAAATGACGCAATGTGTCGACATCAGTGGTGACGCAGGGCGTTATGCGGATTCCCCGTCGCGCCCGTGAGGAGGACTCCATGTCGAGTGTTGAAGTGGAACGTGAAGCGCAGGTCGAAGGCGAGAGCTCGGAAGCGACCGAGGATAATGGCAAGAGCAAAGTGCGTTTCGATGCGCTCCTCGCCCGTCTGCCGAAGGCTCCGGCGTGGGTGAGCGAGAACGCCGCGCAGCTGCAGGACATGCGCGTCGGGCTCGAGCGGCGTTTCGAGGACTCGGTCACGTCCTTTCTCGCATCCCTGCAGGTGGCGCAAACCCGCGACATCGGCGGCCTCGCGGGCCAAATCCGCGATTTAGAACGTCGCGTCGCGCTTCTGGAAGCGGCACGGCGTAACGAAAAGGTATGAATTCATTGAGGAATCTGCTCGCGTAAAACCCTGCATTACGCGGCGCTTTTGAGGTTCCCAAAAGAAACGGTCGCGGTTAGAAGCGCGCCGCCTGAAGGGGAGCGGCGGTGTGTCGTCAGAGAGCACGACCGCTCCTCCCGGGCGAGTAACGGTTGCACCGGTTGTCTAGACTGATTCCCGCAACCGGACCGGGAGCAGCGCCGATGAAACGCGTCAGACTCTCGGGCTAGTGAGGCAGGTTCGTGAAACGATGGAAGCAGACATGGAAGGGAGCCGCGCGGCGCATTGGAGCGTTCGCCTGGTTGCCCATTTTGCTGGCCATCGCCGCGACCCCCGGCGCTCGGGCGATTGCGGAGACCGTGACCCGCGAAGCCTTTGGCGCGCGCCGTAGCCCGGTCGCTGTTCTGACCACGCCGCGAGACCCGCAGTATTTTCTCGAGGACATCAAAGTCGTACTGCCTCCGCCGGTCGTCGTCCGCACCCGGGAGGATGCGGTGGCTCGGGAGCTGCTGCGCTGCGTTCGCACGCTCCCGCAGCACGACATCATGCGCACGGCCCAGGCGATCACCCGTGAAGCGGACGAGGCCGGCTTTGACCCGTTGCTCTTCGTGGCGCTCATCTACGTCGAGAGCTACTTCGACCACCTGGCGATCTCGCCGGTCGGCGCCGAAGGGTTGATGCAGCTGATGCCCCCCACCGCCGCTTGGATGGCCGACCGCGAAGGTTTGGCCTGGCCCGACGGTCACAGCTTCGACCCGGAGACGAATGTGACCCTGGGGATCCGCTATTTCGGCTTTCTCTACGAGCGCTTTGGGCGTCTGGATCAGTCCTTGACCGCCTACAATCGGGGTCCCGCAGCCACGCGCTACATTCTTGCGACGCAGGGCCGGCTGCCCCACGAGATTTACGACTTCTACGCCGGAAAGGTGCTCGACCGCTATCGCGGCCTGCTCTTCCGCTACGGTGAGCAGCACAACAGCTGGACCCCCACGAGCTGAACGGGTCGCCAAGCGCCTGCAGCCTATGGCAAGCTCCCGAGAAGGGGACCGCGGTCGCTACTGCCGCTCCCCGCTCTCGTTCCATGGACGCGCAGCGCTTCAGGTCTCGAGCCCTGCACGAGGGCGAACGCTACGGTGATGATCCGTTCGTTTTTTTGCGGGAGTTGGCGCAAAACTCCCGTGACGCGGGCGCGAGCCGGATCGAAGTCCAGGTGGGGGAGAGCGCTGACGGCCTGACGCTCTCCTTTCGCGATGACGGCTCCGGAATGAGCTTCGAGGACGCCCGGCGCTTCCTCTTCCGCCTCTACGCGTCCAGCAAGGAGGGCACCAGCGAATCTGCCGGGCGCTTCGGGGTCGGCTTCTGGTCGATTCTCCGATTCGAGCCCACGCGTTTTCGGATCGAGAGCGGCTCGGAGACGCGCTGGGCCGTGGAATGCGCCGGTGACCTCTCGCGGATCGACCCGGTCGAGCCTGTCTCCGATGAGCCTGGAACACACATCGTTTTGTGCCGCCCGCGTCGCCCCGACGACGGAGATCTCCAGGCGCGCATCGGCGAGCGGCTCTCCCACTACTGTCGCTACCTGCGCTGCGCCGGTCGGCGCCGACGCCCGCTCCCGGTCTTCTACAACGGCCGCTCCATCAATGAGGCGATGACACTGGATGGACCGGTGACCTTGTCGTTCCAGTCGCGGGAGGCGGAGGGGGTTGTTGGGCTCGGGACCGAGCCGCGGGTGGAGCTCTACGCGCGCGGTCTGTGGGTCAGCACGGTCTCGGTCCTCGAGGAGCTCGAGCCGAACGCAACGAGCCGCAGGCCCGCATCGCCGGGCGAGGGACTCGCTCCGGTGGTGATCCTAAACAGCGACGCCCTCGAGGTCGTGCTCTCGCGCGACCAGCCGGTGGACAGCCGCGCTTTACGGCGCCTCCTGCGGCTCGCCCGGGCACGGGTCGACCGGCTGGTGGAGCACGCGATCGAAGGTGTTGCGCCGCGAAGCCTGCTCGAGCGCTTCATGGACCGGGGACGCGCCGCCGTGCGGGCCCTCGGTGGACCGGCCATGAGCGCGGTGCTCGCTGGCTGGGCGCTCGTGCTCGTCGCATCGCTGGTGGCGCTGGTGATGCTGAACCGACCGTCGCCCGCACTCGAGCCGGTGACCCCCCGTGAAGCCCCTATCGAGCGAGCTAAGGCGCCAAGTCTCGGGCAGCCTTACCGTCCGATCACTGGCTACCGTGGTGCTACGATCGACGTCCCGAGCCGCGGCGGCAGCGACTGGTCCTTGACCGTTGATAGCGAAGAAATCCTCTATTTTCGTGCGCTCTCCCTCGACGACTACGACCCAGCCAATGGTTGGCAACAAAGCGGGTTCCGGTCGCGAGTCGTACATCCCGATTTCAGCTGCGGGAGCGACTGCCTCAACGTCGAAATGGCGGTCGGCGCGGTTCTTGGACCGCTCGTGCTCCCGGTTCCCACCGGCTATCGCGTGGATCCCGAAAGCGTCACCTGGAATGGCGAGCCGGTCGTGCGGGTGTGGCTCGACGAAGTCGGAGAGGCGAGTGTCTACCTCCGGGCTCGGGGAATGAATGTCCTGCGCTACCGCATCGGCGAAACCGGCGATCTCGCGCCGCAGGCGTCCACGTTGCCCGCGCGCGCGCCGCTTTCGCGAAAGTGGCTTCGGGTCGTCAACCGCGCTCGGCGACAGCGGCCAAGACAGGCCGTGAAGACGGTCACCCGCGAGGTTCGGCGCGGCATCGCCTACGACGTGAGCGCTGAGACCGCCGCTCGTTTCGAGAGCCACCCGGGCCTCTGGACCGAACGGGTGATCAGCACAGAGGCGGGAGACTGCGACGTCAAGAACGGCCTGAACGTGCTGCTGCTGCGTCGGCTGGAGATCCCCGCTCGCCTCGCGGTGGGGATGGTGTCGATCGGAGGCCGAGCCCGCAGCGGCCTTCATGCCTGGACCGAATACTACGAGGACGGGCATTGGCGCGTCGCGGATGCCACGGGTCGGCCCGTCGGCTCCCCACCGTCGCGTCTGGCGGTCAGCGGTCCCGCGCCAGAGAGCATTTCCGCAGCAGACGATCTCTCGGCGGAGGACCTGGTGGCAGGCGACCCTGTCGATGTCGAGAGGCTGGCGATCGACGTCGGGCCGGGCCCTGGGCCCGCTACGGAAAGCTTCGAGGTGCGGCCAGGGGCGGAAGTGGACCCAGCCGCCGGGACCGGTTCGTTCACGACGCCGGGCAGGCTCGAGGCGTCGACCGAGCCAAGCTCGCCGCCGGCGGACCGCGCGTCCTTTGGGGCCGCGACCGATGAGGAGCCTGTCGATGGGGCCCGGGGAGAGCCACCCCTTTGGCTCTCCGCGCTCGTGATCCTCCCCGCGTTGGCGCTGCTTCTGTTGGGATGGCTCTGGCGCCGAGGCCGGGTCGATGAGTCGCTCGAGCGCCGAGGCGAGGGAGCGGAGCAACGGGCGGCCGTAGCTGGCATGGTACGCGAGCTCATGCGCGGGAGTGCCGGGTGGAAGGGGATCTCAGCTCTGGGACATCGACGCGTCCTCCCGACTCTGAGTGGCCCACCACTGTCTCTCGTCGATGCGCTCGAGAGAAGTCGGCGTGGACGGCTCTGGGCGGGTAACCGACGTTCCCTTCTGTCGAGGTCCGCCGCGCAACGTGGCCATCCGGTTCTCGATCTCGACGACACATACTTTGGGGCGTTGGTGCGGCAGAGCTTCGATGTTGTCGACCTCGGGAGCATTGAAGCGCTCAACGTGCACCCACTCCCGAACGCGCTCGCGCGCGTGCTCAATCCCTTCCTCGAAAGACATGCGGGCATCAGCTGCGCCTGGTCGGCGGCCCTCGGTGACCGCGCGCTCACCGAGTTCGATCTGACGCCCTTTCGCCTCGGGAATGCGATTCAAATCCCTTCTCGTTCAATCGTCATCAATCCGAACCATCCGGACGTGCGCGCGCGGATCGCTTTGCTCGAACACAATCCGGACCGGGCCCTCTTTGCCTGGGTCGACTGGCTCATCAGCCAGTCGGTGGCGTGTGAGAGAAACGCTGCCCGACTTCGGGAGGCTGCTGCTGCGGCCGTGTTCGAGGAGGCCGCATGAAGGACGGGCTCCTGAGCGTCGATGTCGAAGCGGCGATCCGAAAGCTTACGGAATCACAGCTTTCCCGTGCGGCGATGAAACCGATCGAGCTTTCGCGAGCTCTAATGGGGGCAGGGGCGGAGTCCCTCGAGATCCGCCGGAGCGCTCGAGAGCTCGTGATCGCAGCGCCTGGCGCTCAAGTCTCCGCGGAGCTGATAGAGCTGCTCGTTCTCACCCTGTCACCGGACCGCTCGCCGGCGCAGCGCTACTCCGCGCTGCTGTCCCTCGAAGAGCGTGGGGGGCTCATCTGGCTGGCCCTTGGCACCGACCTCGGATTTCAAATGGAATTCGACGACGGACCCAACCGGTGGCGGCTCGAAGTGGGGCCGCGAACCCGGGTGCTCCGCTCCGAAAAGCGCGACAGCGGCTGCTGCTGCGTGGCGCGGCTGCAGCTCCGCACGAAGGGCCGGGGGGAGCTCGAGCTGCTCACCGAGCATCTTCGCTACTCGCGGCGTCCGGTGACCCTCGACGGGGAGCGGGTGGACGAGGCGCCGGCTCACACCGGGGGGGCGCTCGAGGGCGACCTGCACGATTCCCGTTTCGAGGGCAGGGTCCGGCTCTTGGTCGACGAGGACTACTCGTGCATTCGCTGGATCGATTGCGAAGTGCTTCGAGCGGAGCGCTACAGCCAGCCCGCCGGGGGCGTCGCTCACGACGCGGTAATCCATTCGAGGGATCCGAGCTGCCAGGAGGAGGCGATCCTGCGTGTCCGGGACTTTCGTGAGGGCACGATGGCGCGCTTGTCTCGCGTCTTCGACGGGCTGCCCGAACACGAGCGCACGCTGGCTCGCCGGCTCTTGTTCGCACGCGCAATCGAACGGCACGATGTGGCGATCCTCGGACAAGCGCGGGTTTTTCCTACCGCGGGCGCCTCCTCACTGACGGTGCAGGACCTGCGTGAGCGGGCGCGACGAGCGCCGATCGAAGTCGCGGGACTCGAGTCGCGTGCGGGCGTATCGCCTCATGCTCTGCGACTCGATGCTGCCGGCCGGCGCCTGGTCACGGAGATCCTCGGCGTGCCCATCGTGGGACACGTACCTTTCGGTGAAGGGAACACCTTCGAGCGACTGAAACGCGTCGCGCGGGAGCATTGGACCGATGGCAGTGAGCGCATCCGCGGCCTTTGGGCGCGACTGATCCGCGGCCGCCGCATCGCCAGCGACCTTCTCACGCCCGAAGAGAACGCCTTTCGGCGTCGCTTGCAGGAGCTGTTGGAAAGCGGCGCCTACCGGATCCCACAACTCGAGCCCCGCGCGAGTCGAGCCGCGCGCGTCCAATTCGTACCTCGGGGGCCTCTGCCACTGCGTCCCTTGCCGGGTCGCGAGCCGCGTCTCCAGCTCCCTCGCTCTCATCCGGTGGTGCAGCGTGTGCTTCGCGCACACCAAAGGGACCCGAGTACCATCTATCCGGCGCTCGACCTGCTCTTTGCCGGACGTGACGGCTGGGGCTCGCGCCGCTCCCAGTGGCGGCGAGCCTGGCTCGGAAGTCTGTGATCCGGATCAAAATTCGCGAGTTTCTTTTTGGACCCGCGCTCGCGCGCAATAATTCGAACGTTGGGGGCTGCGTGCCGTTCACTCCAGGGTCATACTAGCGAGACGGGCTCGCAGGGCCGAACACTCATCGACACGTGGAGAGCAAGGGACATCATGATCGCAACCGGCGCTGAAACACGCACACGTGCTCTGCGCGTCGCCGTAGAAGAGGCGGCAGGTGAGGCGAAGAGCACGGTGGTCGAGCGCATGCTCGAGGCGTTGCGCGCTCTCCACTCGACCGCCGACGAGCTGCGCACACTGCGCTCGGGATTGCGCGACCTCGCTGACGATCTCGAGCTCGAACGCTCGGATTCGACTCTCGACCGCCGATCCGCGAAGCTTCGCGACGATCTAGCGCAAGCGTTTGGTCGGCTCGACGAAACACAACAGCGATTCCTGACATTGATTGACCGCTATGTGCCTGAAAACAAACGTGAGGCCTTGCGCAGTGCAGTGATCCCCACTCTCGATCCGGCTGGCGCGTCTCTTCGCGCGCTCCTCTACCAATTCCAGGAAGGCTTCGTCTCGCGCCTCGCTCCAGCACGGATCGTTGCGAAGAGCGTGAAAGGGGTTTCACCGCGCGTCCTGATCGCCGGCGCGGCGCTTTACGAGGCACCTCACTGCTCGGTCGACCCCGTCGGGGCGGCAAATGTCGAGCACATGGTGAGCGTGTTCGAATGCGTTTTGCAGAGTGCCCACGAGAAGTCCGGTAAGGCGCTCAAGCGAGACGAGGTCGATCAACTCTTCCTCGACACGATCGCGACGGACGTCCGCGGCAAGGGGCGCAGCTCGAAGGCGCTCGCGGATTTCGCTCTGGTGCCGATGAAGACGATGCGCGGTCGTGCGCTAGGGACGAGCGGAGCGGAGCTCTGGTCCCACGCCCTCATTCGGGACCTAGACGCTCACTGGCCGAAAGATGTGAAGAAGAGCGGCGCGGTTCGTCGGGTGTTGCGACGTTCCATTTCGTCGCGCACGCGCCCCACCGCCGACGAAATCAAATCCGACGTCAAGGCGGCGCAGCAGGCCGGGAAGCTCGACGGGGAACGCGCAAAGCTCGCGCGTACGGTTTGGAAGTCGGCGATGGAAAAGGCGCCGTTTCCCACGAGCATCTACCAGCGCGATTTCCAGGCGGGGACACTGATGCACGGCATCGGACACCTCGATGACATCGTCGCCCTCGTGCTTCGAGCAGGTGGCAGCCGTGCGAGAGCACGCCGCGTGGCGGAGTCGCAGCTCGGCCATCACATGGCCGGATTCGTCGCCTTTGGTTTCTCGGAGATCGACGCCATTCCGGACTTCGAAGCGATCGCGGCCGCTGGCTATATTCGCGAGTCGAACGCGCCGAAGCTCGAGAGCCTCTACCGGGAGGCGATCGCCCTTGCCGCGCGCTGGAGACCGCGACTGAACGCGGCGAGCACCAGTCCGGATGGGCCAGCCCTCACCCATCGCGAACGCGCGCAGTATGCGCGAGACGCCGCGGGTTTTCGGGCGGCGATTCGCAAGCTCCCAGAGCCGGTAGGCTGGCAGCTCACGAGCGACGACGCCGGCCAATTCACCCCCGTGGGTCTTCCTAAGTGGCTCAACATGTTTCGTGCGATGCCGCCTGCGCCGGGCACGACCGGGGAGCTGATCCGCGCGGTCTATGATCGCGCTCACCAGCCTTACAAAGAAGAGAACGAGGCGCGGGGCTCCGGCGACGCATTCGCCGCGCATTCCGCCGTTGCGGCTCGACGACTCGGGCTCGAGCTCGTCGGGGCCGAAGTCCAGGTGGATCATGCCGTCCTGCTAGATGAAGCAAAACCGAAGGCCGTTGACGCCGCCGCACGCGCCATTCGCGCAGCCCTCGATGCCCCGGACGGGGACTCGCGCGACGTAGTGGCGTGGTTTGCGGGCCGTCCGGCGAGTCATTATCGCGAGGCGATCGGGGGGGAGCCGGCCTTTGAGGCACTCGCGGTCCGCCTCCGGCACGACGTGCACGCTCGACGCCAGTATCGCGACGTCGCCGGCGACGGGAAGGTGAACGATGTGGAGCTCGTCAGCTGGTTTCGGCGCAGTACGCCCGACCCTTTGCTCGCGGCCCGAATCGCCGTGGCTCCCGAGCTCTGAGCTCAGTAGTCCCAGCGACCGACGTAGGACTTGAACATCGAGCGCAGCTCCGGGTGGAGATCTCCAAAGATCTCTTCCTGTTGGTCGAAGTTGCCGCTCAACATATTCCACGTTCCGATACTGGTGACGCCGAGGCGGCTGCGTGGGAGACGAAAGGCTTTGCCGTACTCCATGTGCCGTTCGTGCCCTGGCGTATTCGAATGAAGCTCGACCTCGTAGGCCACTGCGTGTCCCTTGTGTGAATGGTAGATCTTGATCTTGGCTTCGACGACCCGGTTCGCCTCGCCAGCGACCCGAATGTGCCCGAGGGCGAGGTCGGTTCCGTCGAAGAGGCGGGCCTGAGGCACGAGACCGATCGCGCTACCGGGGTCGGACACGACGCGCAGCGTGTGCTCGTTGACGGCGAGGGTCATGAAGGCGTCGTCGTCCGGAACGAAGCGAATCGCACCCCCTTCGACCGCCACTGGCTCTTTGTCGAAGCGGATCTTCTTGCGAGCGATCTTCCAAGTTCGAGCGGGGAGGGCGTCCTGCCACAGCGGATTTTCCGCTTCGATCCGTTCCGGGGGGGCCAACCGCTCCTTGCGCCCGAGACTGTCGGTGCGGCGGGCCTTTCCCTGACGAATGTGACCGATCACGTCGCCCGTTCGCAGATCGATCACACGGATCACCGTGTAGCGGTCCCAGCCGCCCTCGTCGGTGGGACGGGCCACGCGCACGCGCCAGGCCGCGGCGTCTTCGGTGTGCGAAAACCCAATGAATTCGAGTCGTTCTTCGTGCGCAGGAGGTGCGCTCAAAACGCACACCGCCAGTAGCGTCAGCCACGTTGTCATGCCAACCCTATATATCGTCAGGGTCCGGTCACCGTTGCGAGTTTGCTCGCGCAAACCGTTCGAATTTGCAGACAATGGGGAGTGAGAGGACGAAAAGACTCAAACCTTCGTCCAGCCTGGGGTTGTTCGAGTTGAGAAGCATTTGGGTAGGGACAACGTGGCTGGTCGCCGTTTCGCTCACGGCGACCGCGATCCTGGTCGCGCTCACCCTGCAGGGTGCACCCTGGACGGATCCGTTCGTGCTCGATCCTCGCTGGTGGATGGGTGGGGTCCTCGGAGGGGCGGCGCGCATCTTCGCCTTCCGCATTCATCGTCGCGCTCGGATCGCCGTCGACTCTCCGATCTACGTTAGCGCGGCCTTCGAGATCGGCGCGCTGCCGGCGGCGTGGCTCGTATTTGCGGTCTTCGCCGTAGATGGTTTCGTTCGCACGCTCTGGCGTCTCGGACGCCCGGATCCCCTCGTCACCCCCGCCTGGCGCATGCTTCTCGAACGGCTCTACATCGCGAGCGCTCCGGCTCTCGTGCTCCTGATCGTCGGTTTCCTGTTCCAGGTGGACGCGCTACCGCACCCGCTGGATTTGCAGACGCTTCTGGTGTTGGTGCCGACCTTCACGGCGAGCTTCCTCGTGCTCCACTACTTTGCCGCGGGGCAGCTGCACTGGTTCGACGGGGGCACCTCGAAGGCGATTCTTCGCGAGTACTTCTTGCGGGTCGTTACGATCGAGCTCGTCCTGATACCGCTGACCATCGCGCTCATCGTCGCTCTGGAACAGCACGGCACCACCCTCTACCTGCTCATTGGAACGATGGCCGTGCTCTTCAGCGCCATGTATCGGAGCGCGGTGATGACGTCCGCGAGTCTCGACGAGCGCGTGCACGAGCTTTCGGTTCTGAACGCGGTCGGACGGCTCTTGTCGCGCACGCTCGATCGCCACTCGCTCCTCGAAAACCTGGCACGCGAGAGCTGCCGCTTGGTGGGCGGATCCTCGCATTTCATCATCGCGACTCCCAGTGCCAACCAGAAGGCCATGCACTGCGAAACCTTTGATGCCAGCGGTCACTTGGAGCGCTCCCTCGACGTCCCCATGGATTTTGGTTTGGTGGGGTGGGTTTTCGAGCACGCCCAGCCACTCCGCATCGATGACCTCGCTAGGGACTATTCGCGTTACACTCGGCAGCCACGGCGCATGGATGAGCGATTCAATAGCTGGCTCGGCGTCCCCTTGGTGATCTACGACGAGGTCACCGGGGTGATCGCGGTCGAGTCGAGCGAGTTTCGCGCCTATGACGATGACCACGTGCGCGTGATGAGCACCATCGCCGACCAGGCCTCCGTCGCCCTCGAGAACACCAAGCTCTACGAGCTCGCCACGATCGATGGGCTGACCGGCCTCTTCGTGCGCCGCTACTTCGACCAACGGCTCGAAGAGGAGCTGGTCCGGGCGCAGCGCTACGGGGCCGATTTTTCCGTGGGGATTCTCGACCTCGATCGGTTCAAACGCCTCAATGACCGATTTGGGCACCAGATCGGCGATCACGTGCTGCGTGCGGCGGCAAAAGTCGTTAGAGAAAACATGAGAAGTGCGGACCTCGCCGGTCGTTATGGCGGTGAGGAGTTCGCCTTCATCTTTCCCCGAACCGACCTCGAGCAAGCGGCTCTGGTGGCGGAGCGCATCCGGGCCGATGTCGAAGCGCTCGTGGTCGAGAGTGAGGAGGGCCCGGTGCAGGTGACCGCATCCATCGGGCTGGCCTCCTATCCGGGGAGCGCGGCAAGGGACGTGAACGAGCTCATCGCCCTTGCGGATCAAGCCCTCTATCGGGCAAAGGAACGGGGCCGCAACCGAGTCGAGCTGGCCAAGAGCGCGCGTGGCCGGGCCCTCGGCTGACCCGGTTGTTCCCATGGGCCCACGAATGAGGCCCACAGGTTGAGGATATGAGCGAAGAACCGCGACAAGACCCAGAGCTGATCCACAGCGAGCTCGGCGCGGGTTTGGTGCGTCTCGCCGATCATCCGCCGACCGTCGTGCCCGCGGTATTGCTCGAGGAGACCGTTCCCTTTCCCGGTCCCGTGGTCCCCGTGCTCTTGGATACGAACAATCGGCGCGAAGCGGTGATGGACGCCAAGAACCGTGGCGGCCACATTCTCCTGATCAATCGCCGCCTCGAGCGTCGGGACGAGCACGAGCAGCGCAAACAGGCGCGGGAAGAGGTCGAGCGCGGGACGCTCGTGGTCGACGAGCACGGTGACATCGAGCTCGTGGAAGAAGAAGAGAACGACGAGACCGAGCGCGAGCCCAACTACGCGAACCTGCGGATCGGCGATTTGGTGTCCGTCGGCGTCCTCGCGCAGATCGTGCGGATCCTGCAGCTCCCGGACGGCCGTCCCGCTGCGCTCGTCCAGATGCTGCGTCGGGCGCAGCCGAGCACCATTGTCAGCCGTGAGCCTTTTGTGGTCATCGGGGTGATGTACCCGACTGAGCGCGAAATGCGGGACCGGGAGCACGAGGCGGTCTTCCGCCAGGTGAAAGTCAATCTCCAAGAGTTCTTCCAGTCCCACCCCCAAACGCTCCAGGAGGTGATGGTCAATGCGCTCGCCCTCGAGAATTGGGGCGAGCTCGCAGACTTCGTCGCGCAGAATCTTTCCCGGGACCACGACGAGCGGCTCGCGTTCCTGCAGGAACTCGACGTCAACGCACGGTTGCGCCACGCACTCGAAGTGACCCTCCGCGAGCTCGATCTGCTCACCGTCGGCAACCGGATTAGCGATGAGATTCGAACGAAGGTCGAAACACACCAGCGCGAGTTCCTTCTTCGCGAGCAGCTCAAGGCGATCCGACGCGAGCTCGGCGAAGAGAAGGACCAAGTGGCGCTCGCCCTCGAGGAGCTGCAGCAGAAGCTCGATGACGCTCAGTTGCCGGAGCACGCTCGCAAGCGAGCGGACGACGAGCTCTCCCGATTGCAGATGCTCTCCGCGGAGTCGCCGGAGCACAACGTCGTACGCTCCTACCTCGATTGGATCGCATCTCTGCCCTGGTCGAAGCTCAGTGAGGAGACCGAGGATCTGGCGGGTGCGCGGGCGGTCCTGGACGAAGACCACTACGGACTGGAAGAGGTCAAAGAGCGTATCCTCGAATTCCTAGCTGTGCGGCAGCTCAAGCCGGACGCGGCCGGGAGCATTCTCCTGCTGGCGGGGCCACCGGGGGTCGGCAAGACGTCCTTGGGCAAGAGCATCGCCCGGGGACTCGGTCGCGAGTTTTACCGATTTTCCGTGGGAGGGATGCGCGACGAGTCGGAGATCAAGGGGCACCGCCGCACCTATGTCGGTGCGATGCCCGGGCGAATTCTTCAAGGGTTGAAACAGACCGCCGCGCGCAACCCGGTGTTCATGATCGATGAAATCGACAAGATGGGCTCGGATTGGCGGGGCGATCCATCGAGCGCCATGCTGGAGGTCCTGGATCCGGCTCAGAATCGCAACTTCCTCGACCACTATCTCGACCTCACGTTCGATTTGAGCCGGGTGATGTTCATCGCGACGGCTAACGTGAAGACCGAGATCCCCGGACCTCTCCTGGACCGGATGGAGGTGATCGACCTGCCGGGCTACATCCCGGAGGAGAAGGTCGAGATCGGGATGCGCTACCTCGTGCCGCGTCAGCGAAAAGGGCACGGACTGCAGGCCGCGCATCTCAAGGTCAGCAAGAGCGCCGTGCGGCGCATCATCACCGAGTACACCCACGAGGCGGGCGTGCGCGACCTCGAGCGGCAGATTGGAAAACTCGCCCGCAAGCGCGCGAAGAAGCTCGTCGAGGGCGACCGCAAGAGCCTTTCGATCTCCGCCCAGACGTTACCGGAGTGGCTCGGGCCGCCGAGGGTGCAGGAAGAGCGCGTGGGTCGGCGCCCGCAGCCTGGCGTATCCGTCGGGCTCGCCTGGACCCAGGTCGGTGGGGACATTCTTTTCATCGAGACGGCCACCATGCCCGGCAAAGGCCAGATCAAGCTCACCGGTCAGCTCGGCGAGGTGATGAGCGAGTCAGCAAACCTCGCCATGTCCTATGTGCGCACGCACATGGAGCACTATGCGATTTCCCCCGAGGCCTTCCGCGAGCGCGACTTTCACATTCACTTCCCCGCCGGGGCGGTGAAGAAGGACGGGCCGTCGGCGGGTATCACGATCACGACGGCCTTGCTCTCGCTCCTCACCGGACGGCAGATCCGCGCCCGCACCGCCATGACCGGCGAGATGACACTCAGGGGTGAAGTTCTCCCAGTGGGTGGGATTCGAGAGAAGGTCGTCGCGGCGCGTCGTGCTGGCGTGCGGCGGGTCATCTTGCCAGAACGAAATCGTGCTGACGTCGAGGAGATTCCTTCGGACGTGCGCGAGAAGATCGAGTTCCTGTTCGCGTCGACCTTTCACGACGTGGAAGCGGCCGCCTTCGACTCGGCCACGCAGAAACGCGTCACCGCCCGCATCTCGAGCAAACGAAAGAGCAGCAAGAACCGGCGCAAGAGCAGCAAACGCGACGAGAAGAAGGTGGCGCGTAGCCGTGACGACTGACCGGCCGGCCCGCGCGGTTAGGGGGATCGATTCATGAAAATCCAAGCGGTGAAGGGCATGAACGACGTGCTCCCGAATGCGGAGCGAGGGTTCCTCGATACCACCATGTGGCAGGGACTCGGCGCCATTGCAGCTGAGCTGCTCGAGTCCTACGGCTATCGGCACGTCTGGCTCCCGATCGTCGAGGCCACTGAGCTCTTCGCTCGGGGAATTGGCGAAGGCACGGACATCGTCTCGAAGGAGATGTACACCTTTGAGGACCGCGGTGGTCGATCGCTGACTCTGCGCCCCGAAGGCACTGCGAGCGCTGTACGCGCCTACATCGAGCACGGCCTCTTCCGTGCCGCTCCGATTCAGAAGTGGTGGTACATGGGTCCGATGTTTCGGGCGGAGGCGCCACAAGAGGGGCGCTACCGGCAGTTCTACCAGATCGGCGCCGAGCTCTTTGGGGTCGCCGACCCAGCCGCCGACGCGGAGCTGCTGATCATGCTCTGGAGGCTGCTCGAGCGCCTGGGGCTCGAGCAGGTGAAGGTCCGCCTGAATTCGCTCGGGGACCTCGACAGCCGAAAGCGCTATCGCGAGACCCTTCGCGGATTTCTCGAGCAGCACCGCAGCGAGCTCAGCGAAGCGACGGAGAAGCGGATCGACGAGAATCCGCTGCGCTTCCTCGACAGCAAGGACCCGAAGGATCAAGCGCTCAAAGCCGACGCGCCGGACATTCTCGACGCTTTGAGTGCAGAGTCCCGCGCCCACTTCGAGCGCGTGCAGGAGCTCCTGGATGGCGCCGGGGTCGCCTACGAGCGGGACCGGACTCTCGTTCGCGGATTGGACTACTACACGGATACGACGTTCGAGTTTTCGACGAGTGCCCTCGGCGCCCAGGACGCGATTTTGGGCGGCGGCCGCTACGACGGACTGGTGGAGCAGCTCGGAGGCCCAAAAACCCCAGCGATCGGCTTCGCTGCAGGCGTGGAGCGCCTCGCCATGCTGCTCGAGCGTACCCGCGGCGTGCCTCGCTCGGGTCCCGACCTCTACGTCGTGCCCATGGATGGCCATGTGGGCGAAGCTATGGCGTTGGCGGACACCATTCGGGATGCTTCGCCGTTCGTGGTTGAGGTCGACGTGAGCGGGCGCAAGGTCAAGGCGGCGATGAAACGTGCCGACAAGATCGGAGCACGAACGGTTCTGGTCTTTGGCGAAGACGAGAGCCGCACTGGGCGTGGGAATCTGAAGGACCTCGGTGTATCCTCCGAAATGGAAGTCCTCTTGACTGGAGAAGCGCTGGTTTCGGCACTCGCTGGCGACTCGGAAGATTGAATGAAGAGCCACACTCGCGCGGTCTAACGCGGGCTGTTTAGGAGAGAGAGTATGATTCGGAGCTCGGTCGCATTCGCTGTCGCGACACTGCTGTGCTCGACGGCCGTCGCGGAGGGGTACGACGTCGGCGACCCATTCGTCGGTTTTGCCCTGAAGGCCGTCAACTCCGACGTGATCGGCGAGAAGATCGTGTCCGTCGACAACTACCTCGGTGAGAAGGCCTCGGATCCAAAGAAGGCGGTCGTGCTGTCCTTCTTCGCGACCTACTGCGAGCCCTGCAAGCGCGAGATGCCGTTCCTAGCGGCGATGTATGACGAATATGCCACCAAAGGTCTCTCGGTCTTGTCCGTTTCGATCGACACGGAGAAGGAGAAGATCGACTTTGTGAAGGATCTCGCTGCGGAGCACGGCGTGAAGTTCCCGGTCCTCTCCGACCGATTCAACATCGTCGCGAAGCGCTACTACGTCGAGAAGCTGCCCCTCGTCTACATCATCAACGGCGAAGGTGTGATCTCGATGGTGAAGACAGGTTACACGGACGACGCTACCCAGAGCATCTTCGAGGAGGTGCGACGCCTGGTCGGGGAGCCGACGTCGAATCCGATCCCTGCGCGCATCGCGTCGCACATGCCCGAAACGGTTGCGCCGACTCCGGCGCCGGAAGAGCCTGCTCCGGAGGCAGAAGCCGACGGGGAGAAGAAAGCCGATGAGGTCGCGAAGGCGGAAGAAGAGAAGAAGGCCACCAAGAAGCGCAAGAAGCGCAAGAAGCGCAAGAAGCGCCGCAAGTAGTGGTCGCACGCGGGTGGATCGCTAGATTCCGATCATGCGACGCGTCCTCCTTCTGACGAGCCTCGTGCCGGTGTTGAGCGCGCGCGACGCCCTCGCCAGCTCCTCCTACGATCTCGACCTCGCGAGCTCGCTCACCGGCTCGCTCGCCAGCGGACACTGGCTCCTGGCGCTTTTCGCCTGTTTTGTTGGGGGACTCCTCACGGCGCTCACCCCCTGCGTCTACCCACTCATCCCGATCACCGTGCGCTACTTCGGGGGCATCGGCCCAAACGTTTCGCGAAGGCGGGTGATCACGCTCGCGCTGGTCTACATCGCCGGCATGGGCCTCCTCTACACCGTGCTCGGCACGGTCTTCGCGTCTCTGAACCTCGTCTTCGGGAGCTTTCTTGCGAGTCCCTGGGTCCTCGCGGCCATCGCGCTGTTCTGTCTCGCGATGGGACTGTCGATGCTCGGTGTGTTCACGCTGCAGCTCCCGGCGCGTTTGAACACGCGCCTCGCGATGGTCGGCGGTGACAGTCCGGTGGGCGCCTTCGCGATGGGCCTCGCGAGCGGTCTGGTGGCGGCACCCTGCACCGGGCCGGTGCTCGCGGTGATTCTCGCGCTCATTGCCAGCAGTGGTCAGCTCCTCGCCGGGGTTGCTTTCATGGCGGTCTTCTCTCTCGGTCTCGGCCTGCCCTTTCTCCTCCTCGCTCTTGCGTCAGGGCAGCTGCAGCGCCTTCCCCGCAGCGGCCCCTGGATGGAGCTGGTCAAGGGCGTCCTCGCCACGGCGATGTTCGTCGTCGCCCTCTACTTCGCGGACCTCGCCTTTCCGGCGCTCGGAGCGCTCTTTGACTGGGGCGACGCACAGTCCTTCCTCGTAGTTGGCGCCTTGGGATTGGGGATCGCCTTCGGCTTGCTCGCTGTGCGTGCGGAAGGCTCAGCGCCCGGTCAGGTCTTCAAGGGTCTCGCGACGCTGACACTCACCGTTGGCATCGTGGCCTGGCTAGTGGGGGCGGACACGAAGGTCGCCACCGCGTCGCCAGGCGAGGCCGCATCGATCGCCTGGGTGCGCGAGCACGATCAGGGCTTCGCCCTGGCACGGAGCGCGGGCAAGCCGGTGATGATCGACTTCACCGCCGACTGGTGCGTCGCCTGCAAAGAGCTCGACAAGAACGTCTTCAGTACCTCCGAAGTCCGCGAAGAAGCTGCTCGTTTTGTCGCGATGAAGCTCGACGCGACTGATCCGGACGAGGCCATGGAATCGATCATGGCGAAATACTCCGTGATGGGTTTACCCACGGTCCTGTTTTTCGACTCGGAGGGGACCCTGCTCGACAATCCGCGCGTGACCGGCTTTGTCCCGGCCCCTGAGTTTCGGGAGATGATGACGCGGGTAGAGTGAGGCACCGTCAACTTTCCCGCGCGCTTCTCGTGACGCTGAAAAGCCGCCTAAAAATTGCGGATGGGATCCCCTGGGGTTTGAATGCGCCTGCGCTCACACACACAAAGTGGGTGCATGTAAGACAACGCGCTCAGGCGGGAGATCGAGGGACATGCGCAAAAACGGCTTCAATACCTACTCAGAGTTTAGAAACGCGATGATGAAGCACGGCTCCGGGCTTCAGTCGCAGGTGGAAGACATGGCCGACGAGATCTATCAGGTCGAAGTGGCCGACGAGTTCGACTCGCTCTGGGACGCCTTTGACAGCGACGAGGATTGAGCTCTCGGCGATGGCGAGCCGTCACCGTTCGTGCCGCTCCCACGCATCTGTGATACACCTCGTTTGCGATGGCGGACATCTGGAGCGGCATTGGCGCGGAGATCGCGACTTCCGAAGGTGAATGGCTCTATCGCATGGGCCAGGAGATCCGGGGCCCACTTCCGGAGACGGCTCTCGCCAACAAGATCGCCACCGGCCAGGTTCCGCTGTCGATTCTCGTCGCCCGGGAGGGTGGTGATTTCCATCCGGTGACCCGCGTCGCGACCTTTGCCGAACCGGTCGAGCTCGCCCAAAAGCAGCTCGCTCGAACACGGGCGCGTAGAATCGGCCTCATCGTCGCGGTGGGCACGGTGATTCTCCTCGCCGGGGGTGGGGCCGCGGGCTACATGATTTGGAAAGAGGTCGAGGAGCAACGCTTGCAGGCTCTGCGCGACGCGGAGGCCGAAGCCGCAGCTCTCGAGGCGCAGCGCGCGCAGCTCGAAGCCAAGACCGAGGGACCCGAGCTCGTGGCCCTCGTCTCCTTCGGGACCGAAGACGAGGTCGAGATCAAACAGACCGGTCGCAAGCCCAAGCGGCCCAAGCGACCGCGGCCGGGCGGAAAGACTCCGCCTCCCGAGCCCGAAGAATCCTTCGGCAGCTGTCAGCGCAGTCAGGGCCAGATTCTGAGCGTGCTGCAGAAGCACCTCGCCACGATCAACGTATGCGTCGAGGACGAAAAGACCCGCGACGCCGGTCGACTTCCGAGTCAGCTCAAGCTCGACTTCGTGGTGCAGACCACCGGCGCGATCACCGATTTCCGGATCCTAGACCGGCACTACCGCACCGGGCCGATGAACAACTGCATGATCAAGGTGTTCCGCCGGATCAAATACCCCTCCGTGGGCGGCAGCAACTGCCCGATCACCATTCCGATCAACATCGGCAATTAGCGCTAGGGACGCTTCGGGTCAGGGAAAGGTCGCGGGCGCCAGGCTCACCCGCGCCGTCTTCTCGGACCAGTCCACATCGAGGGCCAAGGCATCACCGGCGGCGACGGTGACCGTTCGTTCGATCCTGCCGAGCTTCACGTGATGGAGCTCGATCCGATGGTCTCCTTCTTCGAGGGTGAAGCGGCCGGGCGCGACCCCGCGCGCGCGACCATCGACATAGATGTGTGTCTCCGCGTTGCTGGTGACGCTCAGGGTCCCGCTCGAGGCCACCGGAATCACCACGGGTGGGCGGCTCCGGCCGAAGAGGAGCTGTGCGAGCGAACCGCGCGACTCCCAGAGGATGACGGCGACCCAAGCCGCCAGCAGCACGAGGACGAGGGTGAGCCGCTTCGAGGGGCGCCGGCTGAAGGCCGCGAGCTCCTCGAGGTCGAAATCCGCGTCAGGGGCGTTCCGGATCAGCGTCTCGATCCCGGTGACGCGTCGTTTGTCGCGATTCCAGTCTGGTGCCAGCGTATCGAGCTGCTGGCGAAGGGTCCGGGCGCGCCTCGCATTTCGCTCGTAGACGGCGATCTTGAGCTGATCGATGAGCACACGAATCCGCCGCTCTCGGTCGACCTCGGGAAAGAGATCCGGTGCCTTCTCGTAGGCTGCGAGCAGCTCGCGCGGGTAGACCACCCCCATCTCGTCGAGGATGTCCCGGAGGCGCTCTCGCACCGCGTCGATGTCCTTGGGGCGTGCGCTGGGCTGCACCTCGAGGCAGTCCTGAATCAGACGCGACAGGGCCGGGTTCGTGCCCGGACGCCGATCCTCGACGGGGATGGGACGCTCCTCGCGAAATTGCTTCATCATCGCCCAGGGGGTCTTGCCGTCGAAGGCCGTTTCCCCGGTCAGCAGCCAGTAGAGCAGGGCGCCGAAGGCGAAGAGATCCGTGCGGCCGTCGAGCGAGAGCTGCTCGACCTGCTCTGGCGCCATGAAGCCCGGTGTGCCGACGATGTCGGTTTGAATGCGCCCGTCCGCGCCGCCGAGGGCGCTCTTCTTCTTGATCGCCTTGGCGATCCCAAAGTCCGCAAGGACCACCCGACCGCGGTCGAGGAACACATTCTCGGGCTTGATGTCGCGGTGGATGACGGACGCTGCGTGCGCCACCTGAAGCCCGCGGCCGAGCTCATAGGCGAGCGCCGCAACCACGCTATCTGGCAGGGGGCCGTAGTCGTGGAAGAGCCCGCCCGTGTGCGAGCCCTCGATCAGCTCCATGACGAGATAGAGCTGGCCGTTCTCAGCCCGCCCGTAGTCGTAGAGGTCGACGATGTTCGGGTGTTTCAGCGCGGCGATCGCTCTCGCCTCACGCTCGAAGCGCTGCACGTGCTTTTCGTTTTCGGCCGCCATCCGGGCGTCGAGGAGCTTGATGGCGACTTCCCGGCCCATTTTCTGATCCAGAGCGCGGTAGACCGATCCCATCGCACCCCGCCCGAGTCCCTCGCGGACTTCGTAGCGGTCGATTCGCGGAAAGGCGCTGGGGTCGCCCATCGCCATCATCGGGCACGCTCCCGTGCTCAGGGGGTACGAAAATCGAGCACCACATCCCTGGGCTCGACATAGTTGAGCTCGTCTCGTACCGCCCGAGCTCGGACATCTTGTCGCTGTTTGTGCGCGTCCACCGCAGTGCGCAACCGTTCGACCTGCGTTTCAGCTCGTTCGTTCTTGGCGCGAAGCGTTTCGAGCTCCGCGCCGATCTTCTGCCGGCGGGGGTAACCGTCGTCGCTGAAGAGCGTATCCGCGAGCAAAGCGACTGCGGCGAACGACAATACGGCAACGGTCCAACCAGCGCGCTTCAACATGGCCGGATCCTAAGCCAGGTGGCGCAAAAACGAAAGGGGGGCTACTCAGCGTCGGTCGCGATTGCGATATCGCGATAACCCACCTGACGGGCGATGTCCATCAGCTCGACGACCTTGCCGAGCTGAGCCGCCGTGTCGCCCTGAATGATGATCGCTGCTTCGGGCCGGTCCTTCTTGTACTGCTCGAGGCGCTCTCGCAAGTCGCCGGTGCTGAAGAGGCTCCGCTCGTGAATGAACTGCCCCTCTTTGGTGATTCCGATCGCGATGTTGTCCGCGGGCTCTAAGACGTCGGCGGTCCCCGCGGAAGGCTTTTCGACCTCGATCCCTTCGTTCGTGACGAACGTCGAGGTGATCAGAAAGAAGATCAGCAGGATGAAGACCACGTCGATCAGTGGCGTCAGGTTGATCTCGATGGCGCCCCGGCGCGCGCGTCCACTCGAAAAGTCCACGGCGTCAGTCCTGAGCGACCAGATCGATCAGCTTGAGCGAGCGCTCCTCCATCTCGACGAGAAGGCGTGAGACCCGTGCTTGGAGGTACTTGTAGAAGATGAAAGCGGGGATTGCGACGGTGAGGCCGACGGCGGTGGTGACGAGCGCCTCCCAGATCCCGTTCGCGAACTGAGCGGGGTCCCCCAGGCCATACTGCTCGACCCGCTGGAACACCTTGATCATGCCGTAGACCGTTCCGAGCAGTCCCAAGAGAGGCGTGATCGCCGCCACGGTCCCGACGACCTCGACGTAGCGCTCAAGGTACGATCCCTCGATCTTGCCGACTTCCTCCACACCTTCCTTGATGCGCGCCCGGTCGGACTGAGCGTTGCGCAGGGCGGCGGCCATCACCCGCGCCATCGGGTTCTGCGTTTCCTGGCAGAGGAGCAACGCATCCTGCAGCCGCTTTTCGCCGATGAGGGTCTCGATGCGGGTCAGGAACGTGTCCGGAATGATCCGATTGCGCTGCAGGCTCCAGAGACGTTCGAGGAATACGCCCAGAGCCACGACCGAGCATACCCCGATCATGACCGAAATGGGCCCGCCCTTGAGAAGAAGTTCGTACACGCTGTCCTGGCCTCCCGGCCCAGAATGTAAGTCGTAGGAGTAGCGGCGCTACTGACCCACGGGGGCGTCGGGATCGTCAACCTGCAAATCCGCTCGAAACTTCCCGAAGAGGGTGCGTCCGTTCTCAAAAACCGCGTCGAACTCGCCCTTCGCGTCGAGATCGCCCTCGGGCTCGGTGAAATAGGTCACCTCGCTCCCGTCGATCTCTTCGGTCACTTCCCGGAGCGCCAGGTTGATCCGCTTGAAGACGACGGTTCCCCCGTTGAAGTCGGGAAAGTCCCCACCGGTCTCCGCCTCGCGCTGGATCACGACGCGCTCCTTGAAGAGGTCGCCGGAAATCCGCGTGTCCTCACCGAGGGGCAGATCCGTAGCATCGACCACCACCTTCACGGGTTTTGCCGTCGTGTTGCCGAGGTCCCGGAGGTACTGAATCGTCAACTCGTTGGTGGTCACGAGGTAGCGCACCTCCACCCGGTCGAAGTCGAGGGAGAAAGACTCGCTGATGGAGCCGGAGAGCTCGTTGTCTTCGCCGCAAGCAGCGCTCACGGCAGCGAGGGCCAAGAGCGCGATGGATTGTGCTACTCGATGGTACATGGTCCTGGGTCTCCCCCGTCAAAGGTGCCGGTGGCGAGCATCGCCGCACCTCGGGTTTGATCGTGGAACGCGATGTAGGGCCGGTCGGTTCCTGGGTCGATCACGAGCGACGTGTATTGGCCGCTCCGGTTGTTGTCCACGTTGTGCACGTTCCAGTACCACCACTTGCCGTTCCCGTCACGCCAGGCATAGCGCAAACCGTCCCGGGAGCAGGCGCGGTCGGGACCGCAGTAGTTGTAGCTGATCGCCGGGCGGCTCTGGCTGTCGTAGGCGAGCGACGGGAACGCGCCCACGCGCAGGCTCGGGTTTTCCACGATCGTGCAGTCGCTGATGCTGTTGAAGGTGGCGCCGTTGTCTGAGGACTCGCAGTACCAAAGGTCGTCCTCCGCGGTCCCGGAGCCGTCCTCCACCGCGTAAAAGGCCACGCCGAGCGTACCGTCCGGCGCTACCGCGAGAGAGATGCGCTCGCCGATGATGTAGCCGTTGAAGAACAGGCCGTTCCGGGTGCCGTTGACCCCCTCGAATTCGGTGCCCCCGGCGCGACGGACGATGTTCAGACCGTTGCGATTGAACTTCGTGAACGCAACGACGAGGCTTCCGTCTTGTGCGAATATGGCCTCCGAATAGACGCCCAGCCCGCTCCACGGTCGCACTCCACTAATTCCGCCGGTGTTCTCCCACACCTCAACCCCCTGAAACTTCTGTCCGTCCAAGTCAGCGAAGTTGTGGTAATCTGAATAGACGACAGCGATGTTACCCCCGCTGACGGCCACGTCACTCCAGCCTCCTACATCCGTGCCGCTTCCGCATGCCGGATCCACACAGCACTCGACTTCGCCCGCGACGGCATCGTTATCAGCGCATTGCGTTGCAAAGTCTCCACTTTCGGCTGCCGGTGTCTGAATGTCGTAGGTGTTCGCTCCTGTCCGTGTCACCACGACGAGGTCTGACGAACCGCACGTGAACAAACCCGATCCTCCTGCTGCGACACTCAGTACCGGTTGCCCAGCCCCGTTGAGTTCCGCGCCGACCCCAAGCGGTTGAGAAACGAAGCCAGGGTCATCGGTCGAGCCGACGAGAGGAACCAGCTCATTAGTAAAGCCACCATCGAAGGTGCCAATCCCGACATAGAGGTCGAGTTTCGGCGCCCGCGCGTTGCCAATGCCACTGAAAGCAGCAATGTTACATGCCGCCTCAGGCTCGACCCGCTTTAAAAATGCGTAGTACAGCGTGTCGTTCGAGTACATCAGCCTCCCTTGAATTCCAGCTGGCCGAGTCGGGTTGTCGACCTGTACATCTTTGCAGGCCCAAGACACTTGATCGTAGGGGGCCGGCGGGACGTCGCCGTCGTTCGGATCGTCAAGCGGCACTTCATCGTTGTTGTTGTTGCCGACGCTGATGTCTTCGGGGTCATTGCCGCCGTTGCATGCCAAACCGCTAACCAACAAAACGGCAAGCTTCACTCGAAACACCAACTCAATGATCTTTTTCCAACTGCGCTTCATACTACGTCCAACCTTTCAAGGGACACTCAGTATATCCGAATCGTGCCGCTCGAAACCCGAACAACCCGAGGTCCAAAAGTGGCTATTGACTCCTGGGCGCTGACGCAAGCAACGCCAGCGTCAAATGCATCGTCCACCCACGTCGTGCCATTAAAATCGCGGAATCTAATTTCGTTACCGTTGTTGTAGGTGGCTCCTCGATCTCCGATCACGACTGCGTAGCCGCTGCTCAAGCGGGCCTGTTGGCCGACCCAGCTCCCGGCAACCAGTCTATACGTGTACAACATCGCAGCGTTTGTATTGCCTTCGGCGGGCGCACCCGTGGGACCTCCGGACACCGCAGCGATGATATCCCCCTTGAGCGCGACCCCGCGTCCAAATCTGTCGCCTGCTCCGACTGGAAATGCCTTGAGCTTGACGGTGCCGGAGAGCGATACGGACCATCCGAAGTTGTCGCCGGAACTTATCTGAGTCGGTTTCACGAATGCCGTTTGTTGCCAAACCGTTCCGGTATGCTCAAACACATAGACGGCACCTGCCTGAGAGAGCGAGTTGTTGTCTTGATCTCCATTGATTCCCGTTGCATTGCTGCGTTCCTGCGGAGCGCCGACAATGAGTGTTGTTCCTTGAAGCGAGACCGAGTTCCCGAAGTTGTCGCCTGAACCCGGGAACTGTGCCTTGAGTTCATCTTCAAACTCCCACCCGCCATTCACGAGGCGGTAAATGAAGACGGACCCCTCGTTGAAATCTTGATTGGGAGCGCCAACGGCGAGAACCTCGTCGTAGAGGCTAAGCGAGGTGCCAGGAGCGGCAACGTCTGTGCACAGAATGCCGTCAGCGCAGGGTTCGGCGGAACATCCATCCGTGTCCACGCAGCTAACACCGTCGCCGTCGTAACCTGAAGGACAAGGTCCGCAATCGACAACGCCCGTTGCTACCAGGGTGCATTCAACATCCTGGAAGCAGGGATTCGGGTCGCAAGACGCAATCAAGGAGCAGTTCAAACACCGAGAGCTCGATTCGTCGCAGGACTCACCGTCATCAACCACGCCATCGCCGCAGGAGGGAAGATTGCAGGTCGAGCGGCAGGCATTCGCGAGCGCATCGGAGTTGTTGTCACCCCTGTCGCACTCCTCTCCCTCTTCGACAATTCCGTTACCACACTCGACGTTTGGATCTCGGGAGAAACATCCACTAGCTGATGGAATGATTGCCGGGATCGCGAACACGGCGTGCCGATGCATGAGCATTCTTCTACGATGCCTCTACTGTTTGGAGCTTTCCTATCCAGCTCGCGACGACGGGCCATCATCACGGCAAGCGACTTCTTTTGAAGTCCGGCCTCCGATCGGAGACTATCCCAAAACGGGGGTGTCTGCACTCCTGACGCATGGGGTGAGTGAGCGGGTAACCGTTTGGAGTCATTGATGAAAACGAAATTTTTCACCGTCTCGGTCGCAGCGTTGGCCGTTGCTGTCGCAGCTTGCGGAGACGACGAGATGATCATGCAGGAGCCGCTCCCCCAGGAGCCGGTCCTGAGCATCTTCCCGCCGGTCCTGGACTTTGAGGTCGCCGCCGTCGACGTTTCCGCGACGAGCACCGCCTCCGTCAGCGTGACCAACATCGGGCAGGATCCGCTCGAGCTCAGCAACATCACGGTCACCGGTGGCGACGCGGGCCTCTTCACCGTGGTTGAGCCCGCCTCGGGCTCAGTGACCGTCGCGTCACGGGCAACGAGCCTGATCGAGATCGAATTCGCCCCAACCGCCCGTGGCGTGTTCCGCGCACAGCTGGCCCTGGACAGCAACGCCTCGAACCTGTCGTCGGCGACGATCGAGCTCGTCGGCCCTGCGGTGTCGACCACCAGTGGCGTAGGGTTCCCGGACCTCGAGCCGATCGACGATCCGGTGACGCCCTTCGAGGGGACGGACTTTGCGCTCGTGGGTCTCTACAACCTCGGCCGTGCCTCCGTGGTCATCACCGGTTACGAGCTGACGGGCACCGCCTTCGAGCTCGGCGCGGGCGTCGTGGTTCCCGGTGCTTCTTGCGCGATGAACGGCGAGGCAGACTGCAACGGCAACCCGGATGACCCCTCCGACGACCGCGATCTCTTCTGCTTCGTGAACGACCCGGAAGACGACATGGACGACGTCTGCGCCGTGAGCATCCCCGGTGAGGAATTCATCAATCTACAGCTGGACGCCGTCGGCACCGGAAGCTCGACATTCACCGTCACGAGCAACGATCCGGACGAGCCGTCGCTCTCGATCACGCTGCAAAACTAGCCCGCCCAGAGGATTTCGCGCTCGGGCCAACGGAGTGCGCCGACGTAGGCCCGGGGGCGGCCGAGGGCCCTGTTGGCCTTGGTCAAGCCGTTGAAGTCGACGCAGCAGTAGCTGCCTTTCAGGAGCGCTTCGCCTGGCCCGTCGATCCGTTTGGCGATGCCCTTGCTCCACTCGAGAAGCGCCGGGTGTCCGGAGGGGTGGGGCGGAGCGAAGTCCTGGTCGAGCGGCGGGCAGTTCCAGTAGTGGCCGAACACCTGAGTCCTTTCATCGCGGAGGACCCGACCGTCGTCCTCCTTCCACCAGGTCACGCGCCGGTAGTGTCGTCGCTTGCCGTCGCTGTCCAAAAACGGCTCGCAGTGCTCCTCGAAGCCTTTGAGTACCACTTCGTGAGGTGCGTCCCAGTCGCTGGCCGTGTCGAGACCGAGGCGAAGGCACCCGCGCTCGAAAGGCGCTCCCAACGCAACGTGCGCGCGGAGGTAGTCGACGGTGCTTTCGGCCTCGTCGTCGGAAGGCTCCGGGCGGAGCAAGGGCTCTACGGCCTGAACGCTCTCCTGGTGCCAGCAGGCGTGAATGATCCGGAGGTCCGGGAGGGCGAGGCCGATCGGAAGCGTCTCCATCCAGGCGAGAATGGGCTGCCACTCATCTTCGCGGGCGGCGATGTCCGTAAAGGTCTTCGCGTTCGATTTCTTTGGCGCGTCGTAGCCGCGCAGACGTTTGTGGTGAGCGACGAGGTTGTACTCGTGGTTGCCCATCAGACAGAGGGCGCGCCCCGCATCCACCCAGGCTTTGACCCTGCGGGCGACTTCGAGGGAGTGGGGCCCACGGTCGACGAGGTCGCCGAGGAACACCAGCACGCGTCCTTCGGGATGGTCGCCGCTCTCGTCGTAGCCCATGCGCTCGAGGAGTAGCTGGAGCGCGTCGAGCTCGCCGTGAACATCGCCGACGACATCGATCCGGTGTGCCATGCAGAAGTTCTAACACCGGCGGAACGAGGGTGCATCGCTCGATCTCCTCGCGCCATTGATGCGTCCGTCGCGGCGGTGCTATGCGCCGAGCAGGGAGGAGAATCGAATGCATGCGCTGACCCCGATCGCTGACGTGATGACCCGCGACCCTCTGACCGTGGATGCGGACCTACCCCTCGCCGACGCGCGCGACCGCATGTCCAACGACCGCATCCGTCACCTGCCGGTCGTCCGGGAGGGGCGCGTGGTGGGCATCCTGAGCGCCCGCGACATCATGCTCTTCGAGGATTTCAAGGCGCTGAGCTCGGAGCAGGCCACGGTCGAATCCGCGATGACGGCGAACCCCGTGTTCTTCGGCCCCAGCGAGCCCGTGGGCCGCGTGCTCGAGCAGATGCTCAAGCGCGACATCGGGGCGGTGGTGGTCAAAGACGGCGATGCGCTCGTCGGCGTCTTCACCGATTCCGACGCGGTTCGCTTGCTCCGAGATGTCCTTGCGGGAGGCTGAGGCGACCCTGAAGGGTTCGAAATCCTTACAATTCTCCGATTGAACAGCATCGTGCCGCTGGGCGAGAATAGGGCATGGAATTCATGCCGAGAACGGCGAGTGCTGGAGCACGACTGCTCGCAGCGTTACCTTGTGCGGCGCTCTTGGCCTGCGAGCCGGCAACGGTGGACAGCGGGAGTCTGATGTCCCCGCCGGAGGACCTCGACCAACAGAGCCCCCAGGTCACCATCACACGGCCCGCGGACAACGCGGTGCTTCGTCCCGGGCCGATCCGCATCGAGGGTACGGCGAGTGACGAGACCGAGCTCGTGCGGGTGGAAGTGGAGATCCGCGGGAATACCCCGCAGCTCGCGACCGGACTGAGTGACTGGTCCTACGAAACGCCGGAGGTCGCGAGCGGCACCTACGTGCTCATCGCCCGGGCCTTCGACGGGACCGGCAATATCGGCGAAACCGAAGTGCAGGTCTTGCTTCAGACCGGAGCCGGTGACACGGAGCCACCGGTCGTGACCATCGAGTCGCCAGCGGACGGCGCAACCCTGGGACCCGGGCCCTTCGTCGTGGAAGGGAGCGCCACCGACGACCTCAGTGTTCAGGAAGTGTACGCCCGCATCGGCACGAGACCGGAGGTTACGGCGGTCGGGACCGATAGTTGGTCCGTCGAGCTCGACGCGAGCTCCCTCGCCTCTGGCCCTCACGAGGTTTTCGTCGGAGCACGCGACGCCTCTGGCAACGAGGCGTTGGAGGTTTCCAGGACCTTTGTCGTCGACCTGACCCTGCCCGTGGCGATCCTGGGCGGGACACCGACCGATCCGAGCAATTCGAGCGACGCAACGATCACCGTCACGGGACCGAACGTGGTGACCTACACCTATGTGCTCGACAGCGGCGTGCCGAGCGTTGCCGTGCCGGTGGCCACTCCCCTGGTCCTCACCGGTCTCGGCGACGGGCTGCACCGCCTCGAGGTCAGCGGCATCAACGCGGGCGGCGCATCGCAGGTGAGCCCGACCGTGTTCCAATGGCGCATCGACACCACGCCACCGATCGCCGTGGTGAGCACGCAGGTGAGCCCCACCCAGAGTCAGTCCATCTCGCTGACGGTCAGTGGCGCAGACGTCGTGAGTTATCGCTATGCTTTGGACGGCGGGGCCTTCAGCGTGGACACTGCGGTCAGCGTGCGAATTGAAGAGTCCGGGCTCGCAGAAGGTCCCCACACGCTCCAAGTCCTCGGCAGCGACGAGCTCGGCAACGAGCAGGGCACGCCGACGCTCGTCAACTGGGTGATCGACCGGACGCCGCCGGACCCCGGCGTCACCACCGTGCTCGGTGCGCCTCAGTCCGTGACGGTGGGTGACGGCACCAACATCACCGTCGGGGGTACCGGGGTCGTCAACTATTACTACGAGCTCGACGGAGGCGCGCGCCAGGGGCCGTTCCCGGTGGATACGCCGCTCGTGCTGAGCGGCCTGGCGTCGGGCGGGCATACGCTCGAGATCTTCGGCGAAGACGCAGCGGGCAACGTGCAGGTCACGCCGAACGTCGTCAATTGGACCATCGACCCCGGGGCCATCGTTGCGGTCGTCAGCGCGCCGCCACCGATCACCAATGAGGACCTGGTGACCCTCACGGTGAGTGGCTCGGGTGTGGTCGAGTACGAGTACATTCTCACTCCGCCGACCGGGATGCCGAGCGCGCGCCTCGGCCCGATCCCGGTTGCGACTCCGATCACCATCGATACGACCCTCACGACCCCGTCCGAGGGGATCTATCAAGTGCAGGTCTTTGGCGTCGACGGGTCGGGGGGCGCCCAACCGGTTTCCACCGACGTGTCCTTCGAGGTCGACCGGACGCCGCCCACCGCGGTCTTGTCGAATACGCCACCGACGGACACGGATCAGACGTTCTTGAACGTTTCGGTCGGTGGGGCCGAAGTGGTGACCTATCGCTACCGCTTGGACGGCGGCCCGATCGAAGGTCCCTTTGCCGTCGCCATCCGCATCGAGGCGATCGGCCTTCAAGACGGAGCTCACACCCTGGAAGTGTTCGGCCGGGACACGGTGGGGAACGAGCAGCTCGTTGCAACCGAGCACACTTGGACCATCACGACCGTCGGGCCTACGGCGGCCTTGAGCGGTGTACCACCCGCGGTGACGTCCGCAACCGACGCCACGATCATCGTATCCGGCGACGATGTGGTCGAGTACGAGTACCGGCTCGACGGCGGAACCCTCGAAGGACCCTTCCCGATCGCGACGGCGATTTCACTGAGTGGCCTCGCGGCCGGAGACCACACCCTCGAGGTCTTCGCCATCGACTCGATGGCGGTGCGGCAAACAAACCCAACCGTCGCAACGTGGACGGTTCAGCCGTAGTCGATCACATCCAACACCGCGGCTACGAAGGGGATGGCGCTACGTGCACTGACATCGATGAATGCGCAGAACAGGCGTGTGATGCATTGGTGAGTTGCACAAACACCGCCGGCGGATTTGAATGTGGTGCTTGTCCATCCGGGTTTCGGGATGTGAAGGGGGACGGTACATCTGTGCGGACATCAACGAATGTTTGATGGGGATCGTCGCCGGAAGCAGCGCCTCGTGAACCCTTCGACCCGCGGGGCTAACGTCGCAGCGACTTGAGTACGAGGCGGTGACGGCGACCGATAGCGATGGCCTTGAAACGACACACGTATTCCGGATCTTCTCGCATCTGCTTTGCATTGCTTCTTCGAGCTCATGTAGTACGTCTTGGGCTCGCGAGCTGCGACAGCTTGGAGGACGGAAATACGATGACAGAGACACCCACGCTGCCGGAAGGCTTTGAACACCTCACGCCTGAGCAGGCGCAGCGGCGTTTCAACATCGAGGGCGTCGAGACGATCGGTCGAACCTTTCACGATCCCATTCTCGTGCACCCGGGCGACCTACACCTCGATGGCGACCTCACCGAGACCTGGATTGTGGAGTCGTTCTTCGCCGGTGAGCGTGCCCGTCGACAGGAGCTTCTGATCATCGACGGCGATCTGATCGTGGAGGGCATGTTGCGCCTCGGCGATGCGCGAACGTTTCCGAGTCTCATCGTTCGTGGCAACCTGAAATGCCGCGTGCTCGATATTCGCAGCAGCCTCACCCAGGTGGACGGCGATCTCGAGATTACCGGGGCCTATCATGGCTTCGGCCACAGCGGGCAGCTCCGTGTCGACGGCGTCGGTCGGACCCCGGTCTTCTTGACGCGCAACCACCCGGACTGGTTCGCCTTCGATCCTGACGTCGCGACCGTGAAGATCAACTACTACAGCGAGAAGGACGAGTACTTCGACTACGATTACTCGCTTCCCGACATTGCCACGATCTTCGACCCCGCGCTCTTGCCCGAGGGGGTCGATCTGTCCGACGACACCGACGCCTACAACTTCTCGACTGCCGTCCTCGAGCGTTTTCGAACAGGCGAATCCCCCTTTCGGGATGGAGTTTTGCCGCCACGTGCTATCGAGAGGTTGTGAGCCGCGATTCTCCATGAGCCGTCCTGAAACTCTGCATTCTGCGATCAACCCCAGCTGGGGTCAGCGAGGCGAGCTCATCGATGTCGAAGGACTGCTGAACGAATGGAATGGCGATCGGGGACGAGGTGAACCGTTTATCTCGACGCAGCGGCACGAACCTTAGTGTTGCGAGAAATGCTCGAGCGCAGGGTCCGTCTCGGAGCAGACCGCTCCGCGTCTGGTGATGCGATTCACGTACAGCACTGCCACCACTGCGTCGAAGGCCTAAGTCCCAAGAGCGGCCGCTTTACGTCTTCTTCGTAACGATTCTTGTTTGCCTTGAACCACTCGCGGTCGTTGTGCTTCGCGAGGTCGCGAAGAAACGAGAAGAGCTTGGGCGAGAGATGCACGCGTGCCATGCCTTGAACCTCTACCGAGTATCATCTGCAGTCAGCGCTCCGGGCGGTCGTCGAAGGCCTTTTGACGATTCTCGCGCAAGGGCGCTTGGTGCCATTTTAGGCCGAATTCGCCGTCGCCGCGAGTGTTGGCGATGACGTAGACGCGGTCGTTGTCGATCCAGCTCACGCTTCCCATGGCCTCAGGGCAGAAGAATCCGCCGTCGACAAAGTTCTTCGTGACGAGATAGTAGTCCCCAATCTTCATCACGTAGGGAGCTTTGGCGTTGGTGCAGCCAAACAGAGCGACGAATGCGAATGCCGGATTCCAAAGCTTCATGGCTATCTCCTCGAGCGGCGCAACATCGCAAGGATCGTCTGCGGAGGGAAGTCGCTAGCCGGCGTGCAGCCGGCGCAAACGAGATTCAGTTTCGTATGGGGAATCGTCGAGAGTTCATTTGGTCGCTAGGAGCAGCTACGTTGTGCGCCGGCGCAGCCAACCGAGCGAGTGCGCTCGAGAGGCTCGAAAGTGCGGCCAGTGGGCGAATTGGGGTTGCGGCGTGGAATCGTGAGAGCGGCGCAACCGTGCTTCACCGAGCCGACGAGCGGTTCGCGATGTGCTCGACCTTCAAGTGGGTCCTCGGGGGTCTGATTCTGCGCCTTGTCGACCAAAAACGCGAAGAGCTCGATCGACGGGTCTCGTTCTCTCGAAAAGATCTCGTCTCGTACTCACCGGTGACATCCAAGCGGGTGAAGGCGGGAATGACCGTAGGCGACCTGTGCAAGGCGGCGATTCAGGCAAGCGACAACACGGCCGCCAACCTGCTCCTTGCCCCGGTTGGCGGGCCTTCCGGGTTCACCGCGGAGTTGCGAACGCTCGGAGACACTGCCACCCGCTTAGATGATTACGAACCACAGCTGAACGCGAACCCGCCCGGAGTGACAAAAAATACGACAACACCGAACGCGATGTTGTTTCTTTTGAAAAGATTTCTCGTCGGCCCTGTATTGTCGGATGGATCGCGCCAACGGCTGATGGACTGGATGGTCGGTAGCAAGACTGGCGAGGGTCGTTTGCGGGCGGGGATCGAAAATCGGTGGACGGTCGGAAACAAAACCGGAACCAGCCGAGCCGATCAATCAAACGACGTCGCCTTTGCGCTGAAGGACGACAACGCGATCTTGATCGTGAGCTTTCACCGAGTGCCCGGTCCTCTGACCAAGGCCGCGGATGCGCGCCACGCGGCGGTCGCACGGCACGTGATGAAAGAGCTCACCAGCGCGACCGGAACGCGTTGAATGCCGCAGAACAGGTGTGCTGAGCATCCGCTTCAGTCCGTAGACTTCGCGCCCATCCTCGAGCCCCCGACGACGCGGATTGGCTCTGACGATGCGCCGCGTGCGGATGTAGCAGAGTCCGTTGATGGGCAGCCAAGAAGCGTTGCCGACGCCTATGCTCGTCTCGCGATCGGAGCCGCCAGCACCTTCGTCGATTTCGTTCACGGTCGTCACCTGTCTCAACCTGTTCCCGAGGCTACTGACCGCTGATTGAAATAGACAAGTATCGCACTAGGTGACAGGAACAAGTGTGAGAGTATTCGTTGAAAGGGCGTCCAAAAAGTGGGCCAGCTCCGAGTCGATATCGGACGAGGTCCTCTGTGCGGCGCAAGTCGGGTGGTTGCCGGACCATCGTCGGCTTTCGGAAGAAGAGGTCCGACAGGATCTTCTTCCTCTTCGATTTCCCGAAGAGTAGCCGATCGAACATCACCCGTAAGGAGAAGGATGCCCTAACGCTAAACGCCAACGCGCTCATCGAGGCGAGTGATGGGCAGATCGAGGGGTTGAAGGCAAAGAGCAGCATCTCAGAACTGGAGTGCAAGGCATGAGTGAAATTCTGATGCCCATGACATGGCGAAGGACCTGCATGAGCTCGGTGCCATGGACGATATCACCATGCGCGTCATGGATCGCATTTGTGTGCCGGAGAAGCGCCCTGTGACCAAGCTTCGGGTTCCTGAGGTGAGCGGTCCGGACGTCGACATCGTCAGCTGCGAATTCGGAGCGCTCGTGGCGACTCCCCTCAGGGGGCCGCCGTGGGATCCACCACGGTGACTCCTTTGAAGCGCGCAAAATCCAAGTCGGTGGTGCACACCGCCGCTCCGTGTTCAATCGCCAGCGCCGACGACGTCGAGCTCGTTTGGGGTAGCACCAGGTGCCGCGAGGCGTCCGGTGTAGCGCGCCCGGGCGAGGTGATCGCCGCGCAGCGGGGATTGCCCCTGCATCACCAGCGCGCCGACAGCCGATTCGCGCCGTTCAGCACCCAATCTCGCGCGGAGCGAGAGAAACGCCTCGGACGGCCGAGGTGTAGTCACGCCAAGGCCGATTCCAGGATCGACGCTCAGGAGGGCTTGCGCATCGCGCATTGCAAGCAAGACGCCGGAGAAGGACCCAATGCCCCGATCGAGAGCGCGAGACGCGAGACCTTGAGTGGCCGCCTCGGCGTCTTTCGGCGTTAGGACCGGCGCACTCGGAGCTCCGAGCTGAGGTACGGGGGTAGAGGCATCGCGTGCTGCTGCAGCTGGGACTGACTCGGCGCCTACGGCCGGTTTTAACTGGCGATCGTCGAGAGCTAGAGGGCTCTCGCAGTGACTCACTTTGGCACGTTCGCGCACATCGAATTGTGCGGCTCAATCCAGCAAAGTCGCCATAGACCAAGTTTACATGGTCGCCATCGATCGGCGGAAACGTCGAACGGTAGAGTATCCGAAACTCCGCGACTCCAAGTGACGTTGTGCGTGCGCGCACCAACCGTTGGAAATCTTCAAAACGCTCATCCCGACTGAGGGCTTGTAGATATTTGGCTAGCCTCGTGTCGTGCGACGGAAGCTCATCGTCCACGACGAATCTGAGGACATCGCGGACGACGAAGTCGTTGAGCGTGACCGGTATGGCCTTGACCACGAAAAAACAGTGGGATGAGCGAAATCCGATTCAGGTGGACATTATCGAAGAGGGGTTTCGGCTCTGCGCTTCGGCCCGCATCGTTCGGCAGTTGGATACGGTGATCGCGCAGGCGGAGATCGTCGATATCTCCCACGAGGGCGCCTCGCTAGCGGGCCGTCGCCCGCCAGAGCCCGACGAAGAGATCAAGGTCATCCTAAAGCATGATGGCGATGCGGACCGGCTCATCAAGGTGACCGCGCGCGTCGCACGCCACACCGAGAGCGGCTCTGCCGTGCGGTTCGACAACCCGACGCGCGAGGTTCGCGGCTGGATCACGAAGCTGCGCAGCTTCCGACGTCTCGACGACTAGGGCGCATCCCTCAACTCGGGACCGAGGCGATTCGCAAGCTCCGGATCTACGCGCTGCGCGAATGTGGAACGAAGTACGACAACACCCCGAACGCTGAGCCGTCGCTGCTGTGAGCTGAAGAGGCCGACACGTTTCTTCGACAGCGGGGGCGCTATTGGCGGGCGCCCTGCCGTTCCCTCGCCCAGTGAGCGCGGGAGCTGAGCCCGTCACAAACGGCGAACAGCGAGTGAAGCCCGCACGCGTGGTGGCGCTTCATACGCAAAGTGCGATATGTTCACCACGGTCGCGAGTTTCGATCTCGGTCCGATGTTCGCCTTCCGGTCAGAGACAGTCAAAAGTGAAAGCGGGCTTCGATCTCTGGAAGAGAGCACAGAGGGCAGTCGATGAACGAGCCAGGCCACTACGAGGGAAGTTGCCATTGCGGTCGGGTGCGCTTCTGGTTTCGGGGTGACCCGATTGCGGCGGGCAAGAGGTGCAACTGCTCTATCTGCAAGCGCAAGGGTGCTGTGATGTCGGTTGGGTACTTTCCTGCTGCGGACTTCACGCCGCACTCGAATCCAGACGACCTGTACGCGTACAGGTGGAACGACTGCGTGGTCGATCACCTCTTTTGCAAGACCTGCGGCATCTACCCGTACCACGGCGACGAAGAGATGGGGTACCGGGTGAACTTGGGGTGTGTTGACCAGGTGGACGTATTTGCCCTCGACATCTCCGTGATCGACGGCCAATCGATGCCAGTTAACGAGCCGGAGGATGGGCCACGGTGATCCCCCGGTGAAGTGGCTGATTGCCTTAGGCGTCCTCGTCGCTGCGGTGTTTGCGTTGATACTCGTGGCGGGGCGCCGCAACCGCGTTTACCTAGGGAATTCTAGGTCCGGGTTCTCACTTGCCCCTGTCGCCACCGCTCTAACGCCGGAGCGCGCGAGAGAGCTTGCGGGCCCTCACCTGGACGAATCTTATCGACTCCGGCGCGCAAGGCGGGGCGAGAAGCTCAGCGACGCTCCGAGGCGCGAGGCCGTTGATTGGATTACGCTCAAAGGTGATTGGTTCCTCATCTCGCGAGACGACTACCCGTCTTACTCTCCGGGTTATTACGAACATCACGCCGTACGGGTGCACGCTCACGATGGCACAGTGATTCCACCGAGTTCGCCAAGGTCGTAGCGAACGATCTCGAACGCGCATAGCGCGGAATTTTAAGGCCTTCTCTGAAAGGCAATGTCCAGAATAGATCGGTGCAGCACGGCCGGTT
>CAYXVF010000003.1:105058-123918 GCA_964468125.1 uncultured Bdellovibrionales bacterium | reverse complement strand
GTGTCGATGAGTGATCGGAGGTTTCTTCGAAGCAGCTGGAGGGAGCCCTGGTTTAGCTCCACCTCAATCCCGAGGTATCGCATGTATTGGCGTCGCAGCGACATCGTCAGCCCCGCGTCGGTCCCGTCGAACCCATGACCTGAATTCGCCAGTCGCCGTTCGGGTAGAAGTAGCGACATGCGTAGATCCCCTCCCCGCCCAGGACTCCGATTCACCAATCAAAGGCAGAGGTGAAAAAGTCCTGCACCAACGCGAGCTCCGTATCACCGAGCGCGGCGAGAAGAGCGCGATTGATGCTCGCCCCACAGGCGTCGCGACCCCGAGCTCGTCCTTCGAGCCGAAGTAGTGACAGAAAGCGCCCTTGGTGACGCCGGCCCGGCTGCAGAGCTCATCAACGGTCATGGCGGAGAACCGCTTTTCCTGGATCAGCGCCAGAGACGCGTCGAAGAGCTTTTCCTTGGCGAGCTGGCGTTTCGGCACGTTTGAGACACACCAACCGGTTGGTATGTATCGCAAGGGCCGCGCCGCTGGAGCCGTCGCCCTCGGCGTTGTTACGATGCTCCCATGAGCGAGGTGGTGGTATGGACGTTCCCGACCCCAGAAGCCGACGACCCGCTTCATGCGAAACTCTACGCCCTGCTCGAGCCCGAAGAACGGCAACGGGCCGGGCGCTTGCGGAGAGAGTCTGACGCCCGCGACTTCACCGCGGCGCACGCGCTGTTGCATGCGGTACTCCGCGGCGTACTGGACGCTCCGTACCGTCTAGCGAAGACCGAGTCTGGCAAGCCGTACGTGCCGGGAACGAGCATCGAGTTCAATCTGACCCATACCCGTGGTCTGAGCGCGGTGGCACTCTCCCGGACCGGCGCCGTCGGGATCGACGCCGAGCGGCTCGAGCCCCATCGAGACGACCGAGCTCTCGTCGCGCAGCAGTTCGACCGGGAAGAGCGCGCGTGGATCGAGGCGGCCACGGACGGTCAACAAACGGAGAGGTTCTTTCGGATCTGGACACTGAAGGAAGCCTACGCGAAAGCCCTGGGCGTGGGGCTCTCCCTAGACCTCGCTGATTCGTCCTTCGCGATCGACGGCAGCGCAATCCGTCTGCGCGCGTCGGCGCCAATGGACCCGGCGCCGGGCCGATGGTCCTTCGAGCAGTGGTGGCCAAGCGAAACTCACCTCGCCGCCGTCGCTTGGAACGACAACGACTCGGTGGAGCATCGAAGCGGCATCGAGCTGTTCGTGTCTTGAGTCATGGAGTCTTTACCCAGTCGCGAGCTCTGGTGGCCATCCAGTCGCAGATCTCTCGGATCAAGGCGCCTTGTTGCTCCAGGTCGTCGAAGATGTGGCCCGCCTCTGGAAAGAAGCGGTGCTTCACTCGCGGTGACTTCGATTCTTCGGGGAAGACATCGGCGAACTGGCCGTCGTAGTTGTAGTTCTCTTCGAGGCCGCCGGAAAAGAGAAAGAGCAGGTCCCGGCCGTGCTCGATCGCCTCGCTGAGAGCGGCGCGTAGCGCGTCCCTCGTGAGCACGGGACGGACCCCGATCCAGCCGGAAGGGGTTTCCGGCTTCTCCACCTCGTCAGTGCCTCCGCCGCCCTGCAGCCGCGATGTCAAGGTGCTGATCGTTTCCACCGGGTTGGAGACGGCCCGGGCCCAACTCGCGGGGCTCAGGATTCGGGCCGAGTAGTGCTGCAGAACGTGTCGAGGGTTTGCGTACTCGGAGATGAGGTCGATCGCGATCACTCCGCGAACCGTCGGAGAGGTACCCATGAAGCGGAAGGCGTCGTGGGCGGCGGAGCACAGACCCCCAACGACCTCGGCCTGGCTTCCCATGGAGTCACGCACGAACTGTTGGGCGGCTTCCAGGTCGAGCAGTGCTTGAGCGAGTGGATCAGAACCATCCCCCGGACGTTCAGAGTCACCGAGGCCCGAGAGGTCGAAGCGCAGGGTCGAGAAGCCGATTTCCGCCAGCGCGCGAGCGAGGTTCACGTGCAGGCGGGCGACACCACTGCGCGGTACGACCCCCGAGTTGGGGAGCACGCACCAGATCTTTCGATCGTCCGTGGTCGGTCGGGTGCTGATCCCGGAGAGCCGATCTTCAGGCCCGAAGCGGACCACCTCCTCACGATACTCAACCGCCACGGACGACCTCCGTGATGGCGTGCAGGGTCGTCGCCGGTACGGCGACGCTGCCGAAGTCGGAGTGGCCGCCCCAGGGCATCGTTTCGGAATAGACCTCTGCGCTCCAACCGGCGTCACGGAGTTGTTGGGCTCGATCGCCCCGGTCCAAGAAGACGTGGCATAGGGACAGTCCCGGGGCCGAAGGGAGATCGAGCGGAGCGATCTTCTCGAGCTCTTCGGCCATCGAAGACGACATGGCAAACCCGCCGATGTCCAAAGTCCCGTCGGACGCGGGGCGTTCGCGGCCGGTGAGCTCTCGAAGACACTGCGCTCCGTCGAAAATCGGGTCCCACAGGACGACGCCCGATGCGTCGGGAAAGCGCTCCGCTGCGCCGAGGGCCACATTCGCTCCCAGACGCATTCCGATCGCAAAGCATTCGGTCGCGCCACTCATGGCGACGGCCTCATCCATCGCGGTTTCCGCATCCTCGGTCATCGACTCGAAGGTCGTTTCCTGGCCCGAACCGGCGGAATCGCCCGTCCCGAAGTAGTCGAAGCGAAGAGCATGGATTCCCGATTCGGACAAAACGTCCGCGAGCCGTCTCATCGTGTAGTGCCCCTCCAGGTATTCGTGGCCCCAGGGAGGACAAATAACCGCCACCGTCGTGCTGTACCCGTGCGCAGCATGGTAGGCGCCGTAGAGCTGTCGGTCTCTCGCGCCGAAGAATTGGCTATGCATCGGGCGTCCCAGACACGGATTCGGCGATCTGCCGAAGCGACATGAAGTACAGAGACCGCGGCGCCACCTCGATCCCTAGTTTCTCCTGCATGGCTGCCACCACTTGCATGGCCAGAAGTGAGTGTCCACCCAGATCGAAGAAGGAATCCTGGGGCCGCACCACCGGGGCCTTGAGCAGCTCTGCCCAGAGCGCACCGAGGTCTGCTTCCAGTCCGTCTCTGAGCTCGACGTCTTTGTGCGGCGCCGCCGTGGATGCGGGGTTCGGAAGACCGGCCAGGTCCACCTTTCCGTTGGGGAGGGTCGGGATTTCGGTGATGGGGACGACCAGATTCGGGATCATGTAGTCTGGGAGTCGCGTCCTCAGCGCACGCCGAACTTCCGTGGAGGTGGGAGGCGCTTCGCCTTCCTCCGGGATGAGGTATGCGACCAGACGGTCGTCGCCGGGCCCGAAGCTGACGCTGCTCACCACGCAGGCACTGACGCCAGCAACTTCGCCGATCGCGGCTTCGACGTCGCCGGGCTCGATTCGGAATCCGCGAACCTTCAGCTGGCGATCCATCCGGCCGAGGTGCTGGAGGCGACCGTCGCTCAACCATCGGCCAAGGTCCCCGGTGCGGTACCAACGACCCCACTCGTCGGTTATGAAGCGAGACGCGGTCAGATTGTCCCGATTGCGATAGCCGAGGGTGACTCCCTCGCCGCCGATCCAGATCTCCCCGGGCACACCGAGCGGAGTGGGCCGTCCCCGCGGGTCGACGATTTTGATTCGGGTGTTGGCGATCGGTCGACCGATCGTAACCGGCTCATTCGGTTCGATGACTCCAAAGGTCGACCACACGGTGGTCTCCGTCGGGCCGAACATGTTGAACAGTCGCCCCACTCGAGACGGCAGCGCATCTGCGAGGTCAGCGGGCAGCGCTTCGCCGCCGCACAGCGCCCGAACCCCCGGCAGCTCGGCGTCCGCTTGCAGGAGAAGTCGCCAGGTTGCCGGGGTCGCCTGCAACACCGTGGCACCCACCGTCTCGAGCGCCCCCGCCAGTAGGCGTCCATTGCGCAGCGCGCGAGGTTCGAGGACCGCGACCTCGCCCCCGACCCAGAGAGGAAGGAAGAGCTCGAGGACCGAAATGTCGAAAGCAAGCGTGGTCACCGCGGCCAGAACGTCTTCCGGCGCCAAACCCGGCGCCTCCGCCATCGCATCCAAGAAGTTTGCGACCGCACGATGGGGAACCACCACCCCCTTGGGCACGCCGGTCGACCCCGACGTGTAGATCAAGTACGCGGGATCCTCGTCGGAGACTTCAGCAGGGGAAAAAGGGCCCTTGGAGGGGGCAACCGTGTCCAATCGCAGCGTTTCGTTGCCGAGGCCCTGGGCGAGCTTTTCCGTGTCCGCACCCACGAGCGTCAGCGCGCACGACGCATCCTCAACGATCAGACGGAGCCGCTCCTCGGGGAAGCTGGGATCCAACGGAACATATGCCGCGCCCGACCCGAGCACGCCGAGCAGTGCGGGCAGGAGCTCGGCGGACCGAGTGAGGCAAATGCCAACCCGATCCCCGGAGCCAACGCCGCGTGAAGCTAGGGTCTGCGCCACCGCTGCCGCCCGCTTCTCCAATTCCGCGTAAGTCCATCTGCGCTCGCTGTCCCGAACGGCGTGGCGTTCCGCATGCTCGCGAAACGATCGCTCGAGTCCGGCATTGAGTGTCCGGGCGGAAAGTGTTGCCTCGGCCCCCTGCCACTGCTCGATGCGCTTCGCCTGCGACGGGGGGAGGAGCTCGAGCTCACAGACGCGGGCGGTCGGGTGAGCGATCATCTGCGCGATTACGTGCTCGAACAGCTCGACGAGTCGCTCGATGGTGTCCTGGGAGAACACCCCACTGCTGAACTCAAAGGAGCCTTCGATGACGTCCCCCGAATCCCAAAGCCACGCGCTCAGGTCGAGCTTGGCCCCGCCGTTGTGCGGGTGGACGGTACGGGTGGACAGGCCGGGGAGGCGGATCTGAAGCGGCGGTTCCTGGAACGTGAGCCAGGTCTGCACGAGCGGGTTCACCGCCGGGTCCGGCCGAACCTCCAGGCCCTCGACGATCTTTTCAAAGGGGGTGTCCTGGTGGGTTTGACCCCGTGCGATCGCGCTCCCGGCCGAACCCAGCAGCTCGCGGACCGTCGTGTCCTCATTCCAACCGACTCGGATCGGAAGCAGATTCATGAAGATCCCGACGACGTTCTCGAGCTCGAGGCGAGGTCGGTTGGCGAAGGGGACCCCGGTGATGATGTCATCGCGGCCCGCGTAGGCTCCAAGGGTGATCTTGAACGCGGTCAGGAGAAACACGAATGGCGATACGCCAGCGGCCCGGGCGGCGTCCATGAGTGGCTGGCGCAGCGAGGGATCGAGGCGAACCCGCAGCTCTCCGCCTGCGAGCGAGCCCTCGGGCGTTCGGGGATGATCCTCGGGCAGACCCAACACGTGAGGAACCCCATCGAGGTGTTGGCGCCAGAACTCGATGCGTTCAGTGAGCGCGCCTTCGGCGGTGAATTGCTCGCTCTGCCAGACCGCGTAGTCCGCGTACTCCAGCTCGGCCTCTAGCAGCTTCCCTCTGGTGTCCCTCCCGAGCACTTCATCCTCGTACGCCTGGGACAGCGCATCGCCCAGAAGCAGCACCGCCAGGTGGTCCACCGCGATGTGGTGAAGCGTCCAGAGGACCACGTACCGCCCTGCACCGCGCTCCAAGACACGAACACGCTGAGGCAGATCGGTGCGAAGGTCGAAGGGTCGACGCGCCTCGTTCGCGATCTCTTCGTCGACCCGTGGCTCAGACCATTCGGTGCAGTCCTCTGCCCGAAGCTGAAGCTCGACGCGCGGGCGAACGATCTGTCGCGGCTCGCCACCCACGAGACCGTAGGTCGTGCGGAGCACTTCGGCCTCATTGGCGATCCGGGTAAAGGCCTGACTCAGTGCCGGCACCGAAAGATCCCCCTCGACGTGGATCGCAAACGGAATGTTGTACGCCGACCAGGTGGGGTTCAGTCGCTGGAGATACCAGAGCTGCCGTTGGCTGAAGGACATCGGGAGAGCCGCGAGGTCCCCCGCCGCGACAGGAAACTGAGCTCGGTCGACTCGCGTGATTCGACCCGTCTCTTCCGATGCTTGCCCCGCGGCCTCGTGGGCCGCAGCCCAGCGCCGCACGGTTGGCTTGTCGAACGCTTGGTTCATGGGCACCGCGACCCCACCATCCTTGCGCAGCCGCTGTAGGATCCGCGTGAGCAGAAGTGAGTGGCCACCGAGCTCGAAGAAATCGTCGTCGAGGCCGACACCGTCAATGCCCAACTGACTCGTCCACGCCGCTGCAATGGCTCGCTCGGTGGCCGAGCTCGGCGGAATGAATTCGGTGGAGAGCGCAGGGCGCGGGGCGGCATCTCTGTCGCCGTGGTCTTCGCCCGCCGCGTCGTTCGTCGTCGCGTCTCGCAAGGAGCGCTCGAGCGTGTCCAACGGTGCGGGAAGGGCGAAAGCCTGCGGCAGGCCACGAAGGTTCAGGAACTCGCCGAGGAGGTCGAGTGCTGCGTCCGGAGCCAAGGCGAGGCGGCGTGCTCCATCGGAGGACTCGGCCGTTGTGTCCCCATCGGCCGAGAGCGCGACCCTGCGAAAACGATAGCCCTCCAGGCGGCCGATCCGACGATGAGCATCGAAGAGGTCGACATCGGCGACGATCGAGTCCGGCGAGCGCTCCCGGACCTCGAGCCGTGAGCAAAGGAGCGCGCCGGGTGAATGGGTCACCGTGAGGCGGTCGTAGGAGAAGGGGATCCACGCGCTGTGCTCGTCGGGGCGCTCTTCGGCGAGGCCGGCTCCGAGCGCCACGTCGGTCAGCGCGGGGTGCCAGGCATGGAGCTCGAGATCATCGCTGAACGCCTCGGCGAGACGCACTCGATTGTGCACGACGTCACCGTCTCGTCGTACTCGAGCGTCGAGACTGCTCCAGCGGGGTCCGAACTTCAAAAGCGGATGGCCTTCGGAGCGCCAGGCGGTCGCCTCAGCTCCGTCGAGCTTCTCTGGGATTCCGTCGGCGACGTCGCCTTCAACCAGGTGAAGGGTCGCCTGGAGATGGAGGCGCCTATCCGAACGTCCGGCGAGGCTCTCGATCTCGACGTTCCATTTTTCGCCGCTCGGCGTGAGGATGAGCAACACACGTCGCGGCTCGCCGCCGACGAAACTGAGTGGTTCCAGGAAGGTGACGCCTTCCAAGGTGACAGCGGCCTCGGGCTTCAACATTCGCATGGAGCTCAGAATCAGATCGACGAAGCCGGTGCCTGGCAGAATCGCTCCGCCGGTGCGTCGATGGTGGTCGCGAAGGCTCCAATGATCGGCCGCTCCTACATCTCCCCAGAACACATGGGCGCCGTCGCTTCGTGACCCGTATTTGCACAGAATGGGATGGGGCGCGGGTTGAGGGGGGGCCTTTGGGAGATCCTCTGCGGAGCCCGCATCGAGCTCGCTGATCGCGCCCATGCCAACTTCCGCCCACATCCCCCAATCCACCACGCGAAAGCTCGGGCCTTCGCCGTCGACCGGGCGATGGGCCCAGCCGTCGAGCACCGCGTTCGCGCCGGAGTAGGCGATTTGGCCAGGGACTCCGAGGTGCGCGCTCACGGACGAGAACAGAATTACCGTCGGGCGCTGACCGTGTTGCCGGAGCGCCCGGTCCAGGCACCGCGTGCCCGCGACCTTGGGAGCGAGGACACGGCGCATGTCCTTCAGGGACTGTTGGCCGAGGAGGCGATCATCGAGAACACCCGCCAAGTGGAAGGCGTGGTCGATCGGTCCCGCGCGCTCGACCGTGCGCGCAACCACGGCGGCCATCGCCTCCGCGTCGGTGACGTCAGCGGTTTCCACCCAGGCCTCGGCTCCGCGTTGGGCCAGCTCCTGCAAGAGCGCCTCGGCACCCGCGCCCGCCTCGGAGCGCGACACCAGCGCTAGCTTCGAGGCGCCTTGATCTGCGAGCCAACGGGCGAGGCAGCGTCCCACGCCTCCGAAGGCGCCGGTGATCAGACACACCGCTCCCTCGAGATCGGTCCGGGTCGACGCAGCTCCGATGTGGACCGGGGATGCGGCCGGGACGAGGCGTTGGCCGCCCCGGTACGCAACGACCGGCGGCTTGGCGGGGTCCGAGAGCTCCGCGAGGATTCGCTCGCCGAGCGCGCTGCCAACGTCCACATCGACCAGGCGGACCGAGAGGTCCGGGGTCTCCTCCGGTACGACCCGGCAGGGCCCGACCATCGCTAGACGCTCCGGCGCCTTCACCGACGAACCGGGCGTTGGCAGCAGCTCGCGCGTTGTGATCAGCAGGTCGACCGGATCGCCCGAGCCACTCGATTGAAGGCCCGTGAGGAGCTGAACGAGCGCATCAAAGGAGCGCTGAAGGCCGAGCTCCCCGTCGTCCTCCAAGTCCTCGGGGCCGTATGCGGTGCCGAGCACGATTGCAGTCGGCGTCCCGAGCTCCGCGATCCAGCCGCTGACTGTCTCGGACGAGGGCTCGGCCAGCCACTCACCGATCTCCGGTTTCTGCACCGCCCACCCATCGGCTTCGAGCGTATCGACGACGGACCGCCAGATCTCGTCACCGTCGCCGAGAACCCAAACGCGGCCGGGACGGCGCCGCTCGCCTCGACTCGAGGGCTGCGGCAGCCAGCTAGGCGCAAACAAGCCACCCATCGGTCGACGGTCATCCGTATGCGCGTCAGCTGTGCCGGCCTCTGTGGGCTCGACCCACAGCCGCTGGCGCTGGAATGGGTAGCACGGGAGAGGGATCTTTCTTCGCGAGTCGCGATCGAGGGACGTCCAGTCGACCTCCACGCCCGCTCGCCAGAGCGCACCGATGCTCGCGGTGATGGGCCGCTTACCGAAGTCCGCGGAGCGGGCGCTCGGCATCGAGTGAACGACGGTGGGAAGCCGAGCACCGTCGGCTACGGAAGCTTCCGCGAGACGGGACAGGGTGTCTCCAGGGCCCACCTCGACCAGAACCGCGGGCCGCTTCTCCAGAATCTCGCGGACCCCCTCGGCGAACCGAACCGCCGACCGAATGTGCTCGGACCAGTACTGAGTGGCGCTGACCTCGGACCCGTCGACCCAGGACCCGGTCACATTAGAGACGTAGGGAATTCCAGGCTCGCCGAAGGTCACCGTTCGGACCTCGTCCTGAAACGCGATCGCGGCCTCCTCCATGCTTCGAGAGTGAAACGCGTGGCTCGTGTGGAGGATCCGGCAGGCGATGCCTTTTAACCCCAGCTGCGCCCCGAGCGCCTCGATCTCGTCAGTGGGGCCGGCGACGACGGTAGAGCTCGGAGCGTTGGTCGCCGCGATATCCAAGCCGGCGGATATGAGCCGTTTCACGTCTTCGAGCGGTGCCATCACCGCAGCCATCGATCCTTCGGGCATCGCCTGCATCAGCGCTCCGCGGCGAACCACGAGCCTCACCGCGTCTTCGAGCGACAGAACTCCCGACACACACGCCGCCACGTACTCGCCGATGGAGTGGCCGAGCATCATGCTCGGATGCGCGCCAAAGCTTTGCAGGGCGCGCGCCATGGCCAGCTCCACCGCGAAGAGGGCAGGCTGAGCGACCGCGGTCTTCTGGAGTTGCTCCGACGCAGCCGCGTCTTCACGCAAGTCCGCGTCGATCGCCGAGGAGATGTCAGGTCCTCCGGCTCGCGCGGTGAGCTCGGCACACCGGTCAAACCACTCCCGAAAAACCGGGTGCGCGTATGCGGCCGCCGCCATGCCCGGGAACTGCGCCCCCTGGCCCGGGAACAAGAATGCAACGTTCGCGGGCACAGCACTCCGAGCGATCGTCGGAGGTGTACGGAGCTGCTCGATCAAGGACGCAGGGTCGCCCGCCACCGCGAACGCGCGCACCTCGAAAGGTGCCCGACCGTGTCGCAAGGTGTGAGCGACGTCGCCGAGGTCGACTTCCGGATGCTGCTCTAGAAAATCTGCGGTCTCCGCGATGACCTGCTCGAGGGCGGCGGGGCTGCGAGCAGACCACACGAACAGCTCGTCCCCGGCGATCGGATCGCGGGTCGTGCTCCCTCCTGCGTCCCATTCTTCGAGAATCACGTGCGCGTTGGTTCCACCGACGCCGAGGGAGCTGATCCCCGCCCTGCGAGGTTTCCCGGGTACGCTCGACCACGCCTGCGAGGACGCGGGCACGTAGAAAGGTCGGCCTTCGTGCTCGATCTCCGGGTTCAGAGTCTCAAAGTGCATCGACGCGGGGATGGTTCGCTTCGAGAGCGAAAGAACCGCCTTGATGAAGGAGGCGACGCCGGCGGCCGTGTCGAGATGGCCGATGTTCCCCTTCACGGATCCGATCGCGCACCAGGGGCGATCCGAGTGGACTCGGCCGAAGGCGCGTTGAAAGGCGGACAGCTCGATGGGGTCGCCGAGCCGGGTCGCGGTTCCATGAGCCTCCACCAAGGAAATGGACTCAGGCTCGACCTCCGCCACCGCCATGGCCTCTTCGATCACATCTGCATGACCGTCGAGGGAAGGAGCGAGGAACCCCACCTTGCGCGCGCCATCGTTGTTGATGGCGGACCCGATGATCTGCGCGTGAATGGTTTGGCGGTCTTCCAAGGCGTCTGCGACGCGACGCAAGACGACCGCTCCGCAGCCGCTTCCGAACACGGTACCGGCCGCCGCGGCGTCGAAGGGACGGCATCGGCCGTCTGGCGACTGGACCTCGCCTTCCCGATAACGGTAGCCCGCGTTCAGCGGCACTTCGATGGTGGACCCGCCGGCGATCGCGATGTCGCACTCGCCTGCGAGCAAGCTCTCGCAGGCCTTGTGGATCGCGACGAGAGAGGTGGAGCACGCGGTCTGAATGTTCACGCTCGGTCCGCGCAGGTCGAACTGATAGGAAACGCGGGTCGCGAGAAAATCTTTGTCGTTCGCGGTGTGCCGCAACACGAAATGCCCCAGCGTCTCCACCAACTGCGAATTCGGGGCGAGGTTCCGCATGTAGTACCAGTTCATGCCGCTGCCGGCGAAGACCCCGATCGCCTCCTCGCCGCCGGGCACGACGCCGGCGTGCTCCAACGCTTCCCAGCTACACTCGAGGAACTTTCGATGCTGCGGATCCATGAGCCGGGCTTCGTTGGGGCTCAGCCTGAAGAAAGAAGGATCGAATGTGTCGGCTCCGTCGAGAACTGCGGCGACCGGAACAAAGTCAGACCGATCACGCTGGCTCTCCGGTACACCCGCTCGTGCGAGCTCTTCCTGGGAGACGGGTCGGATCGACTCCCGCCCGCCCGACAATAGGTCCCAGAACTCCTCGGGCGAGGAAGCCCCGGGGAAGTAGCAGGACATCCCCACCACCGCGATGGCGTTGTCGGCGCTCATTGCCTTTCGACCTCCTGGCCCGTCAGCGCTTTCGTCGCGCGGCCCGACGCTTTGCCGCGCGCGAGGCTCCTGCGCTCGGCTCCTTGGTGCTCTCATCGCGCGCATCCGAGGGCGCCGTGCCGGACGCGGTTCGCTCGACGAAGTAGTGGGTTAGCGACCGGATCGTAGGGTAGCGGAACAGCGTGGTGAGCGGAATCTTCGCCTCGAAATGACTCTCCAGCCGTCGCTGGACCTCGAGGGCAAGAAGTGAGTGTCCGCCGAGATCGAAGAAGCTCGCGTCACCATCGATCTCGTCTCGGTTGAGCACCTCTCGCCACATCCGGACCAGGACCTCATAGACCTGGTTCTCCTGGAGCGCCGAGCGGATGGCTCCGCCCGCAGAAGGCGGCTCTCGTTGAGCTGCTCCTTGTCCGGCGCCAGCGGACGGGGCGTTCACCTTCGCCGCTTCCGTGCGCTTCCAGGTTGAGGGGAGCGCTTTGCGATCGACCTTCTTGTTGGCGGTGAGGGGGAAGGCATGCAACGGCTGGATGATCGAAGGCACCATGTACGTGGGAAGCCGCTCACCGAGGAATTCTCGCAACTCGGCGGTGCTCGTGCCTCTGTCTTCCTGCCACAGAATGTAGGCCACGAGATCGGCCCCGGTCGGGCCATCGCTGGAAACCACTGCGACCGCGTCCCTGACCGCGGGATGCTGTTGCAGCACGGAGCTGATTTCGCCGAGCTCGATCCGGTGTCCGCCGACCTTCACCTGGTCATCGAGGCGACCTAGGAACTCGAGTGTTCCGTCGAGTCGAAGCCGCGCGAGGTCACCCGTGCGATAGACGCGACCGAGAACTGGAGAATCCGGGAGTGGCGCGAATTTCTCCGAAGTGAGCTCGGGTCTGCCGCGATAACCCTCGGTGACCCCCGCGCCACCGATCGCGAGCTCGCCGGCGATTCCCGGCGGAACGCACCTGCCCTGCGAGTCGAGAAGGAAGACTCGGGTGTTTCGAATGGGTGTGCCGATCGGCAGCGGGTCCCGCATCTCCTTGCCGATGCGGGCGACCGTGGACCACACGGTCGTCTCGGTGGGACCGTACATGTTCGTGATGGTCGCGGATGACATTGAGCTCACCTTGGCAACGGTGGCCGCATCGAGTGCCTCTCCTCCGAGAAAGACATGGGCCAAGGTCTTCAGCTGTTGTTCGCCGGTCACGTCCGCCAGGAGCATCTTCATCGCGGACGGCGTGCACTGCAGGTGCGTGACCGCTTCTTTTTCGATCAGCTCCGGCACCGGAATCGGGACAGGGGCCTGCGCCGCGACGGCCGCCCGCGCTTGGGCGAGGTAGCGCAGGTGCGCTAGAACTTGCGCATCGGGGACACCGAAGTCGATGAGGCAGGCGACCTCGTCGACCCCGAGGGTCGCGACCTCTCGAAGGATTTCGGCGCATTCCTCCGGCGTGCCGAACAAGCCGGACTGGTCGAAGTAGCGCTGGAAGGAGAACTCGAGGAGCTCGTCGAGCTGTTCTTTCGAGAGGTCATTGAGTGCGCCCTGTTTCAGATCCGCACCGGAGCCGCGCTTGTAGGCGGTCCACGCGTCGGCGTAGTGCCCCACCAGGTTTGCCGAGCTTTCGAGGTAGGCCTTCATCGGCTCACGGACCGTCTCGAACACCTGCTCCCGCGTTTCGCCAGCAAAGGTGTGCAGCATCATCGTGACGTGACCGAGGCCCGGATGGCCAGACTTCTGATACGCCTCCCGGTAGATGCGGATCTTCTCGGCGACTTCGTCTTTGGTCTGACCCAGCAAATGGGTGAGCAGGTTCGCTCCGACCTCCCCGGCGCGCCGAAAGGTGTCTGGATTCCCCGCGGCGGTGAGCCAGATCGGCAGGGTGTCTTGGTGCGGTCGAGGGAAGGTGCGAATCTCGACGCGATCGCCACGGGGGTTCTCGTGTTCGATCGCCTCCCCGGCCCAGAGGGCGCGAAGGGTGTCGATGTCCTCGAACAGGATATCGCGGCGGCGTTCGTAGCGGTCCGGGGCGAGAACGAAGTCGTTCGGTTGCCACCCCGATGCCAGTGAGAGGCCGATGCGTCCGCGGGAGAGGTTGTCCACCACCGCCCACTCCTCCGCGATTCGAAGCGGATTGTGCAGGGGGAGGACCACACTCCCGGTACGGATGTGAATGTTCTCGGTGATGACCGCGATTGCGGCACCGAGCACCGACGGGTTCGGGAAGTGCCCGCCGAAGGCGTGAAAGTGGCGCTCCGGGGTCCATATCGCCTCGAAACCGTGCTCGTCGCCAAAGCGGGCGGCCTCGAGCACGATGCCGTAGGGGTCTTCTTCTCTCTCGCCGCCGCCGCTCCCGAAAAAGAAGAGCGAGCACGTCGGTCCCGTATCCGTCCCCGCGCCCGGTGCCACGCCCTCCAAGACGACAGTGAAGCCACGCGTCAGCGTCCACAGGAGCTCGAGTACCGCGATGTCGAAGGACAGGCTCGTGACCGCAAGCCAAGTACCCCCGCCATCGGCTGGGACGACCTCGTCCATGCCCGCAAGGAAGTTCAGGACGTTGTCGCGGGTGACCTCTACCCCTTTCGGTTTGCCCGTCGAGCCCGAGGTGTAGATGACATAGGCCAAAGCCCCGTGCTCGAGACGCGGCAGCTCGGGAGCGTGCTCGCTCGAAGTTTCGAGCTGGCTCGGATCGAGCACGTTGAAGCCCGCGAAGATTTTGCTCGCCGGACGCTCGGCGAGGACCGCACGCACACCGGCATCCTTCGCGCAGTACCGGAGTCGCTCTTCGGGATAGGTCGGATCGAGCGGGAGGTATGCGGCCCCGATGCGAAGCACGGCCCAGACGGTCGCCACCATCTGATGTGAACGCGGTAGAGCTAGGCCCACGAGATCACCCCGGTTCACCCCGGCGTTCAAAAGGCCGATCGCAATCCGATTCACTTCGTCCGACAGCTCCCCGTAAGTCAGCGACCCTTCTGAGGAGCGCAGCGCCACGCGATCGGGATGGTTTCTCACCTGCGCCTCGAGCTGCTCCACCAAGGAAGGGGGGTTGTCCTTCGAGGCGGTGTCGTTGACGCAGTCGAGGAGCTCTCGGTCCGCCGGTGCCAGCACCTCGACGGCGCTCGCCGGAGCATCGGGCTGGTCCGCGATCGTGCGGAGGATTGCGACCAGGCGGTCGACCCACCGCTCCGCCATGCCGCTCGACGCGTCGTCGGTCTCCATCGCAATCTTCAGCCGGAGGGTCGTCGAGCCGTAGGCGTAGAGCGTGAGCGGGTAGGGCGTGCGCTCGGAAAGCTCGAAGCTGCGCTGCTCTCGCCATTCTGGGCGCCCTTCGAGGATGGCGCCGTTGAGGTCATGGTGATCGTAGATCACGAGTGAATCGAAGGCGGGGCGGTGGTCCTCAATCGAGGTGAGCTCGCTCAGCTCGACGAGCGAGATGTGCTCGTGGGGTCGGCTTGCGACGTGTTGGGCTCGGATTCTCGAAATCAATTGTCCGAGGGTGACGTCGGTCAGGTCCGCATGAATCGGGACCGTCGTGATGAACGTACCGACCATTTGGTCCGCGCCGGGCACTGTGTCGCGGCGGCCGGCGCGCGTGTTCCCAAACGTCACGGCGGTTCGTCCGAGGGTGCGCGACAGCAGGACGCTCCAGGCGGTCTGTACGACCGAGCTCAACGACCCTTTGTGAGATTCGGCGACGTTGCGAAGGCGCGCGGTCAGGTCATCCCCCAGAACGCGGTCGGCCTCCAAACGGTGAGTGTCCCTGGAGGGCACCTGCAGTCCGGTAGCGATCCCCTCCACCCGCGTTGGCTCCTCGAGCGAACCGATCGCTTCACGCCAGTAGCGTTGCGCTTCCGTGGAATCCCACGATTCGTGCCATCGATGGAGTGGTTGCGGCGACACCGCTTCGGCCAGGGCAGGCTGCCGGCCGGCAGCGAGCGAGTCATAGGCGTCAAAGAGCTCGGTGAGGATCGTGGCCTGGGAGCGGCCATCGGCCAATAAGTGGTGATACGTCACCACCAGACACCACCGTTCACCGGGTTGGCGCCAGGCCCTGAACCGAATCGGTGGACCCGCGGCCAAATCGAAGCCCTCTTCTCGATCCTGTCGCAGTGAGCGAGTCAAAGACGCATCCGCCGCGCTCGTGGACTGCGCCGAGAGGTCCGTCCATGCAACCGCTGCGGAGAAGTCCTCGACGATCCGCAGCCGGAGCGGATCGGTCTCGAGCTGTGGAACGTTGCGGAGCGCGGGATGCCGAGAGAGGATGAGCCTCACTGCCGCATCGAGCGCCGCGGGGTTGGGGCGCCCGGCGCAGCGACACACGAGCTGCTCCAGGTTGACGTCGGCCGCCCCGTCGCGGAGCGACTGGAGGATCATTCCGCTTTGAATCGCAGTCGGCGTGAGCGAATCTACGTCAGTCAAAGGGGCCCCCGTCGGCTGGCTATGGCGCGCGGAAGAACGCGCGGAGCTGAGCCTCTGCTCATGGGTGTGTGTGTAGCGCCTTTTGTAGGGCTAGGTTGAAAATTCCAGGGTCTCCAGGAGAAACAACTCCTCAACAAACAACCGCGAGATTCTAGGCTGAATCCGCCCGCGTGGTGCCGGTGCTGTACGCACTTTGTCGGATCCTCGCGGCGCGGCAAGTCTCGCATTCCACGTCAAAGAGGGGTAGGACGCACCCCGGTCGGTATTCACTAACGCGCGCGGGGGAGCTCAATGACGCCACGCAGGATGACCATTCTCATGATGCTCAGTCCACTGTTGGCATCGTCGCTCGTCTCCTGCACGAACCTCAGGATGCTCCGCATGGCGCAGGACTACGAGATCACCCTGGCCGACTCGACACCGAACGACACGACCGTCACCGACGTAACCGCTACGACCGACGCCGAAGGTAAAGAGGCCGCCATCATTTCCGCGTTCTTTGGGCTCGACGACGCGATGCCCGGCCTAGCGGATCTGGCGGTTTGCGATGGAGCGAGCGGCAAAGACGGAATGCCGATGGTCTTTTCCCACGAGCTCGACCTCGAATCGATTCAAGCCGGCGACATCGAAGTGACCTTGGCCTCCGGCAAGACCGGCTACCTGCACTGCGTGACGCTCGCTCCTGCGGATGACGAGGGCGAGCTCAGAACCCTTCTCCTCCTTGGCCACTACGGCACCGTCGATGACTCACCGGTGAAGGTGGAAGTCGTTGGCAATCTTCTCTCGATGGACAAGACGGTCAACTTCAAGGGCATGAGTGTCACGCCGGTCAAGCTCGAAGATGGGCCGAGCATCGTTTTGGCCCAAGTGATCCCGGCGGACCAACTCGATCCGGACAAGGTTTCGACCGAGCTCCCCTGGGGCGGCGGAACCCCCTGCCCAGCCGGTACGACCCAAGCGGTGAACGTGACCTGGAACGGTGGTGTGACCAAACCCGGCGGTGACGAGGTCGATGACGTTGAGCGTCAGAAGTATGTGGTGACGGTCGTGCAGGCCGATGGCAGCGAAAGCGAGGTCACTCCATTCGCGCTCGCTGACCTGCAAGACGGCGACAACAACCACAAGTTGTGTCTCGACGTGCAAGGAACACCCAAGTCCGTATTCTTTCCCGCCGGCTTCATGACCGACCCCCGGGATGACCTGAACGCGGACACCTCATTGGAGATCACTAATCCGTGAGCGTTCGAGGGAAACGCCTCCGCACGTCTTCGAGCTCCACACCTGAGTTCTTTGCTTGTCGTCATTGAGCTCCTCGTCGCGTCTCCGGTACCCTTGCGCCACTTCCTTCGTGATTGTTCGTCTGCCAAGTCACCGTGGGTCGGGCCAAAACCTTTCCCCGGTCCGGGCGGGCACACCTCGACCCAGCAATAATGAGTGCTCGCTATATCGACCGCGCGAGGGTACACTCCAGCTGGCTCTAGAGAGTCCGCTAGGCTCGCCACTTCCCATGATGCGAGCTACACAATCTCTCGGGAGAAACACTCGCGGCCGGCCGCCGTAGCTCGCGCCGCCAATTGAGTCGGAAAGGCTCCCTGCACCATGTTGATGCGATTTGCGCCGCGAACTGAGTTTGCCGCTGAGCTCAAGACGCGCGTGTGCGAATACCTCGCGCGGCAAGATGATTCGGCCATTCAACGCAGAATGCTCCGGAAAACCGCGATTCTGCTTTCGTGGACCGCAGTCTCCTATGTGGCATTTCTCGTCCTGCCGGATGGCCTCCTCTGGCCGGCCGCGACCGGCTTGTCGATGGGACTCGCTGCTGGGGCGGTGGGCATGGGTATCATGCACGATGCCAATCATGGGGCGTATCCGGTAAGTCGCCGTTCGAGTCGCATGCTCGGCTTCTCGCTCGATTTACTCGGCGGTAGCTCCTACATCTGGCGTTTTCAGCACAACGTCAATCACCACTCGTTCACCAATGTTGTCGGCGCGGATAACGACATTTCGATCGGGGCTCTCGCCCGTCTCTCACCCTCCCAGCCCTTGCGCGGTTTCCACCGCTGGCAGCAAATCTACATGTGGCCCCTCTACGCCTTGCTCCAGCTGAGCTGGGCGTTCTGGGCAGACTGGCGCGATTTGATCGCGGGGCGCATTGGCGACAATCCGTTTCCTCGTCCTCGCGGAAGGGAAGCCCAGCTGTTCTGGCTTGGTAAAGCGCTGTGGGCTGGGCTTTGGTTTGGGGTGCCTCTGTTGTTCCATGGTGTCGGGTCGGTCGTGGTTTTCGGCCTGGTCTCGTATCTGGTGACGGGATGGGTGTTGGGTGTCGTCTTCCAGCTCGCCCACGTGGTGGAGGACGTCGATTTTCCCACCGTGGATCCCGACTCACCACGGACCGAACGAGACTTTGCCGGCCATCAGGTGGCCACGACTGCGGACTTTGCTCCGGGAAACCGCGTGCTCGGCTGGTACGTCAGCGGCCTGAACTATCAGGTGGAGCATCACCTCTTTCCCAAAGTTTGCCATCTCCACTATCCGGGGATCGCTCCGATCGTCCGTGAAGTGTGCGAACGATTTGGCCAGCCCTATCACTGCCATCCGCGCTTGGTCGATGCGCTGGGATCGCACTATCGCTGGCTTCGTCAGATGGGCCGGGCCCCAGCGACCTGTCCTGCGAGAGAGACCGGGATGTGTTGAGGAGTAATTGGTGGAGGCGCCGAGAATCGAACCAGGGGCCTCAGGGAGCCCAGCTGGCGCGATGCTGGTTGAGCTCCTCGGTCGTTTTGAATCGGTGCACGCCTCTGGGTGGGCGGAGCGGGCTCAGCTTGGCGTTGAACTCGAGGACCTGGGCGAGCACGGTCGGGATCTGAGGCGAGCCGGGTGGAAGCGAACCGGTGTCCGGCATCGACTCGACCGAGCGAAATCTTTGGACCGGCATCAATCCTCCTCGAACTCGAATGTCTTCGCGAGCCACGCTGCGTCCGCCGCATCCTGCGCGCGGACCGTGTCCCTCTTCATGTGATAGAGGGTTTTTGGGGTCGCGACCACCACTTCGAGCCCTTCGATGGTTACACGCTGTGACTCCAAGTCGTCGAAGTGAATCGCATCGCCTATACGGGTGAGGATATCCATCGGCAGGGAGTCGTCGGGGGGGCCATACGCGATGGCGGGGTAGTCGCCGCACAGATCTTCAGCGGTGATTTCGTCGATGCTT
>CAYXVF010000003.1:71826-104958 GCA_964468125.1 uncultured Bdellovibrionales bacterium | reverse complement strand
CCTGTACGCTCCAGCAAGACCGCCGCGGTCATCGATGAGTTCCGCAAGTTCGCCGAAGACGGCGAACAACATCGAGATCGGGTGTAACTCAGTGTTAGTCAGTGCTGCAGCGACGGATCTGAACTCTTCAATGCCTGCGACCCCGCCGCGAATGTCTAGGGCGAGGCAGCGATGTCCATAGTCCACGTTGAGTTGTTCCCGCTTTCGGTCCAAGGCCGAGACGATTGCATCGTGAGCGCGTGAAGCAGGGGGCCCGGACCCCAGCGTGTGATAGCCAGAATGAATTCCATCAAGATTTGGGATGTACGTAACCCCTTCGCTGTGGTCGCCGAACCGAATCATGTCGTTACCACTAGGGGGAAGTCCGACCAGTTCAACAACGCGATCTGCAAAGGCCTGTGCATCTTTCTGGAATGACTTTTTGCTGCTCGCGCTCTTTGGGCCGTAGGTGCTGATCATAAGACCGTTGTAGCCCCGTGGTAGCAGCTCCTGTTCAACGGCATTCATAAACTTCGGCCACTGGGCGTCTTGAACCGGTTTTTCTGGATCTTCAACGTATTGAGTCACCTCGACGGCAACCTTCGTATGTCCGTCACTGATCTCAAAGTCGAAGTTTTTTCCAGAATCACCAACGGGAACCTCGCGACCGGTGATATGCCAGGCGTTTCCAGAAACTTGTTGCAGGTAACTCACGACCGCGCTCACCACGCGCTCTTCGTCCTCGCGTTGCCTATCTCGGTGCGGGGTACCCATTCAGAGACACCAAGTACGCGCTCGAGGGAGCTGAGCATTGCCGAGTGCTTGGCCGCCTCCATGTGCTCGATGTTCCTAAGCTTCCACTGGAGACCTGGCAGGTGCTCGATGCCTTCAACGTTGAGCGCGTCCCAGTCGGGTTTTCCGCGCTTGACCGAAAGCAAGAACATACGTTCACGGTCCGAAAGCTCGGCGCGCAGTCGTCGGACCATCTCCTCGCGAACGGCTTCGAGGTCTTCCTTGCTTGGTGCGTCTTTGACCATGCTGACGAACTGCTGCTCGTAGATCGGGCTGAGGTCCTGGAAATTCGGCGCGAGCAGTTCGTGCATAGGCCGGTTATGGCTCGCAAGGTAAACGACGAACGCTTGGCGGATGGGCCCGGTGAGGCCTTCGTTTTCCAAAAGCAGCTTCACGTCGAAGAGATCTCTAGGATGCTGCCGATCGAGGGCGGCGCAGAGTTTGCCGGCGTAGAGGTCTGCGGTCGCGAGGACTCGTGCCGAGGTAAATAGCGCGAACTCCTCCTGCGCTGCGATGCACAGGTCGGCGTCGCCGGCGGGGAACACCGTGCCGCGAAGCACCACGTTGGGTTCGATCTTGATGACGGCCTCGGTGGTGCGGACGTTGAGTCGAGCAACGCTCACGTCTGAGCTTGAGCGCTTGTCGACGACTGCATCTGGGATTGAGCGTTCGATGCGCGTCGCGATGCGTTCAAGGGCGGCCGCTAGATTTGGTAGGGCCACGTTGCGAGGTTCCAAAGGTAGATAAGTGAGATCAATGTCGACGGATAGTCGCGGCATGTTTCGAACGAATAGGTTGATGGCCGTTCCGCCCTTGAGTGCAAAGCACTCTTCGCGTTCCACCTCTGGAAGGCATCGTAACAGGAGCGCCACTTGGGCACGGTACACTCGGTTCACGTTGAGTCCCCGGCGCTGTTCAGATCTTCAGGTAGTGACACCTGGTAGTTCGGGTAGTAGTACCCTCCGCCACCGAGCACTCGTTTTCCTGAACCGAGATCGATCGCGCTCACATTTAGGCGACGCACCCATCGGTGGGCTGCGTGATCGGAGAACTGCAACACTAGGCGTTTCACTTTCACAGACCGGCAGTTTTCCAGAAGCTGTTGCATGAGCTGAGGACGTACTGTGGTGGCCGCATTCACGTAGTTGAGTGCGGCGCCGACGGTCACCCGTTCAGGAACGTCGTGCATCACCTCCAGTAGCGCGCGCTCGACGCTGCTCATGCGCAACGGGATCCCATCGACACTTTTTTCCAGAACACCAAGTTGCTCTCCCTGCTCATTGAATAGAGAGGCCGTGTGGTACTGCATCGATGCGCGCCAATCATTTTCCAGAACCCACTTGGGAAGCCGGGTGCCGGGAGGTCCGTAGAGGTGAACGTCTGGGGCGCCCGTACTCGCAAAGTGGCCGTGGCCATGCTGAACGAGCGCGGTCTCACCGCCTATGTGCACGGATGGCGAGTTGAGTTGTTGGAGCCCGTGGACGGCGCCCGCCCAGCCGGGGGCGTTTCCCGCGCGGCGATAAACGCCACGTCCAACGCGTTCGAGCCAACCTGAGTTGACGTATACATCTGCGAGCTGTCGGCCGATGCCTTGCCGGCTGAGCCATGCCTGGGTCAGGACGGTCCCCGGTACCCATGCCCGAAGCATCGAGTTTATTTTCGTGTCGCTTCGACGATTCATTATTGTCGACCAGTCACGAAGATAAACTAAACAGGCTTCAAAGGCTAGGAGTTTAGTTTTATGACTGAGCGTCAACTGTCTGTTGTCATTGAGACACGAGTTCGAACTCGAGTCCCGCAGCGACCCCACAAGCGTGCTGTGTTCCGCAGGTATTGGGAAATACCCAGTTGGTGGAGGCGCCGGGAATCGAATTACCCGGGGCTGAGTGTCAAACCTTAAAGCATTTCGCGGGCTTCGCTCAATCACCGCGATTTCTCAACCGAAAGCACTTGGGTTGGCTTCGACCCGTTTGGATCACTTTGGACTCGTTTTGACCGGTCTGGCGGCCCAATAGCGGCCCAGGTAACGTTGCCGCGATGAACGTCGAACACGAGCGAAAACGCATCAGCGAGTTGCCCCACTGTTGGAGGGGCAGGCAGGGATTGAATGGAAGGCCTGAATTTCAGGCCGTGCCTGGGTCGCTATGCGGTGTGTGGTAAGGAGATGGAGTCCGTTCCGCTGCTATCCTGGTTGAACAAAAGGACTATGTTTCGGCTTCGCCGGTCAAGGAGAGCTTGGGAGCAGACACAAGCCGAGTTGTCGCGTGCGTTTTGCTTCACTGTTTTCGGCTACTCCGCTCCGAAAAGGGGGGCGCTTCTCAAAAGCCAGTCAAGCTCGGGCCTCGGACTACCGCTTGGCGGGTTAGAGATATTCGAGAACTAGTAGAAGCGATCTACCGCCAATAGCCGACTTCACGAAGCAGGTTCGCGGCGATGGCATCCACGGATTGGAGAGCTTTAGCTGTAAGCCTCGCGGAAAGTTCGACCAGGTCGTCCTTCATCTGCTCAAATTCGTCCGGCGTGCTCAGCGGATCGAGAAGCGTTGCGAAAGACGCGATGTACGGTAATCGAAAAAAAGTCGTTAACGACTCGTCTCCAAGTTGCACCGCGTATCGGAAGTTGGACTCCTGCTCAAGTACTCGTTGGTGACGCCCGTGGTCGAGATGTGCTACGGCTTGGTTTCGGAGGACCTGTAGCCCTTCAGTTTCCCGTCTGAGCATCCGCAGAGTCTTCGCCACTCCGTCGCGAATCTCTCGACGTCGACCGCTGACGGGAAGATCTTTGAGCGCACGGTTGAAGGTTGGCTCGCGCAGTACCTCAGCGAGTGCAACTAGCGAGTGAATATTGCGGCGGAAAAAGAAAACGCGGCGGCACGTCTTGTCGCCTCGGTCTAGCGAACCGAGGTCGTCTGCTCGAATGCCCTCGAACTCAAACACAAGTTCTTCTCGCAGCACCAGAAGTCGGAACAAGGAAGAGGACAGCGGATGCTCGGGCGGAAGGACATCTCGGAGTTTCGCAAAACGAATACGCACTGGCTCAAGATCCTGAATACGCTTCCGCGAGCGCTTCAGCACGCTGCCTTAGTTCTGCGCGGCATGACGAAGGCTTCAGGAGCTCGGCATACGGTCCCCGCGAAAGCACCCAAGCAAACACCCCTTCCTTGCCTTGAACAGTGCACGACCAGTCGACGCCGCCGTCGGGCAATTCCTTGAGCTTCTGAGCGGGGTGCCAGGTCCGCGCTCGGATGTACGGCTCGACCTTCTTGTGGAATCGCACCAAAACCTTCTGCGGGTCGTGGTCCTCGATGACGCCGAAGACGCCCAGAAGCCGTCGTTCCCGGTCGAGACCCTTTTGGAGCTTGAAGGTCTTCCCTGTGCTTTCGGCTTCGAGTATCCGTTCGACGGCGAGCGTGCTCACCACCTTCTTGTCGCCGAGCAAGCCCAGGCAATAGAGGCCGCCCATGTTGAAGAATAGTTTGACCGGTCGGAAGTCATGCGACCTCAGGCTCTTTCCCGCCAGCTTGTATCGAACCGCGAGCATGTGGTTTCGGACGATGCCGTCGACGATCGCATCAATGACATCTGCGGCCTCAGAGTAATCCTTCGCTGCTCGCGTGTGCTCCAAGTACAGGTGTAGGAAGATGTCGAGCTTGCCGTTCCCGATGCGCTGAGCTGCACCGTGAAGTTTGCTGAAGAGAATCTGAAGAGAATCGTAAATTGGTTTCCCTGCTAGAGGCGCCATCAACGACCTGACCGCGTATAGCGAAAGCATCTCTAGCGAGTTCACGCTGACGTCTTGCAACGCATCGACGGCCCCAGACAGCTTGTAGATGCGACGGTTCTTCACGGGCTCTTCGATGATCGCAAAGCCGCCTTAGTGAGTTTGTCGATGTCGCGGACAACCGTGGACTTTGATTGTCCGATCCGGTCTGAAATCTGCTTCGCCGTTAGCCCCGACCGCTTTTCGGCAAGCAGGCGCAGAAGCCACCAGAGTCGAACGACTTGTTGTTCGGCGCCCATCTGCACAGAACCTCGCGAATCCGGACCTATCGAATCGGGCGGAGGTCGGACGGAGCCCTCCCCCCGATGAGATTCTGAAGGAAGTTTGGGTTCAACTCCAATATGCGGGGGAGTGCTGGCACTGGCGGCTCGTCCTGAAATCGGTACTCGACGTATGACCGGCTTGGGGGCGCGTCGGGTCCCCAAGCAATGGTTTCAACGTAGGGCTCGCCGGGGCGCCGTAACCGGCTGCCTGAGAGGCTCGCCTCGGCCACCGCATTGGCAATGCAGCGCCGCATGGCCTCCTCGTGCTTTGCCCAAAGCACGAGGTGAGGATGGGCGATTGCTCTGACACTGGCTAGGGTGATCGCTTCAACCTGTGAAGCGATTTCGGGCACAACTGGGCTGCGATGTCCCCCCAGCGCTCACCATGAATCGGTCACGATCCAATCTTTCTCCCGTTGCTCGTAGGCGCGCAGCAAAGGTTCCACCAGAGGCTCATGGCCTCTCGCGCCCAAGACGATAGTGCCGCAGAAGCAAACGTCGATTGGATTGCGGTGTTGTCTGGTGATTAGAAGCCCAGCAGAAACGCCATGCGGGATGAGGACTTTATTTCGAAGATGCTCCGTCGATTCCTCTCGAAGGAGGTGCGGTTGGCCTATCCATGTCATCGACGCGAAGATCCCAACGCTGTCGTCGGGTGTTTTCAACTGTCCAGTCTTGGACTCTAGTTTCTTTGCCAGGTCACGCGACATCTCTTCGGGGGAGAAGTCCGCCGACGGCCCCGTTACGACCAAAGCCCGATGAATAGGATACGAGTCGCTGGTCGTTAGCGGTGCAGAGGTCGGACGAAGACGTTCGATCGTGGTTGAGATGACAGCTTCACCCGGGCTGAGTGTAATCGCTTCCTGGACCCATGACTCGTCGCGACCCTTCGCATCGAAGAGCTCGACAAAGCTCGCTTCGAATTCGACGCGACTTGCCGGCAGAGCCTTTAGCGAATCGAGGTAGGTCCGAATCGTCTTTCGGTCTGTTGGTGAGAAATCGCTCGGATCTCGAATGTGGACCCGAACGAGAGGCACAGCGAGGCCCAGTTTGCTGAGGTCGACCTTGCTCAGAAGGCTTCGCAACTCGACGAGTTCTCTCGGGTGGCCGGCATACCGCGGAACATAGCACTCAATAACGAAACGGCGGTGGTTGAATATGAACGCAACGTCCGCAAACCGACCGCCCTGAACGCTAGGTTCGAAGATGAGATCACATGCCCCCGCTTGTCGGAATCGGAATCCGAGTGACAACTGAAGAAAGCTGCTCGGATAGGTAGACGGTTGCTTCAAGTCTCGAACGACTTTGTCCAGTCCCGGTGTGCCGTGTAGTTCACGCAGCAAGAGCGCGACCTCCAAGATTTCGCTGATCGTGCTCGTGCTCGGGATGCCCAAGCATTTCCCAAGCGGATGAACCTTCGTCGAATTCAGTCGGTCGTTTCTGGCTGCATTCTTAGCTGCGAATTCGAGCCAGTCGCGGCCGAATGCGCCCTGGAGGATCCCGATCGCCTCAGGGAGAAAGTCGGATCGGCACTTGTTGCTCTTTAAGGACTTGCGAGCGAAGTCTTGCCAAAACTCAACGTAGTTTTCGCGCGACAGATAGTCGTCAATGGTCAGGTTGATCGCCATACAATCTCACATGAGCGCCAGCTAGTGATTCTCCCGAAGGTACCTGACGATCTCCATCATCACCTTGCAGTCTACCTCGTTATAGTCTTCGATCTCCTTCACCAGCGGCATCTCGCCGAGCCGACGACCGGACGCTGCAGCCTCGCGTGCTGCGGTCCAAGCACCGACCATCGCCCCTAGACCGTCCGTAGGGCCGTCGCCCCAATTCGTCTCAATCAGCCGATGCGCGTGCATGGACTTCGCGATGGCTTTGAGGCCGAAGCCAAGAGCGCCGCGGACGACCACTGGCTCGACTCGGACCACGAGCTTGAGGAAATCAAACCATTTGGGCGGAGACCAAGTCCGACCCGGGTGTCGGGCGGTCGCTGAATTGTAGGCGGTCTCGAGCGTTGAGACCTCGGCGTGCGACCAGTGAAAGACGAGCGGTGGATCGGGGACCGTAGAGAGCCGCTTCTTTGTCTCCTGCATGTGGTTCAACCAGTCGTCGATAATCTGACCTTCGGCCTCTTCGGTGAGCGCGTCGGCCGTGAAACACTTGAAGGTCCAGGCTCCGTCCTCGACGTGCCCGCAGCCGATCATGAAGATCAGCGGCTGGCCGTTCTTCATGGGGATCTTGCTGAAGTCATCGTCAAGGTCGGAGACGGTTTCGAAGTCTACGTAAAACTCGATGCCGGGCGGATGCCGCCATTCGTCCTCGGCTGCGCTGATACGTAGGGGCTGCACTGGGGGCGTGGACTCATCTCGATTGATCTCCAGTAACGCATCGAGAACCGGCCCCTGCTTGGCACCTTTCACTCCAACATCGGCCGCAGCGAAATCAGCGCCGCGCCAGCGGTGAATGCCGGCTGCATTCGCAGCGATGCGTCGGTCGACACCCACCTGCCAAAGAAGCGTCAGGTCTTCGAGCTCGTTGCCCACCTGGCGCTTTGCCTCATGCCAGGGGGCATCCTGTTGGTTGCTCATGTTCGGTCGGAGCGCGTCCACGCTTGGCTCGGGCAACACCTTCCACGATCGACCTTCGCTTCGGAGCTGCCGAATCCACTCGACCGCATCGGCGGTCGCTTCGCCGAGGCTGTAGTCCTTGCTGAGGTTCGATGCGTGGCTGACAGGAGCAAGCCGCTCCATGCAGCTCGCACCTCGATCTGGCCCCTGTTTCCATCCGCGACCAAGCAAGTACGCCCGTGGAGGGAGATAGCTCTGCAGTCGCCCCAAAGCGCGGTTGTAGATGAAGAGCTGCGCCTTGTAAGCCCTCGACGACCCGCTATTTTCGAGCTCCCCGGACTTCAGCAAGCTGAGGTTGGTGAACTTCACGTCGACAACGCAGTAGTGGTGATCCCCATTGAGCGCGGGGGCCGGCACTCGCGACTCTTCGTCTTCGATCGCCTCGGGGAACAGACGTCGCAATACATCGCTTCGAACGAGAAGGTCCGGTGCTCCGTACGTCATACTCTCGGGATCATGAAGGACGCCTTGGAAGACGATCGAAGCTCCATCTCGCATGGCCTCGAGCGTTCTCGCCGCGGCGTTTGGGGAGCGAATCTCCCGATGGTCATGTGCTACCTGCCGTACATCGACCAACGTCTTCAAATGCTCGACGACCGCCGCCTCGAAGGAGCGACCCTTCTCAAAGATGAACTCGGTGAAGTCTGTCCGCGGGTCATAGCCTTCGAGCTCCTGGTCGCGTTTGAATCCATTGGTTTTTCCGTACAGGTCGAACCAGTCGAGAATGGGATCCCGGAGCATGAAGTTTCGAGTCTTACTTGCGCTCACCCAACTGCTGTCGAGCAGGCTCTGTTCAGGGGCTTCCGGCGGTCGCGGCGGTTCTCGCACCTCGCCCTCAACGAGGGTCGGTGTTGCGGTGACAGCATCTTCTGCACCGTGTAGGTCCAAGCCTGCGCGCGACCAGAGACGATGTAACAAGTGTTCTGGCAGACACTCCTCGAACTTCGATACGCGCGTTCGCACCGCACCGTCGGCGTAGCGCCGCGCGTCTTGCTCGTTCGGACGCCCCGTAGCTGCGAATTGACGTATGGTTTGGCGTATGGCGACGGGGCTCAAACCCGCGTCGCCCAAGAGGTCGATCGACGTGTTCCGGACCACGCAACGTCCACCGAGCTCGGTCTCGAGCATGCGCGCGAGGAGCGTGTTCGCGCGGCCGCCCGCAAACGTCCACCATCGCATGCCGTCATTCGGGAGCGCCATCAGCGGAGCCGGCGCGTCATGCAGGAAGTTATACTCCGCACGGAGTTCAGCGAGCGCCTCACGTGCACGGCGCGACCAACTCGGATCCGGTTCTTCAGCGACGAGAACTCGGCGCATTGCCTGGCAGAGCTCAAAGCTTAGAAACTTCGGTCTACCTGGCCAACGCGCTGCCTGTGCATTTTCGGCAGGTTCCACCGCGCACACGCCGCGGCGCCAATCGACATTCAGTACCTTCCACGGGCGCCCGCCCAGTGTGAACGCACTTCGGTCGTTGTTTTCCTGCAAGGTCGAGAGGAACTGCCCGTCGACGGTTCCTATCTCGCGAGTGCCCCATCGGACTTCGACGATCCGGGGCGTCGAAAAGACCGCATAGAGCTCACTGAAGTTCCGTCGTCCGTAGCGCCGCTCACCCTCATTGCCGAGCCAATAGAGCCCATCAGTCTCGGCGAGAATGTCGCGGCCGAGCATGTGCTCGACGATCGCCTCCAGGTCTTCGTCCTCGAGCTCGTGGAACGCCGAAGCTCCCTGCAACCAGGCTCGTGCGTCACTCGCGGGAATCCCACCTTGCTGGAGCGCGAGAGCCATGAGCTGGTGAGCGAGGATGTGGCTTGCCTGCCGATTCGGTTTGACCGGCTCAACGAAGCCCTCGCGAAAGAGCTGGATGATTGCGGCTGCTTCGAGAAGCCCGTCGTCAGAGGTGCAGAGGAACGTGAAGTTTGAGACCGTCCCGGCGCGTCGGCCCGTCCGACCCATCCGCTGGAGAAAGCTCGCGACGCTGCCGGGGCTATCGATCTGCAGTACGTGGTCGAGGTCGCCGACGTCGATACCGAGCTCCATCGCGGACGTCGCGACGATGACGCAGTTCTGTCCTTCCTCGAACATCCGCTCCGAGAACTGGCGCTCGGATGCCGAGAGTGAACCGTGAATCAAAAAAGTATCGGTTCCGAGCTCGGTGAGCCGCCTTCCAAGGCGTTCGACCTTCCTCCGCGAGTCCACGAACACCAACCGTTTACGGCCCTGGTGAAGGTTCGCGATCACGTGCGCGGCGTTGTCTATGTTCCCGACCCAGTCGAGAGAGAGCTCCGGCTCACTGCGCTCGCCGCCAGGATGGACCACCTCTCCGGCGCGCCGACTGCTACCCTTTAACCAACGGAGAATCTCATCGGGATTGCCGACGGTTGCGGAGAGTCCAATGCGTTGAAAATCTCGGCCGGAGAAGCGCGCGAGTCTTTCCAAGATGGCTGACAGATGTGCCCCTCGATCGTCATCAGCGAATGCGTGGATCTCGTCAACGATGACCGCCTGCAGGCCGGCGAACAGGCTCCTCGCCGGCACTTTGGAGCTCATGAGCATCGCTTCGATGGACTCGGGCGTAGTGAGAAGGATGTCGGCGGGGTCACGAAGAAAACGTGAACGCGCGCTCTGTCCCACATCACCGTGCCACTTAAAGGCATTGCGCCCTAGCAACCCCGCGTAGTGCTCGATGCGCGCTTCTTGGTTGTTCAACAGCGCTTTGATGGGCGAGAGGTAGATGGTTGAGACAGGCCGCCAGTCGTTCTGATCCGTCGCCGAGAGCAGAGGAAAGAAGGACGCTTCGGTCTTGCCGCCTGCGGTGGGCGCAAGCACCACGCAGTTCTTTCCGTCGAGGACTGTGTTGATCGTGAGTTTCTGAACCGGCCGCAGGTCAGGCCATCCCAGCGTGTTGACGATGTGGTACTTCAGCGCCGGGCTAAGCCTGTCGAAGGCACTCATTTAGTCGAGCTCCTCGTCGGACTTGCCCGCGCTCAAGTCGATTTCGATATCGTCTACCGAGCGCTCGATACCTGCTGCGTTTCGTTCTTCTGCGGAGAGCTCATTGGTGTCGACGACGAGCTCGAAGTCGCGCTTCGGTTCGAACTCCTCAAACATATCTACTCGGTCGAGTACGCCCGCGACGAGCTTGCGAAGGAAGATTCTTGGTGCCACGCCAGCTCGGCCGCCGAGCTTTCCTGCAACCCCGTGCGCAAGCGACTTGATGACGTCGTCGGTCACCTTCTGTTGGATGCGCGCATGATGCTCAGAGGGAAAGATGTCGCGGACCTTTTTGCCCACCGTTACCAGTCGCTCGAGGTCAAATGACTGCAGCCGAAGCTGAACATCGCGTGGGTTGTCGAAGCGCGGGTCTTTGCCAAAGTCCACGTGGAGCCGTTGGGCGAGAGGCGGAAGGCGGCGGACCCCATGTGCGCCATCAAAGAAAGCGGGCGTTCCTGTGATCAAAACGTAGAGGCCAGGGAAGCGGCCGCCATAGAGATCGTCGATCAGTTGCCGAAGTGCGTTCAGGCTTCGTTCGCGGCTGTCGGCTCTCACACGTTGGATCGTCTCGACTTCGTCGAGCACAATCATCAAGCCGTTGCGCTTGGCTTGAGTGAGGACAGTTAGAAGCCCACGAAGAAAACCCAGCGCACCGGTGTGGTCGACGTCGCCCTTCAAACCCGCCTTACGCTTGATGTCTGCGCCGACATTCGGCTGCGCCATCAACCACGCCATCAGACCCTCTGCTGTGGCGTAGTCTTCTCGGACCTGGGCCTCGTGGCAGGCCCGCAGTGCGGCTGCGAACTGGGGCTGGATCGCGCTGACCTTCGCCAACCGCCCCTCGAGTAGCTTTCCGACTTCCTTGGCGAGTGCGTCCGCGTCTGACTCGTCCACACCGGTTTCGATTACTTCGTCTTCGAGGGAGAGCAGCCATTCGGAAAGGAGATTTCGAAACGCCCCTTCGTTCCACTCGCGTGTTCGAAGGCCCTCCATGGCGCGGCGGTAGACGGTTTCCAGCTTGTGCAGCGGCGTGTCGTTCTCTGAAATCTGCACCTCAGCGACCGCAAAGCCAGCGTCAAGCGCTCGTTGCTGGTACCACCGCGCGGTGAAACTCTTACCGCAGCCGAAATCGCCGCGAATTGCTTTGAAAACAGCGCCGCCGCGAGAGACGGTCTCGAGCTCCTCATCGAGCGCGCTAGCGAACCGCTCCGTGCCAACGGCGAAGAGGTCCAGCCCACGTTTGGGAACGGTACCTCGACGCAAGGCTTCGATGGCATCCTTCCGGAGTAGAACGCTGCGCTCGTCACTCATAGCTTCAGCCCATACTGCTGCACCAAGCGAGTGCGATTCAGCACCACCTGCTTGGCGGCTCGATCGTATTCAACCATCGCGTAACCGTCGAAATTGAGCATTCCCATCCGTGCGATGAACCCTGCCACTCGGTGCTTGCTCGTTCCTAAATCTCGCGCAAACTCATGGTCGCTGATTGCGTCACCAGCCCCGGCGATGATTGTTAACGCCTCGAGAACCCGCCCAACCTCGGCGTCCTTTCGTCCTTCGACCTGAGCCTTAAATACTGGCGATTTTTGCAGTGCTTGTACCAATGGGTGATCTTGCTGGGTCGGCTTGGCCGTCGTTGTCGTCGTTTTTTGTGCGGTGTCGACTGAAGGCAGAAGAGGAATCTGTCCGGTCGTGGGTTTCGGCGCCGGAGTCTCTTGAACGATGGCGGGTCTCGGCTTGCGCACCTCCAACTCCCACCAAGACGGGATTGGCATGGGGCGTACGGCGAGGTCGGGATCGTCGGGCGACGTCCGCTCGAGCCATTCAGGAGCAATCAAGAGCGCCGGCGCAACCGCCTCAGCTAGTGAGAGCCCACCATGTTCACCGTATTTGGCCGAGCGGTTGGTGACTGTCGGATCCCAGAGCGTGGCAACGCGGTCCCAACCTCGGGGAACCCACGAGCCCTTTGGCAACACCACTTCCTCGGGCTGCGCATCTTCGTTTTCCGCGAGAGCTCGCCAACGTGCTCCCCCGGGCCGGTCGCGGCCGAGCCGGCCTTCGAGGGTCTGTGCGCTATCGCCGAGGATGTGCCCGTGGTCAGCCACCAGCAGCACCGCACGTTCTCCCTCCTCGGCAGCGCTCAGCAAAGCTTCGAGAGGCAGGATCGGAGCAAGGCTGTAGTCTTTGGCGACCTGCACGCTGCCGCTGAGCTCTTCGTCCACGGCGTTCACAACCACCGCAACGGCACGCGAGTCGCCCCGAATCGCATCTCGAATGTCACCCGCCAGATCGTGACCACTCAAGATGTCGCGGCGGAGGAAGAGGGGGGGGGCATCTTCGTCGAGCATCGGCGCTATCGCTCGATGGGATTTCCACCGGGTGGGATCTTTGTCGGTTCCTTGCTCGCCGAACTTTGGGTCTGCCTTTCCCGCGAAGAACGCGGCCCGACTCAGCTCGGTGAGCGTCGGAGCAACCGCCAGGACAGGAGGTAGAGGCAGCACACCGTTCCAGTTCGCCTTGCGCCACGCGATGGGGCCCCATCGGCGCGACTTACCCACTCGCGTGAGGATCTGAACCGCGGCGGCGTGACTCATGCCATCCATCAAGACAACCAGAAGCTTTCGTCGCTCGTCCGCTTTCAAGAACGCAGCAATGACGTCTTTTCCAAGGTCTTCGATAGGGACAGCGGATGCCGAGGGCTTGCCGGCGTCTAGCCAGGCAACGTAGGCCTCGGCGAATGCACGGTGGTCCCTCTGCAGTGCTTCCACGGCGCGCTGCTCGAGTTGTCGCGCGGCTTTGAGAAGTGATTCGTCTGCTCCCCGAAGCCCCCGTAGTTGCTGGCGAGCCCACTCTACGTAGCCACCGTCTTCTGCGTACTCTCGAGCAAGATCCACAGCTGGCTGCCACCGGGTTCCCGGCGGTCTCTCGGTTTCTCTGCTGCACAGCCACAGAGCGATCCGTCCGAGACTCTTCCGCGCCTCGCGATGATCGCCGGCGCGCAGTTCGGCGTCGAGTACATGCTGCTCCAGCTGACTCAGTGTATTGACCACCGCGCCGGCAGTTTCTGACGAAGGCTCGTCGACGAAGCTATTGACCGCTTCGGCAAGTTGGAGCTCACGCGCGCGATGACCTCCAGGCAGGAAGATGCTCTTCGCAGCAACGTCGCCTAGTCCGGCGGACTCGGCGAGAGCCTGACTCCGGTCCAGAAGCGAGTGTCGCTCACGTCTCTCGGTAGGCAGCGCGTCGGATATCGTCTCATTGCTCGCTAAGGTGGCTTCAGCATGCCTCACGGGACCGGCCATCTGCGGAAGCCATGCTGCGAGTTGCCCAGCGAGTTGACCGGCTGCGTAGTCGTCAATTGCGTGTCGCGCATGGAGGAGCGGGAGAACCTCAAGTATGCGGCCCGCCACACCGAGCTCCCAGGCTTGCCAGACCACGGCGGCAGCGTCGCCAAGCGAAGCGCTGATCCAATCGCTTAGCTCCCGGCGAACGTTGCGCCATAGGTCGTCCGCTTCGGCCTGGCGCACGAAGGCAGGACCTCCGTCGTGGGAGGCAGCCCAAGCCAGAAACGAACCGAGCGAGCCGAGGCGCGAGCCCGGTAGCTGAAACCTAGTCTCCAGCAGGTTTGTCCAGGCGACCTCTTTCGTGAGTTGAAGCCCCTGGATCTTTCGCGGCTGACCAGGTGCCCCAGCGAGGAAGAGCTTGGCCAACGCACTCCCGGCAAGACCGGGCTCAACGCGACGCGCTCCGAACAGCGCGGCGAGGCGTGCATCACGGGCCACGTGATAGAGACGCCCCCCGGCCAGCCGGCAGGAGATATCGAGGGGCAGCACGTCCCGTTCCCAATCTACGAGATACACGTTGGACGCGGACCTCTGTTCGGCGGGTCCCGGAAGCTGCTCTCTCAGGTCGAGCTCACAACGCGTTGGGATCACCCGCCAGCGCTTTCCGTCCGACTCAAACTCGCTCGTTGCTCCTTGGCCGAATAGCGCGACCAGGTGCGAGCGGTGCTCGTGGCGAAATATCCGCTCGACCTCTTGCCGGACCTCCGCCACACTGAGTGTCGGTGCCTGACTCACCGCTTGGGCTCCTTACGGCTAACGGTGACGGAAACATCGACACGAAGCTCATCGGCCCCAGCGGCGGCCTCCTCAACCTCTTTTGTAAGTGCGCGAAGCCTTTCGCCCACGTCCGCCGTGCGCTCGATCCGTACCGACTTGCTGAGCGAGGTCGTCCATCCGGGGTCCGGCTCTTCTGGATTTGTCTCAACTCTTAGGACGTCCTCGGCGCGACGGGTGAGGTTGCTCAGCCCATCTGAGAGCATTTGGTTGAGCTCGTCCGCAGACAGAAGCGCACGCAGATCATCCAACAGCTGGGTGGCGCGATGTTCCTTGCCGGGGTCTCGAGTCAGGTTTCGGACCTGGTCGAAGAGGACCCAGCGGGGGCGTTCGGTGAGGAGGCGGAGGGTGGCGGTTGCCGAGGTATAGTTGCGGGCGATCGCGTTAAAGGACGTTGCAGGCGCGTACTCCGCGAGCTCTCGTACGACGTTCGCCCCCTGGGAGTCTTGAAGGCGGCTGAGCAGTTCAGCACCAGCCCGCGCGGTGGCTAGCCGGGGAGCGTTCGTCGGGTGTGCCCATGTGTTCATCTTGTTCTCGAGGGCGTCGACGAGTTTCTTGGCATCCTCGTACTCGGAGCACTTGGATTGAACGCGCTCAACGAATGTCGCCAGGTTCTTGGCGGTCAGAGAGCGCCCCGGCAGGGCGATTCCGAAAAGCTCACCAGCTCGATTCACCGCATCCGACCAGTGCGCGGCTGAAGGAAGCTCCGGCTTGAGCAGGAGCGCGTCGTCCGCGAGCTTGCCGAGTCGTGCGAGCGAATACGGCCGACCGTCTTTCTCGAGGGTTCGTCCACTCCACACGCACCAGGTCCAAATCAGAAGGTCCTGCACCTCGGGCACGAGACCCCGTGTGCCGCCGGGGTCGAGCCAGCCGCGGACGTCCTTCACCTTGGGCGTATCAATCCCGCGTTGTTGGCGGGCCTGTTCTATGTCCTGGAGTGGGCGGTCTCGAAGTACGGTGGCAATGTCACCAGTGTCTGTCAGGCCAAGCGGGTCGCAGTACGCCCTGAGGTCGTTCCGTTCTCCCTTTTCAACATTCATGCGGTGCTCGTGGGTGTCGAGCAGCCGCTCCAAGAGCTGGCGTATGCGCTCGAGCCGCGATGCTGTCACCTGACCATCAAAACGCGGATGGTGTGGGTAGCGCTTTGACAGCAGAGCGTCGACGACCTGCTTTAGTCCGTCCCGCATGTTTCCCGCCAGGACGCCTCGGATTTCGAGGTCGTCGAGCAGTGGAAGAATGTGCTCATCTACAGTTCGCGACGGGTCGAGCAATGTCGACTTGTCGGCACTCGTGAGTCCGTAGGCGCCGGAAAGGCTTCGCTTAATCAACGCTTCCTTCTGCGCACGCAAGCTCGACAGGTCCGCCTTTGCAGTCTGCTGGTCCTCAATACGAAGATGTCCGAGGTAGCGGTTGGTGTCGCCATCGAGAATGTGTTCGAGCACAACGAGCCGACCGAGCTCGTCCTCCATCTCGCGGGAAAAGAAGGTCGGTAACCAAACGACGGTCGGGTTGGGCTTGGTCGAGCCCGAGCGTGCATCTCGATACGATTCGACGCGCGCGAGATCGTCGTTTGGACCGTGACCGCGATCGTCGAACGGATAGTCGAGGATCACCTGCCACTCGACGGAGTCGGGAGCAGTCAACGTGTCGTCGTCCATCTCTCGCACGTTGCCGTAGCGAACGCGGCCTGGGCGTTTGGTGCCGAAGTAGTTTTGGTCGGACTCGACGATGCTCCCGTCCGGCTGCAGGCCCAACGCCTCAAAGAGGAGCCGCCGCATCGTGTTCTTACGAACTCCCGGCTTATCCGCGTCGGCCGCCGCGGCGAGAATCGGCTTGGGATCGAAGTCGGAGAGGTGGACCGAGACTTCGGGGTCCATCTGCTCGCCCAGTCGAATTGCCGAAATCTGGCCGGCCCATTCTCGAATCCGTCCTGCCGCCACCTGCATTTCCGCGCCTTCAATCGGCGAGGCGATTGTTCCGTGGTTGAGATGGACCAGGCGCTTGACCGTCAGGTCTGCGAAGGGCTTTGCCTTGGGAACAAGCGCCGCCATCAGGAGCGTCTTGGCCAGTCGGTTGTCATCTCGGCACGACTTCTTTGGGCAGAGAGAGCAGCCAAGGCGCCGGTTGTGGTCTTCCCTGAGTCGCTGGCACTCGGTCGCGTTGTTCGTCCCATGTCGTTGACGAATCATCGGGAGAAAGCCGTTGCGGTAGAGGTCCCGCGCACGGTCGAAGCGAGCCTTCATGACCGGGTCGTCGATCGGGTCTTCGCTCTCCGCCAACGCGTCAAAGGCATCGCCCACGGGAACGACTCGACCGAGCTCGAGGTCAGGAAGGTGTTCGACCAGAAGCTCCATCAGAATTCGAATCGCGGTGCGTTCGCGCTGCAAGCTGTCGGAGAGCGCGACCAACGCCTCTACGAGCGCAGGCGAAAACGGGTAGACCTGCTTGAACGCCTCTTCATCCCCTTCGCTGCCAATGAGGACGCTCGCAGCCTGTCCCGACGCGCGCCAGATCTTCGCAAAGTCATCCTTTAGCTTTTCCGATGAAGCTTCGTCGCGAGGCCGCACCACTCGGTGCTTGATGATCGCCGGCAAGTTGCTGTCGGCGAGAGTTACGTAGTCGAACCGCCCTTCGTGGTGAGAAAGGTTTCTCGAAAGCTGGTCGCGGACGGCGCCCTGAGCCTCCTCGCCGAGAAAGTCGGACAACGCGCGCTGCCTGGCGATAAAGCTTACGATGGGGATCACACGGTCCGCATCCTGAGCCTCTTTGAGCTTCACGAGCTTCTGAACCTCTTTGCCGACAAACGGCAGGTCGCCTGAGCGCCCGGCGAGCCAGAGGATGAGCTCGTCCAGGAAGAGGACCACGCCATCGTAGCCCAGGGCCTTGGCGTGGCGGCTCACGACACCGAGCCCGGTATCGAGGTCGACAAATCGTGACCGCTGGGATGTCCAAGACGAGAAGAAGGTTCGGACGAGGTCGCTGAAGAGCCTGGCGCGTGGACTCTGAGCGTCACGGTCTTCGTCGCCTAGGTAGGCGCTCGATGCTGCAGCTTCAAAGGAGCTGGCATCCCAGGCGGTGGTGACTCCTCGCTTTCCCCAACCCGTCGCCGCTTTCTTCGCGCCGCCGTTGAGCTCCTCAAAGAACGCCTCGTCGCCCATGCGGGACCGCAGGCCCCGGGCATCCTCAAACAAACCTTCATCGACATAGACGGCCGGTACCGGAGCTTCGGGGTGCTGCTCGGCGACCCAACCGACGTAGGTGCCGAGGATCTTCGACTCCATGTCTTGGGCATCGAGCATGTGAATCGGCAATTGGACGAGCTTCTTTTTGCCGATCCATGGATGCGGCTCGCGGAGGCCATGGAGCTCACTGCGTTGCCATGGGATTGGGTCGTTCTCGAGCATGAGCGCAAGAACCGCCATGAAGTGCGATTTGCCCGATCCGAACGAGCCGTCGAGGTACGCGGCTTGGCTCCGGTTGTCTTCGAGAGCGCTCTTGAGAATCGAGAGCGCCTTCTCGAAGGACTGAACGATCTTGGGCGTTATGGCGTAGTCGCGGAGCGTGGCTTCGGGGTTTGCGATGCCGTCGTTCAGCCCTTGAACGAAATCGCCTTTCCGCACTGCTTCCGGCAGATCGAGCAGGTCGCGAATGAGTGCGCTCATGCCTCGCCTCCAATGGCCGCATACCTCGCGGGTCGGCCCTCCAGTTTCTCGATGCGCCCTTCAGCGAGGAGCTTCTTGATCGCCTTGTTGACCAAGGCAGTGCTCGCCCCGACTTCACTCGCGAGCTCTTTCGCCGTTGGCCCTTCCGGTGGCTCGCTCTCCTCGTCCTCTTCGTCGTCGAGCTCGGGGCGCCAACCCACCAAGGCGTTGTAGGCCTCATCCGGGTCGACCACCTTCTTCTTGGGGGCGGCTGGAGGAGTCCAGGTGCGCAGGTCGTCGGTGGCCTTGGTAAAGTCGACGGCCACGCCGAGACCGTGGGCCTCGTTCTGGACGAAGTCCCGGAAGAACTGGCCGAGGTTGGTGCCGAATGTCGGGTCGAGCTCGTCGTGCCACTGCAGCAGCCACGGAACGCGCTCCGCAACTCCGGCGAGAATGGGAACGAGACGATCCTTCGGCCAAGCGTCGTTCTTGCGCCGCTGGTAGAGGCTGGCGAGAGCCTGAGCCGTTTGCAGGTGATCCCACCCGGCCCAGCCAACGAGCGGCGTTGGGTCCTCCTCGCTGTTGGCCCCAGGCACCGTCACGAAGCGCTCCTTTGGTACATCAAGAGTTCGCTTCCGCAGGTTGTAGTAGTGACGTTGGTAGTCCTTGCTTCCGTACTTGTCGGGTTGCGGAATCGCGCTGAGCTTTAAGCGTGTGAGTTCAGCGTCAAGCACCCCCGCGTCCTCAAGTCGCTGGAGGCGCCAGGATTCTTCCCAGGTTGCCCGTTTCTCCATGCCGGTTTCCGTGTAGCGATAGCCGGCCAGGAACGGTACGCCCTCATCGTCGACAAGTTTCGAGAGGAGTCGAATGAGGTCAGCGCCGGACTCCTCAGTCAGAAGCTCGTGCGCTGCGAGCACCGCGGGATCACTACCGAGATCGAGTGCGAGTTGGCGCGCGGTCCTTAGCTCGGGTTTTGCCTGGTCGCGGAACGCTTGCTCGATGCGCTCGAGCAACCAAGTACGGACCGCATCATTGAAGGCTTTGAACTCGTCTGGCGGTGACCATCGACGCTTTGTCTCGGGAGTTTCGAGCAGACGCAGCTCTCGCCCGCGATCTGGATCGTCAAGAAGACGAAGGCGTTTGGTGTAGAGGTCAGACAGGGGATCCGTGAACTCACTGCGCGGTTCGCGTTTATGGATACGAAACCACTCAGAGGCTGAGATGTCGTCGTCGATCTCGCGCGCTAGCCGGATCTCAAACGGGCGCTGGTTGGGCTCGACGGGGATGAGAACTTCGTCCAGGGAGGCGGCTTCGACGGTCGGCAAACCAAAGAGGCCATAGACGCGCCAGTCCATCTCCTCCTGGAGAGACACGAGAATATGCCGCAAGCGTGTTCGCTCCTGACGGGACTTCTCACGTGCTTCTCGTAACGCAGAGTGCGTTGGGGTGTCGGCGAGAGTCCGTTCGACAGTCCTTTCATGTGCGAGCTCAGAGAGCTGCTGGACCGTGTCCTCCGCAGCTACGACCAAGTCGAGCAAGGCCGCCTGCAGATGCTCGAGAGATGGGACCGGAAGCTGCTTTAGCAGGTTGCCTGCGTACTCGAGGCGGTCTTGCCACGGTGTCTTGGACAAACGGGCACCTTCACCGACCTGGTCGCCGCCCTTGGGGAACATGACGAGTCGGCACCAGAAGCCGACGGTGGAGGAGTTCAGGTAGCCGAGGAGGGCCTGGTAGTCAGCGGCGTTGAAATCCTCACGTAGGTTGATGATTGGCGCGTGTCGGTTGAAAACTCTACCGCCGCGGTCGAGTACGAAGTGGTTATGGGTGCTCACACAGGCGAAGGCGATTCTGAATTGCGCGATGGTCTTTGCCCAATAGACCTCGAGCAATTCATACCAGCAGTTGCCGCGCTCGATGATTGATTTGCCGAACTGGCGACGTGCAGCTAACGGACTGCGAAAACCTACCAGGAATCGGAATTCGGTGGTGATGCGACTTTCTGGCACGGTACGACCGCTGCTGTCATACGGCCAAATGCAAACCCGGGTTGGCGCGATCGACCAATCCCGCACATCTTCACCAGCAACATATGCCCGTGTTGCACCAAGTCGCTGGCGTTGGTGGTTGCCAGCCGGATGCACAAAAACATCGTTGATGCCTGAGGATGCCAGACGACCGATGCTCTGAGCATATGCTGAGAGTTCTGCGATTGACGCTGCTTCTATCGTGGCCAGCAGAGTTCGAGCGCCGCCGCCGACGAGCACCCACGGTGGCTTGGAAAGTTGCTCGGGTGAGGTCGTCTCCACCGAGACATAGCCACCGTCAAAACCCACCTGATCGTGGTGCGCGATGATCTCCGACCAGACAGGCGCTTGTTCCGGATTCGCCGGTACCTCTTGCTCACCACGCTTGCCGAGGACGGTCACCACATCCTTGCCCGTTGCTGGTACTTTGCGGCCGAACAGTATAAGTGTCGGCGTTCCGTGACCGGGCAGATAACAACCTGAAGTGTCGACGACCTTCTGCACATCTAAGCGTGGCAATACTTCTTCGATCAAAGCCTTGCCAAAGTCGCGCTTCGTGAAAGCATTGCTGTTGATCATTCCAACGAAGCCGCCGTGCGCTGCTAGGTCAAAGAAGCGCTCGGTAAATGGCGCAGCCAAGGCGTATTGGCCCGCGGCACTCTCATACATCTCCCGGTACTTCTTGCGCTTCGAGGCATCTTTCTCGTCGATGTATGGAGGGTTGCCGACTACGGCGTGGTAGCGCTGCCCAAGAATCTCGGTGACCGCGGCTGGCTCGGCCAACCGGAATAGCTCATCTCCCCAACTGCCCCACTCATCAAACGAGACCTGCCCCTGCTGCGTCAGTCGCCGCAGCTCATTGACTCCGAGCCGGTGGAGCAAGCTGTCCGCCACGACCACGTGCGGTCTTAGTGCTGGTGCTTTGTCGAGCCGTTTGATGCCCACGGCATCGAGCACCGCTAGGACAAGACGAAATCGAGCCACGGCTACCGCATACGGGTTGATATCGACGCCGTAGATCTGATCGAGCGCGCGTCGAGCCAAGTCTTCGATGGCCGTCGTCGGTCCACGGCTCTGCCAGGCCGCTAGCAGCTCGCGGAATGCTCCCAACAGGAAGTGCCCGGAGCCGCATGTGGGGTCGATGAGTTTGACCTCTTCGAGCCCGAACTCCTCGATCGCAGGATGAAGCGTCTGCTCGAGGATGAACTTCTCTACGAACTCCGGCGTTTGAAACAACGCATAGCGCTTGCGGACCGCCTCCGAGAGATTCTGATACAGGTCACCCAAGAACCGAGTGTCATCCCCAGGAAAGGTGAAGACGGGTGCACCGCTTTCGGCGTCGACCTGCTGGAAGAAGTCTACGAGCGCGCGGGCGCCTTCGCTCGATGGCGAAAGCACCCAAACCGGATTGTGGCGCGCATCAAAGACTTCGCGAGCCCCGGGCAGATGCGCAAGCTCACGAAACACCGCAAACAGGTACTCACGCGGACCGAGGAAGGGCATGAGTTGAAGGAAGCGCGACTCTCGGTCACGAGCACTCTCGAGCCCATCAGCGTCCGGGCCGGCAATGCGAGGGTCAATGTACGCGCGGTCTTCGAGCGTGCGAACAAACACCACGGACAGCACCCACGCCACCGCAATCTGGGTGACTCGCGCTCGCCGCCATGGATCAAAACCCTGGCCCGTTTCACCGGCACCCTTCTCCGCCTGCCACGCCGCGCGCAGCCCTTCTTCAACCTTGGGGAGCTTCGCGCGCTCGAGCAGATCTTTCTCGAGTGCCTTGAGTGCAGGTTGCAGTCGCTTCGAGAGTGGCTTGTCGCTCATGCTCCCTCTCCGGCGCGGTGCGCGTTCTCGAGCCATGGCTCGGGCATTTCGAGTCGTTGTCCCGGGAGAGGTGCGGGGACTGGTAGCCGGTCGTTGATCGAAGGAGCGAGGCCGTCCGCATAGGACGGGACAACCAGAAGCAAAGCCTGGGTCTCACCACGCTCCGCCTGTTCAACGAGTCGTGACAGCGCCTTCGAGAGGCCGTAGCGCGCCAGCAACCCAGGCCACACCAACACGAGCGGCTCTTTCGATTCACCGGCCTTGCCAAGAAGAGCATCAACCATCGCGTCTGCCGCATCGCGAACGAGACCGATCAAGAGCTCCCAATCAGGTCCTTCCGGTCCAGCTCGGTCTGCGGCCTCGATATAACTCCACTCCACTTCGTCGCGCTTGGCGAGCGCTCGGACCGCTTCGGCGAGCGAGTGTTCGAGCGAAACCGGGGCGACTTTGAGCTCCCGACCAAGCTCCTCGGCAGCAGCTGCGGCGAGATCGGCGCGCACTTGAATGACCCGGAAGCGACGGCTCGCGACGCCGCGCTCGAGTTGATCCTGAAACGCTGCTGCGCGCTGAGCGGCTGGGTCGCGACGCTCGGGTACTCCCGCACCAGCCGTGCTCGCTCGTCTCGGCGCCTGCACGGTCATCGACGTGGCGCCCTGCTGCCCAGGCCTAACGTATTCACCGAGCTCCGGCGCAAATACGAGGCCGTGGGGTGCGAGCAGTCGATCGAGCTCCGGTCTTTCCGGAAGCGGTTGCGCTTCTGGGTACCGTGCGGACACGCGCCGCCGGACGGTTTCTACCGTGAGGCCGCTGCCTGCGAGCGCCGAGATCGAAAGGGTCAACGCGCGGCCCGCTTCCATCTTGCGGGGATACAGCTCGAGCCGTGCAGACGCTGCCGCAGCTCTGCTCACGCGCGCCGCGAGTCGCACACGTTGATCTGGAGACAACGATGTCAGGGCCGTGCCCTGAACAGCTTCGTCCAACTTCTGCCGGACGGTCTCAGTCGATGGAAGCGGTTCGGTCAGCGCGACCTCGTCAGCCACCGTGGCGAGGACAGGAAGCACGTCCAGCACTGCAGAGTCGCGAGCGAGCCACGGCCCGGATTCGAGACGCCTCCATGCTGCTAAGGGCTCGGGCCGCAGCTCTAGCGCAACGCGAACCAACGCGGCAGCCACTGAGAGGTCGGTTTCACTTGGCGTGCTTGGACAGCGAGCCTCCGCTAGAGCCCTCGCAAGCTCGACCATGGACATCGCCGGCTCAACGAGAAGTGGTTTGAGAGAATCGAGCAGCGCCTGTGCGGTCTCGTTCTCGATCCACTTCTTGTTCCGGAGAAACTGAAGACTCGAGTGGATGTGCGCGGGTTCGAGCTCCATCGACGCGGCGACTTCCGAAACGCTGCGGGCGGCGGGTAGGTGAGTCTCGGCCCGCTCGTCGGGGAGAGGGTCGAGTCCCACCAGCACCCGGAGGCGCCGCTGCGCCTCCGTGTCGCTCTTTCGGCCGATGAGCTCTCGGGCCCAATCCTCGAGTGACCCTGGCACGGGCTCTGCTTCAGCGAGTTGCTTCAGACGTTTTGCCAGCAGCGGAGTCGCTTCGCCGATGAGCAGCTCGAGCCGTCTTCGTGGCGCCTGTGCCGCGTCAACCGTGCTCGTCAGTCCTGCATCGCGGAGCGCATCGGCGACGCTGGCGTCGAGTCCCACTTCTTCGTCATCGATTGGCAGGCGCGGCTGAACGAATTGGAAAACCAGTGGCTCTACGGCATCGAAGTCCACCTGACCCCGAAGCGTTTCCGAAAGCTCGAAGATCTCTTTTGTGACCTTCGTGCCGATCCCGCGAATGACCGAGAGTTGGTTGCGAGGGAGCATGAGTAGGTCTGAGACGAGCGGGACGCCGGCACGATCGAGCGCGTTCTTGGCCCGCACCGATAGCGGCAGCGATTCAACCGGGGTGTCTGGTCGGACCTGCGAGAGATCAATGGCGACTGAAGGCGCGGCAGTTTCGTCGTGCTTCTCGCCCGGCGCCAGTGCTGCTAGCCAGGTTTGGCGCATCTCTTCTGCGTTCTCGAAGCGCGCTTCAATCTCTCGCGCGAAGGCGCGACGGAAGAACGCCGCGAGCTGGTCACGAACCGCGGTGTCAAACCGCTCGGCGTCGATCGTGATCGCATCTTCAACCCCAGCACCCGTGGCTTGAGTCGGGCGGACCCCAGTAAGGGCTTGGTAAAGCACGGCTGCGGCCGAAAAGCGGTCAGCGGCTGGGTCCCACTGACCACGGAGGTAGAGCCAAGGGTCACGCCACTCAGCGGTGCCGGCGTTGAACGCCGCGGGGTCGGTGGCGGCAAGCGAGAAATCGAGCAGGAGCAAGTGCTTCTGTCGACCTTCGTAGCCCGTGAAGCCGACGTTGCTCGGCTTGATGTCCCGGTGGGTGATGCCGCGTTCTTCGAGGTACTGAACTGCAGAGAGAATATCGTCGCCGTAGCGTCGAGCGAGCTCGAGCGAAAGCGTACCTTCGGCTCGGAGCAGGTCCGAGAGTGTTCGCTCCCCGGCAAAATCCAGGAGCAAGCACGGCCGGTTGGCCAGCGTCACGACCTCGTGGAGCTGGACGATGTGTTCGTGGCGAATGTCACGAAGCACCGATGCCTCTGTCAACAGCCGCTCTCCGCAGACTCCATCGTGTGGGACCTTGAGCGCGAAGTCTTTGCCCTCGCGGCGCACGTGCAACACGACGGCGGTACCTCCGCTACCGAGGCGCCGTTCCACCCGGAGACCACCGGGAAGCAGTGCGCCTTTGTTTGCTTCGTGCGGGTCGAGGTCTGCGAAGTCCGCCTCGGGGACCGGCCGTGTGAGGACCTCGAGGATCCAATCGTTGAACCATCCGACGATATCGTCGGCGCGTTCGTGCTGATTCGGCCGGGTCGCGAAGCCTATCCCGTCGTCGAGTGCCGCGAGGTCCGGCCGAAGCGACGAAGGTACCAACCCATGCTCGTCGGAGGCATGCAGGCGCTCGTCACGTTCGCGGAGCGAAGATGCAGGGGCTTCGCCGGTGAAGATCAACCAGGCCAGGCACCCTACGGAAAAGACGTCGCTCTCCGCGATCGCCTTCTGCGGATCTGAAAGCACTTCGGGTGCTTGGTAGAGCCTGTCTAGATCATGTGCGAGCTCGCTCACGTGCCGGGTGCCGAGGCTGCTATGCTCCAACCACATCGACGATTGAAAGCGATGCAATCGAACAGAGAGAGCACTGTCCTCCTCTCGCCGGACCAGCACTGATGCCGGGGAGAGATTGCGATGAAGCACTCCGACCCGATGACAGTGTGCCACCGCCTCGACGATCAACTGGAGGATCTGGAGACGATCGTCGAATGAGAGGTCAGGCTCCTGGCGCAGGAACAGGTGCAGAGGTAGAGCACCGTCGAAGGTCTCGAAGACCACCGCCGGACCTAGTGGTCCGTCGTTGACGAAGGCGCGATAACCCAAGATGGAAGGATGCTGGCCGAGCTGCGACAGCGTTTGAGCTTCGCGCCGGGCGGCGCGCTCGAGTTGCTGACGGCGTTCGGTCGAGGTTGCGGCGGGGACGAGATAGGAGCGGATTCGCGCTTTGTCGTGCTCTACGTCTTGGTGGTGCGCGAGGTGTTCCTGATAACCCTCGCCTTCGCCGGCCAGGTGATCGAGGACGAATCCACCCACGATTCGCGCGGTGCGGCTAGGTCGAAGTCCGATGCGCGGGGCGACTCGCAAGATCTCCTTCATCATCGGACGATTGACGACGCGACGGGGACCGCGTTCGTCGAAGCCGTTGGTCAGGTTGCTCCAGACGTCATCCTTCAACAGCAACCAGGGGGGGCGTCCGCCCACGAGGTCGACGGTCGTGACGTTCGGAGTGAAGACCGCCGCATGAACGAATGGGCGGGAGTCGAGATGCCGGTTTAGCAACGACGCGAGAACCTTCGCCTTGTGATTGGTGTTGGCGTAGGGGCATTCGGTCGTGCGCCGCCGACCATCGCTTTCGGTGAACGTCCAATCGACGACGTCGCCGGTGAGTGCTCCGGGGTGGCTCTTGATCTCAACCAGGAAGAGCCCGACGCGCGAAAGGAAGAGAAGGTCGATCTCATAGAGGCGACCACTCGAAGGGTCGTGAAGCTCGTGGAGCTCCCAGGCCTGATAGGGATCGATGTCGGAGATCCCGGAGTAGATATGGTCGAGCGCTTCACGCTCCCAAGGGAAGGGCGTTGGGCGACCACGATGGATGCGAGCCTCGGAGAGCGCCATTGCTACGCGACTCCAGCCGCTTTGCGTGCGAACTCGGCGCATCCGGCTTCTGCATCGGCCGAGGTCACCGCAACGTCGAGCTGCGCAAACCCGGCACTCTTCAACGTGGCGCGAACGTCTTCGGATGGAACGACTAAGCGAGTCCGCGCCGGTGAGCCGACAAAGATGGCGAGCAAACCTGCGAGCTGGCGATGCGCGGGGGACGTGGCGACAGCGAGCACCTGGTCAGACCAAACGAGCTCGGGCTTTGAAGCAAAGGCCTTGGCGACAGCAACGAGCGCGCCTCCACCGGCGACCACCAATCGTGTTGAAGCGGACAGGCTTGGAACGTCCACGCCCTTGGGGTTCACGCCAAACGTGTTTTCGAGTTCGTTGATGTCGCAATCGCCTGACCCATCGAGGTGGCGTCGAGCGACGCTCTTGCTGAGGGGCTGCCAATCGGGGCCGAAGGGCTCGTCTGGTGCTAGACCGAAGAGCCCGAAAGCCTCGGCCGGCGAGAATGCCGCGCCCCAGGTGACCGAAGCGTCGCGGAGTAGGAAATCGATTCGATCCCCGTCGGTCAGTGAGCCCCTGAAGTTTGCCCAGCGGGTATCCGCATCGGCGCCAAAGCGCCTCGGGGTTCGCTCGCGTGCGTCGAGAGCTCGCAGCCCGGCGACGGCAGCTGTGTAGAAGGTCTCGCGCTTTTCAGGCGAGACGGCCGATGTTGGTCCTGCTGCGGTCACCCGGCGGCCTCTTGGCTTCCGCCGCTCCTGACCCAGGCGTCGACTTCTTCACGTTTGAACTTCCACAGGCGACCCACTCGATGGGCGGGGAGGTTCTTGGTCGCGATCCATCCGTAAACCGTGTCTCGCTGAACCCCGAGATAGACGGCGATTTCGTCGCCCGACAGCCATCGATCTTCCATGAAGCCCCCTTCGACCGCCCTAACCGACTAGTGCGCGGCAGAATCCACGAAATTCGAATCTACCGGTGAACGGAGTCTGGGCCAACCGGGCACGACCCGATTGATGCCGGTCTATTCAGATCAGACACGATGGACTCGCCTTGCGCCTATAAATCCGAAAAATCCCCAAATTCGGTCGTCGGGGGGAGGGCGTAGGGTGATCCTAATGTCGAGGAAGCTCAAGGAATCGCAAGTTGTGGCTGCGACGATGTTGGTTAGCGGTCAGAGCGGTGCATCCGTCGCCGAGAAACTCGGCGTGACGCCGGAGACCGTTTCCAGGTGGCGACAGCAGCCCGAGTTTGAAGCCTTCTGCAACCAAATGCTCAACGACACGGCGACCGCCGCGACCAACCAGCTTCGTGGCCTCGTAATCAAGGCCCTCGCCGCACTCGAAGCGTCGATGGAAGACCCAGATGTCCCCCCTCGCTATCGGATCGAGGCAGCGTTCCGTGTGTTGGCGCTATGTGGTCTCGACAAAGTGAGCCTGCGTGGTGGCGCGGAAGATCCGGACGAGGTGATCGCCGGTCGAGAACGGGCCGAGAGACTTCAGCAGCTTTGCGATTTGCTCTGACGCCGAGCGGCCCAATCGAGAATTACTTTGCCCAACGATGGTTCCGCAGATGCTAGCCAGTCGAGGAAATACTCAAGTTCGTGTTTGCCGCAGCTGCTGCGCGGTGACTTGGCTTCAAGGTGTACCTGTATCGCCAGGCGAAGCGCGTCTTCGTCCTTAGTTCCGCTGAGGGTCTTTTCGAATTTTTCTCGGATCTTCTCGTAGCGCCGCCAGAGCCTTTTAGGTGGCTCCTTGCCGATCCCGGTTACCGCGGTAACGACAGCTGAGGCTCTGTCCGTCGCGCCACTTATGACCCTTCGGCTGCGACTGGCGGTCGATTTCGCGGGCTTGTGCCAATCGAGAGCCTTCGGGATTACCGGCTGAATGTCTAACCCGGTCTTGTTGGCGACTTCGCGGGCAAGGTGGCCAAGATCCTCAGCCGTCACCGGTTTGCACTTGAAGTGGTTCTCGATAAGACCGAACGCGCACGCAGCTTTCACGTCAGCCGTCGTTACGCGACGTTCTTTCTCGAGACGAAGAATCTCACGACCGGCTCTTTGATATTTTTCTGCAATTCCAACAAAGCGCCTGAGAAACGCCGCCGCTTCGCGATCCTCCTCGAATCGCACAGCGTCGACGAGGGACAACAGCGCACGCACGATCGACTCACGCGAAGGCGGGGGCTTCAATGGTGGTCTATTCGGCACTTCGTGTCTCGGATCTTATTCAGTAAATACGCGGCGAGCTACTTCAGCGCCCATTTCTGCACAACCGTTCGCATCACTTAACAGCGGAGGTCCCTGTGCAGCAGTTGTTTAATGCGGAAGAGACGGCATCGAGGCTTGGAATCTCGATGGCACGCCTTTACGAGCTCGTTCGGGCCGAACTGATCCCGGTGGTCAGAATCGGCAGACAGCTCCGGTTTGATCCAAAGGCGCTCGCGGAATGGGTCGCTTCGGGCGGTGCCGAGGTCCGCTGTGTTCGCGAATCCGCTCGATCTCGACGGAAAGGTGGTCGCGAATGAACCACCCCATCATTAGCCTCAGCCAGCTTTCCGGTGTTCGAACAAGTGGGCCACGACACCTCATGGCACGTTGTCCATTCCACAGCGATCGGCGGCCCTCGTTCAGCATTTCTCTGCCCAGTGGCTACGCCCGTTGTTTCGCTTGCAAAGCTCGAACCCGGGTCTCTTTTGATGTGGACCACCAACAAGTCGCTCGCCGTGCCGCGGAAAGCCGTATCCCAGCAGGCGACGAGACCAGCCAGTGCGTCGAGCAAGTTCTCGAGCAGAGCGTCCCAGTGGGGTCCGACACACACGCACGAGAATTCTTGCTCAGTCGCCGCATCGACGTAGAGGCGGTTGAGCAGCTCGGCATACGGCTTCTCTCCAGGTTCGGGGCCCCGTGGCTGGTTTTTCCCTATTTCGATCAAGTCGGGACACCACTCTACTGCAAGCTTCGAAGCCTGAACGGGAAACGGTTTCTTAGAGTCCCTGCCGGTACGGAGTCGGTTCTCTTCAACCTACTGGACCTCGAGAACCTGCGCGACGACGAGTCGCCCATCATAGTCGAAGGAGAGTTGGACGTGGCGGCGATCCGGACCGCTGGCGGGAGCGGTGCCGTGAGCGTTCCAAACGGCGCGGGGACTCGAGTTTCCGCCGCGCTTCTGTCGCCCTTGTTCAGATTCGATCGTGTGGTCATCTGGACGGATGCGGATGCCCCCGGAGAAGAGCTCGAGAGCAGACTGACGGCATGGCTGCCTGCCGCCGTACCCTTTCGTCAGTTCTTGAGAGGAGGGTGTTCATGACCGACTTATCAACGAGCACCTTTTTGGGAAATAAAGGAATTAAAGGCGCCCCGAACGACGCTTGCGATGTCCTGCAGCAACCGAACGGCCACCCTACTCTCGCCGACGCTCTGCGCCGGCTCGAGAGCAACGAGGTTGCTCAAAAACGACAATGTCGCTCCCCATGCAGACCAACTCTCGCTGATGAGGCCTTCGGCGGAATACTCGGGGGCTTCGTACAGCGACTTGCTCCGACCACTGAGGCGGATCCTGCGGCGATTCTCTTGCAAGCGTACTGCGCGGCTGGGGTTGTGATTGGCACGGGGCCGCGTCTAAGGCTGGGGACCGAAATTCATCGGCTGAACGAGAACGTTCTCGTCGTTGGGCGCTCGGCAGATGCCCGCAAAGGCACTTCTCTTTCTCCCGTCCTGGCGCTGTTCAAGGGGATAGCATCTGAGCGTTGGGAACTCGTCAGCGGCCTCTCGTCTGGCGAAGGTCTCATTGCCTCGGTGGAACACTTTCAAGTTCCGCTCTTGGTGAGGGAGTCGGAGTTTTCGAGCGTGTTGGCAAGAGGGCGGCGCGATGGAAACACGCTTTCCGAGGTGGTGAGGCAGTGCTGGGACGGCCCGAGCCTGCAAATCATCACGAAGAACAATCCCATACGCACCGACCGTGCGTTTGTCTCGATTGTTGGTCACATCACGATGCACGCCCTACGAACGGAGCTGACCAGCAAGGAGCGCAACAACGGTTTCGCTAATCGGTTTCTATTTTGCTACGCCGAGCGCGCTAGGTTGGTCCCTCTACCGCCCGATCAGACAGACATCCTCCTGCACTACGCCGAGGCGCTACGTGGTCGGATAGAAAAAGCACGCGCGGTTGAATCGATCTCGCTCTCCGAGGCGGCCACTCGCTGTTACGAGAAGATGTATCTCGAGATCGAAGGCAACCGGCCGGACGGCTTGCTCGCATCTCTCACGAGCCGCGGGCCTCAACACATTCTGCGGTTGGCAGCGATCGATACGCTCTTGGAGAGCACGTCATCCCAGATCGAACCCGAGAATTTACTCCGGGCGAGAACGCTCTGGAACTACTCCTTCGACTCTGTACGGCACGTGTTCGGCGCTGCCCGCGAAGAGAAGATCGATGACGAAATCCTGGAGGAGCTTCGGAACGAACCCGACGGGATGAGTCGTACGGAAATTCGCAACACGTGGCGGTCGCGTAATCACGCGGACGCGCTCGACCGTCTCCTCGAAGCGGGGCTGATTCGCGAGCAGAAAGTCGAGACCGGCAAACGAGGCCGTCCAGCTAGATTCTACCACGCTGTTGGCGGCCGCGATGAGTGATGAGTTTCTCACCATATCCGAAGCTGCCGTATTGCTGCGCCTCAATCCGGGGACAGTATACAAGATGGCCAAAAGGGGGGAAATCGCGGGGGCCGCAAAGATTGGCCGCGCATGGCGCGTCCATCGGCCTACTTTGATAAGCTCGCTCGCGAGCGAAGCCCGCTGAGTGCGCACATCGAGGAGGTTCGATGAGCGTCTATCGGCGGAAGGAGACGGGCAAGTGGATGGTTGATGTGACCTACGCATTGCCCAATGGACGAACGAGGCGAGTGAAGAAGAGCTCGCCCGTTCAAACCAGAAGAGGGGCGGAAGAGTTTGAACGACAAATCCGTCTCTCACTGCAGAAAGGAGAATACGGAAAGGTCGACGCAGCGTCGGTCCCGACGTTCGCAGAGTACGTGGACCGGTTCATCGACGAATGGTGCGTGGCGCAGCGCCACAAACCGTCCGGCATCGAGAGCAAGCGGAGCGCCATTAGAAACTACCTGCAGCCCATCTTCGGCAATCGCCGGCTCGATTCATTTGGACCCCGCGATGAAGACAAGCTGCGACAGTCGATGGCGCACCTGAACCCGGCGACCTACAACAACGCTGCGAGCTGTATGAACACGGTGCTCAAGGTAGCGGTGCGATGGAGTCTCATCGATGCGGTCGGCCATCGGTTTGCTCTCGACAAGCGCCAAAAGAAGCCGCCGAAGTTCTACGACTTCGACGAATTCGATTGGATGACGAAGGCAGCACGGGAACTAGACGCGCGGTACGAGTTGCTCGTGCTTCTGGGAGGCCATGCCGGACTCCGGCGGGGCGAGGTGATCGCTCTCGAGTGGGACGACATCGATTTCAGGAGAAATCAGCTGACTGTCGAACGTGCCGAATGGAAAGGGCACGTAAGGGAGCCAAAAGGAATGGAAACGCGGCAGGTTCCAATGAGCGCTCGATTGGAGGCGAGCCTCCAGAGGAATCGGCACCTCATCGGTCCACGTGTGTTGTACTCGGAGACGGGGCGCACGTTGACGGCTAAGGTGATCAACAACTGGATGCGGCGGATACAGCTGAGAGCCAAGGTCAAAGCGACCGGCGGCTATCACATCTTGCGCCACACCTTTTGCAGTCACCTAGCGATGAAGGGCGCTGCGCCGCGAACCATCCAGGAGTTGGCAGGTCACAAAGACCTGACGACGACACTGAATTACATGCACCTGTCGCCGGGCGAGAAGCATCGGGCCATCGAGTTGTTGAACGACTCCAGCGGCCCGATAGCGGCCCATAGACCCTCTTGAGGATCTAAGTGCCTGATATATTTAGGATTAATTGGTGGAGGCGCCGGGAATCGAACCCGGGTCCGAAAGCCTTCAATGGCGGGCCCTACGTGCGTAGTCGATGATTTGTTCTCGTCCACCCGGCTGCCCACCGACAGGCCACTGAGTGGACCAGCTCGACTGTTGTCTCACGCTACGCGGCCGAGCAGCACGCAGCGCCAGCCCCAGGTGGGTTATCACCGTTACCCCCTGGATTAGGGACCTATCCAGGGCGGCGGCCATCTAACGGCGGTTTAGGCCGAGACAGCAAGTTTGCTTTCGCAGCTACTTACGCAGCAGCGAGAGCAGCAACTTCAACGTCATCGTTGGCAGTTGTGTTTTGTTCCGCCTTTTAACGCGGTGACGAAACCACCCGCGGCACGCACCCTAAAAACCATCTCAGTGCCCCCGTCGAAACCATGTCGCCCCCGTCCAAAACGGGCGACCGTCGACTTGGATGCTGATCCAGTCACGGTTGCTCTCTTCCTATAGGGCTCTGGGGGCGATGTGTCACGCACTCTTCACATTCAACGTGCAAGCGCGCCGCATTGCCGGGCTCGCCAGCAAGGCGAAAAGGCCCCAAAAAGCGCGGATCCGAGATCTGAGTCCGGGAATCTTTCGAGCAAACCCGGCCCCGCGAGCAGTTCGGTCCTTTCTCGAAGCGTTCGCCCTGCGGTAGGCTTCCGACCGACGGGCGGCCAGCCCGAGATGAGAATGGGGATGAAGATGTCGTACCGAGCGCTCCTGGCGGTCGTCGCACTCCTGTGCGCCTGTGGCCGCGCCGGGGATCTCCCGGATGAGGTCGTTGCCGCTGTAGATGAGCCGCCTGACGGCGACCCGAGCGGCACCGACCCCACGGTGCCCGGCGATGGCCTCGGAAACTCAAACGGCAACGGCAACGGCAAC
>CAYXVF010000003.1:68773-71726 GCA_964468125.1 uncultured Bdellovibrionales bacterium | reverse complement strand
CCACCTCTCCGGTTCACCGCCGTGACCTTCAATGTCGGCACCACCGATGGCCTCGCTCACAACGCGAACAAAAACGATGGGTACACCGACCAGGAAGCTCAGATCTCCGATGACTGGTATGGTAACGGCCTCGCTTTCCGCCTCGCCGTCGCGGGCGTGCGGGAGTTCTTTCGGACCCGAAAGCCGGAGCTCGTGGCGTTTCAGGAGATCTTCTGGAGCGGTGAGTGCCCAGCGATCCCGTCGCAGTTCCATCCAGGATTCGTCTGCGAAGGCTGGTCCGAGGGCGATCCCACCGTTGCGAACACGGTGCTCGGGCCCGACTATCAGGTGGCCTGCCACCTCGGAAATGCGGACAAGTGTCTCGCTGTCCACCGGGACTTCGGGACCTTCCGAGGCTGTGACGATGAGCTCTGCCTCGATTTTCTCGACGGCGCCCGCATTGAAGATTGCGGCGGCGGCTCGCGGGTGGGGCGCGCGGTGGTGGAGCTCACGAACGGCCAGACTTTCACTGTCGTTTCCGTGCACGGAACGAGCGGTGTGCTGCCGAGCGATCAGATCTGTCGTCGAAAGCAGATCGAGCAGATCTTCTCAAATCTCGACGGTGAGCCCGCTGCGAACGGCGAGCGCAACGTGATCTTGGGAGATTTCAATACGGACCCGGGAAGAAACTCATTGTTCGACGTGAGCGCCCGCGATTGGAACGCCTGGGTGGGGGACGACGACGGCTTTTGTTTCATCACCGACGCCGCCGGTGACGCCACGCCTACCTATAGCGGCCTGTTCAATATCGACCACGTGGTGAGCGACCGGTTTGAGGGAGAATGCGAGCATCCGGGGATCACGTCACTGCCGCGGGTGCTCGAGTTCATCTACCACGACCACGTGCCGGCGGTGTGTGAGTTGGTGGAGCGGGAGTGAGCGGTTTCGAGGCTGCTCAGGTGACGTAGAGCATGTGGGCCTGGACGGTGGCGAGGGTGCCCAGGAACTCGCCGTAGGGGCGATCGTTTCGGAGAGAGTCGATCGCCACCGCATAAGCCGCGCCGTGGTCCTTGGTCCAGACCGGCAGGAAGTGCTCGAGCGCGTCTTTGTCGGAGCAGCTGAGCTCGGCGACCATCCCCTGCAGCTGTGCGTACTCTGCGTCATCGATGGGGCGGAGGTCGCCCTGCGAATCTTCCGTGTAGGTCTGCGCCATCTCGACCGCGCGATTGAGCACCTGATCGACGTCGTCGCGACCAGTGATGAACATGCGGCCACCCGGATTATCGTTGTTGATCGCCATCTCGTACCTCAACCTCTTCGCAGCCCAACGCCGCCAGTGGGCCTATGGGGCTTAAACGCCGCGCCCATCGGCTGGTTAGTTGTAGGTTGATTTTTACGATGACGCTCTGCAGCAATCGCGCCGCGGGCGTGGGCGAGCATGGCGTCGCCGATTGGCTCGATGAACAGGCGGTGCATGTCTTTCACCGCGCGTTCCGAGCACTTCAGGCTCGAGATTCCCTGCACGATGATCAAGCACTCGCGAAGCAGGTCATACAGCTCCCGGCCCTCTTTGCCCGCCATCCAGTGCTTGCAGAGCACCTCGCTCGCGGCTTCGTCGAGGAGAAGCTCTCCCTGTCGGTTGCGGAGCATCAGCGGATGCAGCTGGTGAATCAGCTCGGCAGCGTTCATGGGTGTGACCTCGTTATCCTATGTTCCGAATGACGGCCTCGGCGATCGCGTCCTGCACATTGCTCAACGCCGATTTCAGCGCGGTCGAGCTCGCGACCTCCCGAACACCCGCGAGGAACTGCTCGTAGGTGGGCGCTTCAAAGCCTGAGCGATCGAGGTTCTCTGCGAAGGCGAGCAGCTGTTGGAGGTCTCCTTCTCCCGCGGGGGTGAGCCCGCCGGCGCCGTCTACGCCTTGGGCCGTGTTGGCCTGACCAACGGTGACGTTCGGTTGGATCGTGTTGCTCATCGGACTCCCTGACGGTCGCGCTTCGTGGTTCTCTACATTCACACGCTACACTAAAGCGGCTGCACTTTTTTAGGGCGGATTGCGATCGGGTGCGATCTCTGGCGATCTCGCCCCATGAATGCCCCAGTCTTGCTCGCCACGTGTAGGGAATGGTCCGACCTCCACCCCGACGATCGGCCCCTGATCGGCCTTCTCGCCGAGCGCGGGGTGCCGGCGCGGGCTGCGGTCTGGGATGCGCCGGACGTCGATTGGTCCCAGGCTCGGGCCGTGGTGCTTCGCTCCACCTGGGACTACCCGAGTCGGCGGGAGCACTACCTTCAGTGGCTCACGCAGCTCCCGGCGCCGGTCTTCAATTCAGAGCCCGTCGTCCGCTGGAATACGGACAAGCGCTACCTGCATACCCTCGCGGAGGGCGGCCTGCCCGTGACGCCTACGGCCTATGTCGCGCCCGGAGAGGCGCTTCCGACCCGCTTCGATTTCGACACGGCCGAGCTCGTCGTCAAACCGACCGTCTCCGCGGGCTCTCAGGATACCCTGCGCCTGCGCACCGACGACCGCGCGGGGCTCGAAGCCCAGGTCACCTCGATTCACCGCAAGGGCAAGACCGCGATGATTCAACCCTACCTCGACGCGGTGGAGGGAGCCGGGGAGACCGCGCTCCTGTTCTTTGACGGCGTCTTCTCCCACGCGATCCGCAAAGGGCCGCTGCTGCGCGAAGTCGGACGATTCGCCACCGACGGCCTCTACGCCGAAGAAACCATCGACCCCCGCGCGGCGAGCGATGAGCAGGTGAGCCTCGGCGAGCGTGTTCTCGCCGCTCTGCCGTTCGAGACCCCACTGTACGCGCGGGTGGATCTGATCCCGGGCCCGGACGGCGCTCCGCTGATCCTGGAGCTGGAGCTCACCGAACCGTCGCTCTTCTTTAAGCACGCCCCCGGGAGCCGCGAGCGTTATCTGGATGCACTCCTGGCCCGACTCGAAAAATGATTGCCTAGGCAA
>CAYXVF010000003.1:0-68673 GCA_964468125.1 uncultured Bdellovibrionales bacterium | reverse complement strand
ATGATTGCCTAGGCAACGAGCTAGCCCTCCATCGCTCGCTTGGCGTTTGCCCGTCTTCAGTCCGGAGCGCGTCGAGCAGGACCCACTGCTCGGGTGTCGCGTCCACGCCGAGCCGGCGAATGCGCCGAAAGAGATGGGCCCGCAACAGTGGATAGTTGCTAGGGCAATGAAACGAGGTGCGTGAAACCATCGCTCCCGCTCGAATTTCTCGAAGGCCGCTCGACCCACGGGAAGGGGAGCCGAGAACCCCGTTTGAACCCATGTTTGAAACAACCGTCGGCGCGTGCGATGCACGCGAGGTCTAGATGAGCTCCAGGACCGTAGGATTGTTCAAGCGTTGGGTCGAAGTGCGTCGTGAGGAGCGACGCGCGGTCCTCGTGGCTTTTGTGACCCTCTTCATGATGGTCGGGGCGCACTCGATCCTCGAAACCGCCCGGGACGCGCTCTTCCTCGCGACGGTCCCGGCGGAGCAGCTCCCCATCGCATACCTCGCGATCGCCGGCGCCATCGCGATCGTGGGGCAGCTCACCGGCAACCTGCGCCATTGGGGCATCCGCGGCGCGCTTCTGCCCGGCTCCCTCGCGATCTGCGCGGTGCTCACGAGCCTGTTCTGGGTCGGCATCGACCGTGCCAACGAGGCCTTTCTCTTCGTTCTCTACATTTGGTCCGGCTTGGTCGGCACCTTCGTGGTGGGGCTGTTCTGGCTGCGCGTGGGGGATCGCTTCGACGTCGGGCAGGCGAAGCGGCTCTTTCCGCTGATCGGTATCGGCGGCGTCGCCGGCGCCACCATGGGCTCGATCACCGCGGGCGCGCTGCTCTCAGCGTTTCCATCGCGCCACCTGATTTTTGCGGCCTCCGCGACCTATCTGCTCGCCGGCATCTGGGTCGCGTGGATGTGGGGGCAGGACGACGGCGATCCGATCGAGAGCGAATACGACCGGCGATCCGAATCCATGAGCCGCCTGGAGATTCTTCGGCGCGAACCCTACCTGCGCCGCCTCTCCCTGCTCATCGCGATTTCGATGGTCACCGTCACGGTGGTCGACTACCTCTTCAAGAGCACCGTCGCCGCGAACGTGCCCCCGGATGAGCTCGGGAGCTTCTTTGCGACCTACTACGCAGTGGTGAACGGCTTGAGCGCCGTGGTCCAGGTCGTGATCGCCCCCCTGTTGTTGAGCTACCTCGGGGTGAACCGGGCGCTCATCCTCTTTCCGGTCCTGCTCCTCGCGGGCGGCTTTGGACTCGTCGTGACCGGCTCCGTTGCCGCCGCGCTCGTGCTCAAGGGCGTGGACGGTACGCTGCGACACTCGCTGTACCGCACCGGCATGGAGATCCTCTATCTGCCCCTGAGCTCAGACATTCGCGGCCGCTTCAAGGCGCTCATCGATGGTTTCGCGCAACGCGGCGGACAGGCGGTGGCCTCCTTGGCCATTCTCGGATCGTCGATGGTTGGGGTGAGCCAGCACCATTTGGCCTGGGGGGTGCTGGGCCTTTCCCTGTTCTGGGTGTTCCTCGGCTTCCGCATGCGCGGCGGCTACCTCAACCTCTTTCGCGAGCGTCTCTCCCTCGGTCGGATCGATGCCCGCACGGACATCCCGGACCTGGACCTGAGCGCGCTCGAGCAGCTCTTGAAGGCGCTCAACAGCGTCGACGACGACACCGTGCTCACCGCCCTCGAGATGTTTCAGCTCTACCGACGAGGCAGTCTGATTCCGGCGCTCATTCTCTACCACCCCTCGCCGCGGGTGGTGGACCATGCGGCCGACGTCCTCGCGCACGGCGACCGGGAAGACGTCAGCGCCGTGGCCGCGAGACTGTTGCAGCACGAGGACCCAACGGTGAAAGGTGCCGCCTTGAGACTCTTGGTGGCCGACGCCGAGGCCTTCGCCCAACACGAAGACCTGGTCGCCGACAGCGAGGACCCGGTGATTCGAGGCATGGTCACCATCGGTCGCTTCAATGCGGGCGAAATCGGCGAAGAGGAAGCTCGGGAACAGCTCTCGCAGGTGTTCGAAGATGCGACGGGAACGACCCTGTGCGGACTCGCCCAGGCTATGCGAGGGAACGACAGCGCCGTCGCCCATTGGGCGCTGATCGAGATGGCCAAGAGACTCGACGCCACTCTCTGTCGCGAGGTTGCAGAAGCCATGGCGGCGAGCCCGGACCCGGAGTACCTGCCTCACCTCGTCGACATGATCGCGATTCGCTCAGCGCGACCGAGCGTGCGAAAGGCCTTGGTGCGGATCGGAGAGCCCGCGCTTCGCTACCTGGAGGAGACCACCCTCGAAGACGACCTCCCGCGTCGGACGCTTCGCCACATTCCGCGCAGTATCAGTCGCTTTGGCGGGCAGGCGGCGGTCGACACGCTGATCCGGCTCTATCGGCGCGTGAACCTCGGCTACTTTCGTTTCAAGGCGCTGCGCGGGCTCGGTCGTTTGAGCGCGGACGATCCGCGGCTGAAGTTCGATCGGGAGTTCCTGGACGAGCAGATCGAAGCCTCGCTCCGGCGGGTGATTCTCATGCTCGACGGCCGCATGAACGCCGCGTCGATTCGCGACCGGCGGCGGCGATTCCAACACCCGGCCATTGACCTCTTGATAGACACGATGCTCGGAAAAGAGCTGAACTCGATGGAGCGCTTCTTCCGCTTCCTTGCGATTCGCTACCCGGAACAGGGGGTGCACGAGATCTTCAAGGGCCTGATGAGTGAGGACAGTCGCGTGCGCGCAGGATCCCGCGAGCTCCTCGAAAACATCTTGCCCGCCTCCTACCGCTTCGCTGCGATGGCGCTCGTGGACGAGCTCCCGGAGCAGGACAAGCTCGCGCGCTGCACCTACTTCTTTGACCCCTCCGCCGGTTTCAATCCGGTCGACATCGAGGCGGCTTTCATGTTGCGCCTGCGCGGCATGCTCGGATCGTCGAGCGAAACGATCCGCCTGGTCGCCGAGCACGTGGTGGAGCAGCTCGACCTCGACCCGGACGCACACGACGAGGAGCTCGGGCTCCTGCCGGACGCGGCCCTCCGGGTCGTGTCGGAGGGGAGTGTCTAGATGCGATCGAGCTCCTTGGATCGCCTCCTCGCCATTCGCAGCTTCCCGGGCTTTCGCGACGTCTCCCCGGAGGCACTGGCGCCGATGGCACGCTACGCGCGCGAGCGCTCCTTCGACGCGGGCGAGGTGATCCTCGAAGAGGGCATGCCCGTGCGCAGCCTCTACTGCATCGTTCGCGGGGAGGTGAGGGTGAGCCGGAGCGGCTTGCCCTTTCGTCTGATCCGCTCAGGCCAGAGTTTCGGGGCTCTCGCGGCGCTGGCGGGAGTGCAGGAGGGGGTCACCGCGACCGTGACCCGGCCGACGGAAGCGCTCGAGGTGTCCTTCGTCGATTTCGAGACCGTCCTCCTCGAGCACTTTGACCTTCTGACGGCGATGCTACGGGAGATCAGTCGCGCCACCCTCCTCGAACGCGCGAGGCTCGAACGTGGGGGCTACGAAGGAACCGCCGAGGAAGGGACCGCGCCCCCTGGCGAGATGAGCCTCACGGAGAAGCTCGTCAGCTTGAAAGACGCGTTGTTCATCTCAAAGCATCGCGTCGACGCGCTCGTCGACCTCGCCCGGAGCAGCGTCGAGGTGCGCTACCATCCGGGCGCGCTCTTGTGGGAGGCGGGAGTGCACTCGAGTCGGATCACCCACGTCGTCTCGGGAATCATCGACTGCGTGACCCCGGGTGGCGTGCGCTTCGACTTTGGCGCCGGTGCGTTTTTGGGCGCGATGGACTCGATGAATCGCGGTGGACGCTGGTTTACGGCCACCGCCCGTACACCGGTCGTCGCGCTCACCTTCGAGAGTGATGACTTCGTGGACATCATCGAAGACCACTCGTATATGGCCCTCGATCTCTTGAGAGGAATCTCCGACGGGTTCTTCAACGTCCTCGGGAAGCGGCGACGCTACGCCAACGACGACTCCCCTCTGTAGATGCTGGCACTGACACTCACTCTCCTGCTCTATTCCCCCGAGACGCCGGATGTCGTGACCGCCGGGGAGCCGGAGACCGCGCCGGAGCTCGCGCCGAAGAGCGGGGCACGCGCATCCGAGCCGTCAGACGCCGCGGATGACGCCGAGCGCACGGGTGATGCGACAGAGCCGGATCCGCTCACCACCGACGTCTTCGAGGAGCCCTTCGTCCCGCCCGACATTCTCAGGCACGTGTTGAGCCTGCCCGAATATGCTCTCGAGCTCGCCTTCACGCCGCTCGGACTGCTCGTCTACGCCACTGAACGTTATGCGCTCCACAAACGGATCCCCGATCTCCTAAAGAACGAATCGGGGACCATCCGCGTTTCCCCGGAGTTTCGTTTCTCCTTTGGGCAGGGCTTTGGCGGCGGCGCAACGCTGTCCTTTCAGTCACTGACGCGCGACGAAGGGATCATAGCGATCGGCGCTCTTGCGCGGGTCAATCAGGACCGCGCGGTCTACCTCACCACACAGAGACGTTTCTCGGTGATCGAGGGCCGACGGCTCGCCCTCTCCGGGTCCTATGAGATCGACCGCGACCGAGAGTTTTACGGCATTGGAAATGACAGCACCTTCGATGACCGCCGCACGGTCCGTGACCAAACCACGCGGATCACGACGATGCTCGACATCACCCCGCGGGGCGCGACGACGGTCGTGAGCACGGCGCGCTTCGAGTACCTGCGCCAAACTCTGCTGCCCGGTGAAGGACCACGCGCGCCTCCGGTGGGTAGCGACCCGGATGTAGCGCCGCCTCCGGGGTTTCAGCAAAACCTCGACTTCATCGCCCTCGGCGCGCATCTCGCTCTGAGCAGTATCGACAGCAGCGGCAAGCCGACCCGTGGCGGACTCATCGAGCTCGATGGCCGGGCGCTCACGGACGTCGACGGCGACGCGTTCTCCGCGGGCTACCTCGAGCTGCGCATGGTGCACTACCTGGAGGTTCTGCCGCGCAACCGAGTGTTTGCGTTCAAAGCGGGGGCCAACGCCGCCTTTCCTTTGCGCGAGGGGGACCAGGTGCCCTTCGACCAGCTCGTGAGCTACGGCGGCAGCAGCATTCTGCGGGGGTACCGGCGCGGGCGTTTTCGGGACGAGCTCGGCTGGTGGGGCGCGATCGAGTACAGCTTCCCAGTCTACGACCTCGGCGGACTGGGTCTCGAGCTCGCGCCCACGTTCTTTGTCGACGTGGGCCGAGTGGGCAACGAGCTCGACAGTTTGTTCGAAGGGCCGCTTCGCTACGCGGGTGGCGTCGGTGTGCGCGCTTCGCACGATCTGCTCTATGCGTTTTCCTTCACCCTCGGCTTTTCACCGGACGGTGCCCAGTTCAACCTGTCGCTCGGGGAGACGTTCTTCTGATGCGCGCTCTCGTCGTCACCCTCGTGTTTTCGGCCGTCGCCTGCGCTCCTCAGTGGCAGGAGGTGCCGCACGACCGGTTGTTTCAGCGGGTGGTGGAGGAGCCGATTCGCGAGCCGAATTCGCGCGATCCAACCTCCGACTGGTGGGAGGCGGGCTTGAAGGGCGGGGTGAGACCCCTAGGGCAAGCGCTGAGCCCGAGCACCTACGTCGACGCAGTGTTCGGACACCGGCCCGCTATGGATTTCAACGCCTTTGGAGAAGTGCCCGAGTCGTCCTGGTTCGTACCGCGCATCGGCCGCGACACGCTGCGTGCTGCCGACGTCTACAGCGGTCGACACGAGCACCCTCCGCCCGCAGGGCCGAGGTTCACGGTCATCGCGGGCAAACGTTCGCGAACGACGCCGGGGTTCGTGGTGCGCGACGAAGCGGGGGTCGAGTGGTTCGTGAAGTTCGACCCGGCGAGCTTTCCCGGTCTCTCCACCGCGGCGGAGATGATCGCCAACCGAGCGATCGGTGCGGCGGGCTACAACGTGCCCGAGGTACACCTGGTGGAGATGGACCTCGGAAAGCTCGCCCTCGCCGAAGACGCCACGACCTTCGATGACTACAACCGCAGCGTTCCCCTCGATGAAGACCGTCTCTCCGAGTTCTTCATCCTCCTGAACCCGGACGACGGCAAGCGCACCCGCGCTCTCTTTTCGCGGCGGGTGGAAGGGCGCCACCTCGGGGGCTTCAGCTGGCGCGGTGTGGACTCGGCGGATCGCAACGATCGCATCCCGCACGAACGTCGCCGCAGCCTGCGGGCCCTGCGGGTGCTCTTCGCCTGGCTCAACAACACGGACACGAAGTCGAGCAATACGCTGGACACCTTCGTTCGCACCGACGGCGAGCGCGGGCTCGTCCGCCACTACCTCCAGGACCTCGGCGATTCCCTCGGGGCCGCGGGGCACCGCGCCAAATACCGGCACGAAGGCTACGAGCCCTGGTTCGACTGGCGCGAGTCCGGGATCCGGCTGCTCGCCCTCGGTTTTCGCTACCCGTATTGGAGCGGCTTGCGGCCGATCGAATCGCGCACCCTAGGCCCCTTCGAGGCGACGATCTTCGACCCCGCACGCTGGTCGCCCAACGTGCCGAACCCCGCCTTCGATGAGGCCACTCCCGACGATGTGTTTTGGGGGGGGCAGCTGCTCGCGCGATTCACCCGCGAGCTCGTCGGCGCCATGGTCGACGCAGCGGACTACCAAGACCCGGATATTCGCGACGTCGTTGTCGAGCGCTTGATGATCCGCCGGGCGGTGACCCTCGAGTGGGCCTTTTCAGGCTACACCGCGCTCGACCGACCCCGCATAGAACAGGGCGCCCTTCGCCTCACTGATCTGCACCGCCTCGGTGGCTTGGTGGACGAGGGACCCTTCGCCTACAGCGTGCGCTGGGACGACGTGGTGATCGAAGAAGGCACGGTGCGCGAGCCTGTTGTGCCCCTCGCGGCGGTCGTCGCGGCTGCAAAAAGGCAGAGGGGCTTTGAGAACGAGCCCTTCTTGACCGTGACCTTTGCCCTCGGCGAGCGGGGGGCGACGCGGGTGCATCTTCGTGTGAGCGGCGAGCGGGTTCTCCCGGTGGCGCTCGAGCGCGAGCGATCCTGAGTCCGCTTGCTGGTCCGCGTGCTCGGCGTTAGATCGGTGGGCATGAAACGCGCTCTTCTAATCCTTGCGCTGGCGGCGTTCTCCTGTGCCATCCCAAAGCGTGTTGCCGATCCCTTTCGTCCCGACGCGGGCTATCTCTTCACCACCGGACCGTACCTGCTCCTGGGCGAGCCTGGCGAGGTGTTCGTGGCCGTGAAGGCGGAGTTGCCGGAAGCACCAACGGTGACCTGGTGGGTGGAAGGGGACGAGACGCACGCGAGCCTCGGCAAAACCACCGTGACCGCGGTGCAGGACGAGGATCTCTGGGTCACGACCCTGACCGGCGTGCCCGTGGGACCCAAGGTCTCCTACCAGGTGGACTCGGCTGTCGGCACGACACCGGTCTACCGCTTTCGCGCCGGCGCCGAGCGAGGTCAGCCCTTTCGCTTCGCGGCCTTTGGCGACACGCGCACGGGCCACGAGGTGCACCGCGCGGTGATCGATGCGGTGGTGAAAACCGAGCCGGATTTCTTCGTGCACACCGGGGACATGGTGGAAGTGGGCGGCATCGAGGAGCAGTGGGACCTATTCTTTCAGATCGAGCGACCGCTCATGGCCCAGGCACCGATCATCCCGTCGATCGGCAACCACGACGAAGGGGCCCGCGGCTACTACCGTCACTACTTCCTGCAGGATTACTGGACCGAAGGACGTCGCTACTACGCCTACGACTGGGGCAACATGCGGATCATCGCGGTCGACGTGGCCATCGAGTGTCGGCAAGGTTGCGCCCAATACGACTTCGCGAGCACGATGCTGGCCGACACGCACTCCGAGGACTGGTTCTCGATCATGACGCTACACTTTCCGCCCTATTCGAGTGGCTATCACGGCTCCGATCTGGGCGTGCAGGTGTCGATCGCCGAGCTCGCGCGCAATCACGGTGTCGAGCTCGTGATCGCCGGCCACGACCATCACTACGAGCGCTCGAAGGTGATCGATGGCACGACCTACATCGTCAGCGGCTCCGCCGGCGCTCCCATCCGGAATGTGACCCCCTCGGAGCACACGGCGGAAGCGCGAACCGAGCCCCATTTCGTGCTGATCGAAGTGGACGATGAAGTCATGCGTTATCAAGCGATCGATCTCGACGGCGCAACCTTTGACAGGCTCACGATCCGGCCCTTTGTGCCCGGTAAAGGATCCACGGCACGAGAAAGTGCGTTGCCCTGAACAGCACGTCCGGGAAACGGTACCACCCGTCGTAGCTGATCCGTGAAAATGCGGTCAGCGCCCCCCAGATCGCCATGTACAGCAAGGCCGCTCGAAGGCCGACGAACAGCGTCAGAACACCCGCGGCGATGTCGAACACGCCGATTGTGCGCAGGGCGTAGGCGCATTGGGCCGCACTCGGGCGCCACTGGAGCAGATGGGCCGCGCTCTCCTGAATCAGCTCCACGAAATGGGGATGGACGAAGAGCGCTTTCACCCCATGGCCGATGAAGGTCAGTGCGATCCCCACGCGCAGCAAGTTGACCGCAACTGCTCCGAGGGTCCGTCGATGGCTCGTCAAGCTGAGCGCTAGGGCCAGCGGGGCCAGGTAGCGCACGGCGGAGCTCGTGAGGGCGAGTTGGCCGGCGAGCGTCTCGTTGGTCAGCGCCGCGTGAAGAGGCAGGGCGAAGAAGGGCAGGGGCACGAGCCAGGCCGCCGCACGGCGTGTGCTCGGGGCCAGCAGCCCGGCGGCGAGTCCTAGGCAAAGGGCCACGAGCACCGGGTCGACGTAGGCGGCCTCGGTCGGTCCGCCCCGTTGGAGCACGAGCCCCGAGAGCCCCAGGAGCTGCAGCCAGACCGCCAGCAGCAGCGGGGAGAGCGCCCGGTCCGCGCCGGACTGGCCGAGAGCGGGAAAGTCGATCTGCGGCTCGGGGACTGTGCTGTTCAACGGACCGACCTCGAAAGCGACGATGGCGACTAGAGCGTCTGGAGCTTCGCCTTCAGACGGTTCTCCAAATCGATAATCGCCCCGGTGAAGCCTTCGATTCCTTCGTCGAGCTTCTCGCGCGCCATTCGGTCCTTTTCGTGCATCTCGTCGAAGAGAGCCTTCTTCATTTCGAGACGCTCGGGGTTCGCGTTGCAGGCTTCGTCCTTGCTCAGCTTCACGGGCAGCTCCCCCTCGGTCTCGGCGAGCTCCTGCAGGAATTTGGGGGCGATCGTCAGGAGATCACAGCCAGCGAGCTCGGTGATCTGGCCGAGATTGCGGAAACTCGCGCCCATGATCTCTGTGCCGTAGTTGTAGAACTTGAAGTAGGTGTAGATCTCCTTCACCGACTGCACGCCCGGGTCTTCGTGCGGCTCGTAGTGCTCCTTGCCGCCGTTTTGTTTGTGCCAGTCGAGGATCCGTCCCACGAAGGGCGAGATTAGCGTCACCGCGGCCTCGGCGCAGGCCACCGCCTGGTGCAGGCCAAACATCAGGGTGAGGTTGCAGCGAATGCCCTCGCGCTCGAGGAGATCGGCGGCACGAATCCCCTCCCAGGTGGAGGCGATCTTGATGAGCACGCGGTTTTGGTCGACCCCGAGCTCTTCGTAGATGTCGAGGATGCGCTGAGCCCGATCCATCGTCCCGTTCGTGTCGTAGGAGAGCCGGGCGTCGACCTCCGTCGAGACCCGACCGTCGATGAGCTTCAGGATTTCCGCGCCGAAGCTCACGGAGAGGTGGTCGATCGCGTTCTGGAGGACGTCTTCCTCCGAGCCGCCCATGTCCTTCGCCCATTTCAGGCTCGCATCGATCATGGGCGCGTATTCGTCCATCTCCGATGCCTTGGCGATCAAGCTGGGGTTCGTGGTGGCGTCGCGGGGACGATGTTGCTCGATCTGGTTGATCTCACCGGTGTCGGCGACGACCACGGTCATCTTGCGGAGCTGCTCCAACAGGTTCGCCATGGTGCGGGGTCCTCCCTTTTGGTGATGCAGTGCGTAGCTGCGTTCGCTGCTCTTCATTAACGATTCTGAAACCCCAACGCGACCCCGAGGGCCCGATCTGTCTCTCGTAAATTGAATCTTTGCAGCCTCAGGCCAGTCTTCAGCTTGTAGGAGCAGCTCGCCCCTGCTACCTCCATAAGTGAGGGATTTCAGTGGCATTCTTGGGTGATACATCGGTGTTGAACGCGATTGTGGCGGTGATCGACATCGCCGTGGTGGCGTACATCATCTATCGCATTTTGCTGCTGATCCGAGGAACCCGGGCCCAGCAGATCCTCGTGGGGTTGGGGCTGATCGCGGTAGGGTTCTTCCTGTCGAAGCTCTTCGGTCTGCGCACGCTCTCCTGGATCCTCGACAACTTCATCAGCTCGTTTCTCCTGATCGTGATTGTGGTGTTCCAGCACGACATTCGCCGTGGTCTGTCCGGGGTTGGGCGCCGGCCATTGTTTGGCAGCACTCCCTACGGTCAGGGCGCCTACCTCGTGGACGAGCTCACCCGCGCCGCGGAGGCGATGGCGAAGGACCGGGTCGGAGCGATCATGCTCGTAGAGCGAGAAGCGTCGCTCACGGAGCTCGCCGAGACAGGGATCCGTGTGGATTCGCGGATCTCCACGGCGCTCCTGATGCAGATCTTCACGCCTCCGGGACCCCTGCATGATGGGGCGGTGATCGTGCAGAACGGTCGGATCGCCGCGGCCGCGGTATTCTTGCCCCTGACGCAGAACCCGCGCTTGGACCCTTCGCTGGGCACCCGGCACCGCGCCGCCGTCGGCGCCACCGAAGAGATCGACGCGGTCGCCATCGTGGTCAGCGAAGAGAACGGCAAAATGTCGATCGCCGAAGCGGGACAGCTCACCCGCGACCTCGACGCGGCGACCCTGCGCAAGGTGTTGCAGCGCTACTTTGGACCTCGGCCCACCGCGCCGCGCCCCCGGTGGCGGCCGGGCTTTAGGAAAGCCTGATGCCGTCGCGATTCAGCTTCGTGGGGCTCGTGAGCTCCATCACGACAAACTTCGGCCTGAAGGCCTTCTCCGTGCTCCTCGCGGTGGTTCTCTACATGTTCGTCACGGTGGAGAGCGACGCGCTCGCGGAGGTGGACTACCCGGTGGAGGTGCGTCTCGACGACGACGAGATGCTCGTGGGAACGCACCCCACGTCGATCCGCGCGACGTTGACGGGACCCTTCGCCCCTTTTCTCACCTATCGCTCCACCGATGTGGACCCGATCGTCGTCGACCTTCGTGGCGTGGATGTAGGTGAGGCGCGGCCACGGATCGACTTCAGCGACGTGGTCACGCCGGCGGGCCTCGCGGTGGTGGATCTCTCGCCGCAAGAGTTCGAGGTGACGATCGACAAGCGGGTCACGCGCGAGCTACCGGTGGTGGACAATGTGGTCGACCGGCCCCCGGTGGGCTTCAAGATCTCCGAGGTGCGCCTGGACCCCGCGAAGGTGGAGGTCGAAGGGCCCGAGTCGATGGTGCAGGGTTTGACCTTTGTGCGCACCCGGCCGATCGAGGTCGCCGATGCGACGGAGAACGTCGAGCTCACCGTCGAGCTGCAGCCGCTGCCCGCGCCCCAGCGCCTCAAGCAGCGCAAGGTCGAGGCGACGGTCGTGATCACGGAAGAATTCGTGACCCGCGCCTTTCAGGTAATGGTGAAGCTGTTGCCGGAGAGCGTGGAAGGGGAGCTGCAGCCCGAGGTGGTGCGCTTGGAGCTGCGCGGGCCGATGCGGGTGGTAAACGAGCTGACGGACGCTACGATCGTTGCGGTGGTAGACGTCGCCGAGGAAGTCGAGGCCGGGGAGCGCATCGTTACGAAGCGTCTCGAGGTGCGAAATCTCCCGGAGCGGACCTCCTTGACCGAGCTGCCTCCGGAGGTACAAGTCCGGGTGCGGCGTACCGGCGTTCGTCCTCGCCCCGCGCCCTGAGGAAGCATCATGCAAGCGAACAAGCGCAAGCTCTTTGGTACCGACGGAATTCGCGGCGTTGCCAATCAGTACCCCATGACCTGTGAGGTCGCCCTCGCTCTCGGCCGCGCGGTGGCGCATCAGGCGCGCCAGGGCGAACACCGGCACAAGATTCTGATCGGCAAAGACACGCGCCTCTCGGGCTACATGCTCGAGATGGCGTTTGCGAGCGGCGTCTGCTCCATGGGCGTCGACGCGCTTCTCATCGGCCCCCTGCCCACGCCGGCGGTGGCGTTTCTCACCCGTGACATGCGCTGCGATGCGGGGGTGATGATCAGCGCGAGCCACAACCCTTACGAGGACAACGGGATCAAGATTTTCGCCCGCGATGGCTTCAAGCTTCCGGATGAGAAGGAGCTCCAGCTCGAGCAGTTCATGGAAGACGAGCACGTCGTGTCCATTCGCCCCACCCGCGAGCAGGTGGGCAAAGCGGCGCGCATCGACGACGCGCGCGGACGCTACATCGCGCGGCTCAAGCAGGCGTTTCCGCCGCATCTCGGCCTCGAAGGGTTGCGCATCGTCGTCGACTGCGCGAACGGCGCGGCCTACCGAGTCGCGCCGACGGTGCTCGCGGAGCTCGGAGCGGAGGTGAAGGCCATCGGCACGGACCCGGATGGTCGAAACATCAACCTCGAGGTGGGCGCGCTTCACATCAACAACGTGCAGACGATGGTACGCGAGACCCGGGCGGACTTGGGGATCGCTCTCGACGGCGACGCGGACCGCATCATCGTCGTGGACGATCGGGCACAGGTTCTCGATGGCGACATACTCCTAGCGATCGGGGCGGAAGAGCTGATGTGCTCGGGCAGTCTTTCCGGCGACACGGTGGTGGCGACGGTGATGAGCAATCTCGCCCTCGACCAGTATGTGTGCAAGCTCGGTGGCAAGGTGGTGCGCACGCAGGTGGGGGACCGCTACGTCGTGGGTGAGATGCTAGAGCACGGCTACTGTTTTGGCGGTGAGCAGAGCGGGCATTTGGTCTACCTGGACCACAGCACCACCGGCGACGGCATGCTCGCGGGGCTCAAGCTCTTGGCCGCACTCAAGCGTCAGGGGGTGAAGCTCTCGGAGCTCCGGGAAAAGATCACCCTCTACCCGCAGCACCTCGTCAACGTCCGGGTGCGGGAGAAAAAGCCCCTCGATCAGCTCCCGGCGGTGCAGGAAGCGATCGCCAAAGTCGAAGCGGAGCTCGGGGATTCGGGGCGAGTCCTCGTTCGCTACAGCGGGACCGAGCCGAAGGCGCGGGTCATGGTCGAGGGCCCGGAGCTTCGGGCGATCGAAAAACACGCGGACACCATCGTCGGCGCGCTCCGCCGGGCGCTCGGCTGAGCTGAACCCTTCGAGAGACCATCTCCGATCGGAATCGCCTGTTAGACGGTCGTTCCGCCCGTCCCCACAACAGGGCGATGACTCGATCGCTGATTGCCGTCCCGGCTGTAGCAACCCTCTCCGATGTTGAGCGGGATACTGGAGGCGGACCGCCGAATCTGAGTGGCCAGTGAACGGTCCCGCCGACCGATGCGTTGATCCGACGGCTTCGGCCTCCGTCACGGAAACGGCTTCCGTGGCCGAGACCGAGGGCCGAATCTGTGACCCGTCACCGGAGAGGTCCGCAAAGCACCAACCGGCCGTACGTCACTGCCGATTCCGAACGCACGCCGAGGCAAAACCAATCGGGCATGTTCGAGAGACGGGGCCTGAGAAGGCGTCCTTCGGCGGTGTTTCCGGGGACGTGCCGAACGCTGCGACCCGCTTGAGTCTTCCGACGAGAAGCGACATCTACACCCCATGCACAGACGACTCGGAGTCAACGTCGACCACGTCGCGACCCTTCGCCAGGTGCGGCGCACTGTCTACCCCGATCCCGTGGAAGCGGCCGCGGCCGCGGAGCGCGCCGGCGCGGACCAGATCGTCGTCCACCTGCGCGAGGACCGGCGGCACATTCAGGAGCGCGATGTGCGCATCCTGCGCGAGACGGTGAAGACCCAGCTCAACCTCGAGATGGCCGCGACCGCGGAGATGATGAAGATCGCCTTCGAGGTGAAGCCGGATATCTGCACCATCGTGCCCGAGACCCGGGAAGAGCTCACCACCGAAGGGGGCCTCGATGTCGGGCAGAATCGAGACCACCTCAAAAAATACATCGCTCAGCTGCGCGATGCGGATGTCTTGGTGGCGCTCTTCATTGATCCGGACATCGAAGCGGTGAAGTCAGCTCACCGGATCGACGCACCCGCCATTGAGTTGCATACGGGCAAGTACGCGGACGCCCGAGCTGAGTCCGAGCAGCGCTCTGAGCTGCGCCGAATCGCCGACGCCGCGCGGACCGCCCGCAAGCTCGGCATGCGCGTCGCGGCGGGACACGGCTTGCACTACCACAACACCGCCGCGCTCGTGCCCATCGACGAGATTGAGGAGTACAATATCGGCCACAGCATCGTCTCTCGCGCGGTGATCACCGGGTTCGAGGCGGCGGTTCGTGATATGGTCGAGATCCTCAGGGGGTGATCTCGATGCAGCAGGTCTGCAGCGGCCTCGAAATGGCGGGCCTCGACCGTCGAACCATTGAAGACTTCGGTATCCCCGGTCGGGTCCTGATGGAGCTCGCCGGTCGTGGTGTTGCGCGCGCGGTCATGGAGCGAGCGCCACCGGGCTCACGCGTGATCGCGCTTTGCGGTCCGGGCAACAACGGTGGTGATGGTTTTGTCTGTGCACGCGCCCTGGCGGCCGCAGGCTACGAAGTGGAAGTGGCGGTGTTTACCTCGCGCGGACGACTCAAAGGGGACGCGCTGGCAACCTTTAGCACCCTTGAGCGCGAGGACAGCTGCGCCATACGCTTCATCGAAGACGCCCGCGAGCTATGGGAGCTGTCCACCCGTTTGAACGACACACCCGTGGTGGTGGATGCGCTCCTGGGGATCAACCTGGAGGACGATGTTCGAGGGCTGATCTCCGACGCGATCGATCTCTGCAACCACTGTCCCGCGGAGGTCGTCGCCGTCGACATTCCTTCCGGTGTGCATACGGACAGCGGACGCCGTCTCGGCCGCGCGATCCAGGCGGCGGAGACGGTCACCTTTGCCTTCCCCAAGCGTGGCCACTACCTCTATCCGGGCAAGGAGCTGACCGGGCTTCTGCGCGTGGTGGACATCGGGATTCCCGAATCGGTGACCGACGAAGTCGGCGTGGTGGGATTGGTCCTCGACTACGAGGACGGGCCTGCGCTCATGCCCGCTCGCAGCGGCGATTCCCACAAAGGGAACTTCGGCCACTGTGTGGTTGTGGCGGGGCAACCAGAAACACCGGGCGCTGCGGTACTTTCGGCCCTCGGGGCCCTTCGAGGTGGCGCCGGCCTGGTGAGTTGGGCCACGGACGATGCAACCCTCGCGCGCGCGCCGTCTCGGGCGCCAGAGCTGATGTTGCGCTTGCGCGGCGACCAAGATGCGGCCCAGTGGGCGTCGAGCGCGCTCGAGGGCGCCGATGCTTGCGTGGTGGGGCCTGGGCTCGGCACGGGAGACGATGCGGTGGAGCTCCTCTCGGAGCTCTTTCGGCGTGCGAGTGTGCCCCTTTGTCTTGATGCGGACGCTCTGAACTCGATGGCGGCCCGCCCGTCCCTCTGGGACGATATGCACACGCCGCTGGTCCTCACGCCGCACCCGAAGGAGATGGCGCGACTGCTGGGCTCGGACGTCGAGGCGGTGCAGCGCGATCGCTTCGCCGCAGCATTGCAGGTGGCGATGCGGCATGAATGCGTCGTGGTCCTCAAAGGGGCGGGGACTGTGATCGCGAGCCCGGACGGCGCGCTCTGCGTTCTGGACGTGGGTAATCCCGGCATGGCCTCCGGCGGGACCGGTGATGTGCTCGCAGGCATGATCGGAGCACTGCTCGCGCAGGGGCTGGAGCCCGAGCGCGCAGCCCGACTCGGAGCCCTCCTGCACGGGTGCGCGGGCGATGTGGCGGCGGAGCGGCGCAGCCAAACGGCCATGACGGCAACGGATCTCCTCGACGCGGTCGGCGACGTGTTGGTGGATTGGGAGCGTTAGTGGCGTTCGAGCGTGAGCTCCCCGACGCCCGTGCGACACACGCGCTCGGCCTTTGGCTCGGACAACAGGCCAGTCCAGGGACTGTCTACGCGCTCGTCGGCGAGCTCGGCGCGGGCAAGACCACATTGACCCGAGGCATCGCCGAGGGTTGGGGCGTGACGCGTCTGGTGGAGGTCGTCAGTCCCACCTATGCGCTGATGTTCGATCACCCGGGCACGCGGGGACGTCTCGTGCACGTGGACCTCTATCGTCTCGAGTCCCCCGACGATTTGCTCGGCCTCGGAGTGGAGGAGGCCATTGCGGACCGTGAGGCGCTCGTGGTGATCGAATGGGCGGACCGGATCCCCTCGGTCATCCCGGAACACGCGGGGTGGATCCGATTGCGTGCGTCTGGTAGCGGTCGGTGCGCCGTGCTCGAGGGCATCGCACGGCCGGGCCTCTGAGCCATCCCGTTGACGGATCGGCTGTGCGCTCTAGGATGGGAAGAACGCGCGTTTCTTCGCGCTTGGGAGGTGAATGATGGCGACGACCGTTTCCCTGATCGAACGGCCTCAAAACGAGACTGTCCATGGCTACGCGCCTGGCTCTAGCGAGCGCGAGCAGGTGGTGGCTGCGCTCGCGGAATTCAAAGGGGAAAAGCCGCTCCCATGCGTGATCAACGGAGAGCTGGTCGAATCGACCTCGAACGGAAGGGTCGTGTCTCCCCACGACCACCAGCGTGTCCTGGGCATCACGCACCTCGCGAATCCGGACGCGATCAAGACCGCCGTCGACACGGCGCTCGCCGCGAAGCACGAGTGGGCGGCAATGCCCTTCACCGCGCGGGCGTCGGTGTTCCTGCGGGCCGCCGAGCTCATGTCGACGCGGCATCGCGCGCGGATCAACGCCGCTACGATGCTCGGGCAGAGCAAGACCGTCCACCAGGCGGAGATCGACTCAGCAGCTGAGCTCATCGATTTCCTGCGCTTCAACGTGTGGTACGCGCGGCGGTTGATCGAGGAGCAACCGCTCTCGCCCAAGGGGCTTTGGAACCAGCTCGACTACCGGCCACTGGATGGCTTTATCCTCGCGATTACGCCGTTCAACTTCACCGCCATCGCGGGCAACCTGCCGACCGCGCCGGCTCTCATGGGCAACACGGTGGTCTGGAAGCCCGCGAGCACGCAGGCGCTGGCCGCGCAAGTCACCATGGAAATCCTGATGGAAGCAGGCCTTCCCCCGGGAGTGATCAACCTCGTTCATGGACGCGGCGTGGATATCGGGAATGTCGTGATCCGTCACCCGGATCTCGGTGGTGTCCACTTCACCGGCTCGACGGGAACCTTCCAACACATCTGGCGGACCGTTGGCGAGAACATTGCGACCTACCGCCAGTATCCGCGGCTCGTTGGTGAGACCGGCGGCAAGGACTTCATCCTCGCCCACCCGAGCGCGGATGTTCGCGCACTCACCGTGGCGCTCACCCGCGGCGCCTTCGAGTACCAGGGGCAGAAGTGCTCGGCGGCCTCGCGTGCCTACATCCCGAAGAGCCTCTGGCCGGAGGTGTCGGAGTCGCTCCGTGCAGAGGTGCAGGCGCTGAAGATGGGTTCCACCGAGGATTTCTCGAACTTCCTCGGCGCGGTGATCGACGAAAAAGCGTTCAACGAGATCGGCGGGTTCATCGACGCAGCCAAGGCGGACCCGGGCGTCGAGCTGATCTGCGGTGGCGAGCGCGACCAGAGCACCGGCTACTTCATCGACCCGACGGTCCTGCGCGTGGATGATCCGAAGTACGTCACGATGCAAGAGGAGCTCTTCGGTCCCGTGCTCACCCTCTTCGTTTACGATGACCATAAATGGCAAGAGACCCTAGAGCTCGTGGATACGACGAGCCCCTACGCCCTCACTGGGGCGGTCTTTGCGCGCGACCGCCGCGTCATCGAGGAAGCGCAGGAGAGGCTTCGTTTCGCCGCGGGGAACTTCTACGTCAACGACAAGCCCACCGGCGCGGTCGTCGGGCAGCAGCCCTTCGGCGGCGGACGCGCCTCCGGAACGAATGACAAGGCGGGCAGCCTCTTCAACATCGTACGCTGGACGAGCACGCGTGCGATCAAGGAGAACCTCGAGCCACCGCGCAGCGTCGCCTACCCCTTCATGGGAGAGAGCTGAGACGCGGCGATTCGGAGGCGCCGCAGGCTCCGCTCCGGGTGCAGGTGCGCGACCACCCATTTCCCGAATCGAGCGTGTCGCAGTCTTCGGTTGAGGCCGCTGTCACGCGAACCGAAAGCCGCGGTTTTTTTGTAGGATGATGTCGCACCCGGCAGCATTCGTTCTGTGAACGCTGCTGAACGCTCCCGAATCGCCGAGCCCCGTCGTCCGAAGCCCTTCCTGAAGTGGGCGGGAGGGAAGACGAAGCTCGTCCCCGAGATCCTCAAACGCTTCCCGGGGCGCTTTGGCCACTACCACGAGCCGTTCGTGGGCGGGGCTGCGGTGTTCTTCGCGCTCGGCCCCGAGCGGGCGACCTTGTCAGACATCAACGATGAGCTGGTGAACGCCTACCGGGCGATCCGGGACGATGTGGAAGGGGTGATCGAGGCGTTGGGCGCGCATCGGGCCACGGAAGAGCACTTCTACGAGGTGCGCGGGCAGGAGCGGAGCGCGTTGACCGCGACGACTTCGACCGCACGGACCATCTTCTTGAACCGCACCTGCTTCAACGGGCTCTACCGGGTGAACCGCAAAGGGCAGTTCAACGTTCCCTTCGGACGCTACGCGAATCCGAAGATCTGCGACGCGGACAACCTCCGAGCGGTCTCCGAGGCCCTCGCCGAGGTGAGCATCGAGCATCGCAGCGCCTTCGAGGTCCTCGACCACGCGAAGAAAGGCGACCTCGTCTACTTCGATCCCCCCTACGACCCGGTGTCGAAGACCGCCTCCTTCACGAGTTACACCAAGACGGGCTTTGGAGATGCGGAACAGGAAAGACTCGCTGACGTATTCGCGGCCCTCGACCGCAAGGGCGTGCACGTCGTCCTGAGCAACTCCGACACTGAATTCATTCGCTCGCTCTACGCAGGGTTCGAGATCGAGCAGGTCTTCTGCCGACGGGCGATCAACAGCCGCGCCGATCGGCGCGGGCCCGTCGCCGAGGTTCTCGTCTCGAATCGTTGAGAGCAGGCGCCACCCTCAGCGATTTACGAGCAACGAAGGCCTCGCAGGCGCCGAACCTGCTGTGATGGGCTGTGCCGCTCGCACAACGATTCGCGCCGTGAGATCGGCTCGATTGCCCCTCTGCACCTCGCTGCTGACGCTCGCATGGGTCGTGGCCGGGTGCGGAGAGATGGACCCGCCTCCGCCGGTGTCCGAGGCGTCGACCGAGCTCTTTCCGCGCGTTCCCGATCTCGAGGGTGCCCTATGGGACGCGGGCCTCGGGGACTACCTCGGCACGGTCGAGCCCGTGATGGAGGCACCACTGACCCCCGCCTCGCCCTGGCTCCGGCAGGATTTCGACCCGGCCGCAGGAGCCCTGTGCGCTGATGGCGACCCGTTCTTCACCGCCTATCGCTCGGGCACGGTCGACGATCTGGTCATCGTTCTCGACGAGGGAGGCGCCTGTTGGAACGACCTGTCCTGCGCGATCGGCACCGCGCAGATCACCCCGGAGATCCCAGAACGTGAGGGCATTTATGCGACGCGAACCGGCCTCGCTACTGCCGATTGGCACATGCTCTACGTGCCTTACTGCGACGCGAGCGTGTTCACCGGCGACAACGTCGTGCAGTTTCCCCGCGCCGGCGAGCGGATTTTTCACGGCCTGCGCAATCTGAGCGCAGCCCTCACCGTGGCGGCGGCCAAGCTCCCAAAGCCGGACCGGGTCTTGGTCACAGGCCAGAGCGCCGGTTCCTACGGGGCGATCTTCGCGATCGGTCCTGTCCGACTCGCGTTTCCCGACGCTGAGCTCTACCTGTTCGCGGACTCGGGACCCGGGGTCACAAACCCCGCGAACGAGCTTCAGCTGGCGGACTTTCGAGAAAACTGGCGCTTCACCGACCGTCTGCCGTGCGCCTCCTGCGATCCTCAGTTCATTCGCTTCGTCGGCTGGATGCTCCAGAACGACCCGAGCTTCGTCCGCGCCGGCGTGTTCTCCTTCACCGAGGACGACGTCATTCGGCAATTTCTCGGGACGATTCGGCTATTCTCATACGATCCCCTGCCGAGCGCCGACTTCGCCCGAATCATTCGTGAAGAGGTGGCTCGCCTCGAGCAACGCTTCCTCGGCCGCTTCGAGTATTTCCTCGCGCCCGGGAGCACGCACATCGTCTCGTTGAACGCCGAGCTCTTCGCCAACACCGAGGTGGAAGGGGTTTCCGCCCGGGACTGGTTCAATGGATTGATCCGCCGCACCGCGGATTGGCGCAGCGTCGACCATGGGCGTCGCTGACATGAATCTCCTGGCTCGAGAGGAGGCGGAGCGCAGGGCGCCGACGTGCATCCTTCGCTGGCTCAGCCTCACATTGCCTTGTCTCTTCGCCTGGGCACCGAGCACGGCCGCGGCGCAGTGCCAGGAGGGACTCGTGCGCTCAGCGTTCAGTGCTCGGATCGACGGGGACCGTGGCTCCGTCGCCCTCGACGCTCTCATGGCTGGCGAACGACTCAGCCTTCCCGTACCGACCGAATCCTTCCTCGTGAATGAATGTCCTGATTTCTTCGAAGACACGCTCGTCACCCCCACCGCGGGCGACGTGGTCGTGACTCCAGTGACGAGCGAGCTGCAGTTCTTCGATGGCGGAATCGATTTTCGCATCGTCCTCGATGTAGCCACTGAGTTTGATATGGCCCTGCAAGTGTGCGCCTTACCCGATGCGGCGTGTCAGGCGCGCATGAGCGGAGAGGCGCTCGAGGTTCGAGGACGGGTCCGGCTAGCGGTCAGCGAATGCGCACCGAGCATCATCATCGAGTCCTTTGAGGTCACCGAGGCCCCGTCGTCAAACGAGCTCGAGCTCGACGGTTGCGGCATCTACGATTGGCTCGGTGAGGCACTCTTCTCCTGGTTCGAGGACTCGATCCTCGATTGGGCTCGAGAAGAGCTGAGCCTTCGCGTGAACAGCTCCGCATCCGACTGGATCACGAGTATCATCGAACGCATTGCGACCGAAGGGGTAGAGGCGGCGGGGTTGCGGATCGTAGCGTCGCCCGAGACGCTGCGAGTCTCGCAACGGGAGCTCAAAGTCGACTTCGCAATGGGGGTCGAGCCCCTGATCAGCGCGCCGGCGAAGTGCGAGCTGCGCGGCGTGGACGTTTCATCTTCCATGACCGACGCCCCTCTCGTGCCTCCGTCGACCGGCAGCGCGGCGTTCGCCATCTCCCACGCAGCGGTCGAAAATCTGGTGGATTCGGCCTGGCGGGCGGGCTGGCTCTGTCTCGACAGTCGCGACCTTGGAGTCGAGCTCGGTGAGGTCTTGGAGGAACTCGCCCCGGACGTCGACGTGGCGCTTCTCCTGGAAGTGCCGGAGCGACCGAGCGTGACCCTCACGGGCGAAGACGGTGTGGTGGGCGCGGCCCTCGAGCTCCCTGAGTTGCGGGTAGGGGTCTCGACCTTCCTCCCCGGTGCTGCGCCGAGTCTCCTCACGGTGAAGAGCGGCGCACGTCTGACCGCCGACATTCGCTCCGATCCCACGGACAACTCGCTGCGTCTCACCCCCCGGGAGCTGACCGCCTTCGGGTTCAGCCTCGAAACGCTCTCGGGCCCCTTAGTGCTCGACCCCCAGGGGCTGCAGCAGACGATGGACGTCCTCGTGCTCCCATCGTTTCGCGACGCCTTGGAAGACTTGCCTTTGAGTGGCGCCTTTTTCGCAGGAGACAATCTGGCGACGGAGATCGTTCAGCTCTCCGTGGACGAGCGCGCAATCGCCGCGGCCTTCGAGATCTATCTCGCGCCCGCGGGGGACGAGACGCCGCCGGAAACCCGTCTCGCCGAGACACCACCGTCCTTTGTCCCACCGACCTTCGTGCTCGAAACGAGCTCCTTCGACGATGCTCCACCGCAGCAACAGGTACGTCACCGGGTCTACGTGGACGGTGTCGCCGAGTCGCGGCTGCGTGTCGGGCGTGACATCGCCGTGCGCGATCTCCCCAGCGGTCCACACGTGGTCGGCCTGGCTGCCGTGGATCTCTCCGGCAACGAAGACCCGACGCCGGTAGAGATCACCGTGACCGTCGACACGCGCGCGCCATCGCTTCGCCTCCTCTCCCAGCCCGTGGGGATCATTCGGGAGACAGCGACGGTGATTCGATACGCGGCCGACGACGATTGGACTCCGCGCGAGGCGCTGAGCGTGGAGTTCGTGGTGGGTCAGGTGTCGCGTACGGCGGAGCCGGATGCGCGCATCGCCGTTGGCACGCTCCCCGGCGGCGAGCCGCTCGTGCTCGAAGGACTCGAGGAGGATCGCGCCTATCGTGTGACACTGACCGTCGTAGACCAGGCCGGCAATCGGAGTGAGCAGGAGCTCGCCTTTGCCGTCGACGCGGAGCCCACCCTCGATTGCTCGAGCAGCACGCCGATTCCTTGGGCGATTCTGCTGCTCGTGTCCATCGCACGTCGCCGTCGTCGCGCGCGAGGGCGCTAGCGCAGGCACGCCCGGTTCAAGCGAGCGCTTCGAGTCGCGGGCGGACATCTCGCTGTTGTGCGCCGCGCCCTGGAAGGCCTCGGTGATCGCCTCGGCCGCGCGGCTTGCTTCGCCGCGCAGGCCATGCGCGAGGGAGGCGGCCCAGGAGCCAAAGGGTGTGTGCTCAAAGGCCGTGCGAGGAAGCCCGGCATGCACTGGATCAAAGGCGTCAGCGGATCGAGACGGGCCGAGCGTTCGAGGAGCTCGCGGGCTTCGTCGTTTCGACCCACGTGCGGGTAGACGTAACCGAGGAGTACGAGCGTATCCGGGTCGTTGGGCTCGATCGCCCGGGCACTCTCGATAAAGCGAATGGCGGTGCGCAGGTCGGCGCGTTGGTAGGCCGCGAAGCCTTTCAACCAGTGGCCGGGTGGCGACGTCGCGTCGAGCTCAAAGACCCGATCCGCCAGCGCCTCGACCTCGCGCAAGGAGTCCGGGCTCGCGACTCCCGACTCGACGTACATCGCCGTGATGTGGGCGAGGGTGCTGAGCACGTGTGCGTTTTCGCGGACTCGATGTAGCTCTTGGCGCGGGCGAGGCCGTCGGGAGAAAAGCTCCACGCCGCGTGACGGGCGCGCAGGAACAGCTCGTAGGCGCGCGCGTCGCGGATCGGGTGCTCGCGGAGCGCGCGGCTCTCGTCCGCCGAGAGCTCGATGGAGAGCGCGTGGACGATCCCCTGTGCCGCATCGTCCTGGAACCCGAAGACGTCATCGACGGTGCCGTCGAAGCGACCGGACCAGAGCTGTTGATCCGTGGCCGTATCCATCAGGTGCGCGGTGATCCGGAGCCGATCTCCGGCCTTTCGCACGCCGCCTTCGAGGGCGTAGCGCACTGTTCGCGAAGGGCAGACGCTGGTCAACACCGGCGACCAGGTCTTCCCCGGCAGCGTTCTCGGCTCCGACCCCGTTCTGCTGTACGACAATGAGTTTCGCTTCGACGTCGATCTCGCCACCGGCGCGACCGTCGGAAAGATCTTCCTGCGTGAGAGCCGGGACATTGACCAGGAGAGCTGGTACGAGTGCGAGCTCGACGCCGTCGGCACCGGGATGACTCCGGAAGGGGACGGTCTGGCGGACTACACCGGCACCCGAAAGTCCCGCTAACCCTGTACCGGCTGCAGCTTGTTGCGGGCGTAGGTCTCTGAAAAGGCCGCGCCCTCTTCGAGCAGGGCGGCGACGGTGAGGCGCTGCTCATCCACGTGACGCAAAGCCTTCATCTTCTTGTCCGCCGATTCGGTGCCGCGGACCGACTGATTCACCGCATCGAGAAACTCGTCGTGGCCTTCCAGGCGCTTCCACGAATCGACCAGGTTTTGGCCCTTACGCATCTGGGACGCGCCGACGCCCTGCGAATAGGACGCGTGCAAATCGTTGCCGCGTTGATTCGCAAAGTCGGCGGCGGCGAGGAGAGCCACGATCTGCATCAGCGGCCCGGCGCCCATGGTGCCGATGTCGTAGCGCTTCCCATCGATTTCGGCGACATCCCCCTGTCGGCTCGGATCCGCGACGTAGCGTGCGAGTGCCGCATCCGCTTCGGCTCGTTTTTCCGCGGCGAGATCGCTCTCACCTCGATGTTCAGCGCCCTCGGCTTCGCCACTCGCGTCCACCGCCGCCTTGAGGTCCTCCGACGCATTCGCGCTCGCGGTGACGGTCTCATTCGAGTAGCTGATCGCGGGATTCTCGAAGGTGCGCGGACCCCCGAAGAAACCGTCGAGTCGACCGTCGTCGCCGAGCTCGTACTCGCGCGCGATCGCCAACGCCTGATTCTGGAGCGACTCGGCTCGGGCCCACGCCGCTTCGGCCTCGCGGAGCATGCTCTGCTTGCCCTGCGCGAGTGCGCCGCGCATCAGCAGGGATTGCGCTTCGCGGGCGAGCACCTGGCTCCAGAGGTCTTCGGTCTCGGTCAAAACCTGGAGCTTGAGGAACTTCGCCAAAAGCAGGTCCGTGTCGCCTGTGCCCTCGCCCATATAGCTCAGCTGGCCGGCCATGGACTGGGCGCCGGAAATGCTCTCGGGGGTCACGTCGACGCTCGGGGCCGACGGCGCCGGCAGTGAGATCTCAACGGCGAGGCTCGAGGTGGTGTCGCTCACCTTCACGTCGCCGACGGGGGCGACGCTTCGACTCCGGACCGCCGCTTTGATGGCGTCGGCCTGCATCTCGTTCTCTTGTTTTTGCGCCTGCGCCTGTGCCTCGAGGGTCAGAGAGGAAGGCACGCGCGTGTTGTTGATTTCCGTCATCTGCATCTCGCTCCCGTGGTGAGTGTACATACACGGGGGGGCGTTTTCTTGGTTCCCATGTGGGTGGGGGGCGCTCCGTGTCTTCCTGAAGTATCGGAGTTACTCAACAAATCCAGCTAGTTACGAAGGAGCACGTCGCAGTAATAACGCACCTTGCGCACCACGGGCCCGAGTCCGTCATCGCCCATGTTTCGGCGCAGGCCGAGCAGAACCTGCCGTTTCAGCCAGTAGCTGTTGAAGCGCGACAACGGATTCGTCGCCGCTGCCTCCGCCCCCTCGAGCGCGTTCCAGAACGTGTCGACCGGGTAGCCCCACGCTTCGAGATCTCGCGGATTGCATCGGGCGATCAAGTCGCGGGCCGTTTCGAGGGCCTTCGGGCGGGATTTCAGGTCCGCCGCCCAGGCCTCCATCGAATCGGTCACCGGTCGCTGGTGCTTCTCGACCGACATCGGGTCGCCGTAGCTCTTGCGAATGTGTTTCGCCTTGCCGTACTCCACGCAGTTCGGCTCGAACTCGAGTCCCCAGGCCGACAGAATCCTGCGCATGTGACGCTCAGGGTCAGAAACGAGATCCTCGTAGCGCACGTGCACGAAATCGACCGGGCGCTCGCGCAGGAACGCCCCGAGGGATTCGAGATATGGCTGGACCAAAGGATTGGTTTCGAGCGCGGTCTGGTAGTCGCCGCCGAAGAACGAATGGGCCTGGCTGTGCCAGATCGCCATCGGGTGGCGCGTGAGCACGACGAAGCGCGCCTGGGGGAAGAGCTTCGCGACGAAGGAGGCGACGAGACCGTAGGCCGGGGTCTTATCGAGGAAGATCGCAAGCCCGGTGGGCTCGCGCACGCGATCGTAAATGGTCCGAGCATAGGCCCGTAGGGCATCGAGGTAGTCCTCTTCGCCGCGAGGGAGCTCGTCGCAGAGCTCGCGCAGCGCTTCGCCGGCGTTGAGGTGATCGTAGGGGGCGGCGTCGACCGTCGCGTAGTAGCCGAGGTAGTAGAGCGGCGTGAGCAGATGGGGCTCAGGGTGCGTGTAGATCTGAGAGTGCGCGCCGATCATTCGCTGAAGCAGCGTCGAGCCGGAGCGAGGAGTGCACAATATGAACGCTAGGGTGTCGCCTGCCATGGCGCGACGCTAACGCGTGAGCCCGCACCTCGCCAGTTTCCGAGGCTCTTACCCGCCTCAATCGCCCTGAAGCTGCTCCACCGCCGCGCGGGCCGCTTTGAGCTGCTTCAGAATCTCGCGCAGCCGGTCCATCGTGCCACCGGCTCCACTGTCCCCCTTGATGATCGACGACAGGGTACGACCCGCGAAACCGATCGCTTCGCGCAACGCCTCCATCGCTTCCGGATCGAAGGAGGGCGCAGGCGGCGGAGGTTGGGGGAGCGCCACGTCTCGCGCGCTCTTCGCCATTTCCTCGAGATCCGACTGGGCGGCTTCCGCCTGCTCGCGGTAATGGCTGATGAGCTCGTCCCGGGCGATCAGCTGATTGTGTTTGCTCTGGGCGTCCGCCTCGGCGGTCTGCGCGCGGGAGCGCCACTCCTCTAGGTCCTCCCGAAGGGGGATGAGCTGCGCTTCGAGGCCGCCGATTTCTTCCTTGAGCTCTCCGATCCGTCGGGTGAGCTCCTCGTCGCGGTTCGCCGCGGCGTTTCGCAAACGCTCCTCGGTCTCCCGAAAGTCCGCTTTGACCTCTGCGAGCTCCGCTTCGCGGGTTTCGAGCCGGCTTCGCAGCATCGCGATCTCGCCCCGCGCTTCGTCGAGCGCTTCCGCCTGAGTGCGGTTTTCCGCTTGGAGTTGCTGAACCCGCGGGAGAAGCTCCGTGCGCTCGCGGTTGATTTCGTCGCGCGAGCGCTCGGCGGTCATCGCCTCGTCCCGAAGGCGCTCCGCCTCCGCGAGCTCCTCGGCGAGCTGCTCGCGGAGCGAGTTCTCCTTCTCCTCCTGCTCGGCGAAGGCGTCCGCGACGCTCTTGGCGTAGCGGTCGAGCTCCTCGCGTTTTTCGTCGAGGAACTTTTCGAGATGACCGAGACGAACCTTGGTCTGGTCGGTCTCCTTGCGCGAGTTGTCGAGGAGGACTTCGAGGTGATCGAGCTCGCGGGTGCGCGTGCTCCAGGCGTCCTTGAACCGGCTGATCTGCTCCTCTGCGAATTTCAGCTTCTGCCGGAAGAAGTGGACCTTTTCTTCCGGGGTCATGCGCGCCAGATCGCCGGTGACCGAATCCGCTTTGAAGAGATCAGGAAACTCAGTTCGACCGGTGAAATCGCCTTCGAGCGTGCGTTTGCTGGTCTCCGGCAGAGGCGGCGGCACCGCGGCGGGGTCCAGGTTCTCTTCGAGCTCGTAGACCTGCGACACCTCCTCCAGAACGCTGAGGGCCGCTTCGAGCTCCTGGGTCGGTCGACGTGGTTGGGTCACCTCGCGAGTCTAGCGCAATTCCCGATCGGGTGAGAATTTCGGACGCGCACCTCAGAAGTAGCCGCCGGCCGGGCGCCACTCCTCGATGCGGATCACCCGGGTCTCGCCCCGGAGGACCTCTCCGGACCCGACGGAGGCGAGGGCCGCACGCACGTCGCGTTCTCGGGAGCGTCGGCTCAGGATCTCGACCACGCCGATGCTTGCATCCATCGGATGAGGCCTCGCCTGCGCGCTGTCGATGTTCACGCCGTGGCGGCCGAGAATAGTGCTCAGGTTGCCGATCGCCCCAGGCTCGTTCGCCACCGGAAAGCGGAAATAGTAGCCGGTCTCCGCATCGAGCGGGCCGCGCGCCCGGTCTTTGGACCAGCCCCAGGCCAAGGACGGCAGCGGCTGGGGCTCGAGGCGCCGCATGGCGCATTCCACCACGTCGCCCAGAACCGCGCCTGCGGTGGGCTCCGCGCCGGCCCCACGACCGATGAACACCATCTCCTTGCTCGCGCTGCCGCGCACGAGGAAGGCGTTGAACTCGTCCTGAACCGTGGCGAGAAAGGTGCCGCGCGGAACGAAGGCAGGGTTCACGCGCAGCTCGATCCCGCCCTCGGTGCGCCGGGCGATCGCAAGATGCCGGAGGTCGTAGTCGAAGCGATGTGCGGCCTCGATGTCTTCGAGGGTCACTCGCTCGATGCCTTCTCGAGGCACATCTTCCGGCGCCACCGCGACGCCGAACCCGAGCGCCGTGAGGATCACGAGCTTGTGCGCGGCGTCCGTGCCGTTCACGTCCAGGGTCGGATCGGCTTCGGCGAACCCGCGTTCCTGCGCGGTCTTCACCGCAGCGTCATACGCCACGTGCTCGTTGGCCATCCGAGAGAGGATGAAATTCGAGGTTCCGTTGACGATGGCATGGATCGATTCCATTCGGCTCGCCGACAAGCCACTCCACAAGGCCGCCAGCACCGGGACTCCGCCACCGACGGCCGCTTCGAAACGCAGCTGCACGCCGTTTTGATGAGCGAGATCGAGCAGGAGCGCGCCTTTTTGTGCGACGATCGCCTTGTTCGCGGTGACGACGTCCTTGCCCTGATTCAGCGCCCGGCAGACGCCATCGAGGGCGGCTGAGGTGCCCCCGATCACCTCGATGACCAACTGAATGTCCGGGTCGTCGGTGACCTCTCTCAGGTCCCCGGTGAGCAGTGCGCGGTCTATGTGTGGTGCGCGTTCGCGTTCCACATTGCTCACCGCGATCCGGCGCAGCTCGAGGTCGATCCCGTGCCGTTCGCGGTAGTCGTTTCGGCGCTCGGCCAATAGCTTCACCAGTCCGGAGCCCACGACCCCGCAGCCGAGCAACCCAACTGTCACGCTCCGATCGACCGCCATTAGCGCAATCTCTCTTCCAAAAAGGGTCCGAGTAGACGGGCGAGCTTGTCGTGCTCGATGAGAAATGCGTCGTGCCCGAATCGTGAGGGGAGAAGCTTGAAGCTCGCTTCCTTGCCGAGGTTTCGCAACTTGCCCGCGAGGCGCCGCGGGCCTTCGGCGTCAAAGAGGACGTCCGAGTCGATGCCCACCAGGCAAATGGGACATCGAATGGCTTCGAGGGCCTCTTGTTCGTCCGCGAAGCCCTCGGCGATGTCAAAGCTGTCCAACATGCGCGTCAGGCGCAGGTAGCTGCGGGCCTCGAACCGGCTCACGAGCTTGTGGCCCTGGTAGCGCAGATAGCTTTCGACCTCGTAGCGCAGATCATTTTCGTTCGCGCGCGCCGCGTCGATCGCTGCACGCTCGAAGCGGGCCACAAAATCGTCGGGAGTGCGGTAGGAAATCATCGCGATCATGCGCGCGGTGGCCAACGCCTGGTCCAGGAGCTCGGGAATGTCCTGGCGCTTGAGCGCGTGATGGAGCGCCTGACGTCCCACGTCCTGCAGGGCGATCACCCAGGCGCTCGCCCGCTCATCGCAGGCGATGGCGACCGCCGCATCCATCATCTCCGGGTACTGCACGGTCCAGCGCAACACCTGCTGGCCGCCGAGGGATCCGCCGATCACGAGGCGTAGGCGATCAATCCCGAGGTGGCGCAAGAGCTCGCGCTGCACGGTCACCACATCGCTGACGCTCGGGTAGGGGAAATCCGCGCGCCATTGCTCGCCCGTGTCGGGCCGCTCAGTGCTCGGACCCTCGCTGCCGTAGCACGAGCCGATCACGTTGCTGCAGAGGACGAACCAGCGGTCGGTATCGATGAGCTTTCCTGGCCCCACAGTGGTGTCCCACCAGCCCGGATCGTCCTCGGGGCCGTGGCGGGTAACGTGGCTATCGCCAGTGAGGGCGTGGCAAACGAGCACCGCGTTGCTCCGCTCCGCGTTGAGGGTGCCGAAGGTCTCGTAGGCGACGCGGACCGGGGACAGCTCGCGGCCGTTGCGCAAGAGCAAGGGGGACTCGTCGAAGAGAGTCGCGGTGTCGAGATGGGGCGACGGGCTCCAGCCCTCCAGACGGGACATGCGCCGGGTGTAGCGCACCGAAGCCCTCGCCAGCAAGCGACGAGCGTTCTGGAGCGGTGACCGCGCCGGGTTGACAAGTTGGGTCCAGGTTGGCCTTCGTGGGGGCGTCGGCGGGTAGGGGTGCGCGCCGAGTGAGCCAGTGACGGGTTTTACTCGCAATACCACCGCGCTCGAAAGCGACCCCGCGGTGCGCGCTCTGCTCGAGGTGCCCGAGGCCGAGTCGCTCGAGGTCTCTCGTGACCAGCGCGTCGGTGCCCCCGGCCAGCGCATGGATCGGGTCTACGTCGTCACCGAAGGTCTCCTGAAGGTGAGCCATTTGAGTGGCGAAGACCGTGCCGCCACGAGTCGTCTCATCGGCCCCGGAGGTGTCGTGGGGGACGTCGACGTTCTCGTGGACGAGCCGCACATTACCGAGACCCGCGCCGTCGTCGACTCGAAAGTCGTTGCCGTGCCAGGACCGTGTTTTCTTGAGATGCTCCAGGCCACCTCCTTCGCCTTTGAGCACTTGCGCCACGTGTGCGCACGTTTCTGCGTCGTCGCACGGCAGCAACGCTCGATCCTCTACGACGTGAACACCCGCGCCGCGAGCCTGCTTCTCGCGTACGCGGAAGCGTTCCCGCGACCCACAGCGGACGGTCTGCGCATTGCGCATCCGCTGACCCAGTCGGATTTGGCGCAGGACCTCGGCGCGAATCTTCGCTCCGTGAACCGCGCATTTACTGAGTGGCGACAGCAGGGCGCGGTATCGACGCACAAGGGCTGGATCGTGATCCGCGATGTCGACTCACTCCATGCCGCCACGGGCGACCTGCCTCGTCATTTGCTCTATCCGTCAACCTTCGATGCGAAGGATCGCGAGGGTGACGATTTTTGGGACAGCGCTTCTCCATCGGAAGCCCCACCGGGCGACGCGCGTGAACGGCTCCGCAGCAATCCGGTCTTTGCCGAAGCTTCCGAACGGGAGCTCGACGATCTTCTCCTCGACGCTCACTGGCTGAATGCGACCCCAGAAGAGGGGGTGATCGAGGCCGGTCAGCGAGCGACCTTCGTCGACGTGCTGCTGAGTGGCCGAATCCGTGTGCACCATTCCGCGGATGCGGGACGTCGAGTGACAGTGAAGCACTTAGGTGCGCCCTGCACGCTCGGAGAGATGCAGGCGCTGACCGGGACTTCTTTCGTGCAGTGCGCTGATGCGCTCACCGCCTGCGAGATCGTTCGGCTGCGCGCGAACACGTTCGAGCGCTACCTCGCGGGGAACGACGGCGCGGCGCGCGGATTGCTCCGAGACGTCGCAGGAAGACTGTACCTCGCCTATCGCAACGAAGCCGCGATCCTTGCGAACGTCCCGGGGCGCGTTGCGAGTCTGCTTCTGGCCTATGCGGACGCTTTTGGTCGGGAGACCGAGCAGGGTCTGATGATCCGTTACCCGCTCACCCAGAAGACGATTGCCCTCGAAATCGGGGCGACCACCAAGTCCATCAACCGCACCTTCTCCTCCTGGAAAGAGGACGGATGGGTCGAGCTTCACAAAGGCTGGTGCGTGATTCGCGACCTCGAGCGGATCGAAGCAGTCTGTGGCGGCCTGCGCTTCAACTTGAAGTATGAGGCGGATCCGAGCGGAGGTGTGTCTCCCAGCCTGGGCTCGTGAGCACGGCGCCTTCCGGATTCCACTGATCGGTGACGAGATCCGCGATCTCTTTGGCAACCTGATCGGGATGCATCGGACCGTCCGGCCCGCCCATGTCGGTCCGAACCCAACCCGGGTCGAAACATCGCACGCGCACGCCGTGCGGGGAGAGTTCAGCGTCCTGCTGGATCGACAGGCTTCGAAGCGCCGCCTTTGCTGCGCCGTACGCGGGGAAGCCCGCCATGTCGGACACGCCGGTTCCGAAGTTGATGATCGTTCCCGTTCCCCGCTCCTTCATGAGGTTGCCGAAGAGGTTGCCGAGAAAAAAGGGCCCGAGGGCGTTGACTGCAAGGGCGCCCGCAAAATCGAACCCGTCGACCTGCTGCGCCTGGCTGTTCATCGTTTCGCGCGTCGCTCCGGCGGCGTTGACGACCGCGTCGATCCGACCGAAGCCTGTGGCGATCCACTGTGCGGCGGCGATTCCCTGATCGTACTCAGTGACATCGAGGCGTATACCGCGCACGTCGTGGCCCTCGGCCCGAAGCGCCTCCGCGGCGTTCTCCGCCGCGTCTCCGTCGCGTCCGGTCAGAATCACCGTGTAGCCGCGTCGGCCGAGCTCGCGGGCGCTGGCGAAACCGATGTTGTTTGGGCGGGTTGCGCCGGTGACCAAGGCGACGGGCTTCGCGTGTCGAAGTGATGAGTTTCCGAGGCTCACGGTCGTGGCGGGTAGGTTGAAGGGAGCGAGCGCGTTCATCAGGTGGGCTGCGGCCTCCGGATTCGGCAGCTTCGTGCTGGAGGCCTGTAGCTGCATCATGCGCTCGCGCACCGCGTGTTTGAGGGACGCAGCGGTTTCACGAGGCCCGAGCCATCGGGCGCTCGTTTCCGCGTGGCGCAGAAGACTCGGCCGTTCCGAGAGCGTTTGCACGAGCTCGTCCCGCGCGGCCGCCGGGCCGACGCGCTCGACCGTCTCGAGTGTGGCCTGCTCGACCTGCGCTGCTTCTGGATTCTCCGGTAAGGATGCGAAGGTTCGCCCGGGCTGAACCGTGGCGCTCATGGTTGCGCCTCTCGGAGGGAGGTTCGGAGGGCGAGCGCAGTCTTCGGGCTCAGATAGCGCTCGACAAACGAATCGAGCACCGAACACTCGCCGGCGTGAACTACAAACGGCTCCTCGGGAAGCGGACCGCGCCCAAGAAGTGCGTTCGCTTCGGCTTCGCCCAGCCCCCAGAAGAAATCGACTGCGTGCGGGGCGCCTCGGAGAATGCGGGAGTTAGGTCTCTCGCCGAAGCTTCCGAGCCAGCTCACGGGTCCCTCGGGCGTGCGAACACAAAGTGCGACGGTGCCCTCGAATCCGGCCGGACCGGGGCTGTCCTGAACGCAGACGTGCAAGAGCTCAAGGAGCGCGGGGATCTCTTCCGGTCGGGCGAATTGATGCGCAGCCCCACCTGATCGATCGTTCAGTTTCATGGGGGGGGTATCGGCGCGCGGATGGAGAGCGTTGCGCGCTCAGTGTTGCTGAGATTTCTTGGCGAGGGTCAGGCTCGTCAGCCCCACCAGCTGGGAGAGGGCGCCGCGGTCTGACTCGGTGTCGCTGCGCTCCTCGAGCGTGTCGGCGAGGTCCCGGGCCGTCTCGTTCCCAAAATCCGCTTCCGTCGCGTAGAGCGGGCGTGGCCAGATCGCCCGGCGCAAGACCTGCTCCTCCAGCGGACCGACGTCGGTCACCGATTGGCTCGGTGATTCGTAGAGCCCTTCCACGATCGCCTCGACGGTCTCAAACTCGTCGTCCCCATCGAAGGGACGCTCACCGGTGAGCATCTCGAAAAACAGGACCCCCGCGCTCCAAAGGTCGGACGCGCAGTGCGGCTCGTGCCCGTTGAGGATCTCCGGCGCCATGTAGGGCAGGGTGCCGAGAATCTCGTAGCCTGGCGGTCGCGGGGTGACATCGCTGCTGCAGGCTCCGAGGTCGAGGAGCACGACCCGCCCCTCGGGTGTGATCATGACGTTTTGCGGCGAGATATCGCCGTGGTGAACCGAGAGCGTTCGGCCATCGCCGAGCGGGAGGCAGTGGAGATGCTCGAGGGCGCGGAGGAGCTGGAGCATCACCGAGCGTGCGGCATCGACCGGTAGGGGGCCGACCGAGTCGAGAATCTGGTCCAGAGAGACGCCCCGGATCCACTCCATTGCAAGGAAGAAGACATCTTCGTTTTGTTTGACCGTCTCGAAGGCCGGGATCGCCGGATGATGGCAACGGCTCAGCAGCTCCGCTTCCGAGGTAAAGAGCTCGACCGCGTTTGGCTCGCGGGCGAACTGCGGGAGCAGGCGCTTCAAGACCACTGGGTGTCCACTGGGATTTTTCGCGAGATAGACCTGAGACATGCCCCCGGTGCCGAGGTGGTGCGTGATTCGGTAACCCTCGAGGTTCGATTCGAGGTTGGTCAGCGACTGAATGAAACGGAAGCTCGGGTCCGGAAGCTTTGCGAGCGCAATGCCCGCTCCATGCTGCGAGACATGTTGGACCGTACCTCGACACGGAAGCTGCGACGGCGCACCGAGAAAGGAGACCAACACCTCGTCGCCGGCCAGCAGTTTCGATGGGATCTTCTGAGCATAGAGCCCGCGCACGTGCACATCGCGTGTCTCCGTTTCGACGCGCTCGCGTGTCTTCGGATCGAAGACCGCAATCGGGACGCGAAGCTCGTAGCGTTCGAGCTCGCGTCGATCCCGGGCGGAGGAGGTCACGACCATTTCTTCTGGAATCTAGCTGGGCTCGCGGTGTCGCGCCGCTCGAAAAAGCGGCGCTTACGATTCTTTGCTATTCGTAGCGCAGCGAACGGCTGGGTCGGGTTCGCGAAAAGCGCAGCGCATGCCCTCCAACGGTCAACCAGGCGATGGAGAGGGCAAGCAGCCCGGCTTGCAGGAAAAGCAGGGGATCCAAGGAGATCCGGTATTGAAAGCTCTCGAGCCAGTCGTGCATCACCCAGGCTGCAATCGGCCATGCCACCAGGTTCGCGGTGATCACCGGCTTCGAGAACTGCCAGACGAGCAGCTTCACGATGTCGAAGCTCGAGGCCCCGAGCACCTTGCGAATGCCGATCTCTTTGGTTCGCCGCGCCGCGGTGAAGGACGCCAGCCCATAAAGGCCCAGGCAGGCGATGATCACCGCAAGAACCGAGAACGCGCCGAACACCATCGCCTGCGCGCGTTCGTCGCCGTAGAGGCGCGCGAGGTGATCGTCGAGGAGTTCCGCCTTGTACGGCACGTCCGGCACCATGCGGCCCCATATCTCGGTGATCGCTGTTTCAACCTCCGCGCGCTTCCCAGGAGCGTAGCGCACGGTGAGATTTGAGAATCTCGAGGTGTCGTTGATGTAGAAGGTGGGCCGAATCTGCTCGCGGATCGACTTGTAGTGAAAGTCTCGCAGGACGCCGATCACTCGCGCGGTGGCGCGATAGTCTTCGCCGAAACTGAGCTCTACGGTCTCGCCGACGGCCTGGTTCGGGGCGGCAAAGCCCAGTGTGTAGACGGCACCCTCGTTTAATAGCACGGACGGTACGAAGTCGAGCTCGCGCTGCGGTGAGTCGGTCACGATGCCTCTGGCCTCATCCATCGCGCGGCCGTCGAAGTCACGGCCAGCGAGAAGCTCGATTTCATAGGTCTCGACAAAGTCGTGGTCGATGATGAGCCGCCCCAGCACGAGAGGTTCCGGGGTCGGAAAACGAGTGGCTTCCACCGGCGAGTTGCTTTCGCTGCTGTCGCCTGGGACGTCGCTCGAGCGTGTCACGGCGAGCACCCCCGGCAGCTTTGACACCTCATCCTTGAGCGCAGAGGCGACTTTGGCTGCATCTTTCCGACCGAGGCCGCGAACCACCAACAGGTCGTCCTTGTTGAAACCGAGGTCTTTGTTCTGCGTGAACTCGTACTGCTGGTAGACGACGATCGTGCAGATGACGAGGGCGATGGAGATCGCAAACTGCACGACAACGAGAAATCCGCGCAGCTCCGCGGTGCCTCCAGCGTCGCTCGACTTGTTGGCCTTGAGGATCCGGGCCGGCTCGAAACGAGAGAGGTAGACCGCCGGATAGAGGCCGCCTAGTATCCCAACGAGAACCACGAGTCCGAACAGGAGGGGGACGATCGAGTCGGGGCCAAACAATCGGAGTACCAACTCGCGGTCGAGGAGCGAGTTGTAGCTGGGGAGGCACAGCTCCACCAATGAAAGCGCCATGGCGAGGCCGAGGAGCGCCAGCAGGACCGACTCGCCCAGAAACTGCACGATGAGCTCGCTCTGCTTCGCGCCGACTGCCTTGCGCAGGGACACCTCGCGTGCCCGTTGGCTCGCACGCGCGGTGGAGAGATTCATGAAATTGATGCAGGCGATGAACAAGATCAACAGCGCGACGGCGGCGAAGGTCATCACGGAGGCGTAGCGACTGACCATCCGTTTTTGTGTGCCCTCGAGCGTGTGGAGATGCGCGTCGAGGATCGGCATCAACGAGAGCGTTACGAAGTCCGCGATCTCGTAGACGCGCCCAGAAAACTCCGCGGTCGGGATCACCTTCTGCTCGAACTCCGGCAGCCGCGCTTCTACCGCGCTCACGTCCGTGCCCGGCGCGAAGCGCAGGTAGGTGTACATGTTGATCGAGGTCCACTGCTCCGCCACCCAGGGCTCGGCGCGGAACTCGTCTTCGTCGAACAGCCCGATCAGCTCGAAGCGGAAATCCGAGTTCTTGGGAGGGTCCTCGACGACCGCTGTCACCCGAAACTGTCGGTCGCGCACGTTGTCATCGATGGCCAGGATCTGACCCATCGCGGGCTCGTCCCCAAAGTACTTGTCGGCCATCGACCGAGTGAGAATCACCGAAGACGTATCTCGAAGTGCCGTTTCCGGGTCGCCCTCGACGATGGGCAGGGGGATGACGTCGAAGAAGCTGCGGTCAACGAGATAGAGGCGACTGAAAAAGAGCGCGTCGCCGCGGCGGACCTTCGGGCGCCGGGGGTGCAGTCGTGCGATCGCCTCGATCTCCTCGAACTCTTCCGCGAGGTGCTTGGCGGCGAGACCCGGCGATTGACCACTCAAGAGCGGCGCGCGTCCGGGCACATCGAAGCGCGTGTGGACGACGTAGGTGCGCTCCGCTTCCGGGATCCAAGACTCGAAGGCGAATTCGCCTCGAACATACAGGAGAATCAAGAGGCACGCGGCGAGGCCGATCCCCAATCCCAAGATGTTGATCGTGGCGTAGAGCGGATTCTTGATCAGATTCCGGTACGCCGCGACGACGTAGTTTCGTAGCATTCACACTCACTCGTAGCGGAGTGCGTAGCTCGGTCGCGTTTGAGCGAAGCGAGCTGCGTGCCCTCCTACGGTCACCCAGGCGATCAGCAGGGCGATCAAACCCGCTGCGACGAACAGCAGCGGGTTCAGTGAAACGCGGTACTGGAAGCTCGTCAACCAGTTGTTCATGGCGTACGCCGCCACCGGCCAGGCGATGAGATTCGCGACGAGCACGGGCTTCGAGAATTGCCAGACGAGGAGCTTCACGATGTCGGTGGTGGAGGCGCCGAGCACCTTTCGGATCCCGATCTCCTTCGTACGCCTCGCCGCGGTAAACGAGGCGAGGCCGTAGAGTCCGAGGCAGGCGATGACCACCGCGAGGATTGAAAACGCGCCGAACATCTGAGCGCGAGCCTCTTCCGCCTCGTAGAGCTCCGCGAGGTTCTCCTCGAGGATCTGACCTCTAAAGGGCAGCTCCGGCACCTGTCCGCGCCACACGCTTTCAACGTCCTTCATCACGGCGTCGAGGTCCGCTCCTGGTGCGACCTTGACGGTCATCGCGCTGAAGGTACCGTCGTGAACGTAGTAGGTCGGGCGAATCTCCTCGCGAATGGACTTGTAGTGAAAGCTCTCGATGACGCCGACGATTTGGCCGTCGACTTGTACTTCTTCCGTGACGGTGACCCGAACAGCCTTGCCGATGGCGTCCGCGGGCGAGGCGAAACCGAGCATTCGCACGCCCTCTCGATTGAGCATGAGTGAGACCTGACGGTCCTGCACGGACTCTGGGTTCTCCTCCGCTTGCTCGTAGAGGCCGGTCATGTCGTCGTTTGCGAAATCTTCGCTCAGCTCACGGCCGGCGATGAGTTCGATGCCATACTGCTCGAAGAAGTTCCAGTCGACGTCGTAGCGACCGAGCACGAGCGGTTCGCCGCGCGTGTCACCGGGGAGCTCGAGCAATCCGTTGTTCTCCGTGCCATCGCCGGGGACCATGCCGGACCGCGTGACTCCTGCTACGCCGGGCACGCGCGCGATCTCGTCGCGAAGGACGTCAGAGACCTTTTTCGCCTGTTCGCGGTAGATGTCGCGGACGATGATCATGTTGTCTTTCTGGAATCCGAGATCTTTGGTCTGCGTGTAGTTGTACTGCTGATAGACGATGGTCGCGCAGATGATCAGGGCGATGGAGACGGCGAACTGCAGCACCACCAGCAGACCGCGAAGGCGGGTGGAGCCTTGCGTCTCGCTCGACTTGTTCGCTTTCAGCACCGCGGCGGGTTTGAAGCGCGACAGGTAGAAGGCCGGGTAGAGTCCTCCTACGACGCCCACGAGAAGCACGAGCCCTGCCATCATCGGCAGGACCGAGCCCTGGCCGAAGTAGGTCAAGGCCAGCTCGCGGTCCAGGAACTCACTGTAGGAGGGGAGAGCGATCTGAGCGATGGCGACCGCTAGGGCCAGTCCGAGCAAGGCGAGCATCGTCGACTCGCCCAAGAATTGAACGATGAGCTCGCGTCGCGTCGCTCCCACTACCTTTCTCAAGGATACCTCCCGCGCCCGCTGGCTCGCGCGCGCGGTGGAGAGGTTCATGAAGTTGATGCACGCGATGATGAGGATCAGGAGCGCGACACCTGCGAAGGTCATCACCGAGGTGTAGGGTGTTACGGCGTTGACCTGCGAGCCCTCCACCGAGTGCAGATGCAGGTCCAAGAGTGGCATGATCGACAGCTCGATGAACTCGTGGACGGGGATGGTCTTGCCGCCCATGTTGGCGTTCGGAATGTACTGCTTCTCGAACTCGGGCAGCTTGCTCGCAATGGCTGATCCGTCTGCGCCTTCGTGAATCTTGAAGTAGGTGTCCACGTTTACCGAGGTCCACTGCTCGGCGATCCAGCTTTGCTTCTTGAATTCTTCCTGGTCGAAGAGCCCCAAGAAGTCCCACCGAAACTCCGAGTTCTTCGGGGCGTTCGCGATGACGCCGGTCACTTTGAATTCGCGGTCACGAACGCTGTCATCGAGGGAGATCGTCTTGCCGAGGGCAGGTTGTTGGCCGAAGTATTTCTCCTTCATCGACTGGCTCAGGACCACCGACGCCGTATCAGCGATCGCGGTCTCCGGATCCCCTTCGAGAAACTGCGGCGGGAACATCTCGAACCACGTCGAGTCGACCAAATACAGGCGCTCGTAGAAGAGCTTGTCTTCGAGGCGGACCTTTGCGCGTCGCGGATGGATGCGGGCGATGCTCTCGATCTCCGGGAATGCCTCCTTCATCGCGGCGCGGGCGGGTCCCGGTGAGCTCGTCGACATGATCGGAGCCCGTCCGGGAACGTCGAAACGCGCGTGGACGCGGTAGACTCTCTCCGCATCCGGAACCCAGCGCTCAAAGCCCAGCTCGCCTCGGACGTAGAGCAGAATGAGAATGCACGCCGCCAGACCGATCCCGAGGCCGACGATGTTGATCGAGGTGTAGAGGGGATTCTTGGTTAAGTTGCGGTAGGCAATCGTGAGGTAGTTGCGCAGCATTTTTTTTTGTTCCTCTGTTCTAGACCGCGGCCCGCAGGCTCTCGGTAACCACGCGCCCATCGAGCAGGTTGACCGTCCGCTTGGCATAGTCAGCGTGACTCGGACTGTGAGTGACCATGACGACGGTGGTGCCTTCCTCGTTCAGACCGCGGAGCATCTCCATCACCTCCTGACCATGGGCGGTGTCCAGGTTGCCCGTAGGCTCGTCGGCGAGGATGAGCTCGGGCTTCGCGACGACCGCCCGGGCCACCGCTACCCGCTGCTGCTGCCCGCCGGAGAGCTGCGTGGGAAAGTGCTTGGCCCGGTGAGCGATTCCGACGCGATCCATGACCGCGTCGACGCGCTCGAGGCGCTCGCGACGGCCGATGTCGTGATAGAGCAACGCGAGCTCGATGTTCTCGCGCACGGTCAGCTCATCGATCAGGTTGAAGCTCTGAAAGATGAAGCCAATGTGTTTCTTGCGCACGGTCGAGAGCTGGGACTCGTTCAGATGCGTCACGTCGCGACCCAGAAACTCGAACCTGCCCGCGCTGGGCGTATCCAACATTCCGACGATGTTGAGCAGCGTAGACTTGCCGCACCCCGAGGGCCCCATGACGGCGACGAACTCGCCGCGTTCGATGGTGAGGCTGACCCGGTCCAACGCCGTCGTCTCCACATCGTGGGTTCGGTAGGTCTTTGAGAGATCTTCCAAGTGCAACATGATGGATTCCACCCCTGGCGCTGCGCGCGTTCTATTGAGTCGTTCCGGAGCCGAGCTCCAGACGGTCAGAGTCAATGAAATTTGTGTACGGTGAGGTGATGATGCGCTCGCCTTCGTCGAGCCCCTCCAACACCTCAATGAATCGAATGTTTCGCCGGCCGAGTCGCACGGGCCGCCTCAGCGCGCTTTCGCCGCCATCAGCCACGACGAACACCCAGTTGCCGCCGGTGTCCTGAAAAAAAGCACCGTTCGGGATCAAGAGCGACGTCGTGGTCGCGCCAAGGGCGAGCTTGGCTTGAAGCGTCTGTCCGCGGCGGATGCCTTCGGGGGTGTCGTCGGTGAAAACGAAGTCGACCTCGAACTGTCCATCGCGAATCTGCGGGTAGATCTTCTTGCTCTCCACCACGAACTTCTCGCCGTTGAAGGTGGTCGTCGCGGTTTGCTCGAGTCCGACCCGGTTGACGTAGAATTCGTCGATCAAAGCGACGAGCTTGTAGGCGCCCGGATCGTCGATCTGTCCGAGTCGCTCTCCGCGGCTCAACGACTGGCCCACCTCGCCGTTGAAGGCGGTGAGCTTGCCGGCTTTCGGCGCGCGGACGAGCAGGCTTTCGAGCGTCTTGCGCGCGATGTCGAGGTTGCGCTGGAGGCGCACCGCGGCGGAGCGAAGTTGCGTCATCTGCGCCTTCTGAAGTCGTTCGTCGCTCGCCTGCGACTCGAGGGTGACCTCTTTTCGGCCCTTCCAGTAGTCGAGCTCGTCGCGAAGGGTGTCGATTTCAGCCGCGGAAATGTGACCTTTCTCCGCCACCTGCTCGGTCCGCGAGAGCTGCCGACTGAGCCGAGTGATGTTGTAGTTGATCTCGACGAGGTTGCGCTTGTGCTCGAGGCGGTTTTGCTCGAGCTGAAGCTCCTGGGTGCGCATGATGTTGAGCTGCTCGGTGACCTCTGCTTCGCGAGCGAGGAAGTCGAGCTGCAGCGTCGTGTTGGACAGCTCGACGATCGGCTGATCGGCCTCCACCATTGCCCCGTCTTCGACGAAGATCTTCTCCACTCGGCCGCCTTCGATTGCGTCGAGAAAGAGCGTGCGCGCCGGTTCCACCCGCGCCCGAATCGGTATGAAGTCCTCGAAGTCTCCCCGGGTGACGGTTGAGACCTGCAGGCGTGTGTCCGTCAAACGTTGGGTGCGGCCCTCAAAACCATCCCAGGTGAGCCATACAATGGCCGCGAGGATCAGAATCCCCGCTGCCACCGCGATCCACCGGCGCGGGGTCTTGCGTTCGATTTTCTTGTCCATCCGATCGCCACGAGCGAGGGGGATGGCGTGGGTGGCGCTGTCGCGCGTGGGAAGCTCACTTGCCATGATGCGGGGATACAGCAGGGACCGTGCCAAGCCCTGATCGGGGAATTTCGGACCCTGAACGGCGGTTCCCAGGGGTTCCGGTGTACGTCACCGCACACCTGGTGTACGAATCTGAACAGTGGGACGGCGCGCCGCCAACGGGGCAAGGCAAAGAATGGCCGGTTTCGCGCAGCCTCTGCCTTGGCATGGGCTGTGAACGGGATGGACGTTGCCACTCACGCGAACAGGAGAGAACGTTGGAGGGCCGAATCCTCGTCGTCGACGACGATGAAGACATCTTGACCGCAACACGGCTGCTGCTGAAGCGCGAGGTCAAGAAAATCCACACGCTCACGAGCCCCACGGGAATCCCAGAGGCGATGGAGAGTGTGGCGCCAGACGTGATCCTCCTCGACATGAACTTTGGCCCCGGAGAGAGCGACGGCCGCCAAGGTTTCAACTGGCTCGAACGCATCGTGAAAGCGGACCCAAACGCGGTGGTGATCATGATCACGGCCCACGGCGGGGTGAGCACCGCCGTCGACGCGATGAAACGCGGAGCGACGGATTTTGTCGTCAAGCCCTGGTCGAACGAGCGGCTGGTCGCGACCGTCCGCAACGGCCTCGCACGGCGGCGCACCCTTCTAGATAGCGCGGAGCTGCGGAACAAGAATCGTGAGCTCGCGGTCGTGACCGCAGCCGCCGAGCAGCCCATCGTCGGCAGCTCGGGGCCGATGGAGCGCGTGCTCTCGATGGTGGAGCGGACCGCGCCCACCGATGCAAATGTTCTGGTGCTGGGGGAGAACGGAACGGGAAAGGAGTTGATCGCTCGCGCCATCCATCGCCATTCCGAACGTTCCAATGAAGTCTTCATGTCAGTCGACCTCGGCTCCGTGAGCGAGTCCGTCTTCGAGAGTGAGCTATTTGGCCACGTGAAGGGGGCCTTTACCGATGCGCGCAGTGATCGGGCAGGACGGATCGTCGCGGCCTCCGGCGGAACACTCTTCCTCGACGAGATCGGCAACATTCCTCTGCATCTGCAGGCGAAGCTCCTGACCGTATTGGAGCAGCGCAAAGTCACTCCTGTTGGCAGCAATACGGCGGTCCCCGTGGACATTCGCGTCGTCAGCGCGACGAATCTCGAACCGGCGCAACTCAGTGACCCGAGCGTGTTTCGCCAGGACCTCTTGTTTCGACTCAATACGGTGGAGATCGGCTTGCCTCCGCTGCGGGAGCGACCGGACGATGTCGTCGATCTCGTTCGCCACTACCTGAGTCTTTTCGAGCGCAAATACGGGCGAGCGCCGCGCGAGGTCCCAGACTCGGTCCTCGCGGCCTTGCGTGTGCATCCCTGGCCCGGAAACGTGCGGGCTCTGCGTCACGCGGTCGAGCGCGCGGTGATTCTCTCCACCGGCGATCGCTACTCCCTCGAAGATTTTTCCATGCCCGCCACCGCGGCGGCGCGTGTGCCCGAGGCTCCCGCGAGTGCGAACGAGCCCGTCGAGGCGGACGATCTGAACCTCGAGCGGCTGGAGAAGAACGCGATCGCCAGTGCTCTTCGCAAGCATCGCTACAACATCAGCCACGCCGCCAAGGAGCTCGGGATCACTCGCGCCGCACTCTACCGGCGGATGGAGAAGCACGGACTCTAAGGTGTTTCTCGACCGCTTCGCGCTCCGCCTCACCGCGAGGGTGGTGATGGTTCTCCTGAGCGCGCTCCTTGCGGCGGCTGCGTTCTGGGACGGCCGCTTCGTCGTGTCCGGGACGATGGTCGTCGCCCTCGTGGCTGCTCAGCTCTACTGGCTCATCATGGATGTGCGCCGAACCAATCTCGAGCTCGCGCGCTTTCTCGAGACGGCCCGCGCCGGCGACTTCTCCCAACGTTTCGACACCACACAAGAAGGTGCGGGTTTCGATGAGCTCGGTAAGTCTTTGAGTGGCCTGATGGAGCGTTTTCGAGAGGAGCGAGCCGACACGGAGACCGAGCTGCGCTACCTTCGTGCGATCATGGACCAGGTGCCCGTGCCGCTGGTTTCAGTTCTCGACGATGGCTCACTCGAGCGACTGAACAACGCTGCGCGTCGAATGCTCGGCACGTTCGATGTGCGTCGGGTGGAACAGCTCGAGCCACTCGGCGCCGAGTTGATGGCCGTGGTGCGAGACGCCGAGCCTGGCCAGCGCCACGTGGTGCATTTTGGCGAGCGGGATCGGGTGGTCGTGTCTTTGAGTCGCATCAGCGCCGCCGGTCAGAGTCTACGCCTCTTCTCGCTTCAGTCGCTCCGGGACGAGCTCGAAGGTGCGGAGCTCGAAGCGTGGCAGCAGCTCGTTCGCGTGTTGACCCACGAGCTGATGAACTCACTCACGCCGATCCGCTCCCTCGCGCGTACCTCCGCAGAGCTCCTGAACGACGAGGACGCCGGCGACGAGGCGGTCGCCGACGCACGGGAGGCGGTGGAAACCGTCGCGAAACGCGCCGAGGGGCTCTTGTCGTTCGTGGAGAGCTACCGGCAGATCTCGCGGATGCCGAAGCCTGACAAAGAGGTGATCGCCGTCCGGGCGCTCTTTGCGCGAATCGCCTCGTTGTTTTCGAGCGAGCTCCCGGACGCTACCCTCGAGTGCCAGGTGGACCCGGCGAACCTCGAGCTCCACGCGGATCCCCGGCAAATCGAGCAGATCCTGATCAACTTGATCCGCAATGCGCGCGAAGCGGCGGAGGGACCGGTCGCGATCCGACTCGAGGCTCGAATCGACCGGGAAGGTCGGGCCGAGCTCGCGGTCGCCGACGACGGGCCCGGATTGGCTCCAGACGTTGCCAAGCGCGCCTTCATTCCGTTCTACACCACCAAACGCGGCGGGACGGGCGTGGGATTGGCGCTCACTCGCCAGATCATGCGCGCCCACGGCGGTTTCGTGTCCCTCGACACCGCGCCCGGCAAAGGCGCGCGCTTCGTGCTCACCTTCTGAGCGACTAGACACTGTCAATTCTAAGTTGACAATGTCTGCCTCCGGCCGCAAGTAGACGCTGTCTATTCGAGAGGAAGGGGTCGCCATGCTCAGCGAACTACGCGGCGACCAAGGCCTACGTACAGTCGCTGGCGGAAGGACTACGGGTGGAGCTGGGTCCGCACGGGGTCGACGATGGGCGGCATGACGCAGCATCAGGGGCGAGAGGAGCGAGCTCTGCCCTCTAGTGTCTAGCAGGCCTCTCGAGGTCGTCGGCGATGCACCCCTGTAGCTCCGAGCCGATAGAGTCGGGATCTACCGTCGCGTTCGGCGCGAGGATGAGCTCCACTCGCGAGTCGCGTCGATAAGCACTGGGCCGTCGCTCGCTCGAGCTCGGTGTCACGTTGTGGACGTGCCAGCCGCGCTCAGTGCGAAAGACGCCTTTCAAGCGCAGAAGCTCTGGCCGTTCGGACTGCGCGTCGAGCCAGGGGCCGAGTTTCTGAGACAGGAACAAGGCGTCCGGCGGAAACACCCATCCCATCGTCAAGGCGTGCTCGCCGCGATGCACGGAACGGTCTTTCGAGTGTGCGTGGGCATGGGTGTGCGCGGGCGTACCCGCCGTTTTCGGCGCGACGTCCCGCTCACGCACGAGGTCCAGGAGGGCTGGGTCGACCGCGCCGTGCTCGACGGTCCCGACGTGCCGTTTGGGCGGAAAGAGCGCGCGTGCCTCCGACTCGAAATGTGCGCGGGCTTCGGCGCTCGCGAGGTCGACTCGGCTCGCGAGGAGCACGTCCGCACCGTCAACCTGATCGCGCCAGACGTCGTTTTCGCGGTAGCGCGCGTCGTTCCAATGCGTCGGATCGACGAGCGTGACAAAGGTCCGCACGTCCACCGAGCCGGCGAAACCGGGTTCCCGCAGCGTATCCAACACGCCACTGAGAGTAGCAAGACCGGTCGGCTCGATGAGGAGGCGATCGGGTCGATAGCTCTGCAGCAACACCGCAAGGGACACCTGGAACATGACCCCCGCGCTGCAGCAGATGCAGCCGCCGGCCAGCTCTTTGACCTCGATTCCGTCGCGGCTCTCCTCCGCGAGGATCGCTCCGTCGATCCCGATCTCGCCAAACTCGTTGACGAGAACGGCCCATCGCTCGGAGGCGGGCTTGTGGCGCAAGAGGTGATTGATGGCGGTGGTTTTTCCGACACCGAGAAATCCGCTGATCACGTTGATGGGGATGAGCTGCGCCATGGAGCACCTATGCTAGGGCCAGGAAGCGTCGAACGCCAAGTGGGCGAGGAGAAGAATGCGCGCGATCGTTACAGCCGGAGAACGTCTCCAGCTAGGAGAACGCGAGGAGCCCGCTCCGCGGCCGAATGAGCTCGTGCTTCGAGTTGAGGCCTTTTCGCTGAACCGGGGATAATTGCGCTTTGCGGCGAACAAGGACCCCGGCGCTGCGATCGGCTGGGATGTGGCGGGGGTCGTGGAAACGCCCGCTCATGACGGCGGCCCGGCGGCAGGAACCCCCGTGGTGGGATTTTGTGCCCGGCAGGACGGCTGGGCCGAGCGCGTAGCCTTGCCGCTCGATGCGGTCGCGGTGGTACCGGAAGGGATCTCTCTCGAAAACGCGGCGACCTGGAGTGGAAGCGGCCGCGTCCGGAACGGCACGGTTCGGGGATTGCGCGCCATCTCCGCAGCGACGCGCGCAACATTTGCGAGTCGACCGGTGTCGATCGGCGCGCGCGAGCTGAACGCCAAAACTGCCGACGCCTCCGCTCACCCCTGTGATGAGCGCTTTGTGCCCGAGAAGTCGCGGCGCGCGATCCAGGCAGCCGAGCGCGGTCGCTCCAACCACGGGCGATCATCTCGGCCTGACCGGTACCAAGTACGGTTGCGGTGTGGCCCAATGCGGCTACTGCCAAGCCGGTCAGATCATGAGCGCGGTGTCGCTCCTCGAAGCGATCCCCAACCCCAGTGGCGAAGACATCGACCGCGGCATGGCCGGCAATGTCTGCCGCTGCGCGACGTAAATGCGCATTCGTCGAGCGATCGAGAGCGCGGCGCAGAAGGTGAAGAAATGAGGGCCTACGCGATCCTGGTGCCCTTCTTCACCGTGCTGATCGGCGGATCGATCTGGGTGAAGACCGAACGCGACCCTGATAGGTATCAGCGCAAAGCCAAGAGCGAAGCCGTCCGAGAGACGGAGCTCCAAGCCGTGCGGGCGCTCCTGGCGATCGACGATCCGGAATCGCGTGCCCGCGCCATTTTTGGCGAGGTGAGCAAGGTCTTCACCCACCCGCGCTGCGCCAATTGCCACACCGCAGACGTCCCCCTGCAGGGGGAGACGGGCTCGCCGCATCGACCGATGGTCGCGGTCGTCAATGGCGGCGCGGGAGCCCCAGGCATGCTCTGCGTCACCTGCCACGGGACCGAGAGCTATTTGAACGTTCCCGGGGCGCCGGGGTGGGTCATGGCGCCGGAGGGGTTGGCCTGGTCCGGCCGAAGCGCCGCCGAGATTTGCACGGCGCTAAAAGAAGAACGGCCAGGGCTCGACGACGTCATTGCCTACCTGCGCAGCAACCCGATGGTCGACTACGGCTGGCGCTCCCCGGAACACCTGACGGCGGCACCGGGGAACAAAGACGCGCTCATCGAGCTCTTTGAAGCGTGAGTCAACGCGGGCGCCCATTGTCCGGACGCTTGAACCGACCGGCCGCGCCTCAGTTCACCGTGAGGTCGAACTCCACGTCGATGTCGTTCTCGCCCGGGATGCTGTCGATTCCACCCGAGGCTACGTCGTCGGCGAGGCCCGCTTCCTTGAGGCCCGGCAAGTGGCGAAGGATCACCCGCAGGGTACCGGTGCCGGCGACGTTTGCGACGACCGTCGTGTCGACGAGGCCCACAGGATCGCCGTTGCCGTCGACGTCACCGTAGCTGACGGTCACCACCGGGTTTGTCACCGTGCCGGTGGACTCACTCTGAACGCCGGTTCCCAGGAAGAAGAACTGGTGCTCGTCGTCTTCGCCGGCAACCTCTTCACCGATGTCTTCCGGTGGGGTCTCGAGCTCGTTCAGCAGGCCGATGCCCATCACATAGGTCGTACCCGCGGCGAGGGTGATGTCGTCGATTTCGTCGATCGTGCCGTTCCCGTCCGTGTCGCGTGCTCCGGCGGTGATGGCCGTACCGCCCGCCGACGGCGTCAGGGTCAAATTTACGGTGGTGATCACTTCTTCTTCGTTCTCGTCAGCCGGCGTCTCCGGATCGTCGTCGTCGCCGCAGGCGGCGAGGCCCAGGGCCAGGCTGAGAGGGAAAGCGAGAAAGAAACGAGTCAAGCGCATGAGAAAGCTCCGTTTTCGTAATATAGACTCGGACGCACAGTTAGTTCTTTCGCAAAGCTATTGCAAGAGGATTTCGGGGGCGTTAGCGCCGATCGCCCTTCGTGTGCATGCTATTGCCTCCATGACAGTTCTCGCCGATTCCGAACCGCAGCTTGCTCTCGAAACCCACTTTGTCGATCGCCTCCCGGGAGACCCGATCCTCGCGAATGAGGTCCGCCAGGTCCCAAACGCCTGCTACTCACGGGTGGACCCGACGCCCGTATCGCGGCCCCGACTCGTGGCCTTTGCACCGGAGGTCGCCGAGCTCCTGGCGATCGACGACGTACCCGCGTTGACGGAGCTGCTCGCCGGCAACCGGGTCGAGGCGGGGAGCGTCCCTTACGCCCAGTGCTACGGTGGTCACCAGTTCGGCTCCTGGGCCGGTCAGCTCGGTGACGGCCGTGCGATCACGCTCGGCGAGCGACGGGGCGTCGACGGCTCACTCTACGATGTGCAGCTCAAGGGAGCGGGCCCCACCCCCTACTCCCGCTTCGCCGACGGCCGCGCGGTTCTGCGCTCCTCGCTCCGCGAGTACCTGTGCAGTGAGGCGATGCACCACCTCCGGGTCCCGACCACGCGCGCCTTGAGTCTCGTGATCACCGGCGATGCGGTCGTGCGCGACATGTTCTACGACGGCAACGCGAAACCTGAACCTGGTGCCATCGTCTGCCGCGTGGCGCCGAGCTTCATTCGTTTTGGCTCCTTCGAGCTGCACGCCTGGCGCAAACAGCACGACATTCTAAAACGTCTCGTCGACTACACGATTGTCACTCACTTCCCCGAGCTTGGGGAACCGTTCCCGGAAGTGTACCTGGAGTGGGTGCGAGAGGTCTGTCGGCGGACGGCTGTGATGATCACCGAGTGGATGCGAGTCGGGTTCGTGCACGGGGTGATGAACACGGACAACATGTCGGTCCATGGGCTCACGATCGACTATGGGCCCTATGGCTGGCTCGACGATTTCAATCCGAGCTGGACGCCCAACACCACGGATGCGGGAACCCGCCGCTACGCCTTTGGGCGACAGCCGCGCATAGCGCAGTGGAACCTATCGCGTTTCGCGAGCGCTCTCGTGCCGCTCTTTGAGGACCCGGAACCCTTGAACGAGGCCCTCGAGGTCTACGTGGACACGCTAAACACGACCCAGACCGAGATGCTCGCCGCCAAGCTCGGCCTCGATCGTTTGCGCGATCACGACGACGAAGCGCTCGTTTCCGACCTCTTCGAGCTGCTGCCGCGGGTCGAAACCGACATGACCCTGTTCTTCCGAGACCTCGCGAGAGTCGAAGAACCCGAGCTCTCCGGTCTCGCACACGTGTTCTATTCGCCGGATCGCCCAAAAGACGTGCACGATGCATGGATCGCCTGGCTCACGCGCTATCTCACGCTACGAGACGTGGAGGCCCAGCCTCGGGAAGAGCGCATCGCCGCGATGAACCGGGTAAACCCGCGCTTCGTTCTGCGCAACTACCTCGCCCAGACTGCGATCGATGCGGCCAGCGAAGGCGACGACTCGGTCCTCGAACGACTCCATCGCGTGCTTCGCCGGCCGTACGATGAGCAGCCCGGCGAAGAGGACCTTGCGCAAAAACGCCCGGAGTGGGCCCGGCACAAACCGGGGTGCTCGGCGCTTTCGTGTAGCTCCTGATCGCTCGACGGGGAGGGCGCCTGCACTCCGCACCCCTGGCGTGTTAGGCTTGAGGCGTGGAACTCGCGATACTCTCCCGTGGTCCGAAGAGCTACAGCACGCGACGTCTAAAGGAGGCTGCGCTTCAGCGCGGTCACAACGTCAAGGTGCTCAACACCATGCGCTTCTCCATCGACGTCGACAAAGCGTCGCCGGAGCTCTACTTCCGCGCGAAACGCCTGAGTCACTATGACGCGGTGCTTCCGCGCATCGGAGCGTCGATCACCGGGTGGGCGGCGCGCCCGTGATCATCAAGTTGCTCGAAGGAACGCAGGGCGTTGGCGTCATCTTGGCCGAGAGCAAGGGGCGGGACGTGCGCGCCTTCGTCGTCGGCGACCGCGTCGTCGCGGCGATGCGTCGGGTTGCCACGGGCACTGAGTTTCGCAGCAATGTGCACCGGGGAGGCACGACCGAGGCGATCGAGCTCGACGAGCGATTTAGCGAGACCGCGGTGCGTGCGGCGCAGATCATGGGCCTTCGCGTTGCGGGGGTCGACATGCTCGAAGGCGCCGAAGGCCTCCAGATCATGGAGGTGAATTTGTCGCCCGGCCTCGAAGGCATCGAGGGCTGCACCGGTCTCGACATCGCAGGTGCGGTGATCGATTACATCGCGGCGCAGGTCGATTTCCCCGACGTCGATATCCGTCAGCGCCAAGTCCGAGCGAACGCTCGAGCCCCACGACCGCCTCCTGTGCTTCGGCAAGCTCGAAGAGATGCGAAACCTCGTGCCACCGAAAGCCCGTAAGAAGCGACGCCCGGCGGTCAAACCGCTTCCGAAAAACAGCTGAAGCGGCTCAGTACTTCTGCGGCACGTAGAGCTCCGGCGGGAGCGTTTCGCGCTCGTAGTCCGGATTGAAGATCCGTGCCGGGAGGGTGACGTCCTCCTGGGGTACGGGCTCGTAGGGGATGAGGCTCAGCAGGTGATCGATGCAGTTGAGCCGCGCGCGTTTCTTGTCATTGCCGGGAACGACGTACCAGGGCGCCTCGGGAATGTTCGTGCGCTCGAAGGTCTCTTCCTTTGCCTTCGTGTAGTGCTCCCAGCGCACGCGACTCTGCAGATCCATCGGGCTCAGCTTCCACTGCTTCAGTGGGTCGTGAATGCGCATGAGGAAGCGCATCTGCTGTTCTTCGTCGCTGATCGAGAACCAGTATTTCACCAGGCGGATCCCCGAGCGCACGAGCATGCGCTCGAACTCGGGGACGTCGTTGAAGAACTGCTCGACCTCGTCTTCGGTGGCGAAGCCCATCACCCTCTCGACGCCGGAGCGGTTGTACCAGGAGCGATCGAACAACACGATCTCTCCCCCCGCGGGCAGGTGCGCCACGTAGCGTTGAAAATACCACTGAGTTTTCTGTCGGTCCGACGGGGCCGGGAGCGCGACGACGCGGACCACACGGGGGTTCAGGCGTTGGGTGATGCGCTTGATCACGCCTCCTTTGCCCGCACTGTCGCGCCCCTCGAAGATCACGACGATCTTCTGCTTCGTGTGCTGCACCCAATCCTGGAGCTTGATCAGCTCCGCCTGCAGCCGCAGAAGCTCGCGGAAATAGGTCTGTCGTGGAAGCGCGGACGGCCGCGCTTTCTTGTAGAGTCGCCGGAGCTCTAGCGAGAGGGCCGGTTCCGAGATTTCGAGCTCATAGTCTTCGTCGAGCGTATCCGCGAGCTCCGCCTGGAGCCAATCGAGCGCTTCTTCCTCATCGGGTCTTTCTTCCACGGGGAGTCTCCTTCCGCTGGCACACTACAATCTCCCCGAGAAGGGGAAACCCCGGTCCTTTGGCCGCCGATACTCGCCTCATGCACACAGCCATCGTCATTGCTGTCGCCCTCAGTGCGTCCTGGGTGGACGACCAGGGGCGCTACCAGCTGGAGCTGCCCAAAGGGTGGCGTCTTCATCGCGCGGAGTCGACGCCGGATACCCCGGTCTTCCGCGCGAGCAAACGCCGCAAAGGCAGCGCGAGCGCGTCTGTACAGGTCGTGAGTGTCCCCGACGCCATCGGCCTCGGCGGCGTGCACCGGGATCGACTCTCGGCGATCCAATCGCGTCGTGACGCGACGCTCGTCGAAGACACGGCCGCAGTGATCGACGGCTATCGTGGCCGCGCGCTGCACTACACCGTCTCGGCCAAGGGGGAAAAGCCCAAGACCGTGCGCGAGTTCATGACTCAGGTCTTCAACCGGGGCTACATCGTCACGTTTAGCGCGGAGTCCCGCCATTTCGACGCCTACGCCGACGACTTCGTCGCTTTCTTGGGTGATCTCACCCCCCTCGACAGCCGCCCCGCAGCGCTGCAGACACGCAGCGGTGGCTCACCGCTCGTCGGGCGCTGGATCCGAGTCAAGAACCCAAAATCGATCCTCGTACTGAGCGCGGATGGCTCGATGGAGATGGATCGCGACCGAGGAAGCTACGCCGTCAGCCGGGACACGATCGTCACGCTTCTCGAGGAGGGGGGCCAGAAGGTCTACGAGTGGGACGTGCGGGGACGAACGCTCGTCCTGAAGACTCGCCGGGGCCCGGTGAAATATCGTCGGGCGCAGTAGCTCACTCACCGACGTTCGGTCTGTCGGTCTTCACGCGAAAATCGACGTCGCTGTTGGCGGCGATCCAGATGAAGACGGCATAGGCAGCGACGTTTTGCGCCAGGGCTTCAGGATTCACTTTGTCGAAGGTGTCGTCCGGAGTGTGGTGAAGGTCGAAGTAGTCCGTTCCGTCCTGGGCGAGGCGCACGTGCGGAAGCCCGCGCTCGTTCAGCGGACTCAGGTCGGGACCGCTCGAGCCCTGGTAGCGCGGCCCGAAGGTCCCTTTGCCGACGCCGATGGGCGCCAGAACACGCAGCATCGCATTCAACACCTCTTCGCCTTCCTCTGACACGTGCGCGTTCAAGGCGTAGATCCGCTCTGCCCCGAAGTCGCTCTCGGAGCCGAGCACGTGCCGGTCGAGCTCGGCCGCGTGCTTCTTGGCGTAAGCTTCGGCGCCGACGAGGCCCACCTCTTCCGAGCCCCAGTGAATCAGCCGGATCGTGCGCTTCGGCCGCAGACCCATCTTGCGGATCAGGTTCACCGCGGCGGTTGTGATCGCGATTCCCGCGCCATCGTCCACGGCGCCGGTCCCGAGGTCCCAGGAGTCTAGGTGCCCGCCGACGACGATGTACTCGTCCGGCTTCTCTCGGCCGCGGACGTCGACGATGACGTTGCCGCTCTCGCGGGTGCCCACGATCTCGGGCGTTACGGTCATGCCCAATCTAATGGTCTTGCCGCGTCGGGCGATGCGCTCGATCTGGTCCGCATCGGGATTGGACAGCGCGAGCGCCGGGATGGGCTTCTGTCCGTCCTCCCACCTGGTCCCACCGGTGTGCGGCAGACGGTGACTGTCCGTGCCCACTGAGCGAATGAGAATCGCCTTGGCGCCTTTCGAGGCGGCGATCGACGGACCCCGGAAGCGCACCTTCCCGAAATAGCCGTAGCTCGAACCGTCCATGGTCTTGCTCATCGCGTGTCCGACATAGGCGATCCTTCCTGTGAGCGTGCCGGGCTCGAGTGCTTCGACCTCTTCGATCGTCGAGAACACGGCGACTTCACCCGTGAGCTCCCGGGCGCCGCTCGAGCCGGAACGCCCGAGCGCCGTGACGCTCAATGGCTGCGGAAAGGGGCTGACGATGCGCGCTTTTTCTTCGCCGCGCACCCAGGTTTCGAGCGCGAAAGGCTCGACACGCACATTGCGAAAACCGAGCTCCTCGAGCGCCCGCACGGACCAGCTGCGCGCCCGCGCCTCCGCCTCGGTGCCTGCGAGGCGAGGGCCCACTTCGGTGGTGAGGCGCTCGAGGTAGCGGTAGGCGGTGTCGTCTTCGAGGGCCGCGTCGCGGAGCGTGGCGGCCTGGTCGAGAACCCGAGGGGACACCTCGGCGCCAAAGGCGAGAGCGGGGCACAGGAAGGTATAAAGGACGAGGGACCAGCGTTTCATGGTTCGCAAGATAGGCATCGCTCAGGCCCTGTGTAGGGGCTCCACTGCCGGTGCCAATGCCGGTGCCAGCAACCCGGCGTAACGCGTTTGCAACGCGACGCGTCTCCTGCTCTTTGTTCACGCATCTGGAGGTTCCCCATGACCCGTATGATTGCATTCTTCGTCCTGAGCCTTGCCGCCTGCGCTGGAGCGCCGAAGGCTGAGCCCGCCTCCAGCAAGACGATCGCCGCAGAGCCTCCAAGCGGCACCGGCGACTATTCGGCGCTCCTGGACATTCTCGCGCGGTTTCGCGCGCTCCGGGGCGAAAACTGGGGGCTCACCGACTACCGGCCCCAGACAGTCGCCGCCCAGCTCTCCTCCCTCGAAGCGCTCCGCGCCGAGCTCGAGGCGTGCAACGTCGCCGCCTGGTCCACCTCGGAGCAGGTCGACTACGTCGTGGTTCGGAGTCTCTTCGACCAGTACGAGTTCATGCTGCGCGTCGCCCGGCCCTGGGCGCGGGACCCGGGATTCTACGTCGACGACCTCTTTTACGTCACCTTCATCGATCTGCCTGTGAGTGGCGAGGATGAGAAGAAGCTCCTGGAGCAGCTCGCTGACGCGGAAACGAGCCTCGCGGCGGCAAAGGAGAATCTGACGGATACGGCACGCGATTACGCGAAGCTCGCCCTCTACAACCTCACCCATTCCGACGGAGTGGGACACGGCCATCCCTACCGCGCGCAGCCGCCAGCTGGGGTGCTCGGCTGGTACGACGACCTGCTCGGACGGGCCAAAGAGGCGCAGCCGGAGCTCGTCCCCGCGATCCAAAACGCCCGCGCCGCCATCGCGGATTACGAACGATGGCTGGCCGACAACATGGAGTCCTTCACAGGCAAAGGGGGCGTGGGAGAGCGCTACTACGATTGGTACCTGCGCCACGTTAAGCTGATGCCCTTCGACAGTGCCACCGTGCGCGAAATGGGCAACCGCGAGCTCGAACGATTGGAAGCGATGTACGCGATGGCGCGGCACAAGAACCGCAATCTTCCGGCGCTCGAGCCGGCGAGCTTGAAGGAAGACTACGAGGCGCGCATTGCGGATGCGGATCGGGACATTCGCGCCTGGTTGGTGGAGGACGAGATCCTCACCGTGCCCGATTACGTGGGAGAGCTCGAAACGAACGCCCCTTGGATCGTGCGCCCGACCGGGCGAAATTTCTGGGAGGAAATTCAGTTCCGTGACCCGCGGCCGGATCACGTGCACGCGGTGATCCCCGGTCATCGCTTCGACTGGCTCGTCTCGGAGAGGATCGAACACCCGATCCGTCAGAAGTACTGGGATGCGGGTCGCGTGGAAGGATGGGGCGTCTACGTCGAAGAGCTTGCGATGCGCACGGGATTGCTCGACGACCGGCCTCGGACGCGGGAGCTCTTTCTGATCTTCGGCATGAAGCGCGCGGTGCGGGTGCGCGTCGATGTCGACATGCAGCTCAACCGGATCACCGTACCGGAGGCGGTGCAGGTCATGCGCTCGCGAGTACCGTATTTAGACGAGGCGGTGGCGCGCGTGGATGCGGAGATCTACCTGCGGCGCCCCCCGGGGTATGGTCTGAGCTACACCATCGGCAAGCTGCAATTCGAGGCGCTGCTGGGCAGAATGTCACGTGAGGAAGGCTTCACCCTGAAGCGGTTCCACGACGATCTCATCGCACTCGGGCGGCTGCCGGTGGCGCTGCTCGGGTGGGAAATGACGGACGAGACGCCGAGCTTCGTTTGGAAGACGACGCGTCTGAGCGAGGTCGCTGCCCGTGAGTGAGATCGAAAACAGCGGCAGCCAGGCCCGAGACCACCTGGCGAACGAGCGGACCTTTCTCGCCTGGGTGCGGACGAGCCTCGCCTTCGTGGGGCTCGGCGTGGTCATCGCAAAAGTCGGCGAACGCACCTTCGAGACCACGCTTCTCAGCATCACGCTCCTGGTCGGGGGCCTGGTGGCGTCGACCTACTCGCTACTGCGCTACCGGCGCGTGACGAACGCGCTCGTCGCCGGCCGCTACAGGGTTGCACGGAATGGCCCGATCGCCATGGTCGCGATCGCCGTGGTCCTCTCCGCCTTCATGGGCTGGTGGGCGCTGACGAGCTGAAGCTCTCCTGGTGGAGCGAGACCCACCCTTGGCTCCCGTGTGCCGCAAAATCAGTCACCCGAGTTGGCTCAAATCGAGACACGCCTAGGGCTGAGACCTTGTTTTTTCTGCGTTTTTTGCGTGGCACGGAGCGTGCTCAATCGGTAGTCGTTCCTCGCCTTTCCGTCGCCTAACTCGGTGCCGGCTGAAATGACATGTTTCGGTTTTCATCGCTGCCCCTCTCTTTTTCTGTTCTGCTCTTCGCCGCGGCGTGCGGCGGCGGCGAACCGTCGGCCCCGGATGACGGGTCCGCGGCCGGCGCGGGGGACGGCTCGGGATCCGTGGGCGGCGATTCCGCGTCGGACCCGGGCTCGAATCCCGGGAACGGCTCGAATGTTTCGCCGCCTTCGCCCACGGATCTGGTGGCAATGCCCGTCTCGTCCTCGAGCGTCTCGTTGACCTGGCGCCATCCCGCCGCCGCTCAGGTCCTGGAATACGAGGTACAGCGCGATGGAACGGTATTTGCGACGGAAAGCGCGAGCTCCGTGATCGATCGCGGGGCGTCCTCGAATGCGCGTTACTGCTATCGGGTCCGTGCGCGCGGAGAGAATGGCCAACTCTCAGAATTCTCCGAGCGGGCCTGTGCGAGAACGCCCGCGGCCGGAACGGACCCGAACATGCTGCGCGGTTTGACCGCGCAGGTCACCGGCAGTGGCTCGGGCGGAATCGTCGGTTTGTCGGACCCGTGCTCGGAGACCTGCTCCGAGCTCTTTCCCGCGGACACCGTGCTCACCCTGACCGCCTCGGAAGGAGCCGGCAGTCGATTCACCGGCTGGGTGGGGTGTGACGGTACCGACGCCCTTGGCTGCGACGTGATTCTGACTTCGGACCGGGTTGTCCTGGCGAGCTTTACCGACGGCTCGGCGCCGGAGTACCGGGTGACGGTGGTGCGGAGCGGTTCCGGTTCAGGCTCCGTCTCGGCGACCGGTATCAACTGCAGCAGCGATTGCAGCAAACGCTAGCGCGAAGGCACTGCGGTGACGCTGGTCGCGACCGCGGATGCGAACTCGTCCTTCGTCAGCTGGGCGGGCTGCGACGCCGTCGACGGTGTCTCCTGCACACTCGCCGCAACGAGCGACCGGACGGTTGACGCGCAATTCGTGCGCAAGGGCATGCTCACGGTGAACAAGACCGGCGATGGGACCGGGACGGTGAGTGGCTTGCAGATCGACTGCGGCAGCGACTGCTCCGGAACCTACGAGAACGGAACGGAGGTGCGCTTGTCCGCTGCTCCTGGCATGCGCTCGGTCTTCGATGGTTGGAGCGGTTGCGATTCGCTCGACGGCGAGGTGTGCGTCGTGACGCTGAACGGCAGCAAGACGGTCACGGCCGAGTTCGGCCTGGTCTACGACCTTTCGGTGTCCGTGAACACCTTGGCGGTGTCGCGAAGCGGCGCCGGAGCCGCCTTTGGAACGATCTACGCGGAGCCCGCGGGGATCAGCTGCGGCGTGGACTGCGGAGAGGACTATTCGTCGGGCACGGCGGTGACGCTCACCGCCCTGGGGTCCGGCGACGCGAGCTTTCTGGCGTGGACCGGCGCCTGCACCGGCTCGGAAAACGAATGCACGGTGACCATGACCCGCGACCTCGTGGTCGGCGCGATCTTCCAGGTCACCGCAACGCTCACTCCCGTGCGCGACAACCTGGCCCTGATCAACAGCCAGAATTCCGGCACCGCGAACACCGCCTTTCCGACCGGTGAGCTCGCGGTGGGGTGCAACTGGACCTACTCGAGCCTGACGGGAATTCAGGACTTCGTGTGTGCGCAGAGCTTGGTGCAGTTCAACACGGTCTTCCTGTCCGGACGGCAGATCGTCTCGGCGACCCTCAAGCTGGATGTGAACTACACCGGGAGCAACTCGCGGTCCTGGCAGGTGCGTGCCTTGGCCACTGGATGGGGGTCGAACGTTACGTGGAATTCCGCGGGGGCACTGCAGTACTACACCGCCTCCCCGATCACCTTGAGCCCTCCGGCCGGTACGGCGTTGCCCTACGAGGTGAATTTGATCACCTATGTCCGCAATTGGGCGGATGGCTCTTGGGAAGACCGAGGGATCAATCTGATCTCATCGAGCTACCAGTTCCCCTACGCCACCGCGCTCCAGGCCTTCGCGTTCTACTCCTCCGAAGACCATGGAGTCGAGCTGGAGGTGACCTACTACTGAGCACCGAGGAGCCGGTCGAGGAAGAATCCGACGCCGTAGGCGACGCCGGCGGCGATGGAGCCGATCAGGAACACGCGGATGCCGCCCCAGAGGACCGACTCTCCGTTGAGGTGCGAGCTGATGGCACCGGTCAGTGCGAAGGTGAGGCCGGTCAGGGCGATACTCAGGGGCATTCCGTTGGTGCTGAGAAATACAAAGGGGGCGAGGGGGACCGCGCCGGCGAGCGCGAAGCCGGCGAACGTCACCAGTCCCGCGCGGAGGGGAGAGCGTTCGGAGAGGCTCAGGCCGTGCTCCTGGGTCAGCATGAACTCGACCCAGCGATCTTCGTTCGCGGTGATCGCATTCGTCGCTCCGATGAGGACCTCGCCCTCGAGTCCAAAGTTGCGCAGGATCTCTTCGACCTCCAAACGTTCGCCGTCCGGGGCGGCCTTCAGGTGTCGATGCTCCATTTGTCGTAGACGGTCTCGGCGCGTGCGCTCGGAACGGGTAGCCACCGCCGCGCTCACTGCCATGCTGAATCCGTCGGCGAGCAGGTTCGCCACGCCCAGGATCAAAACGATAGGACCTGCGAGCGAGGCCCCCGCGAGTCCCGCCACGATCGCAAAGGTGGTGACCGTTCCGTCGATCGCGCCGTAGAGCGCGTCACTCGCGTAGCTCGCGCTCGGTCCGTCCGAGAGGCGTTCTGAGATGTCGCTCGGCGCGTGTGAATGCTCGAGTCCCATGGCGTTTCAATTCCAGACGGAGGGAAGTGCTCTGCTCGCACCCTAGCATCGCGGCCAGTTGGGTTCACTCGTCGCCGATCATCATGAGTATACTCTCCACCTCGCGCTTTTCCGGGTGCAGTCGATGGTGCCCGGGATTTGAGTGCGGCGCTCGCGCAAAAAGTGCGCAGTGTCTTGTCTCGCGGGCGTGACTGACGCATCAGGACCCGATTGCAGTGAGGGTGTGTGTCCCAGGATCTCGATGCGGTGGTGATCGGCAGCGGCCCCAACGGCCTGAGCGCCGCGGTGCGTCTTGCGCAGGCGGGGCTGCGCGTCCACGTGATCGAAGGCAAGGATCGCATCGGCGGGGGCATGCGCAGCGAAGCGCTCACGCTTCCCGGTTTTCTTCACGACGTCTGCTCCGCGGCCCACCCCATGGGAGTCTTGTCGCCCTACCTCAAGACGCTCCCGCTCGCCGAGCACGGACTCGAATGGGCCTTCCCAGAGGCCTCGGTGGCCCATCCCCTCGATGACGGCACGGCGGTGATGCTCCACCGCGACCTCGAGCGGACCGCCGAGGGCTTGGGCCTCGACCGTGACCGCTACCGGCATTTGCTCACGCCCTTCGTTCGGCGCTCCGAAGCGCTCCTCGAAGACGGCCTCGCTCCGCTCGGGGGGATCCCCAAAAACCCGATCCTCCTCGCCCGCTTCGGTCTGAAGGCACTGCGCTCTGCGGCGGGCCTCGCGCGAGGTCAGTTCAGGGGAGAGCGGGCGCGCGCCTTGCTCGCCGGTTGCGCGGGGCACGGGGTGATCCCCCTGGAGTTCTTGTTCAGCTCCGCGATCGGTTTGATGTTCCTCGTCACCGGTCATGCCACCGACTGGCCGGTGGTGCGCGGGGGCTCGGAGCAAATCGCGCGGGCGCTCAAGGCCTTGCTCGAGTCACTCGGGGGCACCGTGGAAACCGGACGCTTCGTGCGCAGCATGGCGGAGCTGCCGCCGGCCAAGGCCTACCTGTTCGACACCTCACCGGCGCAGCTCTCGGCCATTGGTGAGCCGCTTCTGCCGACGGGCTACCGTCGGCGCCTCGGCCGCTACCGCTACGGTCCCGGAATCTTCAAAGTCGATTGGGCGCTCAAGGAGCGCATCCCGTGGCGTGACCCGGCGGTCCAGGGTGCGTCTACCGTCCACATCGGTGGGACGCTCGAGGAGATCGCCGCGTCCGAGAGAGCCATGTGGCAGGGAGATCATTCCGAGCGTCCCTACATGATCCTGGTGCAGCAGAGCCATTTCGACCCGACGCGTGCCCCCGAGGGCAAACACACCGGTTACGCCTACTGTCACGTGCCCGCGGGCTCCACCCGTGACATGACCGAGGTGCTCGAGGCGCAGATCGAGCGCTTTGCTCCAGGGTTTCGGGACGTGATCGAGGCAAAGGTGAGTCGAAATACCGCTCAGTGGCAAGACCACAATCCGAACTACATCGGAGGAGCGATCACCGGCGGCGTTGCCGACATCTGGCAGCTCTTCACCCGGCCGGTCGTGCGCCTGGACCCCTATACCACGCCCAATCCGCACCTGTTCATTTGCTCATCCTCGACCCCGCCGGGAGGCGGGGTGCACGGCATGTGCGGCTATCACGCGGCGGAGTCGGTGCTGCGGCGGATCGAGCGTTTGCCCGTGCTCAACCCTCGTTCGCGCTGAGTGGCGAGTGCTCTGATTCCTCGATGACGATTCCCTCGGAGGCGAGCTCGACGACGCTGGTGTAGAGATTCTCGACTTCGAAGCCCTGACGCCGGAGCAGGTTTGCTGCGGTGGACGCTTGGTGGCAGAAGCGCCCCCGACAGTAGACGGCAATGGGCACGGTCGCTTCGAGTCCGAGCTCGGACGCTCGATGTTTCTCGAGCGTAGCTAGCGGCAACGAACGAGCACCGGGGAGATGCCCGGCGCGGTACTCCTCTTCGCTCCTCACGTCGAGCAGGAACACCTTGCCTTTGCGTACTCGCGTCAGCAGGTCTCGCGCTCGTTCTGGATCGAGAGACTCGACGGCGTGCGCGTCCGAAGTCACGCGACTCGTCGACCACTCGACGTAGCCCGCTGCGTAGGCGAGGCCCACTCCTGCCAAGGAGCCGAGTACGAACGCTTGCGCGAGCCGGTCGCTGGACTCCGCGCCGAGCGCGATGGCCACCCCGAGGGTGAGGCCACCGCCCCCCGCCTCGGCCTCAGATCTTAGAATAGGTGAGGAACGAATACCCGGCTCAGCCGAGACGATTTTCGTACTTTCGGCGGGTACCCGGCAAAGGGAACCTTGGGCTAGCTTTCGTGCAAATGAAGCGCTCGCTCCTCCAGGGATTCTCCCGCATCGATCTCGTGCTCGTGGGGTTGCTCTCGGTGACCGCCGTCATAGAAGGAGCGACGCGGGAGGCCATCGTCTGGCCTGTCTTCACCACGGTATTTGCGCTAGCGAGCATCGGCGCCACTCTTTGGCGTCGCCGCTACCCCTTCGCGATGGTGGTCGCTGCCTTCGGTGGGCAGCTCCTGGTTCGCATGGTGGCAAGTGGGCTCGACGTGCCGTGGAGGACGCCCTGGTCCATGGTGATCCTGGTGACCCTGCCTTACGCGCTGTTGAAGCGGGCGACGCCTAGCCAATGTGTCGTGGGGCTTCTCGTGCTGCTGCTCTTTCCTGCGCGGATCGCGCTCGCGGGGGACCTTGGCTCAGCCTTTGGGGCGACGATCGTGCTGGTGGCACCTGCTTTCCTCGGCTTGGCCGCCCGTCTTCGTGACGTGCAACAGCTCCGGCTGCGCGAATGCGCGGTGCAGGAAGAGCGCGAGACGATGGCCCGTGAGATCCACGACACGGTCGCGCACCGTCTCGCGGCGATCGCGGTGCAGGTGCAGGCGGCCAAGCTCGATGGCGAGGGAGGGGAGACCCTCGAGGTCATCGAGGAGCAATCCGCCCGCGCGCTCTCCGAGCTCCGGGCAATCGTGCGCGGCCTACGCAATGCTTCGGAGCCTTCGGCCCTCGACGCGGAGGGCCACGACCGGCCTTTGCCGGGGATCGCCGAAATACACGAGCTCGCCGGCGAGTCCGGCTTGCCCGTCCAGGTGACGATCACTGGCGACACCGCATCCGTCGACGCTACCACGGCCGCGGCGGTCTATCGGATCGCCCGCGAGTCGCTCACGAATGTGCTGCGCCACGCCCGCGCTCCGCGCGAGGTCGCCATCGACATCGGGGTGGCGAACGGTCGGATCTCTCTCGTGGTCTCGGACGATGGAAGTCGCGTGTCCGAGCGTACGAGCGATGGCTTCGGGTTGGTCGGGATGGAAGAGCGTGCGGCGCTCCTCGGCGGAACGCTCGCGGCGGGCCCGGGCCCGGAGGGCGGTTGGACCGTGCGCGCGACGCTGCCGATCGGAGGCGCACGATGACCATTCGCGTGCTCATCGCCGACGACCAGGCACTCGTGCGCGATGCTCTGCGACGCATCGTGGACAAGCAGGACGGGCTCGCGGCGGTGGGGACCGCGGCGAACGGACGAGAGGCGGTTGAGCTCGCGGAGAGCCTCACGCCAGATGTGTGTCTCTTCGACATCCGCATGCCGGAGCTCGACGGCATCGAAGCGACCCGCCGGCTCGCGGGGCCGGGGGTGAAGACCCCCATGGCGGTCGTGCTCATCACCACCTTCGACCTCGATGAGTATGTGTACCGCGGGCTCAAAGCCGGCGCGCGCGGTTTCCTGCTCAAAGATGCAGGCCCGGACCTCGTCGCCCAGGCGATCCGGGCAGCGGCCCGCGGCGATGCTCTGATCGCGCCGAGCGTCACCGCTCGACTGCTCGAGACCTTCGCCGAGTCTCACGCGGTGAGCACCGAAGAACCCCAGAAGCCACTCAGTGAACGCGAGGAGGACGTGCTCCGGTTGCTCGCGACCGGTCAGACCAACGCGGAGATCGGAGACGCACTCCACATTAGCCTCAGCACGGTGAAGAGCCACATCGCGAGCCTGATGGAAAAACTCGACGCGCGAAACCGAGTAGAGCTCGCCATGTGGGCCTACGAAAGCAAACGCGTGCGGACCTAAACCCTAAGGAGAAAGACAAATGGAACAGTATACACCGTCGGTTCGGCCCGACGGCAGCGGCGCTCTGCGCGCTGCGACCGCCGGATGGTACAGCGTAGTGTTCGTAGGACAGTGGGCCTTCGTGCTCTTCATCCTCGCCTACTACTTCGTGCGTACGTTCAGCGGGGACTTCGCGGCCTGGAACGACAAGCCGCTGATCGACGGGCATAGCGAGGGGGATTTCTGGGGCAACCTGGGCTTTGCGCTGCACTCGACCCTGGCCGCGCTCATGACCGCAACCGGCACCCTTCAGCTTCTCCCCGCCTTGCGTCGTCGTGCGCCGGGTGTTCATCGCATCTCGGGTCGTGTGTTTTTGCTCACGGCGTGTGTGCTCGCGTTGAGCGGGCTCGCGCTGGTGTGGATCCGAGGAACCTACCTGAGCGTAGTCGCCGGGATCGCGGTCAGCCTCGACGGGGTCCTCATTCTCGGGACCGCCGCGATGGCCCTACGCCACGCGCTGCGCCGCGAGATCGAGGCCCACCGCAAATGGGCGCTGCGTCTGTTCATGGTGGCGAGCGGGGTCTGGATGCTGCGCGTGGGCATGCTGTTTTGGGCGCTCTGCACCCGTGGATGGGGCATGACCCGCAACATGGACGGACCCTTCGACGTTTTTTGGGGCTTCGGCTGCTACCTGCTGCCGCTCGCGCTTCTCGAGGTCTACTTCTGGGTTCAGGAGCGCGGTCGTCGCGGGCATCGCCTGTTCTTTGCTGGGACCCTCGGAGTGGCGAGTCTGGCGATGGCGGTCGGCGTCTTCGGCACGGTGGCACTCATGTGGCTTCCGCGCCTGTGAAACGCTCGTCTCCGGTTTGCTCCGAAGCGGTACTTGGCGCTATGCCCAACGCCGTTATCACATTGGGAGCAGATCATGGGTGTTCGTTGGCTCTTTGCCACGCTCGTATTCTTCGTCTCTTTTCCGGGGGTCGCCGCCGAGGATGCGGACAAACCGGACCCCGCCGCGACCTACGGGGGGCTGCCGCTGCGTCTGATCGGACCGGCGTTTCCTGCCGGCCGCGTCGTCGACTTCGCGGTCCATCCCGGTGCGCCGCACCGCTACTTCGCCGCGCTCGCCTCCGGCGGGCTCTGGTTGACCGAGGACGACGGCAACACCTGGAAGTCGGTCTTTGATGGGCAAGCGAGCTACGCCACCGGTGTGGTGGAGATCGACCCGAACAATCCGGACATCGTTTGGGTGGGCAGCGGCGAGAACAACGCCCAACGCAGTGTGGCCTTCGGCGACGGCGTCTACAAGTCACGGGACGGTGGCAAGAGCTGGGAGAACGTGGGGCTCCCGGACTCGGCGCACATCGGCGACATCGTGATCCACCCGAAAGACAGCAACGTGGTCTACGTGGCGGCGCAGGGACCCCTGTGGAACAGCGGCGGCGACCGTGGGCTCTACAAGACTACCGACGGCGGCAAGAGCTGGAAGAAGATCCTCGAGATCGACCCGGACACGGGAGCGAACGAAATCGTGCTGCACCCGGAACGCCCCGATGAGATCATCGTCTCGACCTATCAGCGGCGTCGTCACCTCTGGGTGCTGATCAACGGCGGCCCAGGCAGCGGGATTCACAAATCGACCGACGGCGGTGAGACCTGGCGCAAGATGAGCAAAGGCTTGCCGTCGGTGGAACTGGGTCGAATCGGTCTCGCCGGTGCCCCGAGCGCGCCGAACGTCGTCTACGCGATCATCGAGGCCGAGCCGCTCGAGGGAGCCGCGGGCAAGACGGGTGGGGCGGGGGTATATCGCTCCGACGACTTCGGTGAGTCCTGGAGGAAAATGAGTGGCCATCGCACAACGAGCGCGCAGTACTACAACGAGCTCGTAGTGGACCCCACGGATCCTGATCGGGTTTACGCCCTCGACACCTTCACCCACGTGTCGCCCGACGGTGGCAAGAGCTTCGAGCAGCTCGGTGTGGAGCACAAACACGTGGATGACCACGCGCTCTGGATCGATGCGAACCATCCAGCACACATGCGCATGGGCTGCGACGGAGGGATCTACGAGACCTACGACTACGGTGCGAGCTGGAGTCACGTGGATACGTTGCCGGTGGTGCAGTTCTACCGAATCGCGGCCGACAACGACCTGCCATTCTACAACGTGTGCGGCGGCACCCAGGACAACAACTCGATGTGTGGCCCGTCGCGGACGACCTACGAAGAGGGGATCACCAACGAAGACTGGACCATCGTGCTCGGCGGCGATGGCTACGAGCCGCAGATCGACCCCACGAATCCGGATATCGTCTACGCGCAGTACCAGTACGGGGGCCTCGCGCGCTACGACCGCACCACCGGTGAGCTGGTCTACATCGCGCCGCAGGCGGCGAGTGGCGAGCCCGAGAACAAGTGGAACTGGAACACGCCGCTCCTGATCAGTCCACACGACCCCAAGCGGCTCTACTACGGGTCAGAACGCCTCTATCGCAGCGACGACCGTGGCAGCAGCTGGACCGCGGTGAGCTCGGATCTCACCCGTCAGATCGATCGCAATACGCTGAAGGTCATGGGACGGGTGTGGAGCGTCGACGCGGTGGCGAAGAACGACTCGACTTCGTTCTGGGGGAGCCTGATCGGCATCGCCGAGAGCCCGGTCCAGGAGGGGCTCATCTACGTGAGCACGGACGACGGATTGATCCAGGTGACCGAGGACGGCGGAAAGACGTGGCGCAAGACCGAGCGCTTTTCCGGGGTGCCGGACATGGCCTACGTGGAAGACGTGGAAGCGTCCTTTCACGACGTGAACGTCGCCTATGCGGTGCTCGACAACCACAAGAAGGGCGACCACAAGCCCTACGTTCTGCGCAGCTCTGATAAAGGCAAGAGCTGGAAGCTGATCTCGAAGGGCCTTCCCGAGCGCGGCTCGGCCCACGCGATCGTCGAAGACCACAAAGACCCCAACCTGCTCTTCGTGGGCACGGAGTTCGGGCTCTTCGTGAGCCAGGACAGAGGCGAGAACTGGGTCCAGTTGAAGGGGGGGCTTCCCACCATCAGCGTTCGTGACATCGACATTCAGCGTCGAGAAGACGACCTGATCGTGGGAACTTTCGGGCGAGGAATCTATATCCTGGATGACCTGAGTCCGCTGCGTACCCCGCACGCGCAGCTGCAAAAGAGCGAGGCGACGCTGTTCACGCCGAAAGAGGCGCTGCTCTTCGTGCCCCGCTCCCGCTTCGGCGGCGGAAAGAAGGGCTCGCGCGGGGCCGACTATTACCAGGAAGACAACCCGCCGCACGGCGCGGTGTTCACCTATTACCTGCGCGACGGCTACGACACGTTGCGCAAGCAGCGACGCGACGAAGAACGCGAGCGACTGAAAGAGGGCAAGGACAATCCCTACCCGAGCTGGGATCGACTGCGCGCGGAAGACCGGGAGGAAGACCCGTCGCTCGTTTTGGTGGTCCGTGACACAGACGGACAGGTGGTGCGTCGTCTCGAAGGGCCCGCGGTCAAGGGCATGCACCGGGTGGCCTGGGACTTGCGCTTCCCCAGTACGGACCCGGTGAGCGTCGGCGGCGGTGGCTTCAGGCCGCCCTGGTGGGAGCCGCCGCAGGGCCCGCTGGTGCTGCCGGGCAGTTATACGGTTGAGATCGGCAAGCGAATCGACGGCGCCTTCACCTCGCTCGGCAAACCCGTTTCGTTCGCGGTGAAGCCCCTCGACCGCGGCAGTCCGCTCGTAACCGACGACCGCGAGGGCCTCCTCGCCTTCCAGAAGAAGACCGCCAATTTGAATCGTGCGGTGGAGGGCGCGGTCAAGGCGATGGAGGAGATGCGCTCGCGCATCGACCACCTGAAGAAGGCGGTCGACGTCACGCCCGAGCTTCCCGAGTCGTTTCGCGATCGCGTCGCCGCGGTGGAGACCCAGCTCGAAAACCTCAAGGTGGTCATGACCGGCGATTCGACGGTATCGCGACGAAACGAGCCCGCGCCCTGGAGCATTCGATCGCGGGTGCGCAGCATCGTCTGGGGGCACTGGGACAGTCAGGCCGCGCCGACGGGCACGCACCAGCAGGCCTACGCGATCGCGTCCGAGGAGTTCAGCCGCGCGCTGAAGGACCTCTGGCGCTTGGACACCTACCTGGGTGCGATCGAGCAACAGATCGAGCAGGTGGGTGCACCGTGGACGCCGGGGCGTCTACCGAGCTGGGAAGAGCCCAAGAAGTGAGCGTTTCCGCGCGGGGCCCGCGATTTTCGTGGGGCGCGGGCTAGCCGGGCCCAGCCCCCATGCCGAGCAGTTAGTGTGTGCAGGGCGCATCGGCCGCTGATGGGCTTGAATTTGTCGTGTCTGGGGCTCAGGGTGATGCGATCTCTTGGGTTGGAGGTCGCATGTCGTTCGAATCTGCTCTTGCTGAGCTGACGGAAGTCGATGCTGGCGTCGTCGTCCGTGCGTTTGGCAGCGAGATTGACGCCGAATGGATCGCTGAGAAGCTTTGGAGCGCGGGGGAGCCGCGTCGCTTCGACGGCGCAAACTGCCGGCTGAATCGGTGATCTGGCTGGTCATTGGCATGGGACTGTTCCGGGATCAGTCGATCGCAGATGTCGTGCGACGGTGAGCCCCAGCGTTTGATGCTCCCCGGCGAACATCCCCCGCTACCTCCAAACGCTCGACCACGAACTCGAATCAGCCACTCTTCCCGCCCGTCGGTCTAAACGCCGATACAACCGTTGGGTAAAGGTCAAAATGAGTGGCTACGCTCGAAACCCTGGCCGCGCCCAAGAAAACACCAACGCGCGAGAGCAAGCGGTTAAGTGACCGGCATTGGCCTCCGGCCTTCTCTGAAAGGCAATATCCAGAATAGATCAGTCCGCCACGACCGATTTTGACATTGGCCGTCCGGTTTCCGAATCAGCACGTTGTCGACGACGAAGGCAGTGGTTCCGGTGCCCATGCACTCGTAGCCGTTCGACTGACCTCCCGCCGGGTTGAACCCTTTGCTTTCGATGTCTCGGACACTGAGGAACTCGACGCGAACTCGTTCTTCCTCATGGGAGAACCACACTTCTCTTGGGGTCTCGATGGACCATCGCATCATTGGGTTCTTCGTTCGAGCGCACCCATTCGCCGCCCGATGACTGAATCCAGTCCGCCGAGGAATGAGTGACGATGCCAAGACCGCAGTATGACCAAAACTGTCGCGACGTGCGAAATCGATGTGGCGACACCATAATCGCCACCAGCCTGGCGGAGCGAATCGGTCCCATGCCCGGTGCGGTTTCGAGGATGCGCGTGATCGTGTGCTTGCGTGACTCGGCGAGCATCGCCTTCTGCGCCTCCTTTTTGAGCTCCTCGAGTCGGTCGAGCTCCCATCTGAGTCACGGAGCGCAGCGGCCATGCTCTCGCATCGATCGGGGTCACCATGGACCGTCAGGGCATGAAGCTCCTCAACGCGATGTGGGGCGTTCGGCCGACAAACTGGGCTGCCGGCGAGGTCGTCCCCAATACCGCGAAGGAGCTGCTCGCGGCGCTCGCATCAAATCGGGCGCTTGCGCCGGATGCGGATGAAACGCACCAGGCGGTTGCGGAGCCGGCGCAAAGAGCGGCTCCGGGTGGCATCAAGACCGGCAAGCATCAGCTGGACCGCTTTGATGACATTATCCGCAAGTACGCGGAGAAGTATGGTGTTCCGGCCAGTGTCGCAAAGGCCGTGATGGTGATCGAGTCCTCGGGAAGGGTGAATGCCGTATCTGGTGCGGATGCATTGGGATTGATGCAGCTGCTCTTGAGCACCGCGCGTGATTACGAGCGCGGCGTGACGCGGAACGCGCTATTGACCGAGCCCGAGACCAATCTCCGCATCGGGCTCCGACATCTCGCCCGACTCTGGAAGAAGTTTGACGGCGATCTCGACAGCGTTTTTGCTTCATATAACGCGGGCGAGGGGGCCGTACAAAGGTTTGGAGGGGTGCCGCCGTACCGAGAGACTCAGCAATACGTCCTCAAGGCACAGCGGGAACTGGACGCTCTCGCCTAACCCCAATGCCGATCAGGGATGGGTTTGTTTCGTGATCACTCGATTTCTCAGGTGGTGTCTCACCTCCAGTTCTTCCGAGTGCAGACGGTTCATCCGAACGAGAGGAAGCGATTCGAAGCAAGACGCCCAGTGGCGTCCGGCAGGAAATTTGGGGAATTCTCCTCGCCTACAATCTCGTTCGTTACCGAATGGCATTGGCCTCGCAAAAACTCGGGATCCAACCCCGCAGTATGAGTTTCAAGTTTTCCTTGCTGCAAATTCGCTCGTTTGTACAGGCGACCGCTTGGATAGATTCCCCAGGGAGATCCCCAAGCTCCTCACCAAACTCGACGAAAATCTCGAATCAGCGCGCATCACCAACGGCCGCACCGAGGGCTTCAACAACCGAGC
>CAYXVF010000002.1:51911-135382 GCA_964468125.1 uncultured Bdellovibrionales bacterium | reverse complement strand
GCGCTTTGAGGATGCCACCCCGAAAGCGCGCCTGACTTCGCAGCGCGTACGCGCACTCGAATACGCGCAAGTCGCCGCCGCAGTCGATGCCGTAGAGTCCGGGAAGCGTCTCGTGAGACGTGAGAACCGCACACCAGATCCTCGACGTGGGCTTCGCCGAAGACGAAAAGCCTTGGACTCCCTATGCCGTGTGAAGCCTGGCCGACTGAGGGCCAAATCGAGACTCCCACCCCGCGCGAGTCTTCGACGCGTGCACCCTCCGCGGCTTACAAACCGACAATTCCCGCTGTCAGACGGGCGGAAAGCCCGTCTGACAGCCGATTCCGATCGGGAATGAATCGATTCCCCGGACTGTTTGTCCCCGCTATCGTGCTCTGATGGCGTGAGTTTTCGCTCTTGCCTCGTTCGCCGTCGTTGATACGCCAGACGCCCCGACTCGCTTCGCTTAAGCGATCAAAAGAGCCGCCGGATCCGGCTCCATTGGAAGCGCGCGATGGCCCGGGCGGTGAGGCGGGCGACGTCGCGACCGCGGGCGGGGGAGAGCTGCGTCCATTCCCCGTCCCGCAGAAGCGCGAAGGCCACGCCCTCGATCTCGGACCAGGCGCGACGCAGGGGCACTCGGGCGTTCGCGTCCCCGATCTCCCAGACCGCCACCCGCGGCTCGACCCACACCGCGCGATGAATACAATCGTGAAAGACGACGACCGCACCCAGCTCCACCACCGGCTTGCGTTTGTCGAAGAGCACGATGTCCCCGATGCGAAGCGCCGGGAGCATCGAATTCCCGCTCACCCGGATCGCCCCGACATCCGGGTGTGTGCTGAGGGACGCGTCAGTCATGCGAGCGAAAATCGGCCCTTTCGACTTCGAGATCGACGGTGACGATGCCACCCTAGACGCCCTCGCGCGACCCTTCGAGCACTATTGGGTGAAGACGACGGGGCCTGAGCCGTTTCGGTTCTGGGCCCGTCGTGCCGAGCCGGCGGAACTACAACCCGTCGACGGTGAGCTTCACATTCACGAGCCCACCTTTGCGCTCGCCTACCGGCCGGGCCATGCGCGCGTGCACTACCTCGACCAAGCCCCCGGCGCACCGGAAGTGCCTCTGAATGTCAGCTTCATGCACGCCCTGTCGCTGCACGCGATCGACCACGACGCCCTGCTGACCCATGCCGCCGCCGTGCTCCTGAAGGGAAAAGCCTTGGTCTTCGTAGGGCGCAGCGGCGCGGGCAAATCGACGCTCGCGAGCTGGTTCCCGCCGGAGGACGTACTGAACGACGACTTCGTGCTGCTGCATCGTGATGCATCCGGCGCGCCGCTCGTCTCCTCGCAGCCGTTTTTTGGGAAGTCGATGGCGCGGCGGATTGGGACACCACTGAGCGGCGCAGCGAAGGCTCTCTTCGTGTTGCGTCACGCGCCCAAGGCACGAATTGAACCGAGCACTCCAGCGACAGCGTTGTCGACCATCATGGCATCGGTGGCGATCCCCGCGGTGGCTCAGGAGCATCGCAAACGAACTCTTGGACTGACTGAGCCCTGGCTCGCTGCGCGATGGCTCGAGCTCGAGTTTCCTTGCGACCGCGAAGCAACACTAGCGACGCTTCGCGCCGGCGAAATCAGCAGAACGGGTTGACCTTCGGGTCACAGATCGGACCGGTCTGAGCGGGCCGCTCAAAGACCGTCTGCTCCGAAACGATACGCGGGGCACCGTAGCGACGCCGACCGTTCGACGCCTTGGTTTCGACTTCTTTGCGCTCTCGCTTCATCGGACCCGGTCGCTATCGCAGGAAGATCGCCGCGCCGGTGTTACTCACACCCACAACGAACGCTGACTGCTGCGTTGTCACATAATTCCCCGCACCTGCGCAAGCCCGGCCAAAGTCGCCTCGGCCAGCAACGACCGACGTGGCCTCCCAGCTCGTCCCGGTCCATTGGTAGACCGATGCGCCGTAGAGGGCCGCGGGGTCGCTGGCAAACGGCAGAACCATAACATCCAAGAGCTCCGTCTCAGGATTCGGCGAAGCGCAGAGAGCGGACCCGAAGTTCGTCAGAATAGCTTCAGTGGAACTATCCCGGACCAAGGTTTCGTAACTTCCCGCAGGCAGACTCGCGGGCGTGTCCGGCGTGAGGCCCGCTGTACCGCCACGGAACACGGCGACCTGTCCGAGCGCGCCCGCGCTCACGAACAGCCAGTCCGCCGTGGTCGCCCCCGTGGGGTCGGGCACCGAGACGGTGGTGAAGCCGAATTGTGTCGCGCTGCCGTCGATGTAGCGCAGAATGTCGACGAGCGCACCGCCGGTTTGCAGGCGACCCGAGCCGTCCTCTGTGGGGGCCAAATTTTGCCCAACGATGCTGCTCGCCCCCCCCGCGTAGATATAGACCTCGCCGCACATATCGCAGACCGGACCATCCGCATGGGTCGCGCCGTAATCGGAGATGGCGAGATCGTCGAAGCCATCGCCATTGAAATCTCCAGCGCCGAGCTCACGCTCCTGGAAAGATCCATTATTGCTGGGCTTGGCGGCAATCCGGAAGTCCGGACGGTTGGTCGTGCCTCCTGCCACGGAGAGGTCCACCTCGAGGATGGTAGGAGTTGGCGGTGAGCCACCGAAGCGGGTCTTGTCTCCGCTGTAGCCCACGACTTGACCGACGGTGAAGCCGAGGGTCTCCGTGAAAATCAGCTCGTCGCCGCCACTTCCATCGAGGTCCGCGAACACCAAGCCCCCGAAGCCGAGCGCCATGAGGGTGCGCCCAAAGAGTGCGACATCAGGGTTGATCGACGGGAAGGACGTCGGATCGGTAGAGGAATCGCGTCGGATGCCCTGTCCATCGACCCCCCACCAGATCCAGATCGCTCCACCTTCGCCGCCGCCGTTGGTCGTTGCGGCGGTGTTGTAGGTGGGTGAGGCGACCGCGAGGTCGTTCAGACCGTCGCCGTCGAAGTCTCCGGCAGCGACTTCGTTCCCGAAGAAGCTGTCCGCGCCAGTCGGATTGCTCAGAACCACACTCGCTGTCGATAGGTCATTGTCCCGGCTGAAGTAGAGCGACACGGATCGGGCACCTGAGGTAACATCGACGATTCCGAGATCGTCCCGACCGTCCCCATCCATGTCGCCGAGATTCTCGACGATGAGGCCAAAATCGACGTCGCCCACGGCCGCAAAAGCGTCCGTCTGCGCGATATCTGGATCCGTCGGGTCGAAGGCCACAATGTCTGGCCCGCCTTGGCTCGGTACGTCGGTGAGCCAAGGGAAAACGCGTTCCGTCGCAAAGCTCGTGAGCGGACTCGAGTTGCCGAGATCATCGATCGCCTCGACCACGAAGCAATACGCCCGCGGCAGGTCGAGCCCGGTGATGGTCGCGGTCTCCAGCTCACCGGGATCCACCGTTGGGGTGACGACGACCGTGGTCTCGAAGGCGCTGTCCGGGTCGATCGTCGCGCCGCAGTTGCTGTAGCTCGTGCCGCCGTAGTCGGTCTCGAGGGCGAATGCGTGCACCTCGTAGGAATCGACGCGGTCACCGCCAGCGCCGTCGTCCCCGGGTGCGGTGAAGGTGAGCGTCGCCTCGCCGTCTCGACGACTGCAGAGTCCAGTGCTCGTACAGCTCGCAGTGCAGCTCGGCTCCTCGTAGGTGGCGGGATCGGACACCGGATCGGCAACCGCGCTCGGTGTCGTAGACTCACCGATGCACACCGTCGGCTCGGTCCCCGGAGGCGCGGTAACGTCCGTGTCTGCCGCGATCATCTCGGTGTTTATCATGTTGACGATGCGGTTCGGCGCGGCGACCGCTTCGTTGCCAGCTCGATCCAGGAACGAGACCGAGATCTCGTGGAACAATCCATTCGCGAGCGTCGGGGCGTTCATGTTGGCGAAGGTCGCCGTGCAGTCCGTGTCGACGCAGGAGCCGGACACCTGGTTGCCACTCAAGCCCCCCTGCGAGCTCGTGAGCTCCACCAGCGGCGTCTGGTCCGCCCCCGTCACGCGCACCACCAGAGGCCGTGCGCCGCTCGTGCTGAAACCGTTCGACGGATTCCCGTCAGCATCGAGAGCGGCGTTCCACACCGCCCGCGCAACCGTCGGATCTTCGATGTTCGCCTCCGCGTCGTCGAGACGCGGGTCGTTGCAGGCGAGAGCACACAGCTCCACGTCGTCACCGGAGAAGGGCACATTGAACTCGCAGAGGCTGCAGCGGTCGAACTCATAAACCGGTGGGTCCGTGTCCGCGAGCACGCCGTCGTAGAATCGTTCCCCGCAGGCGCCCGCAGCCCCGCAGACGACACTCACCGAGATCGTATTGGGTATGTCGGTGCCCCCGGTGGATTCGGCGAGCTCCACGCCGATGACATCTACGACGTAGAGCGGCGTTCCGCTCCCGGACACGTCCACCGTCATCATGCCCGTGTTGCTTCCTTGGCTCGACGAGGCAGTCAGAGTGATCGAGTCGGGGAGCTGATCGCTCACCGCCTCGACCGTGACGCGGTAGTCCACCAGGAACGTCGCTTCCGTGTCGTCTTCATTCTGGTCGATGCCGTAGACCTCGTCATTCTCGAGGACATCGCCGCTCGGTGCGCCCGACGCGAGCCGTTCGACCGTGATGATCACACCATCGATGCTCAGGTCGAGAAACACCGAGTTTGAGACCGATCGGTTGCCGTTCGCGTCCGTGGCTACGAGACGGACCTCGCGCAAATCCCCCGGATCAAACAGCTCGCCAGTCGCAGCCGCGCTGAAGGAAGTAAAGGCGGTGTCGTTCACCTGTATCGCCCCACCGGTCACCGGGGAAAAAGGACGTGTGTCCGTCGGGCCACCGGGATTCATCGCGGTCACGATCCGAGACTCGAGACGCCCGCTCACCGGACAGGTTTCCACCGACGGCGTCGCGAAGCTCACGCAGTCCTGCACCTGATAGAAGAGGTCATTCACCGCGGGGTCGAGCCACGTTCGAGGATCGCCCATCACCGGCGGCGCCGCGGTCGCCACGGTGCAGCCAGGGAACGTGTCACAGCCACTGATAGGCGTCCCGCCATTGTCGCGAACCTCGAGGTCGAGTGCCGGTCCCCTGAAGTCCGAGACGTAGGCCGCCGTTGTATCGATAGTGACGCTGTTACCCACCGAATCGGTCACGATCGCACGCAGGTAATTCGCACCCGCGGCGAAGGGAAACGCAAAGGCCGGTACGTTCGTCACGCCCGAGCCTATGGGGAGCGTTTGCTCCTCGAGCTGCGCGGTGCGCCCCGAATCGGAGAAGGATCGCAGTACGATCGTTCCATCGTCGAGATCCTGGTCGTCGTTGACTTGGATCGAGACCCCAACTCCCGCATCGAGGAGGAGCCGGTCGTCGGCCGGGTCCGGCGTCGCCCCGAGGTCGATGCTCCCGTTCAGCGATGAGTAAGGATTGAGCGTTGGCTCGGGAAGATTCGCCGTCGGCGCCGCCAAATCCACGATCAGCGCTTTCGGGCCCACGACGTCCGCCGCCACGTTATTGAAATTACCCGCCGCGTCCGCGACGCGAACGGTCACCAGCTGCGCCCCTGGCGAGAGCAAGATGTCGAAGGTCGCGCTACCACCGCTCAGGGTTGCCGAGGTGGCATTGATCGGGTCCGCCCCGATAGAGGTCAGGATCTCCACCGGCGCGCCGTCCTCGGCTCCCGTCACGGTGACACTCACCGGCGTCCGGAGCTCTCCCGACTCGACCGCACCCTCGCTCGCCGCGAGGGCGATTTCACCCGTCGGATCGTTGCCCGTGTCGTTCTGCGGGAACGTGAAGCCGGTGACGACCGGCCCCTCGGAGTCGACAACAAACCGGAAGAATCGCGACGAGACCTGCGGATCGAGATCCGCCTCTTCGGCCTCGAAGTGAATCCACTGCTCGCCCTGCGCGAGAGCGACCGCACCAAAGAATGCGGAGCTCTGATTGAGCGCCCCCGCCGAAAAACCGTTCGCCACGACGAAGCCACGGAGCGTCGGTTCACCCAGGGTCCCCCCTCCCACGCTGTCGGTGCCCGTCTCGGCGGTACCGAATTCGCACGGCACCCCGCTCCCGCCCGTAGGATCGAGCGTCGAGCACACGCGCACCGTCGCGCCCGGCTCGAGGCCGGAGATCTCGGCTCGAAACTCACCCTGGAAGCCGGGGGTCCCTGGGGCACTGTCATCCGTACCGTTGAGAAGCGCAGGCGCGTCCGGAATGCTGAACTGCACCCGCGGTGTGAGGCTCCGCACCTCGAAGTCTTGGGTGCGCTGCACGGTGTTGCCCGCGTCATCGGTCAGGGTCGCGACCGCGGAGAAGAAATCATCCTCGAATGGGATGCGGCCGAAATTCGCCACACCGCCGCTGACCGTCGCGGTGAAGACCTGACCAGCCGGATCGAGATCCTGCGGCGCAGGAATGATCTCGAGCCGCGCCTCGAGGCCGTCATCCGCGACGTCCGCGTTATAGGTAAACGTCAAGTCGACGAAGCTGAAATCCGCGGTCTCGTCGTCTTCTCGGGTGAAGAGTGCCTGTCCCGGGTCCGGCGCTGTCTGCACGAAGACCGGCGGCTCGCGATCGATCGTCAAGGTGGCCGTGGCTGACAAAGAGCGGCGACCGATGGAATCGATGATGGTCGCGGTGAAGGAGATGGCCCCTGGGTCTGCGCCGAACTCCACTGACGAGAAGACCGCACTCGCTGGACTGCCCGCATTCAGGGGCACGCTATAGGTCAACTGAGTCGCGTCCGGGAGATCGACGACGAGCTCGGCGGTCCAATCCTCGATGGAGAGAGCGCCCGTGTCGACTTCGAGGCGAATGTCGTGCTGCAGCCCCGGCGCGCCGCTCTGATCCTCGGTGAGCGAGTTGACGAAGGCAGCTCCGGGCGCGGCGTCGAAGACGAGACGTCCTGGCGTATCGAGGGGCTCGTTGGTGAGCACCGGCGTTGCTGGCACGTCGTCCTCGACCTCGAAGCTCACCGCCTGGGAGTAGCCAACCGCGTTGCCGTCGTCGCAGTCGGCGACGATCGTGACGATCCCTTCGCCGACGGTCGCGGCAAGGGTCAGCGGGGTCGCGGTATCCGCCCAGGCGGTTGGACTGTTCGCGTCGGTTCCGTTGACCGTGAGGTCGCAGGTGAGATTCGTAGTGATAGGAGAGCCGAGGTCGACGAGCTCGACGTCGACCGTCCCCGTGCTGCGGGCGTTGAGGCTCCCGGCTTCCGGCAGGCGGATCGCAAATTGCGGCCCAGCGCCGTTGTTCACCATGACATCGATCGGCCCGGCGGTACTCTCGTTGCCCGCGCTATCTGTGAAGGTCGCGCTGAGCTGTAGAGGACCCGCGGGCAGGGAGACGTCGTTGAAGAGAACGGTGCTGTCGTCAGCGGCGGTCGCGGTTTGCGCCACATTCACCGGGCTGCCGGCGCCGTCGGCGATCGACAAAGAGACCGTGCCGGGGAGCGGCGACGCGGCGCCGAAGGCGAGGGACACGTCGTAGTTGAACTCGGGGGTCGCGCCGCCGTCGGAGTCCATGTCCAACACGGAGCTGTCCACCGGATCGGAGAAGGTGAGGGTCGGCGCAGCCGTGACCCGGCGCACCACGTAGACCTCGCTCGCCACGCCGAAACCGCCGTCGCTGTCGACGGTGAAGCAATTGACGCCCTCATTGAGGGAAACCCCGCTCTCGAGCAAACCTTCACTCGTCCCCACGACAGTGTTCGTGCTGATCGGCGTGCCAGTACCGGAGCAGACCCGTCCGTCGCTCGTGTCCACTGCGGAGAATCGAGTGATGGTCACGGTGCGATCCGCCTGCGCGAGGCCCACCACGACGTCGAGGTCCACGGTCGCGGACTGGGTCCCGCCCCCGTCCGCAATGCGGTTGCGCTCCGCGAGCGGTCCCACAAAGCCCCGAACCACGACCTCGCTCGGGGTCGAGTCGACCGACACGTTCACCGGATCGCTCGCCACTTCTTCGCCGCAGGAATCCTCGACTCGGGCTCGGAGCGAGCGGGCACCGTCTTGCAGGGAAATCGGGACGCTCACCACGCCGCTCACGGCCGTGCTCGGGTCAAAGGTGACCGGCGACTGGCCGGAGATCGTGAACGTTCCGTTGCTCGCGAAGCTCTCGTTCGTGATCGCGATTTCGGCGGTGAGCTGAACACCGGCGGTGCTGCCATCGGCGTCGTTGGCCGGGCCGAGGAGTGCGCCGTCGCTCGGAACCGAAATGCTGACCTCGGGCCCAACGTCGAAAACTGTGAGTGTCACCTCTTCGGGCGTCGTCTGGTTGCCCGCCCGATCCGTGGCGACATATTCGACGGTCGTGACCCCCGCCGGCAGAGTGAGGCTCTGGAACGTAAAGATGCCGCCGGTGACGGTGGTGACCGCGCGGCAGAACTCCGCGCGACAGCGCAGACCATCGGAACACTCCGCGTCGGTTGCGCAGCTGATCGGCGGGTTCTCGTCGTTAAACGCACGGACCCAAACCTCCGAGCCATCACCGGACCCGCTGGTGGAGCCGAAACCGTTGACCTGAATGCCGTCCGTGCCCGGGTCCACGTCGCTCGCGGGACCAAAACAGGCATCTTGGCCCGGCGCGGTCTGAACGAGGACCGGAACCAATGAATCCACCCAATACGCCGACGGCACCGAGGCGCCTTCCTGGCCGCCACCGCTCTCCGTGACGAGCGCTTGGAGCACGACGTCGAAGGGATTCACGCTCTCGGGCAGGTTGACCGAGTCGAAGCGGAAGCGGGTGCCGTCCGGGTCGGCTTGCGTGCTCGACGGGGTCAAGCCGAGCGGCGTGAAACCGCTCTCCCCCGGGGCCTGGAGTTGAAGCTCCACCGTCGAGCTCTCCGCGCAGTTGGTAACCACGTCGATCTGGGCCTGCATGCCGTTGATCGGGTCGAGGTCCAGATCGCTGTCCGCCAAGATCCGGCTCCCGTCCGCCGGGAAGAGCGCGACACTGCAGCGGCCCGTGTCGACGGTGACGGTGATCGACGAAGGCGCACCTTGCGGGTTCTCGCCGTCCGCGTCGGTCTTCGGCACCACCGTCAGAATGTTCGGCCCTTCGGCGAGGGCTACTCTGTTGAAGGTCACGCGCTTGACCTCGAGCTCGTCCGGGCCCGGCTGGGCGACGAGCGCGCGGCCCCCGTTGACCCTCAGAGTCACATTGTCCGTGTCTTCGATTCCGAAGCAGTCAACCAGAACGTTGGTCTGAAACGGCACGGAGAGATCCGTGGGGTCGCCCAAGTCGTCGTTGTTGGTGAGCACCGCGTCGTTCTCCGGCGCGAAGAACTCGCAGAAGCTCTCCACCACGCGGACCGTGGTCTCGTCACATCGATTTGAAGCCGCACAGTCGCTGCCACTGAACCCCTCTTCGACGACTCTCAGAGTCACCGCTTCCCCTTCGGGCAACGTGTAACCGCTGAAGGTCACTTGCCCGCCGGAGGCGACGGCCGAGACCGTGAGCGGCGCACCGCTGCCGTCGGTCTGCTCGCTGTTGGTGAGCACGAAGGTTTGCCCGTTGCCGCCGGCGCCGACGTTTGCGATCACGTTGTACTGAATCCCGTCGGTCGGATTGATGTCGTCCTGGGAGGTGATCGTTTCGACATCTGGCGCGGGGGCGATGATTTGGACGTTGAGCTCGTCAACGGTCGGAACGTTTCCGTTTCCGTCACTCTTCCCGCAGCCACATCCCGACCCGACGATCGAACCGAGTAGAGTCCCGATCGCGAAGATTCGCCCTCGACGTTTCCAACTGAAACACCCGCTCAACATCACAAACTCCTCGAAAGACCGGCCGCGCTTCAGACGCGGACCAGCATTTCCTTCTCCACCAGCGTGCGTATAAAGGTCAGGGCGTCGGCCCGCGCGGTGTCGTGATCTACGTCGAACTCTGCGACCACGGCATTCACCACATCTGCTACCGATTGGGCCTCCGCAAACTTCTCCCAGACGAAGGACCCAACGCTATTCAAGCTCACCATCCGGCTGTGCAGGAGCACGAACGCGGACTCGTCGATGGTACGGCAAGCCGCCTCGCGGTTCCAACACAGAACCGTCTCGTCAACTACATCCGTGTCCGACATACCCCACCATCGCCCTATACGACGAACCGGGGTCACGCCTAGACCGACGGCTCGATTTCCCGTTCGCTGAAGTCCTGGCCGTCGAATCCGACGATCACCGGCCGCTCGTCGCGCCGGGTCACAATGTTCACGGGCCGGGTCCACATCGCACACAGGTTCACCAGGGTGTCACGCATGTAGTCGTCACGTAGATCGACACCTTCGTGGCTGTGCTTGAGCAGCAGCTCACCACGATTCTCAAAATTCCCGTCGATCACCTGGATGAAGGGCTGACCCATGTTCGTGATCGAGGTGAGGAGCTTGTCTTTGATCGCCCGAAACTCGCGGGCCTCGATCTCCCAATCCCCAGATTTCTTGTTGTAGGCGTATGTGAAGAGCTTGTGCTCCTTGCAGAACTCGAGGGTTAGGAACTCGTCGATGAAGGTGACGTCGTTGTAATGGCGACGCACCTCGAAGATCTTCTCCCGACCGAGGCCCGTGCCTTTGTCCCACATTCGCCGGGCGGTGAGGTCGTCGCACTCCTCGTAGTCTTTGCCAAAGCGGCCCTTGTTCCAGCGCTCCTCGATGTCGCGGAAGAGCTCGATCCCGAGCTTGTAGGGATTCAAGGATCCGGGACTCACCCCCATCACGCCCGAGTGCCGGTCCGCAAAATCGATGATCTCCGTGTCGTCGAGCACCCGTTCGGTCATGATCTTCGCGTGCCAGTAACTGGCCCAGCCTTCATTCATGATCTTGGTCTGAGCCTGGGGCGCGAAGTAGTAGGCCTCCTCGCGCAGCATCGCGAGAATGTCGCGCTGCCAGTTTTCGAGGGGCGCGTGCTCGAGCATGAAGAGGAGAACGTCGCGCTCAGGTCGCTCAGGGAAGCGGCGGCGTTCCGCTTCACGTTCTTCTTCCATGCGCTTGCGCTGCTCTTCGATGTATTCGTCCGGGTTGATGTACTTGTTCATGTAGGAGCGCTCGACTTTGAGGCGAGGCACGTCCTCGAGCGGCGCATCCGGGTCGACCTCTTCGCGTGTGTCGGGTCGGCGCTTGATATAGGGAGACTGCACGTCGATCAGGTTCTCAACGCAGAGCACCTGGTCGATGAAGCTCTCTACCTTCTCCACGCCGTAGCGATCCATGTAGCGGCGAACCTTCGTGCCGTGGTTCGCCATCGTGTCGACCATTTTTCGGTTCGTGTGGGCGAAGGCGAAGTTGTTCTTGAAGAAATCTGAGTGGCCATAGACGTGGGCCATGACGATCTTCTGGTCCACGTCCATATTCGCCTCCATCAGGTAGGCGTAGCAGGGGTCATTGTTGATCACGAGCTCGTAGATCCGACCCAGACCGTACTCGTGGGTCTTCGCCATCCGGCCGTACTCCATGCCGAACTTCCAGTGCGGGTAGCGCGTGGGGAAGCCACCGTAGGCCGCGAGCATGTTCATCTGATCGACGTCGACCATCTCGAAAACCATGTCGAAGAAGTCGAGGCCGTACTCGCGGGCAATCGTCTCGATCGTGTCGCGCCACTCGCGCAAATGGGTCGGAAGGGACATGGGCTCTAGCTTAACGCTAGGCGCGGCCTTTGAGCCAGCGGGGCAGGTAAAACCTTGGCTGCCTCGCCGCTTTTTGAAAGGAAGCGCGCGTGGAGTACCGGGAACGCATGGAGCTGCGCGTCGCCCTCCTGAAGGCAGTGCGTGCACACTTCGACGGCGAGGGCTTTCTCGAGGTCGATACGCCTGTCGCCCTCACGGCCCCGGCTCCCGAGCCCTACATCGAAGCCCCTGCGGTCACGCTGCACCGCCAGGACCGCGCCCAACGACGTTTTTTGCAAACCTCGCCCGAGCTACCGATGAAGCGCCTCCTCGCCCGCGGTTTTGAGCGCATCTACCAGCTCGCTCCGGCCTTTCGCGATGGCGACCACTCGCCCACCCATCGCCCGGAGTTTCGCATTCTCGAGTGGTACCGGCGCGACGCCGACTGGCGGGCGCTCGTCGACGATTGCCAACGGCTCCTGCGCGCCTGCGCTGAGCGCGTCGATCGGCTTCCGCGGTTTCGAGGCCGAGAGATCGCCCTGAGCTTCGAGGAGCTCACCGTAGACGACGCCTTCCGGGCGCACGCGGGTTTTTCGATCCTCGAGCACTTCGACCACGGCGCCCTCATCCAGCGCGTACGCGCCCTCGGACTCGCGATTTCCCCCGATGACAGCTGGAACGACCTGTTCCACCGAGTCTTTCTCGACCGGGTCGAGCCGGCCCTGGCCGGCGAAGGTCGAGCGGTCTTTCTGACCCACTATCCCGCGCCCCTGGCGTCGCTCGCCCAAAGCTCAGCGGCGGACCCGCGGGTGGCGGAGCGCTTCGAGCTCTACCTCTGCGGCATGGAGCTCGCGAACGGCTTCGGTGAGCTCGTCGATCCCGCCGAGCAACGCGCACGCTTCGTCGCGGACCGTGCTTTGAGGAGGGCTCAGGGGCAAGCGGACTATCCGATCGATGAGCGCTTTTTCGACGCGCTCGCGCAGCTGCCACCGAGCGCTGGGATCGCGCTCGGCTTCGAGCGCATGGTGCTCGCCTTCATCGGTGGCGACGATCTCGACGCCGCCGCGTTTCTTCCCTGGGACGAGACATGAGCCGCCGAAAAGGTCACCGACATCGCATTCACGGCAACCCGTTCTCCGTCCGGAGGGAGCTCGAGCAGCCCGACTGGCGGGCGATTTTCGGGCGAGACGCGCCCTTTGCCGTGGACATTGGCTTCGGCCGCGGCCTCTTCGTGCTCCGGCTGGCCCGCGCCCATCCGGAGTGGAACGTCGTCGGCCTCGAGATCCGCGACCACCTCGTCGACCGGGTGCTGGAAGATGCGCGGGAGGAGAACCTGAGGAACGTCCACGCCCTGGTCGCCAACGCCAATCTTCACCTCGCCACCCTCTTCGAGGCGAACACCCTCGCCTTCGTGTCGATCAATTTCCCGGACCCCTGGTTCAAAAAGCGCCACCACAAGCGGCGGGTGGTGCAGGACGAGCTCCTCGACGTGCTCGCATCGCGGTTGGAAGTGGGCGGTGAGCTCCACGCGATGAGCGACTACCAGCCGGTCGCCGAGGAGATTCTGGCTCTCGTCGACGCGCACGAGTCATTCGAGAATCTCGACGCGAACGGCGGCTTCGCGACGGCGAGCACGACCGGGATCCCGACCGAGAGGGAGATCCACCACGGCGACAAGCACAGGCAGCCGATCCATCGCATGCACTTTCGTCGTATTTGACGGTTATACTTCGCTTGCGATGGCGCGTGACGGCGAGAAGCCCCCCGGCGAAGGGCGCAAACGAAGAAAGACCGCCAAGAAGAAGACGACGAGCAAGCGCCGCGCTGGCGAGGGCTCGCGTGCGCACCGCACCGCCCCTACCCCGAGCCGCATCAGCAAGCCGAAGGGCAAACCCGCAGCGAGCGGTCCTGTGACCCCGAGCAAGGCGACCCGCAAGAGCAAGAAGAAGGCCGGCACACGCTCAACGACGGCAAAGAAGAAGAAGAAGGCGAGCAGCTCGCGGCGTACGGGGCGGCGGCCGCGCTCGCCGGGGTTGACCCGTAAACGCCACCCCACCCCCCAATCGATCGCCCCGGAGGTGCAGAAATCGGTCGATGAGTTTCTGCTTCGGGCCTTCGATCGGGCCATCGCCGCGCTCGACGCCATGGAACGCGAAACCCGACGCGATGCGCCTCGCGACCGGGAGCACAGCCAGGCGCGCCGTGAAATCTTCGGGGACGCGACCAAAATGCTCGACACGCTCCGAGACACGGTAGAGCGTCGCCTGCGAAATCTCGAGCCGGAAGGCGACAACGAGTGAACGCGGCCGTAGCGGCCGCCGATAGTCGATGGTAGAATTTTGGAGACGGGCTCTCGCGAGCCTCGCGCTCCACACCACCAAATAGACTACAGGGGAGCTCTCCTACAGGCTGTCCCAGCGGCCGCCGGGGAAAGACGACGATTGAGGGCGACACGCGCAGTGACGCGTGAAGAGTGCGGCGTACGTCCGCGCAAGGTGTTTTTGAGCATGTCAGAGGACGAGTCCCGGTCGCCAGAGGCGGCAGATTCTCTCAAGAAACTCAATGCGCTCTTTGGTGACTCCAGCACGCCATCTAAGAGCTCGGAGCGGCCCCCGCCACGGATGAACCGTTTGGGCGCCCCGCGGGAGCGCGTCTTTGCGAGCCCCCGCCGCTCGAATGGACGGAGCCCTTCCGAATACCGGCTTCGCCTCGAACGGCTCCGCATCGCCTCGGGCCCGGAAGAGATCCGCGAAGCGGGGGACGCGTTCATGGCTCATCACCAGCTGCCCGACGAACCTGACGTTCTCATGAAGCTGCTCCAACACCCGGAGGAGAGAGTCGTCCGCGAGTCCCTCGGTCAGCTCTCGAGCCTCATCGCGCAAAGCCGGCTCGCAAACGGCGCCCTGCTTCGCGAGCGACTCAAGGACCTGGGCGCGAGGATTCAGGAAGACGCGACGCGTGTCTACGTCAACGGCGTGATGGACCAGCTCGGGGAGTGACACTCACCGCCGTTTGCGACGGCGGCGCTTCTTGCGGTTGCGTTTCTTCTTCTTTTCGGAAGGCTCGGAGGTTTCTTCCCGTACTTCACCGTTGCCCGCCTCCTCGATCGGCGAATCGATCTCCGCCGGCTCTTTCTGTTCGGGTTCAGACTCAGTCTGGGGCTCGATCTCTCCTTCGGCTTCGGCGACTCGAGGCGCTTCCTCCACTACGACCAGTCGTGTTTCGCACCCGGCCATACAGTCGGTGAACTGAGTGGCGCAACCGTCGATGCACGGTTTGCCGTCGCAGCCTGCTTCACAACGGTCGAGCTGCGAGCGTGCCCGCGTCTGGCAAGGTTCTAGGTTGGTCTCGATCGGTGATTGGCGGCAGTCGGCGAAGGGTTCCTTGGGGTCGGGCACCGGCGGTACGTCGCCCAAGCTCTCTTTTGTGACATACCCCACGCGACCAAACGCGTCGCGCACGAGCATGAAGTTGGTCGTGGCCTCGTAGGCGGTCACCTCCGCGCCCTTTGGAAGACTGTCGATGCGGCTGTATCCGTCGCCCACTCCCGGGCCCGTGCGAAGAGAGACGTCGAACTTCACCCACTGCGCGTAGGGCCCGCGCGGTCCGAAGCTCGTCACAATCACGGTCGCGATCACAATCAACGTCAGAATCGCCAAGCCAGTAGCAATGCGAACCCCGAGCGGTTGCTTCATGAACACCGCTGCCATCTCCTGAGCGGAGTGCTGCGCGGTCGCAAAGGCTCGCTGCGCGCGCTGCTTGGTCTTCGCCCCGGTAGAAGGAGTGTGCCCCTCGGACGGCAATGCCTCGGACACGCCGGTGAGGTCGTCGTCGAAATCCTCGTGAGACGCCGGGGGCAGGCCGAGGTCTGCCGGAAGCTCGTCGTCGGCGACCGTTCCGCCGCGGGCCTCGTCCCGGGCCTGTAGCAGCTCCGGCGAAACCCCCGCTGCTTCGGGCGCAAGGGGATCCTGGTGCGGCTCGCTCGCCTCGGAAGCTTCGAAGGGCTCCGGGGAGGCTAGAGGGCCGGCGCTCGGATCGGGCCCGCCGGGAACGCTCTCGAGATCGGGGACACCCGCGTCGGGAAGATCGGTGAGACCCACGCCGTGCGTTTCGATCGCCTCGGTTTCACCGCCGAGAAAATCGGCAGGAGGCGGCTCCGGTTGTCCCACGGCCTCGAGCGCCATGGTATCTCCGCCGGTGGGAGAAAAATCCATCGACGAGGGGAACGGCCCGCCGCTCTCTAGGGCGTCGAGGCCAGGTGCGACGTCCGTACTCGTGTCACCGAACCCATCCGCCGGTGGGATCGATTCGATCGCCGGGAGGTCCGCGCGGGTTTCACCGTCGTCGGCGAACCCGTGACTCACCGCCGTCGAGCCATCGTCCGGCAACCCGGCCGCGGTGATACCCGGGGCGCTCAGGCTGCTCGTGTCCATGATCATGGTCTCCGAGCTTTCGATGCCCGAGCCGCCCGAAGCGCTCCCCGCTGCATCGGCCGTGGTGGCTTCCGCGTCGTCCGCGCTCGCCGCCGGTTCGATCACCCCATCGAGGTTGACCCTGAACTCATGGCGGCAGCGCCGGCAGACGACATCCGTACCGGTTTCGACCTCGGCGTCGGGCTTGAAGTGCGATGCGCCACACGATGGGCAGGAGAAGATCACGTCAGGGGGATGGTAGACGATGCTGGGCGCAGTTCAAAAAGCTCTTGCGCCCGCCAGGGCCCAGGAGACGTACACGAGAACCGCGGTCAGGCCCCCGGCGATGAGCTGGGGCCCAACCGTGACCGGTCTTGCCGGAAGCGCGACGGCGAGCGAAGCCCCGGCGACGAATCCCCCCACGTGCGCGGCGATGTTCGACCCCGGGCTGAAGGCGGTGAAGGCGAGGAGCAGCACACCGCTGCCTAGGGTGCGCAGCTGCTCGCGACGCCCAATGCCGTCCCGGTCCCGCACCTTGAACGCGTGGACCGCAGCCATACCCAGGAGCCCAAACAAACCGCCGGAAGCACCCACCGTGAGCTGCACGTCCGTGACGCCGAGACTCACGAGAAAGCCGAGAAACGCGGTCAGAAGCCAACCCATGGCGGCAATTCCTTCACCGTAGCGCTCGGCGACCCCCCACCCCAGGATCCAAATGAAGGCCGCATTGCCGGCGACGTGCTCGAGGTCCGCATGGAGGGTGGCGGCGGTCACCGCGCGCCACCACTGCCCGGCGAAGAAGTCCTCGCGCGCGAGGCGACCGTCCAGAAACCAGGGGCTGCCTTGAACGCGGCCGCCGGTGAGCGCGAAAAACAGCAGCAGAAGCGCAGCGATCCCCAAGCCCAAAATGAAGGGGGTCTGCAGCCACAAAGGCCGGCGCGGCAGCTCCGACAGGCGGCGCCGGGCCAAGGCTCGCTGCCGGTCTTCCCCCCAGAGCCCAGAGAGGGCGACGGCCACCCGTTCCACTTCGCTCGCGGGCACGTCGAGGACCAGCGCAGAATCGACCAGAAGCCAGCGCCCCTCGATCCCTTCGGCCTGCAGGAGCGCGTCGCACTGGCTCATCCACCAACGATCGCGCGTGGAGAGCATCAGCATGGCGGGCCCCTCGAGGAAAACAAGAACGGCCGAGGGGGCCTTCCTTGTCCCCCCCGCGGCCGCTATAGGGTGAGGCCGGAGGCACCTGTGTCCAGCGAACCGACCAAGAATCTCGAGACCTTCCCAAATCCGAAGCCCGAACGGCCATACACGATTGAGTTCGACTGCCCCGAATTCACCTGTATCTGCCCTCTGACCGGCCAACCGGATTTTGCGACGATCACCATTCGCTACATCCCGGCCGCAACCTGCGTCGAGCTGAAGAGTCTGAAGAACTATCTTTGGAGCTTCCGCAACGAGGGACATTTTCACGAGGCGGTTACCAATCGCATCCTGGACGATCTCGTCGCCGCCACCGCGCCGCGGTCGATGACCGTCGAGGGAAAATTCTGGGTACGCGGAGGGATCGGAACTACGGTCACCGCGCGCCACGAGGGAGAGGAATGAGCGTCATCAGAATCGGGTCGCGCGGCAGCGACCTCGCCATGTGGCAGGCCCACTACGTGAGAGACCACCTGAAGGGCGACAGCGAGATTATCGTCATCAAAACGCAGGGCGATGCGATCCAACACCTCACCCTCGACAAGGTCGAAGGCAAAGGCTTCTTCACCAAGGAGATCGAAGCGGCACTTCTCGGGAAGGACGTCGACCTCGCGATCCATTCCTACAAGGATCTCCCCACCGAGCTCGTCCCGGGGCTCACGATCACCGCGGTGCCCGAGCGAGCCCCCGTGCGCGACACGCTCGTCGTCCGCGACAACAAGGTGGACACTGAACGGCCGTTCGGGATCGCAGAAGGTGCGACGGTTGGTACGAGCTCCTTGCGGCGCAAGGCCGCGATCAAGTCTTTGCGTCCGGACCTCGAGCTCGTCGACATTCGGGGCAACGTGCCTACGCGCATGGGCAAGGCGAGCTCAGGCGAGCTCGACGCGGTGGTACTCGCCGAGGCGGGGCTGCGCCGGCTCGGGCTGTTCGACTCCGAGCCTTCGCTTCGCTTTCTACCGATCGACGTGCGCCACATGTGTCCCGCACCCGCCCAGGGGGCACTCGCGGTCCAGATCCGCACAGGCGACGAGCGAGTGGCGGAGGCGGCCTCGAACATGCACCGGCCGAGCACGGCGCGCGGCGTCGACCTCGAACGTGCCCTACTCGCGCGCTTCGGTGGCGGCTGTCATTTGCCCCTCGGCGCTCACGCCCAGGTTCAGGACGGCACCATCGAGCTCTTCGCTCTCGTCGCCGCGCCCGATGGAAGCGAACGACTCACCGCCGAAGCAAGAGGGGCCGCGGACGAGGAAGTGCTCGAGACCGTCTACGACCAGCTCATGGGTCAGGGCGCGGATCGCTACCTCTGATTCTCGAATCGCGAACGAGATCACGGCACCAGCTATGGGGAGGACATCATGATGAAGCACGATCGTAGCAAGCAACTCTTCGACCGCGCGAGCGCGGTCATTCCTGGCGGCGTCAACTCACCGGTGCGCGCATTCAAAGCGGTGGGGGGAGAGCCGATTTTCATCGCCAAGGGCGAAGGCCCTTACATCTACGACGCGGACGGCAATCGCTACATCGACTACGTCTTGTCCTGGGGTCCGCTCATCATGGGACATGCCCCGCAGACGGTGGTCGAGGCGGTTCAGTCCGCCGCACGCGAGGGGACGAGCTTTGGTTGGGCCACGGGCCGCGAGGTCGAGCTCGCCAAGCGCGTGATCGAGGCGGTTCCGTCGGTTGAGAAAGTTCGCTTCGTCAACTCTGGCACGGAAGCGACCATGAGCGCGGTGCGTGTCGCACGCGGTGCCACCGGCCGAGCGAAGTTCATCAAATTCGCCGGCTGCTACCATGGGCACGCCGACGCCTTCCTCTCTGAGTCGGCGGGGTCCGGGATCGCAACCCTCGGCATACCCGGGAGCGCGGGAGTTCCGGACGGCGCCGCGTCCGACACGCTGACCCTCCCCTACAACGACATCGAAGCGATCAGCGCGACCATGAAGGAAAAGGGCAAAGAAATCGCCGCGATCATCGTTGAGCCCGTCGCCGCGAACATGGGTCTCGTCTTGCCACTGCCTGGCTTTCTCGAAAAGCTGCGCGAGCTCTGCGATGAACACGGTACGATCCTGATTTTCGACGAGGTCATGACCGGATTCCGTCTGTCCCGGGGCGGCGCACAGGAGCGCCTCGGGATCCGCCCAGACCTGTCGACTTTCGGCAAGGTGATCGGCGGTGGTCTGCCCGTGGGGGCCTACGGCGGTCGGCTGGATCTGATGGATCACGTCGCCCCCGTCGGACCGGTGTATCAAGCGGGTACTCTCTCCGGGAATCCCCTCGCCATGGCCGCCGGCACCGCAGCCCTCGACGGCATCGCGCAGCCCGGCTTCTTCGACGAGCTCGAACGCGCGAGCGAAGCGATCGAGGCGGGCATCGCCGACGTGCTGAAGAAGCACGGAAATCCGGCGCGCGTCGACCGGATCGGCTCGATGTTCGGGATCTGGTTCAAGGAAGGCGCCACCGCCGCACCCCGGAGCTATGAAGAGGTCAAGCAGGGAGATGCGAGCCGCTTTGGTGCCTTCTTCCGAAACCTCCTCGACGAAGGCGTCGCGATCGCTCCGAGTGCCTTCGAGGTCGGCTTCCTCTCGATCACGCATCAGCAAACGCAGATCGACTCGACGGTCACCGCGATGGATCGTGCCCTCAGCAAGATGAAAGCGGACGGAGTCTTCTAGACCGAGGGACCGGCGGACGAGCAGACTCGACCCAAAGTGACTAGAGTCGCCTAATCGACGACCGTCCACACCGCTTGGGTGGGGTCTCCAACGTTACCGACGACGTCCTCGGGGAAGACCTCGACACTGTAGATCCCGGGCGCGAGGCCCGTGAGGACGATCGGGTCCGCAACGGCAAGCGGATCGCCGATCTCACCTCCGTTGATGCGGTAGCGATAGGCGGCAACACCCAAGCCCCCGACGTTGAGACTCGCCGAGGTTTGGGTCGTCGGCGAAGCGGGCGCACCGGTGAGCGCAGCGACGGGACGCGTCACGTTGATCGTCCAATCGATCGACGTCGGGCTCGGGGCGATGTTTCCGGCGAAATCGATTCCATAGACGTCGAGGGTGTGAAGACCGGGAATCAGGCCCGCTTCCGTGATCACCGTGGAGACCTCGTCCGGCCCTTGGAGCGGCCCTTCGTCGAGGGAGTACGTGTACTCGACCACCTCCGACCCGCCGACACGCACCGCGATGTCGAGCCGATTGGTCGGGCGTGGCGGGGTGTTGGTCAGCACAGCGCCCACCGGCGTCACGTCGACGAGGAACGTGTCGACCGTTACCGCTCCCGCGGGATAACGGAAGCGGATTTGCCATTCTCCCGGGAGCGACACGGCAAAGCTCGTGAGGTCCAACACCAGCGGACCAAAGCTCGCAGCAGTCCATGCGCTCGGTGCGGCGCTCGGCGGATCCACCTGATACTCATAGCTCGCAAAGTCGATGCCGCTGACCTCGTACATAACCTCTGGGCCACTCACTTCTGGCGGCGGTTGCACGTCCAGGGTGGGCACCGGCTCGGTCGTGACCTCCCAGGTGACCATACGTGAAGGGCCGACATTGCCCGCGGGGTCGTAGCCCGTGACCGTCAAGGTCTGCTCACCGACATCGAAGTCGTCGAGCGTGATCAGGAGCTGGGCATTCAGGTCAGACTCGGGCCCGCCGTTGACGCTGATCGTATACTGGTCGATTCCCGCTCCCGCGACGGGAATGTCGACCCGATTCGCCTGCGTCAGCGAAGGAGGCACGTCGATTAAGATCGGCGTCGACGGCGGGGTCGTGTCTACGACCCACGCGGCGAGGGTCGGCTCCTCTTGCTCGTTGCCGAGCGGATCGAGCCCCTTCACCTCTACCAGGTGGCCACCTTCGCTGAGACCGTTGAGGGTCAGGGGCTCGGTGGCGGCGATGATGTCGCCATAAGGCCCCCCGTCGAGGCGATAGCGGTAGAACTCAGCCTCGCTCACCACCAAAGACAAGCTCATCGCCTGAGTGGGTGCGCTCGGTGCCCCCGAGACCTGCACCGTGGGCGCGGTCGCATCGACCGTCCAGGTGAAACTCGTAGGCGTCTCCTGGGAGACTCCCACCTCATCGAGACCGAGCACGTCGATGCGATGAAGCCCATCTTCCAAGCCGCTCAGCTCGAGCGGTGTCGTCGTTGGAATTGAGTCACCGTAGGTGCCACCGTCGAGTGCATAGGTGTAGTTGGCGCTGCCGCTCACGTTAAACGTGGCGCTCCGGCGCGTCGAAAGCAGCGCGACCGGACCGCTGATCGTGGCCTGTGGAATCGCTCGGTCGACATTGATGGTCAAGGTGGTTAGCGGTGAGCTGTTGCCTGACGTATCCCGCGCGACGATCAGCAGATTCGTAGGTCCTTCGTCGAGCAAGGTCGCATCGAGGTCCACTTCCCAGAGATCGGTCCCACGCGCCGTGACCTGCCCCGAGAGATTGATGCCGACGGAAACGCTCGCGACCTCGACGTTGTCCGAAGCCGTTCCGCGAACACTCAAGGGGCCGGCCCCGATCACCGCTCCCTCCATCGGTTCGAGCACCGTGACCGTCGGTGGCTCCGTGTCGATTCCACCGTTCTCGCCGACGGTGACTGTGATCGTCGTTTCACGTGTCTTGCCCGCCGCGTCTGTGGCACGGGCTGTGATGCTGTGCAGCCCGTCTGTCAAAACGGACGTAACGAAGCTCCAGTTGTCGAGTCCCGCTGCGAGTTGAAACGCCCCCCCGTCGATCTGAACTTCGATCCGATCCAAGGCGACGTCGTCGGATGCGAGACCGGTGACGGTGATGGGCTCTCGGGCGGCTGTCGCGCCGTCGGCAGGGTTGGTGATCTGAATCGACGGCACTTGCCGGTCGAGCTCGGTTCGATTGTTACCGCCCACTCCGCCAAAATCATCGGGACCTTCGCTGCCGCCGCATGCGCCGAGAGCCAGCGACAGCGCTGCTATCGTCGTCAGTCTCATCTCGATCCTCGTCGCCTCTCTCCCCTTTACAGATTCCCCGATAGACGGGAGGACAGCCACTTTCGATTCAACGGGCGCGGACGGTTCGGGCAGGTTAGACTGTAAATGAGGAAGAAACATCCGTTGGATGCCGGCGGAGCGGCCTATCGGCGCTAAGCGGCTGAAATGGTTCAGTTTAATTGAGAATCAGAGCGCGGGAGGAATTCTCGGTCTAGCAGCCATTGTGACCCCAATCACAGCGCTGGGAACGGGGATCGCCGAAAGTGTAGTCGCGTGGCCCACAGGGGCAAGCTGGGAGACGCAAGGAAATTGAGCTGGGTGCGGCAATTGGGAACGAAGCTCCGGCGTACGGCCGGCGGTACGGACGCGCCCGCTGAGACCGACGCGACCCGTGAGCCAGAGCCCGAGCATCCGCCACTCGTCGTCGAAATGCCCGAAGAGCTCACGGGAGACCCCACCGCCGAGCTCGCCTACTCGCTCCGTATGGTTCACCCGCGCATGGTGAAACGGCGCCCCTCGGGTTGGCGCCGCTTCTGGTACCGCGGCCCAGAGCCCTATTTCGACGTCTTCGTCGACGTCGACGAGGAACGCGAGTCCGCTGTGCAGTGGTTTCAATTCACCTATCGCGGTCGCTACGTGACCTGGGACTCAAAGACCAACGCCGTTTCCACCGGAGTCACCAACGAGTTCTCCGCCGAGCAAATGGCATACGCCTCGAGCAAGGTCCTGATGCACGACCCCAAAACCGACGGCGGGTTGATCGGCTTGGTCCTCGACATCCTTCGCTTTCGCACCGATTCGCCACCTTTGATGGAAGCGCGTCGCCGCGTCAGGCGCGCTGCTGACGCTCAGGGTCTCTGCCGGCGTCCCACGCTGCACTAGCGGCGGCGACGGCGGCGGCGTTTCTGTCGGTCGCCTCGGGTTTCCCGTTTTTCCTCGACGATTCGAGCGGCCTGAACGGCAACCGCCGGTGAGTAGGCCGGCGTTGCGCTCGAAACACCGTCGCTGGCCACCACCTCGCACTTCCAGAGGTCCTTTTCCTTCACCAAGCGACCCGGGACCTGATTCGACTCGTCGGCAAAGCTCTGAACGACCCCGTCTTTGGTCCAACGAAAGCTGTAGCGGATGCGGTCTCCGTCCGGATCCGTGGACTTCTCCTGGATTTCGCAAGTGAGTTCTTCGCCGGCGAAGGCGGGCGTGAGGAGGTTGACGACCGGCGCACTCGGGGAGGTGTTCTCGACCATGGCGCTCGCGGCAGCGACGGGGCCGCTGAGTTCTCCGTCGCTGGCACGCACTTCGCACTGCCAGCTCTGGCCCTTCTTCGTTTCCGCGGCCGGAACGCGATTTCCCGCGGCCTTCTTGGAGACGTCCTTGCCATTGACCGTCCATCGGTACGTGTAAGTCAGCGGTTCGTAGTCCGGGTCCGCAGCGGGGCGGGCGAGCTCACAGACGAGATCGTCGCTCGTCTTCGCATCCGTTGGAAAGACGCTCACCGTCGGTGCTCCCGGCGGTGCGTTCGCCAGTGCCACAGCGGCCGAGCGGGTCGCACTCGAAAGCTCGGCCCCGTCAAACGCCCGAGCTTCGCACGCCCAGCTCTCGCCCTTCACAGTCATCGTCGCGGGCAACAGCTCGAGGTCTGCGGCGGTGGGGACGAGCGTCTCCCCTCGGTACCAGCGATAGCGGTAAGAGACCGGATCGTTGTCCGGGTCGAGGGCGGGTTTGGTCACCGCGCAGTGGAGGTCGTCCGTAGTGTTCAGCGGCGCCGCTTTCGGGGCCTTCCCTTTCGCTGCCACCTTGCGCGGCTCGGGGGCGGGGCGCGTCACGGCCACGGCCGGTGGATCGGGCTGGTGGTTCTGCACCGTGAGCTCTACGCGCGCGGGCTCGCTCTCGAGCTCACCGTCAAACGCGCTCACCTCGACACGCCAGCGGTCTCCCTTCTTTGCCTCAAAAGCCTTCAGCAGCGATTTCGATGTGGGCCACTTTACGAGCGCCTCGTCGTTTCGGAACCAGCGGTAGCGATACTCGATCGGGTCCCCGTCGACGTCCGTAGCGGGAGCATCAATGCGTACCGAGACGCTGTCGCGCACGGTGGGTGCGGTGTTTAGCATGGAAACCTTGGGCGGGACCGGTGCGGTGTTCTCCACGCTGAACCTCACCCTCACCGCAGACCCGTCCACGCTCCCGTCATTCGGCGTAACCACCAGCTCCCATTTCTGTCCCTTGGCCGTGACCTTGGCGGGCAGCGACGCGGTCGTAGGCGAGACACCCGCGGGCTTGCCATCCCGCAGCCACCCGTAGCGCAGGGTGACCGGGTCTCCGTCCACATCGAACGCTTCCTTCTGCAGCTTGGGCACGACCGCTTCCGTCGTCTTGAACGCGTATTTGTCGAGGACGACCACCGGCGCAACAGGGGCGCTGTTGACGACCACCGTGCTCGCCTCCACCGTTTGCCCGGCGGCCTCATTGTCGCGCGGCGTGACCCGAACGGTCCACTTCTGCCCCTTGCGGGTCGCCTCCGGCGGCACAACCGATGGTTGGTCTACCGGTTTTCCATCGAGCAGCCACTGATAGTCGAGTGTGATCGCATCGCGGTCCGCGTCAGCGGGCTGAGCGCGCACCCCTACCACGAGGGCGTCCGTCGTCTTCGGCTTTGGAGGCCAGATCACGTGTTGCGGCGGAACGGGCGGCGTGTTCGCCACCTTCAGAGCAATCGTGCTCGAGCCCCCCGGCGCCTCGTCGTCCCAGGCGGTCACGAGAACCTCGAGCTCGTCGTGCTTGTGAAGGGTGCGGGAAGGAACAACATTTGAGCTGAGAGGGAGTGCGAGCGCCTGACCGCCGACGCGGTACTGGTAGCGGTAGCTCACGGCGTCGCCGTCCACGTCCACAGCGGCCTTCTTTACGAGAACCTGTACTTCATCGTCGACCTTCGGCGCGGGGAGATTGAAAGCGACCTGCGGCGCGCTCGGGACCGTGTTTTGGACTGTCAGCACCGCATTTGTGCTCGCCCCTTCCACCTCTCCGTCAAAAGGCGTCACCACCACGCGCCAGAGCTCGCCCTTCTTGGTGTAGCGCGGGTCGACGGTGCTCCGATTGTTCAAACGAGACTCGGCGACGCCATCGCGCAGCCAGCCGTAGCGGTAAACGATCTCGTCACCGTCGACGTCCGCGCTCGGTGCCGTCAGGGTGACCGCGAGTTTGTCCGTCGTCTTCGCGCCCGCAGGGCCGAAGGCGATCTCCGCGGCGGTGGGCGGAGTGTTGGCGATCTCGAGTTCAGAGGATTCAAAGACTACCGACAAGAGACCGTCCTCTCCGAATCGCTCGAAGTTATCTGCATCCTGAACGGTGTAGCGCCACTTCTCGTGCTTCTTCGTCTGCGAGGCAGGGACTGCTTTCTGATCGTCGAGTTCCCGCACACGCTTGCCGTTCCGATACCAGCGCAGCTTCGTGCTTCCCTCCGAATCGCCGTCGAGATCGAAGAAGGTGTATTTCGCAACGAGTGCGTCGGTCGTGAGCACCGAGGCCTTGTCGAAGGAGAGCGACTTGAACCGTCCAGGGTTCGGCCCGTAGCGGCCGGAGGCGGCCGAATCGTGGCCGCTCATCCCCCAATCGATGACCGCGACTTCGGCTTTGCCCCGTTTCCCGATGCTGTAGGCGTAGATATCGCCGCCGCCTCCTTGGGCCACGAGGTCCGGCGCGCCGTCGCCGTCGATGTCGCCCATCGCGGGTGCCGTCACACTCTTTTCTCCCCCGAGGCTCATAGGAAAGCCTTTGAGTGTCTTGCCGCCGTTGTTGACGAGATACATGGAGCCGCGCTCCGTTACCGCCGCAATCTCCGGTTTGCCGTCGAAGTCGAGGTCACCCACGGCCACCTCTGCCGCGATGCGGCCGTTCACCTTCGCCGGAAATCCAGGCAAGGACTCGCCTTTGCCGTTGACTACGTGCAGTCGGCGGTCACCCGACCCGACCACCACATCCAGCACGCCATCGCGGTCGATGTCAGCGAGCGCGGCGGCCCCGTAGAGTCGATATCCGGTGGCGTAGGGGAAACCGGGGAGGGATTCGCCGCTCAGACGAACCGCGTGAACCTTGAAGTCTTGGCTCGCCAGCACGATTTCCGGCTGGCCATCATCGTCGATATCGCCGACGGAGGGTGTCCCGCTCACGCGGAAGGCCATTCGGTAGTCGAGCTTCGAGTCCTTCTTTCCCCCGGCGGTGAACACCGCCAAACGCGAGTCGCCACCGATGACGATATAGTCCATGGCGCCGTCACCATCGAGGTCGGACACGGCAACGCCAGACTCGGCGCCGGCCGCCACGGAGCCGACCCGTGTCGCTTTGCCCCCGCGATAGCTCACCCGCAGCACACTCCCCGCGTCGGTCACCAACGCCAGCTCGTTTGCCTTGTTGCCTTTGACCGGCACACACGCGACCGCACCCTTGGGCTCGCCATCGAGGACCACCGGAAAACCGCTCAGATAGCTCCCGTCCACACGGACCGCATAGAGGCGTTGGTTGCTGCCGGCGAGCACGACCTCGAGACGAGAATCCCCGTCGACATCACAGACGGTCGGCGCGTTGTCGAAGTTGTTTTTGGCTTTGTCCGCGCTCTCGCGCAGTACCTTCGGGTAGCCGTCCCAAGCCTTGCCGTCGCCACCCACGACCGTGAACCCCTCGCCGGTGACCGCGACGATGTCGAGCTCACCATCCCGGTCGAGATCCGCGAGGGTGACGCCTTTGGCCATGGCGCGTCCCGGATTGGCGACCGGAAACCCGTCTTTGACGTCGGCGCGAGCGAGCGCTGGAAGGAGTGCGAGTACGGCCCCGAGGGCTAGGCAGATTTTGCCTCGGCCAGCCGCCTGTTGACCTCGCGCAAACGCGTACTGAGCACTCGAGCGATGTTGACGACGACCCACGTGAATCCGTTCCGATAGTGCTTGGCGAAGATGTGAAGATTCTCGTTGGTGAGCTCGAGGATCTTCAAGGGCTTCTTCGCTTTGACTGTCGCGCTTCGATACTCCTTATCGATGAGCGACATCTCTCCAAAGAACTGCGGCGCAGATAGCTCAGCTATTGATACCCCATCACTGACGATTTCCGCGACCCCGTCGGCGATCACGTAGAGCGTGTTGCCGACCTCGCCCTGATCGAACACCGCTTCTCCGGCCGCGAACTCGCGCAGGGAAAAGAGCTCTGCCAACATCGTGAGCTCCGGGGGCAGAAGGTTGTCGAACAGCGGCGACTCCGCCAGGATCTCACGCTTTTCCGCTAGCTCCATCGCGACACCTCTCCCGCACTCATCTTACCTGCGAGGCGAGTGTGACACTAGGGCGCATCTCACCTCACCCCGCGCTCGCCGTTGCCCCAAAAAACGCATCGAGTCTCGGATCGTCGTCCTCGGAGCTCTCGAGCTCCGCGACTGCCACCGGCTCGATGTAGTCGAGCGCTCGGCCCCGCTCGATCTGATAGATCGCCAGCCGCGTCAGCTGCACATTGAACTCGTCCGGCTCATCCACTAACGGCACGCACCACACCCATTTCGAATCGTCGGTGATCGGGATGAAGAGAAACTCTTCGATCAGCACGCATTTACAGAGGTCACGCCCGGCGTCGAGGTGCTCGAAGTAGGCGCGCTCCTCTCTGTCCACCGCCGCCGTTGCATCCTCCTCGCTCAGCGTGCTCTCCAGCGCAGAACCCGCGAAGAGCTCCTCCGCCTCCGAGCGGCTTCGGCGCGCCTGGTAGGCGTATTCGGAGCGGGCGAGGTTGGCGCGGAGCGAGCGGTGCCAGGAGTCTTCCACCAGCTCCCAGAGTCTCAGACGCTCAGCGTATTGCCGGTCGCTCTCTCCCTTGGCCTCGACCGCGGCCATCGCGAGCTGGTCGCGCTGCTTCGCGAGCTCAGCCAGCCGGTCACTCAGGCGTGAGACGTCTCCGTTGCGCTTCTTCTCCGCTTCGAGCTCCGTACTCACCTCGTTGATCTCTGCGCGAACGTCTTCCACGCGCTTTTCCGCCGCGTGCCACACCATCCAGTTTTGCGTGGCCCGCATGCGCTGGCTTTCGTAGGCGGCGAGAGCTTCGAGGGACTGATTCTCGACTGCTGCGTACTCCGCGTGAAACTTGGCGGCTTGTTCGTCGAGCTCACCTGCGCGGAACATCATCTCCACGGCGGGGTCGCCTGTGACCGAAAGCTCGGCGATGCGCGCCTCGCGCACCTTCTCGCGGAGCGCGGCGTGCCTGTTAGCCCATTCCAGAAATGATTTAGAGGCGAGCAACGCTTGAAGCTCACGCGAGTTCTTCGGCTGAGCTCTCATTCGTCCCCCGAACCCCCTTCGCCCTCAGCTCGAAGGCGTGAAGATGAACGGATAGTTCACGGTCACGCTGCCACCATCTGGCGCCGGGAAGCGCCAGCGGCGCACCCGCGATACGATGCACGAGCCGACGGCGTCTGAGCCCATCGTGTTGTTCGAGACGAGCGCTTCTCCGATCCGCCCATCTTCGTTGATTGTGAACTCGACTTCGATCTTGCCCGCGAGGCTCGGGTCTCGCTTCAGCTCTTTCTCGTAGCAATCCTGCAGGCTGCGAATGCGGCGACGCACGACTTTCGCGATCGCCGCGGAGTCGAGCGAGCCATCCACTTCAGGGGTAGCGGCCTTGATCGCCGCGACCTTCGTCTGCTTCTTCTCCCCGGTCGCGACCTTGCCACCGCCGGAGGTTGCGAGTCCACCGATGGAAGCGGCCTCGCCCGAGCCGCCGCCGCGAGACGACTTGGCTCCCGTGCTCGTGGCGACACCGACCCCGGAGATACCTTCGAAAGCGCTGTCGAGGTCACCGGTGATCCCGCCGCCCTCGGAGAAGACATCGGCGATGGCGCCCGATGCACCGCCCTGCCCCTTCGTTCCAAACAGGGCCAGCACGCCCTTGCCCGCCACAGACTCGCGCACCTTCGTACGTCGCTGCGCCCGCTCTTTCGCTTGTTCTTCCGGCGCCGCGTCCTTCGGTTCGTCGTCCTTCTTCGCGACCTTTTCCTTCGGACCGTCGTCGTTTTTCGGCTGGTCGCCTTCTTGATCGGGAGGCTTCGGCGTCTCCTTCTGCTTCATCTCCGGAGCGATGAGCTCGGCCCAGCGGCTTCCAATGTTGTCGAGCGTTCGGGGCTCGGGCTGCGGAGCGTACTGGAAATAGACCACCAGCGGCAGCTCTACGATCAGCGCGATCGCGAGCGCCATCGCGTAGGGCCAATCGATTCGATCCTTGATGCTCGATTTCAGCGACGCGGGAAGCTTCGGGTTCACCGCCACCGGCGGGGGAACCACGAACTGGAAAATCAGCGTCGTAGCTCCAATGACCACCTTGCCGCGATGACCGTCGGTGAGGGGCATGTGGTAGAACTCGCCCTTCTTCGCGAGTTGCCCCCCCGATTTCAGCTGAGACAAGTCTGCTGCGTCACCGCGTTCCACCGAAACGCGGCCCTTCATGGCCTCGCTCACAACGAGCTCGTATTGGCCACTCTTCGAGACGAAGAGCTGGTGAGAGCGCGGCATGTCCGCGCCACTGACGACAAAGGTGTTCTTCGGATGGGTTCCGATCGTGAGCGACTCGCGGCGTCCGAGGCGTTGCTCCTCGATCACCTTACCCCCTTGCACCACGCAAGCCCGGAGGATCTTCTCCTGAGGTCCGTTAGTCGACTTTGAAGCCGAGCTCGACGTCGCGGTCAGATTCACGACACTCCCTCACGAAAAAGGGCGGGCGGTCATCCGTCCAGTACAGATCACTACGCCGAGCCTTTTACGACGGCGAACTTGAACTTACTGAACGATGCCTGACCAGCCGTGTACATCACCTTACTCAGTAAGCTGAACGGCACGTTTCGGTCGGCAATGATGGTCACCACTTCGGTAAATTTAGCCTTCTTATTGAACTTTTCTATCTTCTTCTGCTTGTCGACTTCTTGCTGCAGCGCCTCGAAGAGCGGGTCGATCATGAAATCGCCGCCGGAGAGGTCCGATGCGGCCACCTCACCCTTTTCGAGGGTCGCGACCGCCTTGTCCGTCACGATGATGTTGTTGAGTGTCACGGTGATCGCCGTGGACTCTCCGGGCTCCTGCTCCGCCGTGGAGAAGGGGAGCTTGAGATCGTCGCCACCTTTGAGCTGAACCGGATTCGCCGAGTAGCTCTTCAGCAGGAAGACCAGGATGATCGTCATGATGTCCATGAGCGACGTAATCGTGAGTGGCTCGGGCTCCTGAAGGGCCCGACGGGTCTTCTTGCGCTTGAAGGAATCTTCGGGGGCCGCAAACTCCGACGGGTTTGGGAGGTCGTTGACTCCGGCTGGAATGTCGCTGTCGGTCACGTGTGTCTCCTCAGGTAAGGCCCGGTGAAAGGACGACCTCGTCAAAGAGCGGGCGAATCTCACCACCCGGATCCTTGTACTCCCGAGATGCATCCATGACGTCAGTTATTGCTTCGTATTCGATGTCAGGCTCCGCCGCGATGATGATGCGGCGCTCGTCAGGAAAGGCCTCGTGGATCTCGATGAGCTTCGCGGTGAGCTTCTCGGTGTCGTAGATCCAGAACTGTTGGCTCTGCTCCGGCTCTTCACAGGGTGGCATGTTCGCGTTCTTCTTTCGCGGCGGCGGTCGCGTATCGAGGTACTTCGAGCAGCCCACCGTCTCCTGCTTGATCGGAATCGTGGGGCCCGCCTCCTCGCCGGCCTCCTGTCCGTCGGGCCCGAGCACCGCACCGGAGGCGGCGATGGTGTAGCCCTTGTCCGTCACGGTGACGGTCAGATTGAGCGGCGGTTTGTCGTCCTCGGGCTCTTCTTCCTGGTCCGCCGTGGAGCCGATGGCCGGCGCCGACACGTTGATGACCGCGATCTCCACGAACGCCACCGAGATCAGGAGCGCCGGAATCAAAATCGAGATTAGGTTCATCATCGGGACGAGGTTCAGCTCCATGTCCTCGTCTTTGTAGTTTCGCCGCTCAGACGGCTTACGCTTCGCCATGGCCCATCTCCTGGCTGCTGTCCGCTATTTCCTCGAGTGCCGCGGGGCCAGTGCCCCGCGGCCTGATCGAGGCATGCAAATTCTCACGCGAGTGGCGTGGTCAACGATCCAGCGGGCTCTGCGCGCCCTTGCCACGCGAAACCAACAGGTTCTGGAGCTTCACCGAGTACTGGTCGATCTCGTCGATGATCTTCTTGGTCACGTTGTTGAGGAACACGTAGCAGGCGAGGGTCGGAATCGCGACGATCAGACCGAAGGCGGTCGTGTTCATCGCGATCGAGATTGCCTGGGTCAGCATCTGCGTCTTCATGTCCGGCGGTGCCGTCGCGACCGCCTCGAACGCGTTGATCAGACCAATGATGGTCCCGAGCAGTCCGAGCAGGGTTGCGATGTTTGCCACCGACTGAAGGGTTGGCGTTCGCTTAGTGATGTTCGGAATCACCTCGAGCGTCGCTTCCTCGATCGCGTTCGAGATCTCGATCTCACCCTTGTTCGCCCGGGTGAGGCCGGCCTTGATCACCTTGGGGAGAGCCGCGGAGGGCGCTGCGTTGCAGAGCTTAATCGCACGGTCGATGTTGTTCGCCATGACCAGCTTCTGGATCTGCGCCATGAACTGGTTGGCGTTGATGTTGTACTTGAAGAACAAGAAGATGAAGCGCTCGATGACGATCGCGATGCCGAACACCGACACAAACGCGATGGGGTGCATGAACGGCCCCCCCTCCGTGTAGAACTTTGCAATCTCTCCCAGCATGCCTTCCCTCAATCGGCGCCCTGGCACCGGTGTTTTAGAGCGCTAACGCGCTCGGTTCATCCTGCTACTTGCTAGAACGGATCTTTGCTCACCGACTCAATGATCTTTGGGACGAAGCTCTGTCGAAGCTCCAGCCCCTCGAAGTTCAGGTTGCTCCGCTGCAAGATGTAGAACGCTTGCGGCTTCTGAATCCGCCCTTCGACTTTGATGGCCTCCAACCGGATCACTCGGCGCCCCGATGATTGTGCGTTTGCGTCGTTCTGAAACGCCAGCAGCCCCGCCACTATAAGGCCTCCTGCCCACAGCCACGCAAGCAAATTGTCCCGCACCAGACCTCCAAATCCCGAGCATCTAAAGGAAAATCGCATTTCCCGCGCCTACGCAAGCCTCCAGCCCCAGGGGCAACACCCATTCGGTCCCCGTGCATGGTGTATCATTTCGACGCGTCCTCTCCCGCCCCGTCCTCGGCGTTCTTCTCGGCCGCTTCCTTGGCCTTCTTTGCGGCACGTTCGCGCTCGCGTTCGAGCCTTCTTTCCTCGCGCTCGATCTGCTCTCGCGCCGTCGCGATGTAATCGTCGATCGCTTTTCGCTCCGGGCCTTTGGGCTTCGCAGCCTTGGCGTAGGTTACGAGGAGCTCGATGCACTCGGTGTAGCGCGGAATCGTGTCCTTCCCCTTGATCTCGTTGTCCAAATAGAGGACCCCGAGATTGAAGTAGGCTTGGCTCGCTCCTTTCCCTACCTCGAGGGAGCGGCGGTACGCGGCCTCGGCGTCGTCGTAGCGCTCCTGCCCCCGCAGGGCGTTCCCCAAATTCAGGTAGTACTCGGAAACCGAAGGCCTGAGCTCGATGGCTCGCCGCAGGGACTGCTCGGCGCCACGGTAGTTGCCCACCTCGTTACGGAGGGCGCCGAGGTTGTTCAAAACGCCGGCCACGTCCGGGCTGAGCTTCGCGGCCTGTTCAAAGGCAGCGACCGCCTTGTTCGAGTCGTCTTGGGCGAGCGCGACGAGCCCCAGCTCGTTGAAGGCCTCACCGGACCCCGGGGCAATTTCGATCGCCTGATTCAGCGCGAGCTCTGCGAGCTCGAACTTCTTTTGCCGCCGGTAGACCATCCCGAGGGCGATCATCGCGGAGGCGCTGCGCTCGTCGAGCTTCAGAGCAGCAATCGCGAGATCGTGAGCTTCCGTGAGCGAGCCTTTGCGCGCCAGAAGCTGGCTCAGCGCGACCTTGACGTGCGGCGAGTCGGGATTCGCTCCGGCTGCCGCGCGAAGACGTTTTTCCGCGGCATCACGCTGACCCTCGCGTTCGATCAGGGTGGCCAATCCTACCACTGCTGGACCATAGTTGGCGTTCGCTTCGAGTGCGCGCTCGAAGGCGCCCTTCGCTGCCGTGAGATCCCCCTCGCGCAGATAGAGCACACCGGCGTTGTAATAGGCGGAAGGAAAAGGCCCGTCCGTGCTCGCCGCCGCGCGCTCAAAGGCCCGCGCAGCCCCCGAAGGATCGCTCTTGGCCTGGGTCATCGCATTTTGAAAGGCCGTCTTTGCCGCAGGGTCGTTGACCTCGTCTACACCGAGCGCTCCTGGCGTCGTTGAGGCGGTGGTCGCTGCGGGAGCTTCCTCCTCCTCCGGTGCCGAGTCTTCCGACTCAGCGCTAGATGCGCTGGGTGCATCCTCCGTCTCGGTCTCCGAAGCCTCGCTCGCCGCGTCACTTTGAGCGCTGGGGCCGGCAGCGGCCGGAGGCGCGGACTCGTCCGCCCCGCCGCAGGCGACGAGGAACAACAGCAGCGCAAGGGGGCCGTGCAAGAGCCACACACGCGCGCTCAGCGATGCGCATCCCTTCGCCTTTCGAGACACGTCACTCATCGCCCGGACTCTGCGCGACGGGGGTCGTCTTCTTCTCGCTAGGAGCCGGGGGTGCATCCTTCGGCTGCTCCTTCTCGTCGACCTCGGGCTCCGGCGCCTTTGGCGCAGGTTCAGGCGCGGGCTCGGGCGCCGCACTCTCCGGGGCCAGGAACAATCCCGCGCCATCGGGCGCGAGGAGCGGCGGCGCGGGCACTGGCTCGGCGTCCACGTATAGCTTCGCGTCCTTCTGCAGCGGCCATTGCGCCCGACGCAGCTTGTTCAGCGCCACCAACGTCTTCTTCGTCCACTCATTCTTCACCTGCAGCTCTCGAGCTTTGGTGATCGTCGTTTCGTAGGCCGCCACCGCCTTGTCTTCAATCGTGAAGCTCTGCTCTTCCAGGAGAATGCGATACTCGTCGCACACTTCTTCTTTGGTCATGCCCAGGCTTCGCGCCTGGCGTTTGATCTCCTGCGGGCAAGGGGCAGCGACGATGCTGTTGGCGAAGTTCTGGTAGAGATTCCCCACTCGGTAGAGCGAAGCCATCGTCCAGTCGACCTGCTTGAAGCCGAGAATCTCGCCGTACTTGCCTTCGATCTCCTTGAGCAGCTTCGCCTTTTTTTCGATGGAGCGCTTCTGCTGCGTGGTGTTCCCGGTGATCGTCACTTTGTTGAACTTCTCGAATTCGAGCTCGACGAGTTGAAATTGCGCCTCGGCGGCAAAGGGAGTGGCCGCGGGGTTCTTTTCCTTTTGATACACGTTCACCGCATCGCGATAGGCACGGCTCGCGTCACGGCTGCGTCCGATTTCGTTGTTCGCCTTGGCGAGCTTGAGATACGCCTCCACGATTCGGTCCGAGTGTTGCGGCTTATTCCGGTACTTGCGAATGAAGGTCTCGTAGGTGCTGATGACCCGCCGCGGTTGCTCCATCTTCTCGTAGACGACGCCAGCACGAAAACACACTTGTGGTGCATCCTCACGGTCGGGAAAGAGCTTGCAGTAGCGCTGATACTGAGTGGCCGCCTCGTCATATCTCTGTGTGTTCTCGAGAGCGAGGGCAGCGTTATAGATTGCATCGGCTCGCCGAGGCGACTTTGGGTACTTCTTGATCAGACGGAGATAGCTGTCTGTCGCCTTGTCGAGGTTGAAGAAGCGCTCCGCGTTGAGCCCGACGCGAAACAGGGCGTTGTCCGCGAGCGTCGAGTCGGGGTGCTCTTCGACGAGTCGTTTGTAGAGCTTCGACGCGGAATCGTAGCGCTGTACTTTTTCGTAGGCGACCGCCGCGTTGTTTAGGGCGCTGTCGGCGAACTCGTTGTCCGGGTTTTCTTCGAGGATCGAGAGATAGGTGCCCGCGGCCTTTTCGTACTGGCCTGAAGCGGCGAGCTCATCGGCGATCTTGAACATGGCGCCAGATTTGAACTTGACCAGGTCGTCCTTGAAGTTGCCTCGGCGCCCAGGTGTGCCGCTCGCGAGCAATCCGCGGGTGAAGTCCTCGACGGCCGCGTAGTTCCCCTGCGTCAGGTAGCTCTCGATCACGAGGTTAGAGGCATACTCCGAGACCTCGTCCTGGGAGAATCCTTCGATCAGGGACTCGAAGCGGCGCCGGGCTTCGTCGAAATGGTCGTACACGTAGTAGGTCTCCGCTGCCTTGTAGAGAACCTTGGGGACCCTCTCGCTATTCGGAGCGACCGCGGAATAGCGATCAGACGCAGCGACGAGCTTCAGTTTGATCTCCGGAATCTCCTTCGGAGAGAGATCCTCGTCCGGCGAGCGCTCCGTGCTCTTGCGCACCGGCCTCGGCTCGAGTGTTCCCTCTCGCTCCTGCAGCTCGATCGCCTTCTCGTAGGCAAGAACCACACTGAAGGCGGCGTCTTCCCGGAATTTGTCGTCGGCATTGCTATCGCGAACTTCGCGGTAGCGTTGCGCCGCATCGAGGAACTGAAACGAGTAGTAGAGCGTGTCCGCATGGTAGTACGTCAACTCGTAGAGCTGGCGGTCGTGAGGAAAGCGTTCCAGATAGCTGCCGTAGGCGGCCGCCGCCTTGCCGTATTCCTGAGTGGCAAGCTCGTACTTGCCTGCGTCGCGCATGACCTGCGCCTGTTGATGATGAAAGAGTGCTGCGGAGTAGAGCGCTTTTGAGAGCAGCTTTTCGCTCTCTCGGATCGCTTCCTCGTCGTTTTCGTTCGCCTGGTACCACTTCGAGCCATCCGTGAAACGCTCCGTGAAATCCGCACGGGCGAGCGCAGCCCCTTCAAAGTCGCGGTCTCGCTCGTAGGCGGTGATCATCTTCTCCTGGATCTGAGGAGCGGTGCTGTCGTTCGGATAGTCGCGCTGAACCCGAGCGTAGACGTTGATCGAATCTTGATAGCGCGTTTGGTCGAAGTAGACGTCACCGAGCGCCACCCAGATATCGCGTTCGTAGGGACGCGGCCCGATTTCCTCGAAATAGGCGGCGAGCTTGTCCGCTCCGCCCCAGTTCTCATCTGCGAAGGAGATCGCAATATACTGAATTGACTCGGGCCGCAGCTCACCGCCGCGCTCCTTGCCTTCCTTCTTGGTTCGCTCGTTGAAATCCAGGAGACGCACGAAGGTGTCGACCGCAGCTCGGAACTCCTGCGGTGCCGTGTCCGGATCGGCGAGGCGATAGTGCGTCCAGGCGAGCTTGTACATCGCCTTGTCGTAGAACACGCTCTCTTCGTCGTTGAGGACTTGGGTGTAGGCTGTGAGCGCCTTGTTGAGCTCGTTGTTGTTGAAGTAATACTCCCCAATGCGAGTCCACACCTCCGAGCCAAATCGGCTCTCGGGGTAGCGGATCACGAGCTCCTCGAACACTTCCACCGCGCGGTCTTCTTCCCCTTGCTCGCCGAGGCAGTAGCCGAGCAGATAGTAGGAACCGTCGATGAGCCGATAGCCGGGAAACTCGGTGATCAGTCGTTGCATCATCGCGATTGTGGGCTCGTAGGCGACGAAGGGCTCCATGGGCTCGGGCTCGCCACTGTCAGGCTCCCACGTCACCATCGCTTCGTCGTAGGCATTGCGCTCCTGCAGGTACTCGTCGTAGGAGCGCTCAAAGAGCAGCTCGCTCAGGCGAAACATCGCGTCCGGCGTGTACTTTGGATGGTCTGGGTACTTGGCGACGAACGCCTGGAACTTGGCGATCGCGTCTTCACGACGCTTGCGCTGCTCGGCCTCGAGCTCGAGAATACGTTTCTCGTAGGACTCAAAGAGCATCTTGCGACGCTCGTTGTACTTCCGCTCGATCATCGCGCGCGTCGCCTGCCGGAATTCTTCCGCCTCCTTCTCGAACTCGTTGGCCTTCTTCTGCAAATCGGCGAGCTCGCGAAGCTCCTCGTCCGAGTAGTTCGGCTCCTCACGACGCACCTGAAACCCGCCCGGTGGTGGCGGTGGACGGGGATCCGCGCTCGGATCGAGCTTCCCCGCATCTTTCGGGGCTTCGCTCTCGCCGTCTGCAGCGGAGTCGCCCTCCGCGGCGGGAGCGCTCATTTCGGGTACATTCGCGGGCTCCTCGGACAGAGGTGCCTCGCTCGGCTGAGCGCGAGGATCCTCGCTCGGCTCAGTCACCGGCGATTCGGGCGCGGGCTCGCTTTGTGCCCAGGCGAACGAGTGCGTCAACAGCACCACGCCGCACGCGCCCAAAGCTCTTGCCAGCTCACTCCTCACTCAGGACCTCTCTGAATTCCGCGTCGAAGCGCTCGAGCTCTCGGCGTTGCGCGCTCACGTTGTCCGTGATCTCGCGCGTGGTCGCTTCCTTCTCCGCCCAAGCCACGTCGACGATGCCGACGTCGGCGCGCAAGACGATGTCGCGAAACTGGTTCTGCACCTCCGCCAAGGACTCGACGGCAACCTGTCCCACGACGCGCTGGGCCACGCGCCGAGTGGAGCTGCTGTCCTGATCCAGCGACTGAAGGATGCGCTGCTGGACCACGACGTCCGAGACGATCTCCCTGGCCTTCTCTCGAACGACCCGATCGAGACGCTGATTGAACGCTTCGAGCTCTCTCGAATAGCCATCGAGGGTCTCAGACTGCCGTTGGATTCGGGAGGTCAGCGACGAGTCACTGCGACCCAGCGCCACCGCGAGGAGCTCTTGCTCGCGCTCTACGGTTTCTTCGTAGCGTCGCCTCAGAGCGTCCGCTTCCGAGCCGCGCTCGGTCGTATCCGCGATCAACTCGCGCTTTCGATCGATCTCCGCCTTGAGCGCCCGCGACAGAACGAGCAGCTCGTCCACCACTTTGGCCTCGAGGTCGATCCCATCCTGAGTGTCCGCGAGCTGCTCCTCGCTCATTTCGTCCGTCTTCTCTGAAAGCAGGCGGGTGAGCTCGACGAGCTCACGCTGATGCAGGGTCAAGTCGAGGTCCACCTGGTGCACCTGACGCGAGAGCTCGCGCATCTCGCCACGCATCGTGTCGGCCTGGGTCTTGTACTCGTCGATCCGTTGCGGAAGCTTCTGATATTCGGGCTCGAGGCGCTTCCGTTCTGCGGTGAGCGCTTCGAGCTCCTCGCGCTCGGCGTCGGTGAGCTCGTCTTTCACTTCATCGAGCTCGACCGCGACGAGGCGACGGCGCAAGCCAAAGAGCGTGTTCTTCGCCTCTACTGATTTCACCTGCACGTCACGCAGTCCGGGGAAAAAAGCCGCCCGTTGAGCGCTGGCCAACGCCTCGAGCAACGTCTCGACGAGCTCCTGGGACTCGGCGAGCCACTCATCACTCTCGTTTAGGTCGCCCACGACCCCGAGCGCCTCGTTGAGCTCGTTCTCATTCGCAGCCCAACGAAGGGCGAGTGGAGGCAAGAGGCTTCCGCCCGAGCGCTGCCGCGCCACCACTTCGTCGTAGTACTCCTCTGGTGTCGCTTCGTCTTCCGTGAGGGCGGCGAGGTCGTATTGTACCGGTGCGTAGATGTCGACGACATCGGTGAAAGCATTCGTCGCCTCCTCGAATGCGTCCATGCGAAGGCGAATGTTGCCGAGAAGCAGGCGGGCTTCGGGAACCACCGGGCGCTCGCGCTCGGCCAGCAGCAGGATATCGAGCGCTCGCACCGCCTTCTCGTACTCTAGCGCGCGCTTCTGCTCGTCTTCCGTTCGCGAAGCAGCGCGAACAAACGTCCAGGTTACTTCATAGAGCGCCCGCTCGAACAACTCACTGTCACGGCTCACGTCTTGGTACGCATCGATCGCATTCGTGAGATCCGCTTCCTCGAGGTAGAGCCGACCGACATTCATAGCGGCGAGGTCGCGGATCTCCCCGGCATCCTGATAAACGTTGGGGATCCTGCGGAGCTCCTCGAATCCCGCCCGTGCTTCGGCGAAACGCCCCAACTGAACGTCACAGACGGCTGCAACGTAGCGCGCCTTGGCCCAGAGGGCGTCTTCCTTGGCGACGCCGGAGAGCACTTCTTTCGCCCGGGCGGGCTCGCCCTGACGGAGCAGACTCTTCATGTAGATATAGGCGATCGTTGGCGGGAGCGTGCCACGGCTCCGCAGCACCTCCACCTGCGCGTCGATCTTTTCCCAGTTTCGCGTCTTGTCCGCGATGAGGATGAGCTGCTGGACCGCATTATCGAGATAGCGTCGGTCACGGCGCTGCACGATCCGCTCGAAATACACACGCGAGGCGCCGAGCTGGTTCATTTGGTAGAGCGACTGCGCCAGATAGTAGAGCGCCTCGTTGTAGCGCTCCTCGTCCTGGTAGTCCGGGTCTTCGACGACGTCGTAGAGCAACATGCCCACGTTGACGTAATCGTCGGCGAGGAAGAGGTCTATCGCCTGCTCCAAGCGATCGTCGAAGCGCTTCTTCTTGTTGATCGCCAGCGTCTCGACTGGCGTCGATCGAAGCCCTTCGATGATGACGCCGAGTCTCGCAGAATCCTCTTCGACTTGGGTCAGCTCACGTTCCTGGGCCCCTGCGGTGCCTGCCACAAAGACGAGCATGAAGGGGATGAGTAAGGCGTGTTTCACGGTCGCGACTCAATGCCGTTCAATGTCACTCTGGCTGACTCTTGGTGCCGTCTTGCTGCTCCGCGTTTCGGGTTGCTCGTTCGACGCTCTGGTCGTAGCGAACTGCCACACGATCCTGAAGCTCGGTCGTGAAGTTGCCCTTCTCGTAGCCGACGATGTCGACTTGAGTGAGCTTCCCCTCTTCCGCGGTGAAATTGAACGACGACTTGATCTTGAACGTGTAGTTGTCGAGGTAGTTGAAGACGCCGTAGCCGTTGCCGGCATATTCGAGATAGACGGAAATCTGGTGCTCGCCTGGCGCAATGCTGCCGCTGAACACCTCGAGCTCCTCGATGTCATCGAGAGTGCCGTCACCGGTATCGGCCCGATTGAGAATGGGCGCCCCGTCGAGCGAGTACTGCACACGCACCAAACGGAAGGAGCTTCCCATCTCGTTCTTGTGCACGAGACGCGCCTTCGCACCGGAGATCGCTCCGTGCATCACCACTTCTTTGAGCTGGGTGAGACGCGCTTTCGATTTGTAGACCTTCTGCTTGAGCTCATCCACGCGCTCCTGGAGACCGCGCAGCTGCAGGTTGAAGGACGCTTCGTCGTTGCTCGGGGTCGCCGTTGGTGCGGGCGCGGCGGGTTCCGCGGGAGCGGGGTCGACGGTCGACGCGGAATCCTCTGCTGGCATCTCAGTGTCAGAGCTCGGCGTTTCTTCCGGGGCGCTGGGCGCGGCGGGAGCCGCTGAATCGTCTTCCTGAGCCCATGCGGGTCCCCCCGCGGAGAGCATCCACGCGAGCGCGAACGCCGCCGCCACACTACCCCATTGCGCCTTCTTCACGTGTGCCGCCTTTCGCCCGGTGGTCTGGAAACCGCTAGCGAATTCAGTAGCTTCGCAATCGTCAAACTCTTACGAACGAAGCGTAGCGGGGCCGCTCGGGTCGGTCAACTCGCTAGACTACGGGAGTATTGCGTACGAAAGCTCGCCCACAACACCCCACGGGAGGTCCGGAGGTGAGCGCTCAGCCGCCTTTCTTGAGCTCGGTGAGGACGAGCTTGGCGATCGCCTTCAAGGTATCGAATACGCCGTCTCCGTTGGTCGCCGAGGCCTCGAAATCCGGGACGGAACGCGGATTGAGTAGGCGACGCAGCTCCTCTACTTCAGCGGCGTTTGGCAGGTCGCGTTTGTTGTACTGGACCACGAAGGGAATCTTATCGAGGTCGTAGCCCTGTTCGGCGAGGTTGGTCCGGAGGTTCTCAATCGACTCGAGGTTCGCTTCCATTCGCTCTATCTGACTGTCAGCGACGAACACCACACCATCGACGCCCTTCAGGATGAGCTTGCGGCTCGCGTCGTAGAAGACCTGACCAGGGACCGTATAGAGGTGAAATCGGGTCTTGAAGCCGCGGATCTCGCCAAGCGAAAGCGGCAAGAAGTCGAAGAAGAGCGTGCGCTCGGTCTCCGTGGCCAGGGAGATCATCTTCCCCTTCGCCTCGGGATTCGTCTTGTTGTAGATGTACTGCAAGTTCGTGGTTTTGCCGCACAAGCCCGGCCCGTAGTACACGATCTTGCAGTTAATCTCGCGCGAGCTGTAGTTGATGAAAGACATCGCTCGAGCCGTCCCTACTCGCTGAAGAGGTTATCGATATCGTCGTCGGTGATTTCACCAAAGGCGGAGCCGGCCTGGCTTTGCGCTTTGTTCACCATCGAGTTGAAGATGTTTGCGAGCTCTTCGCTCGCCTTCTTAACGCGGAGACGAACCAAACCCAAGCTGGATCGCTGGTCAAACATCACGACTAAGATCGCCCGCTGTCCAACGATTGAAAGGTGGAGATTATCCTTCTCCCCTTCGTGAAACACGTTGGGGAATTCCTTCTCACCGATGAGCTTGGCGAGACCACTGGTGGCCGCGATGTTGCCCGCGGTGAGTGAGGCGAGCGACGTGGTATCCAGCTCGGTGATTTCACCGTGGCTGGTGATGTACTGCCCGTTCTTGTCCACGAGCAGAACCGCTTTCGCGTTCGACTCTTTAGAGAGGCGTTCGCAGACCGTGGCGATCTGCCGGAACTCCTCTTCATACATCACCATCTGTTGATCCATGGCGATGTCGCGCTCCTCGTAACCCTCAGCGAAAGAAGATGTGTGGCCCCTGCGAATTCTCTCACCACACTGACAAATCGAATAACAGACACCTCAGGGGCACGCAAGTAACGTTAAAACTCGCGTCGTTCGGCGAGGGCGCGACCCAGGGTGCCTTGGTCAATGAATTCCAGCTCACCGCCGAGGGGAATCCCCGACGCGAGGCGCGTTAGCTTGAGGCCAAAGGGCCGAAGCAGCTTGGCCAGGTACAGTGCGGTCGCGTCCCCCTCCACGTCCGCGCTGGTCCCGAGGATCACTTCCGAGACCCCGCCCGCTTCGATTCGACGCAGCAGCTCCTTGATCTTCAGATCATCCGGCCCCACCCCCTCGAGGGGAGCCAGGGCACCGTGCAACACGTGGTAGCGTCCCCGGTACGCCCCGCTCGCTTCGAGAGCTCGCAGGTCCGAGACGTTTTCGACCACGCAGACGGTCGCTGCGTCGCGACGCGAATCCGCACAGACCGAGCACCGCTCGGCGGCGGTCAGATTCTGGCAGACGGGACACAGACGAACCGCTTCGACCGCGGTCGTGAGCGCCTCCGCCAAGTCTTGGGCGAGGTTCAGTGAGCCCTCCCCCTTAGACACCTTGATGATGTAATACGCCAAACGGGCGGCGCTGCGTTCGCCCACGCCCGGTAGGCGCGCGAGCTCAAGGATCAACCGTTGAATCGGATCGTTCGCGCTCACTTCAACCCGAGGGATGAGAGATCGAGCCCGAGACCCTGGGCCATCGACCCTAGCGATCCTTGCAACTGCTGCCCCACCTGGCTCGACGCCTGGTTGAAGGCGGCTCGCGTCAGGTCTTCGACCAGCTTGACGTCGTCTTTCGCCGCGTTCGGATCGATCGACAGCTCGACCACCTCGTAGCGGCCGTTCATCACCACCCGGACCATTCCGCCGCCGGCCTCGCCGGTGACCCTGAGTTCTTCAGCCTTGGCCTGCGCCTCTTCCAGCTGCCCCTTGAGAGACTGCGCCGCTTTCATCAGCTCGTTGATGTCCATGAGTTCCTCATCCCGGTTCGGAAGGCTCGAGTGGATGCACTTCCTCCACGTGGCCTCCCAAGATGTTGACCGCGCCTTTGACCGCGGGGTGCTCGAGCGCATCCTCGCGGACCTTCGAATCGTGCTGCTGCGAGCGATGCGTATCCCGCTCCGCGATGTTGGCGATGCGCGCGTGCTCCTCGCCGGCTTTTTTGACCGCGTAGGAGACCACCCGACCAAAAAAGCTATTCAGGGCCTCGCCCATCAACTCCTTGTGGTCTTTCTCCCGCGCCTTGTCGAAGCAGAACCCAGACTCGTACGCGAGCTCGACGCCTTCCTGATCGAACCGAACGGGCCGGGCACTCTGGAGGACGACGGTCAGGCCCGGTTTGTCCTCCAGACCGTCCACAAAACGCGCCCAGTCTGGGTGTACCTTGGGCGCCTCGCGCTCAGCCTGGGGATTGCGATCGTCGCGCGGGGGCGCGCGTCGCGCTTCCGGACGCGGAGGGTTGTCGCGATCGTCGTTGGGCCGCGACGGCGCCCGATCCACGCGAGGCTCGGGAGCCGCGGGCTTCTCTCCCCGCGCGTGGGGGTGCGAGGACTCCGGCTTCGCCTCGACGGGCCCCGCGGGCGCGACGACCGGTGCTTTGGCCTGGGCTTCGGTGGGGCCTTCGGCGCCTTGGTTTTTGATCGCTCGGTCCAGTTTTTCGAGCAGACTGCCCACCGACGGTGTGGGCTCGAGCTCGAGGATCCGGAGCAATCCCATTTCGAGGCTCACCCGCGGAAAGCTGGACCGCCCCACATCATCCGCGACCCCAACCAGGAGCCGAAAAATCCGGTGCAGATCCGTGCTCGACAGCTTGCCGGCTTGCGCGCGCAGCTGGTCGACCTCGTCGGGGGAACGCTCCGGCAAGCTCGCCGCCGGCTCGGGCACGACCTGCGCCACCGCAACGTCGCGCGCGTGCTCCACGAGGAGTCCCGCGATGTTGGCGAGGTCGTGGCCCCGTCGGTCCACGTGCTCAACGTGCTCGAGGAGACGCTGGGCGTCCCGGTCGAGGATCGCGTCCATGAGCTCAAAGAGCGTCTGCCGATCGACGGCGCCGAGCGCTTCGATCACCGCGGCATCATCCGCATCGTGACCGACGTAGCTCAGGACCTGGTCGAGCAAGGACAACGAGTCGCGCACCGAGCCTTGCGCTTCGCGCACCACCGCTGTGACCGAGCCCGCGCCGAGACCGACACCTTCCTTTTTCAGTACCGAGCGGAGGTGCTCAGCCAAAACCGCGCTCGAGACGCGCCGGAAATCAAAGCGCTGGCAGCGAGAGAGAATCGTGACGGGAATCTTTTGCGGTTCGGTCGTCGCGAAGATGAACTTCACGTGCTCCGGCGGTTCCTCCAGCGTCTTCAACAAGGCGTTGAAGGCCGCGGTCGAGAGCATGTGGACCTCGTCGATAATGTAGACTTTGAATCGCCCGGTGCTCGGGAGGTAGCGCACCGTCTCGCGCAGCTCGCGTACATTGTCGACGCCGGTGTTGGACGCGCCGTCGATCTCGAGCACGTCCGGGCTCGTGCCGGACACGATCTCCGTACACGAGGCGCACACGCCGCAGGGGGTGACCGTCGGGCCCTTCACGCAGTTCAGACACCGCGCGAGGATTCGAGCCGTCGACGTCTTTCCCACCCCGCGCGCACCGGTGAACAAAAACGCATGGTGGACCCGGTCGAGCTCGATCGCGTTCTCGAGCGTGCGAACGATGTGCTCCTGCCCCACCACATCGGCGAAGGTCGAAGGTCGGTATTTGCGCGCGAGTGCGAGATAAGCCACGAGCTGCCCTGTTCAATCGAGCGTACAGTGTCGGACGGCGCACACTAGCCGTGCAGTTTTCGAAGCTCAAGCCGCCTCGAAGCGCTAGCGGAGGTCCCAGGCGTATTCCAACAACACGATCGGGCGGCCCGGCTCGCTGGGCAAACGAATGCGCTCGATCGCGCGCGCGACGCAGTGGGCGACGCGACTCCGGGCCAAGGTGGAGTCGTCGCCCTCGGTGATCTCGATGACGCGTCCACTCGAATCGACCTCGAACTCGTAGGAGAGCCGCCCTTTGGCGCTCGGTTGGAGCAAGTGGCAGCGCCGCACGGCAGGCTCGAGCTCGGACAACCCGCTCCGCGCCGCATCCTGCGCCATCGTTCCACGTTTGGAGCGCGCGGGCCCATCAGGCGTCGCGGCCAAGAAATCGATGCTCCGACGAGCGGGTCGGCCGTTGCGCCTTCTCCGCTGCGGCGTGCCCATTTCCGCAGCGAGACTGTTTCCGAGGGGTCGACCTTCGCGCGCAGAAAGGCCCCTGTCCTCGGCGCGGGTCGGAGCGAGATTGTCGAGGTGTTCATCTAGATTGTGCGCGGTCACCTCGGCGATTTGAGCGCTCAAGGGACCGCCTGAATCCGACGCCGGCTCGCGTTTGGGCCGACGCGGCGTCGAGCGCCCCTTCGCCTGGTCGAGGGAGAGGGGCACTTCGCCCAAACGCAACACCCGTCGCTGGCCTGTTTCGGACGCGCGGCCGTCCATGGCATCGGGCCAGAGTCGGCGCATTTCGGCGAAGAGCGGCTCGCGTGCGAGCCACGCCACAAAAACGAGCACCCCGAGCACGAAGAAGGGCCAGAGGGGAAAACTCTTCGAATCCTCTCCCCAAGGCTCCCAGTCCGGAACCGTGTCGCGTTGGTCTGAGGCGACAGACACCTCGTGCACCTCCAAGGACAACAGAGCAGCAACTCGCATACCAACACCGCTCCCGCATAATCGCTGACGAATCGGCGAATGAGTCGCCCGAACATGGGGCGCGCTACCATCACACCTGGGGCCCACTCACCACACATGTAGGGGAACATCGGCGTCTATCGGACGATTTGAGCACCCTATCCTTGGCCCGGGCTTTGCAGCCGCTTCGCGCAGGAGTCAGTCGTCATGCCTGTGCGAATTCTCTTTCTTTTCATCGGTCTGCTCTTCGTGTCGCCCGCTCGGGCGGCGACCCCGGACGTGATCGTGGTGGGGCCGCGCAAAATCATACGAAGGCTGCGGGTTGATCTCTCGAGCCAACTCGAAGAACGCACGGTCGTCGTGCGCTCGCTCCCCAAGACCCGCCGCAAACGCGCCCGCGAACGCGACTTGCTCGCCCTTGCACGGAACGAAAACGCCTCGATCGTGGTTCACGTGGACAAGAGCGGAAGGAGAGGTTGGCGCGTGCGAGCGATCGCCGAAGACGGACGACGGCTCTTGAATGAGGCGATCCGGTCGAGACGGATCGACGCTGGCAGACTTGCGGAGTCCCTATCGCCCGCTCTGTCCCAGACCCTGATCGCCGACTATCCGCCACCGAAATGGCAGCCCGAGCCGCCCCGACCGGTCGTTCCCCTTCGAGCTCCGGTCGAGGTGATCGACGAGGGTCCGAACCGTCTCAAACGCGTGGTGCTCTCTGGGTACGGACGCACGTACGCGGCGATCGAAAGCCGCCACTAGAGGAAAGCGCGACATAGGCCACCATCTGCCGTACACTCCTTCGAGAATCGGGCTTCACGCGCCTGGGTGCCGCTCGTCATTTTTGTAACCAGTGACCGCGGCTGCAGGGTAGGCCGATCGGGGAGGCGAAGACGAATGGGCCGCACAACCGCCGAGGATCCTGCCCACGGCCGGGTGATGAGTGAAGACGGCGAGGTGTCGTTCGTCTCGGCCAAAGCCGCCGGCGATGCAGCCAAAGCGAAAGAAGGCGACGGCAAGGACGGCTCGAAGCCGAAGAAGCCCCAAAAGACCTGGGCGCAGATGAAAGCCGAGCGTGACGCCCTGGACCAAGAGATCGCACGGGAAATCGCGGAGCTCGGCGCCATGCCGAAAGCTCTGCGCCGCGCGCGCGTGCTCCTCGACAAGTTCATCGTCTACGGAATTGCTATTATCGTTGCGGCCACCCTCTACGCCATCGCGAGCATCGTCTGGCCTCCAAAGACCGACGACGAGGTCACCATCGACGTCGGCGTCAACGAAATGGTCGACGAAGAGGTCGGCTCGATGATGGACGCACGCCGCCGCCTGATGAAAGGGCAGCAGCGCACGAAGAAGAAAGAGGATGTCGCCGAGGAAGGGACGAGCGAGTAGGCGCTAGTCGTCGTCCGGCTCGCCGTGAATACCGCTCTTCGGCCCATCGCCGTCTTGCCCACCACCGCCCGCGCCCGTTCCGACGCCGCTGCCGTGCTCGACCTTGCCGTTCTTTTTGCCGATGCCTTGTTGCGCACCGCCTCCGATCCCGTCGCCCTTGCCGCTGCCGTGCTTGTAGCCGCCGGCTCCCAGCTTGTCTCCGGCCGCGGCCTGGCCGCCCCCGCCGACCCCGTCGCCGCTCTTGCTGCCATGCTGTCGCGCGAGGGCCTCGCGGCTCTCCCCGGATTCGCCCTTGGGCGCCGTGGACGCGCACCCTGCTGCGAGGGCGAAGACACCAAGAAACACGAGAACTGTACGCATGAATTACCTCCTGCGGTGCGAAGCCGTTCGCAAGGAAAGTGATACATCGAAAGCGCAGCGCAAGCGAAGAAGCGCTCAGAGTAGATTCAATGCGCGCAGGTGAGCTTCGAGCCGTTCCTGCGCTTCCCGGGCGTGCTCCCGGCGCTCCCCGGCCCGCTCCTCCGGGGCCTTGATCCATTGGCCGCGCACCATTAGGCGATGAATCGCCCCGCGCGTGTCCCCCAAAGCAAGAGTCCGCAACACCCCGAGTTGCGGCCAGAAGGATGGGTGGTTCGGGTCCAACACCAGGAGATTCGCGAGCGCTCCCGCTTCGATCACCCCCGCCCGCATGCTCGGGTGAAGTCGCCCGGGGATCGACCAGACCCGAGACAGAAGAAACTGAGGGTCACTGAAGGACCCCGCGGCGTCGAGAGCGGCGACTCGCGCCTCGTCCAGTGCACGCGCCGATGAGAGGTCCCCCCGGGTCCTGAAGCTCGAGTACTCGGGCGAGCTCGTGGTCTCAAAGGACCGCATCGCGGCGACCAGCGGCAGCTCGCGCTGCACGTTCATCGCGTCGTTCGTAGGTGCACAATCAGTGGCAACAAACCACGGAAGTCCGGCTCTACTCCAACCGGGCACGTAGGCGGGGAAGCAAAATTGCACCTGCGACAGTGGGCAGAATCCGAGCGTGTGTCGCTGGCCGTTCAATCGCGCGAGATCCGCGTCGCTCATGTAGATGCCGTGTACGAACACGCCGCTCGCATCCAAAACGCCGCTGCGCTCGAGAAGCTCCACTGGAGAACAGCCGTGCCGTTCGAGAGCACGTTCGTGCTCTTCCACCGATTGCGCAACGTGGGCGTGAACGACCCAGTCCCGTTGCCTCGCGAGCTCGGCGACGCGGGTCCAGAGCTCGGGACTCACCGTGTCGGTCGCGTGTGGCCCCAGGGCAGGCCAGACCCCCCGCTCCGCCCAGTCGTCAGCATCGAGACTTTCAGTGGCCTCGAGGCCTGCTTCGAGCTGGCCCACACCTGGGCCCGAGACGTCCTGAAGTGTTGGTGCAACCACCGCGGCGAGACCCACGTCGACGATCGCTCGGGCGAGCTCGGTCCCTCCGTAGTAATGATCCCAAATCAGACCCACACCGTTGTCTAAGCACTCGTGTGCCCCCATTCGCGCGAAGGATCGAACGTCCTCCGGGGTCAGGTGCTCTTCGAGGCGATAGAACAGGTTCTCGACCATGTTGCCGCGTAGGTTCGACGCCTGGGTGAGACCGCGGAATGCGTTCAGCGCAACGTGCGTATGGGCGTTCACGAAAGCCGGGCAGACCACGAAATCGCCGAAATCGAGGCAATTCTCCGTCGGAACCCAGTCCACGCGTTCAACCGGACGCACCGCGCGAATCACGGCGTTTTCGATCCACAGCTCCGCGCCGCGAACATTCAATGGCGTTTGAACACCGTCCCCAAGGACTACACGGTCAGAGTAGAGAGCGAGCATGAGTGCTTAGTAAATAGTTATCGCGAGATCATCGCGTCGACAATTCGTTCTTTTGCCTCTTAATTTTTCCCCGTGACAGGACAATAGTGCGGGGAGCCTGAGTTGGACACAGGGGAGGAAAAGCATGGTGCGACGGGGCGAAGCGGAGATGCCGATCGCGTGCCCCACCTGCAAGACTCGCGAGACCTGCGAATGGTGCGAGCTCGATGAATCGGGTCTATCCACCTTGAACGCAGCCAAGGTCACCAACGAGTATTCGCCGGGGCAAATGATCTTCTACGAGGGGAATCCATGCCTCGGGATCTACTGTATCCAGTCGGGCACCGTGATCCTCCGCAAGACGGATAGGGCGGGCAACACGGTTATTCTCCGCATGGTTCAAGCCGGCGAAACGCTGGGCTATCGTGCGTACTTTTCTGGCGGTACCTACGGCGCGAGCGCGGAAGTGCTGTCCAGTGCCCGCATCTGCTTCGTCGATCGGCACACGGTCGATGCTCTTCTCGACGCGAACCCCCGCATTGGCCAGCGCTTCCTCGGTCACATCGCCCGCGAGCTCGGCAGCGCAGAGAACGAACGATTCCAGCTTGCAACACTGAGCGTCCGGCCGCGTCTGGCTCAGCTCCTCTTGAGTCTCAAAGAGCGCTACGCCCGCGTAGATGACGAAGGCAACCTGATCTGGGATCTTCCCTATTCGCGACGCGAGCTCGCCGAGCATTTGGGCACTCGCCCGGAGACCGTCGCCCGAACCATCAAGAAACTGGAAACGGACGATGTCGCCGAGTTCCAGGGGCGGACGGTTCGGGTCCGGGATCTCGACCTGCTTCTCGACGAGGTCGAGCTGCTCGTCTGAGCTCCGCTCAACCGGCCTCTGCGCCAACGGCCTCAACAGCCTCGGGCGCGGACTCCTCGTCTTCATCCTCCCCGTGAGCCTCAGCCCCACCGCCGTGCGTCTCTTCTTGCTCGCCTTCGTGGTGCTCCTCGCCGAAGGTCGCGATCAAACCCGCGATGAGCTTCGCGCGCTCCGCGCCGCTCAGCGCCGCCTCCGGGTGCATCATCGTGTACCCTCTGATCGGCATCTCACCGTGCTCGAGCTCTTCGGCGGCTTCTTCTCCTTCGTTGTGCTCCTGTGTGCCCCAGGCTGAGACGTTGAAGTGCTCACGTCCCTCGGTCACGTGTTGAGTGACGAGCCAGGAGGCGGGTGCGATCGACGCGTACCAGGGCCACCGAGTCTCGTGCGAATGACAGTCGGCGCAGGTCCGTTTGAACAACGCCTCGGTCTCCGGAGAGTCCCACTCGGGCTCGCCGGTGACGGGCGGGTTTTCGTGCGCTCGACCGTAGGGCACGAGCTGAATCAGGACGAAGAGGCCGAGAACGCCGAGGCCGAGTTTCGTGAGCAGACCATTCATTTTGTTTCCTCCCCGGAGCCGTCAACGCGACAGAAGCTCCAACAATGCCACAACGCTCGCCGCAACTCCGCTCTTCACCGCGGGCTCTGGTGAGATCTTGAACCGCGGTGAATGGTGCGATGCCACCGCCGGGCCGCCGTTGCGAGCGGCTTCGAACCACTCCCGAGCCGTTCCGCCCACCTGGAAGTAGACGCTCGGGATGTAGGGGTCTTTGGTGAAGTAGGGAAAGTCCTCGCCCCCCATCCCTTTGCGCTCGTAGTCGACGAGCGCGCTCGAGCCCAGGCTGACCTCCCACGCCCGCCGGATTCGGTCCACCAAGAGCGGGTCGTTTCGGGTGACGGGCAGGGTGCCGCGGAGCTCCATGCGCGGCAGCGAATCCTCCGGCAGGCCCGCGGCCCGCCCCACGTTCACGGCGATCCGTTCGATGCCATCCAAGAGCTTCTTGCGCGTCTCATCATTGTCCGAGCGAACGGTGAGCTCGAGACGAGCCTCTTCGCCGATCACGTTGCGCTTTGTCCCGGCTCGAAAGACCCCCACGGTCACCACTCCGGGCTCGCGGGGCGAGAGCTCCCGTGACACGAGGGTCTGCAGACTGACGACGATTTGAGAGGCGATCACAACCGGGTCTTTGCCCCGATGCGGAGAGGCGCCATGAGCCCCGATCCCGGGCACGATCACGTCGACACTGTCGACCGCCGAATAGGCCGCTTCCCGAGCGGCGAAGATCTTGCCCGCCTCGATGTCCGCCGCGACGTGAAAGGCGAGCGCATAGTCAGGTTTTCCGAACCGCTCCCAGATCCGATCGTCGCGCATCGCTTTCGCCCCGGACTCCTTCCACTCTTCGGCAGGTTGGGCGACGAGCATGAGTGTCCCGGACCATTGGGATTTCATCTCGCTCATCAATCGAGCGGTGCCGACGAGAGAGGTGATGTGAACGTCGTGACCGCAGGCGTGCATCACCGGGTATTCGGCGCCCTCGGCGTTCACCTGCGTGGCCTTTGAGGCGTAAGGCAGACCAGATTCTTCCTTCACCGGGAGACCGTCCATGTCCGCCCGCATCATGACCGTCGGGCCCTTGCCGTTCTTCATCGTCGCGACGAGCCCCGTCCGGCCGACGCCCTCGGTGACCTCGAAACCCACCGCGCGCAGCTCCTTCGCGATGCGGGCCGCGGTCTTCGTCTCCACGAAGGAAAGCTCAGGGTTCGAGTGGAAATGCACGAAAAGCGCGTCCAATCCGTTGTCGTATTCTTTCTGCGCTGCGGCATTCACCTTCGGAGAAGCGCTCGCGGAGCAGGCGACGAGAACGACGATGGCGGCGGCGAGTCCGGTCCGACAGAACAGCGATGTTTTTACCATGCGGCCCCATAGTGCGGAGCGACAGTCGTTCTCAAGTCCTCCCGAGCCGCTGCCACGCGTGAGATGGGTCTGAGCTAGAGCTTGATCTCGAAAAACAGGGTGACGGCGATCCGCTGGAGGCCGACGTCCATGTCTCGCAGGCCGATCGCGTCGAGAATGCCTTCACCGGTCAGGCCGCCCGAGAAGCGCTCTCCCGCCCAACCGGTGGCGATCGCCGCGCTCGCCGACGGCGCGTCGCTGAAGCCATTCGGCTCACCTTCGGTTTGCAGGCGATAGCCCAAGGACCAGCCTCCGAGAATCATTCCCGTCAGGTAGAACCCACTTTCGCGAACCCAGTCGTAGGCATAGCCCCCGGACGCCGCGATGAAGAGTGCATTGGAGCTGGAAACGAGGCTCGACCGTCCAAAGGCAGGCGCGAGCGCGGGAGGCACGATCGGCGCGGCGGCGGAAAAACCCATGAATCCCGTGGTGACGCGCACCACCCAGCTTCCGGCGCTCTTTCGCCCCGGAGTCGCGTCGTAAAAGGCCCTCGCGTAGGAAAAATCTTCGCTGAAGAAATAGGTGCCACTCACAGTTGCCGCGGTGGAGGCAATGTCTCCACGCACGACCGGGAAGTCATTGCTTCCCCCAACAAACAGGTCGCCGGTGTTGGCGAGATAGAACCCTTTGTAGCGGCGATACTCGGCGAACAGGTTCAGCTCGTTGTCGCCGAGGTGCTGCGTCCAGGCGGCGGCGAGGTCAAAGGCGCGGGTCTTGCCGAAGGTCACCTCGTCGTCGAGAGAGCCCGCGTTGATCCATCCAAAGACAGTGAAGGGCCCATAGCCCACTTGAGCGCCGACGGTGAGAGCGCTGTTCGGTTGGTAGTCGAGCTCGAGTTGATTGCCCACCTCACTCGCCACCGAGAGCGACAGAAAATCCGCACCGGAAGTGAGGCGCAGCACGCGGCGTAGGGAAGGCTCTTCCGTTTTCGCGGCGTCGGAATCGCTTTCGTCCCAGGTGTCGAGCGCGCTCTCTTCCGGACTCTCTTGCGACTCCGTTGCGCTCGACGGGTCCGCAGTGTTGAGCACGAGGAGAAGGGTCGAAAGCACCACCATGCCCTCGACGTTTATCCTCGGCTCGACACCTCGCGCCAGCTCAAAAATGGCTCCGGTCAGCGCGTCAGACAGTCGGTCTCACGAGCTTACCGGAAAGAGTCGCCTCAGATCTCCGTCGCGGGCGGAACCGGCGGATTCAGATTCTGCTGCCGCCAGCTCGCCCGAGCAGACGCGAGGCTACTTCCCGCGGCCATTTCGTCCTGGATGAACTGGTTGCGCTCCGCCCGCGCGTCGAGATTCTCCGCGCGTTCCGTACGCGCTGCTTCCCTCGCCTCGGCCCGCGCCGACTGCGCGTCAGTGAGCTTCCCCGACTCCTGCAGCTTCTGATTGAGCTGCAGAGCAAACGCGTTGCGCTCTGCCTTGCGCGCGAGCTGCTCCCCGCGTCGCTCAACTCCTCCTTGCACGGCCGCGTGGGCGTTTGGATGAGCTTCTGCGCTAGCGTTGCGCAAAAATCCTGGAATGTTCGTCATCTCTCTCTCCTCGTTGTGGCGTTGGAGCGCCGTTCCTGCTCCATGACCACAACCGGTCTTCGTGTGAGAAGTTGCGCGACGAGTAGAAAAAAGTGGGTGGCTTCACCGGAGCGGTGGAGACGCGTGCCGGGAGCTGATAAAGGGCAGAAAAAGGAGAACGAGAACCATGGCGCACGAAGAGACCCTCGCGAAGACCAGCCTGTTCGCGGATTTCTCGAAGGAGCACATCCACAAGCTCGCCGCCGCGGCGACGGAAGAATCGCTGCCCGCGCACTCAGAGATCTTTCGCGAAGGCGAGACCGGCTCCGATCTCTACGTGCTCGCCCTCGGAACCGTGAAGGTCTTGAAGAAGGGCTCCGACGGCGACGATGAAGAAGTTGCGACCCTTGGTACGGGCTCCTACTTCGGCGAGATGGGACTCGTGCTTCAGGACCACGTGCGCACCGGAACGATTCGAGCCATGGAAGACTCGAAGGTTCTGAAGATCACCCAGGATGCGATCAACAGCCTCTGCGAGAGCGATCCGGCCTTAGGACGCGAGTTCTACCGCGCGGTCGCGCGCGGATTGGCCCGGCGCCTGAACATCACCAACCGCGACGTCGCGCAATACCGCACCTACTGGCGCGAACATCGCCACGGCTGAAACCCGCGCACTGAATCAGCGCCTGGGCGAGCGCACCTCCGGCACGGCGGTAAAGGGCTCGATGCCAAACTCCGGGTAGATCTCGCTCGGTGCGTAGAGCGTCCCGTCTTTTGCGACCAGTGAGATCTTCTTGAGATCCGCGAGGTCGGAGGTAGGGTCGCCATCTACGAGGAAGAAGTCGGCGCGCTTCCCGACCTCGATCGAGCCGCGCTCATCCGCCAGGCCAAGATACTCAGTGGCATCATAGGTAGCGAGCTTGAGCACCTCTGGTTTGGAGTAGCCGAGCTCGGTGAAGATTTCGAGCTCTCGGTGGAGCTCGAATGCACCACCCATATCGGTTCCGGCGAGCAAGAAAATTCCGCGCTCACGCATCATGCGAAGCGTATCGATGATCTTGTCGTAGGCCCCGCGGTAGGCCGCGTCGTCCTCCGGGCCAGCGATCTGCGCCAGCGCCTGCTTGGCACCACGCTGAAACTCCACCGGCATGTGATCCACATAGCCCGTCACACCCGCGCGGGTCTCGCCGTTGCGCGACAGAAGTAGGGCTTCGTGAATGCAAAGAGTCGGCTCCATCGCCACGTTGCGCTCTACCATCATGTTCAGTGTTTCCTGCACCGGGGCGCCGCTCAGATCGAGCTCGGGCAAGCGCTTCAGCGCGGTCAGGCGCAGGAGCGTGCGCGTATCTTCACCTTCGTCCAGGACCCAGCCGAGCATCACCTGATTGATGTGAGTCATTTCATCGTAGCCCGCGCGGATCATCTCGTTCGCGTTGCTAAAGGCGGGAACGTGACCGGTGACCCGGAACCCGTGTTCTCTTGCCTCTGCGATCACCGCCGGCACCCACTCGGGCTTCATTGAGTTGTAGATCTTGATCTGAAAGAAGCCGCCCATCTTCGCGTAGGTTCGTACCGCCTCCACCGCTTCTTCTTCGTTCGTGACGATAATCCCACCGTCCGAGTTGTAGGGGCTCTTTCCCTCGATGAAGCCGCTGCGAACGATGGTCGGTCCTGCGAGCGTGCCCGACTCGATCTTCGCCACGAGGTCCGCGAGCACATCGTTCTTGTTGCCCATGTCCCTCATGATGGTGACGCCCGAGGCGAGATTGCGCAGTGCATCGGAAATATCCACGTGACCGTGAGTTTCCACCATGCCGGCGACCAAGGTCCCGCCGTTTCCTTCAACCACGTATTCGTCGTCGCCAGCGGGTGTGGTCGCAGGCTCGATCGCGCGGATGCGATCGCCCTCGACCACCACGGACATGGGCTCGGTGAGCGCCAGGGTCTCCGGGTCGAAGATCCGCACGTTTTTAATTCGTACCGGTCCATCGTAGTTGCGGGCGGTCTTCTCCTGAATCTTCACGAACCGCTCCGCGGAGTAGCGAGTCACCGAGTCACGAAGCCGCTGCTCTTCGCCTTCGAGCCCGGCGCGCACGATTGCAGCGGAGGGGAGCGCGAAAGCCAAAAACCGCTTGGAGCCGTCCAGAAAGAGGTAGGTTGGGTCGAGCGATGGACCATACAGCCCGTAAGCGGTCGCCTCGACCGGGCCGGTCGCCGAGCTGAGAGTCAGCTCCTCCAAAACCTCGAGACGCGCGCTGCCCCCCGGGAGGGTTGGCAACGTGCTCCCCTCGGCCCCGAGAAGCGTCAGCGCCTGGAGGTAGACCGAATAGGGCGTTCCCGTTTGAGCGAGGTAGAGTGCGGGCTCCGCGAACGACGCCGAGCCCTGACCGGTCGTGTCGACCCAGGTGGCCTCATCCCCCTTCACCTCGAAACGCTCGTCGACCGCGTTGCCAAAAGTGGTGGTGCCTTCGACGGCCCACAGCTCGGGCATGCCCGTGGCGCCGATGCGAACGACTTCCTTCAGGGTCGGTCCTCGCCCGTTGCTTCGGTACCCGAAGTCGACGGTGACGGTCCGATCGGCCCGCACGATTTTCATTTCTCCGGCGCGGTTCCCGGAGATGAACACGATGAAGGATTCCGCGTCCTCGATCGGCAAAGGAGCGATGCGGGGGGTGCTCGTCGCACAGGCGAAAAGTGTGAGCACGACAGGCAGGAGGATGCGGCGGATGATCATGGATGAGACCTCAGTGTTTTGGGCGCGTTGCCCCGAGCTATCGTCAAACGCCCCAGTCGGCAAGTTGGTTTCCTCGAGCGGGCTCGCAGTTGTGCAACCGCCGCGAGCGGACTAGTCTTTGGCGCATGCGTTACGTGGCTTATGGCGAGCATTTGCATCCGATTCAGTTGCTGGATGAAATCGAGTCCACGCGTTTTGTGGGCACCTCCGAGCTCATCGGCTGGACTCTGCGCTTCAACGCCGTGGGTGCCGATCGATCGGGCAAGTGCACTCTCGAACCGTCCGCAGCCTCCGTGCACGTCGCGGTCTACGAAATAGCGGCGCCTGACGTGCGTGTCCTCGAGAAGCTGATCGGATCCGCACACCAACCGATGCAGGTGGATCTCGGAGCGCAGGGTCAGGGGGTCACTTACGTCGCCCCTCGGTCGGGACGCGATGTTGCGCCCTTCGATTGGTATCGCGAGCTCGTCCTCATGGGGGCGCGCTACCATCGTTTTCCGCAGACCTACCTCGATCGGATCGAGAATCAACGGACACAATCCGACCCGGATCATCTCCGGCGCGCGCGCATGGAGTCTTTGCTCTCGCGCGCCCAGCAGCAACTTCCTCCCCGGCGCTTCTGAGACTCAGCGCAGAGTCTCGCGTGCGAGCTGCTCCCCCAGAGCTTCGAAGAAGCCGAGTCCGGTAGTCGCATACTCGTAGGTGTCGTCGCCGATGATGCCGTTTGCATTTACGTAGATCACCGCTGTGACAAAGAGCTCCCGCCCACTGTTCCCATCGCGCACGTAGCCGTTGTCGATCAGAAACCCGTAGGCCCGCCCCGCTTTGTTCTCGAAGTGAATCGCATCGGGCTTACGTACGCCCCTCCGGAAGCCGGCCAGCAGGGGCTTGTATCTCACCCGGTCGGGGGGAGCGCCGGCCTTGGGTGGGATCTGAACCACGCGCCCCATGATCTCCCGCAGCACCGCACGATTCTTCGGACTCAGTGGCAGCGGCCGGGGAGCGAGCTCAGGGCGTATCACCGCGATCAGCGTGTCGTGCAAGTCGAGAAGACTGACCGCATTGCGGTCCTCGAATGGGAGCGGTCCCGCGATCTCATCCCCGTCTGGCGACACGTGCGCCACCCCGAGGCGCTGACCCATCCCCGAATTCGGCGGCAGCTCGAGCCGCGCCTCTCGCAGGGGCTCGAGCGGTTGCCCGCCGGTGCGGCGTACCGGTGGAGCATAGCGCTGAGCACTCCGTGGAAAGCCTCGCGAGGCCAGGCGGTGGCGAAAGCGAACGCTCGAGTATCCAGCATCCCAAAACAAACCGTTGAGCTCGTCCCGACCTACGAGGTCGAAGAGACGATTGAAGGCAGAGTTGCTCGAGACGACGAGCGTCTCTTCGAGGGTCGTTTCGAGCGATTGCGGCTTCGTCGTCGGCGAAATCACGATAGGCCCGTCGTCGTGCGCAACCGTCGCCGCCTCGACGATCAGGGGATGCTCGAGACCTACGCCTTCGTGACGCTCGAGCCACCGCGCCGCGGCCACCGCCCCCCCCAGCTTGATGGCGCTCGCCGGATAGAAGTACTCAGCGTCGGCACGAAAGACCCGGCGCCGCAGACAGGGCGGGGCTCCTTCGACCACTTCCGAGACGACGATCTGCAGCCGGTGTTCCGACGCACGCGTGAGGAGGGCGCGCAGAGTCTCGTTCGCGCGCAGCAGGGGTTCGAGCGCCTCGGGCTCACCGCAGAGGGGGGCCGAGGCGATGAGACTCGCGAGAAGAAGGGCCGACACGGAAGAGAGCATCGGGCAAAGCGGCGCTCGGGCAAAGAATCCGTTGCGAGGTACGGTGACGAGCCCGAGCTCTAGATGAGGTCTCCAAACACGTACGGTCGCCTGGAGACCTCACGCTGCCGGGGGAGGCTTCAGCCGGCGGAGAAAGACAGCTCAAACCGCCTCTCTCGCGTCCGAATGTCTCCCGGCAGCAACTCAGAGACGTAAACCTTATCCGTTTCGTCGATTTTTGTCATCTCGAAAACAGCAGTATGACGATCGGCGGAAGCGATTGCTCCATGGGGCGGAGCGCTGCATGGTCCTCGTCGTGGTCGACGACGCACTCGCTGATCGCTCGAACGAATCGGGACTCCGTCGCCAACTCGGCTTGCTGGGCCTCGCGGCGACGGGCATCTGTTCCATGCTGGGTGCGGGGATCAACGTGGTCCCCTTCATGATCCAGCGCAACGTTCCTGGCATCGGCCCGGGCGTGCTCCCCGCCTATTTCTTCGCCGCGATCCCGGCCCTGCTCGCCGCGATGGCCTATGCCATTCTCGCCTCAGCCATGCCTCGTGCGGGCGGCAGCTACGTGTATGCGAGCCGGGGCCTCCACCCCTATCTCGGCTTTGTCGCGAGCTTCTCCCAATGGTTCGGCCTGTCGATCGCGATCGGCGTCGTCTCCTACGTCACGATTCCATTTCTGCGCGATGTAGCCGTAGCCCTCGATCTAGACCGAATCGCGACGGCCCTCGATAGCGGTGCCCTACGTGTGGGTCTCGCGCTCGTCCTGCTGTGGGGCTCGGTGGCGATCAACGTGCGCGGCCTGCGCCTCTACGAACGCGTTCTGATCCCTCTGATGCTGATCATGTTCGTCCTCGGGGCGATCGTCATCGTCGCGGGGCTCGCCTACGACCATGGCGACTTCGCCGGCGGCTTGCTGCAAGCCGAGGGGCTCGATGTGCCCAAAGCGAACGACTCTGAGTTTCAGTGGTGGACGTTTCTCGCGGCGGCGGCGGTGCTCTTCAGCAGCTTCATCGGTTTCGATTCGATCGCACAGGCCGGCGGTGAAGCGCGCGACCCCTCACGCACTCTGCCGCTCGCGATCGGCATTGCGATCTTCACGGTCGGGGCGTTCTACCTCGCGTTCACCGCCGCGGTGTACCACGCGGTGCCCTGGACCTTCATTGCAGAGCGCGCACAGACCCAAGACCTCACTGCACCCGGCCTGCTGGGCTACGTCCTCTCGCCCGGCTGGACCGTGCTCATCGTACTCGGGGCCGCCATCGCGCTGATCAACGACCTGCCCGCGATGCTCCTCGCCGTTTCTCGGCTGATGTTCGCATGGGCAGAGGACGGGATTTTTCCTGCGGGCGTCGCCCGCGTGCACGCGGTCCACCACACGCCGCACGTGGCTCTCGCCGCCAGCGGCGCGCTCGCGACGGTCAGTATTCTGGGATGCCACTTTGCGGGCGACTTCTTCCTCGGGATCGACATCCTCGTCACCTCGATGCTCTTCAACTTCCTGGTGATGTGCCTCGCCGTGATCACCCTCCCGCGACGCAATCCCGATCTCGGGAGGCGTGTCACCGTGTTTTCGCGCCGAGCGCTCCAGCTCCCCTTGGCGTTGCTCGGGGTTGTCCTGCTCGGGCTCTTCCTAGGGATTCACACCTGGAAGGACCTCAGTGCAGACGTAGCGGCCTGGTACTTTCGCTCGACGCCGGTGTGGTTTCTCGTGATGGGCGTCGCGAGCATGATCTTTGCCTATCAGTGGCGCGCGCTTCGACGCAAAGGCGAGAACCCGGCAATGATCTTCAAACAGCTTCCCCCGGAATGAGGACGTAATGAGCACCATAGAACGGATCGAAATCGCCCCCGGTCTCGAAATCTCTCGTTTGGTCACGGGCCTCTGGCAGATCGCCGACATGGAGCGCGACGAAGGCCCGCTAGACCCAGGTCCCGCCGCTAGGGACATGGGACACTACGTCGACGCGGGTCTCACGACCTTCGACATGGCAGACCACTATGGCTCTTCGGAGATCATCGCCGGGCACTTCGACACTCAAAGACCTGGGGTGAGCGAGCTCTTGACGAAATGGGTGCCCAAGCCAGGGCCGATCAGCGCGGAGGCCACGCGCGAGGCGGTGGAGCGTGCTCTGCAGAGGATGCAGCGGGACCGCCTCGATCTCCTACAGTTCCACGCGTGGAACTACACGGATCCGAGCTACCTCGACGGCCTCTTCCACCTGAAAGCGCTACAGGAGGACGGATTGATCGCGCACCTCGGGCTCACGAATGTCGACGCCGCACATTTGCGAATGCTCATTCGCAGCGGGATCGCGATCGCCTCGAATCAGGTCTGCTACTCGCTCCTCGATCGCCGAGCCCGGGGCGAGATGACCGCGGTCTGCGAAACCCACGGGGTGAAGCTTCTGGCCTTTGGTACCCTCGCCGGTGGGTTCTTGACCGAGAAATGGCTGGACGCTCCCGAGCCGGCGATGGACGGACTCCGCACCTGGTCTCAGATGAAATACAAACGCTTCATCGATGTCGCCGGGGGGTGGGAGCGCTTTCAAGGCGTGCTCCGAGCGCTCAAAGAAACCGCCGAGCGCCTCGGGGTCTCCATGGCCAACGTCGCCACCCGAGCCATCCTCGAGTCGCCGGCGGTGGGAGGGGTGATCGTCGGGGCGCGCCTCGGCGAGAGCGCGCACATCGAGGACAACCTGCGTCTCTTCGATTTCGAGCTCGATGCGCAGGCCCGTGAGGTCCTCGACGATGCGGTCGCGACCCTGGACCCGATCCCCGGCGATTGCGGCGACGAATACCGCAAGCCGCCATTCCTCACCGCATCCGGGGACCTCAGTCATCACCTCGAGAGCTTTCCACCACCCTTTCCGACCCAGCGAGGCTCTGGCGAGCGCACCTTGGCATTGAGCGGAACCCAATGGGAGGACATCGCAGGCTTTGCCCGGGCCGTCCGCATCGGCGACCGCGTGCTCGTCTCTGGCACCACAGCCACTCACGGGCATCGGCTGATCGGTGGGGACGATGCTGCCTCGCAGGCGCTGTTCTGCCTGGATAAGCTCGAGGGAGCGATCCAATCCTTGGGGGGAAGTCTCGAAGACGTCGTGCGCACGCGGATCTACGTCGCGGACGCCGATATCTGGGAGCCCATTTCGCGCGCCCACGGCGCGCGTTTCGGAGAGATTCGACCGGCGAACACGCTGGTCCGCGCCGATCTCATCGGTGACGGTTACCTGGTCGAGATGGAGGCGGAGGCGATCATCGCCTCGGCGTGAGACTTCGACCGCGCGGCCGGCGACGTACTGGCGTCAACCACGAACACATGCCCAGACGACCGGAGGGCGCTTGCCGCACATCGACCGCCCCCTACCTTAAGAGGTGGAAGAGGAGGTCCTTCATGTCGACTCGCGAAGAATCCAAAGAAGCCCTCGAGCTCACCCGTCGCGCCTTTAGTGAGATGCGAGACACCGCGAAGCTCAAAGCCCATCTGTTCCGCATGGAGATGCGGGACGCGACCCCGAAACTCGACGCATTCCTGACCGACATCGAGGAAAACCTGCAGCGCGCGGCGACCGACCTCGAACGGGAAGGCGAAGAGGCAAGGCTTCAGGCGGCGCTAGCAGCGATGGAGGCACGCGATCGTTGGAACGCTCTGCGCGAAGAGCTCGATCCGACGCTCCAGAAGCTGAAGGAAGGTGGCAAGCGGTTGCTCGACGAGAGTCGCCTCGAAGAAGCCGTGAAAGAGATCGAGAGCGCCGTGGCCCGTGAGCAGCGCAAATCCGAAGCGCAGCAATGGTACGAACGCGCGGGCAAACCCAAAGACGGGGACCTTCCCGAGTTCATCGGTCAGATGAAGACGGCGGCCAACGACTTTGTAAATCGGCTCCAGGCGCTCTAGCTCCAGAGCTTCTCGAGCCAACGTCCGTCGGTGAGAGACCGGAGCTTCTCGCTCGACCAAAGCCGTCGTATCCGATCGCGTCCGATCGCCTTCTCAATGCGCGGCACGACGTAGGGCGCCGCGAGGGAAAGCCCGGTTGCGGCGCTCACCCCCGCGGTCACCTGCAAGAGGCCGAGCGGGCCTAGGGGGCGACAGCCGAAGAAGTGGCTTAGCCCCGGCGTTTGAACGACGGCGAAGGTCGCGCCGAGTGCACCAGCGCTCGACAACCAGACCAGCGCGCTGCGCCCGCCAACGAGCATCGTCTGTACGAGCTGCGCGCCGATCAGCGTCATCAAGCCGACCGTGTCCGCCCGCGCCGGCGTCCCGGTGAAACGCGCGGGGAGCCAGGTGGCCGCGGAGACGGCGCTCGTCACCGTCGCGCGCCAGACGATGTCGCGGGTGAGGGCCTCGCCGAGCGACGCGTCAGGTCCCTCGTTCGAGAGCATCTCCGGAGTGGCCTCCGGCGGCGGACGAAGGGCGACCGCGATCGCTGGGATCGTGTCCGTGATGAGATTCACGAGCAGAAGCTGGCGAGTGTTTAGCGGCGAGCGGCCTGCGAGGATCGCCGCGATGACCGTGAAGAGGATCTCCCCGAGGTTTCCTCCCACCAAGAGCCCCACCGAATCCCGCACGGAAGACCAGAGGGAGCGGCCTTCGAGCACAGCTCGAACGATGGTTTCGATCCGCTCGTCCGTTACCACCATGTCCGCCGAGGCACGCGCCGCTGCCGTCGCCTCGCCCACCGAGATCCCCACATCAGCAACGCGGATCGCTGCCGCATCGTTCGCACCATCACCGGTCATGGCGACGACCTGGCCGCGACCGCGGAACGCGCGGACAATCCGAACCTTCTGCGCTGGAGTCACGCGCGCAAACACATTCGAGCGCCCGACGACCTCGGCGAGCGCGTCGTCTTCGAGCCCGTCGAGCTCGGCGCCGGTCATCACCGCGTCCGGATGACCGAGTCCGAGGTCCGAGGCGATCGCCCGGGCCGTGCTCGGGTGGTCGCCGGTGATCATCACGGTGCGAATCCCGGCGCGTCTCAGGTCGCGCACCGCATCGCGAGCGGTGGGACGCACCGGGTCCGCGAGAGCCACGAAGCCCAGGAGCTCGAGCCCCTGCACCCGATCCCCCACGAGGCGCGTCTTGCTCCCAGCCGCCCGCTGCGCAACCGCCAACACCCGCAGCCCCCGTCCCGCAAGCCCGACCGAGTGCGCTACGAGTGCCTCTCGCGCCTCCTCGCTCAGGCTCTCGCCGCGCCAGCGGTCGCAGCGCGGCAAAACGATCTCTGGCGCCCCCTTCACACTGATGATCGGACCCGCTTCTCCGCGTCCGAGCGTTCCGTGGAACCCACGCCGGGGCTCGAAAGGCATCTCGTGCACCCGTTCCCAACCGGAGCACCCCGTCTCGACGCTGACCTCCGCTCGGCGCGCGCCGTCCACGAGCGCTTGATCCGTCGGATGGGGAAGTCGTTTGGCTGGGTCCGGGCTAGCGCGCAGGCCGGCCCCCAACACCTCGCGCGCGACCGGCTCGAGCGCATCGACCGGCCACTCGCGCTCGCCGTCGCTGACTCCCCGCAGGCGGATGCGGCCCTCCGTGAGGGTTCCCGTCTTGTCCGCACAAAGAACGTCGACCCGACCCAACGACTCGATCGCCCTCGGATTGCGCACCAAGACGCCGATCTCGCGGAGCCGATTCGCGGTGGCGAGCTGCGCGATAGTCGCCACCATCGGCAAGCCTTCCGGAACGGCCGCCACCGCGAGACTCACCGCCGAGCCCACGGCGTCCCGCACTGGCTGCCCGCGTGCCAGGCTCGCCATTGCGACGAGCATGCCGCTGAGCGCGGCAGCAGGCGCGGAGAAAGCAGTCAGGGATTCGAGCCGCTGCTCCACCCCACCGGCCGCAGGTGCCGCGGCGCCGTTGCTGCCCCGGGACGCTTCGGTTCCGTCTCCTACCGCCACGACCACCGCTAATGCGGTCCCCGAGGCCACGTGGGTTCCCGCGTAGAGCATCGACACGCGGTCCGCCACATGCGGCGTGTCGACCGGCTCGATCTGCTTGGCGACGGGCAGGGACTCGCCGGTGAGGCTCGACTCGTCGATCTCGAGAGCTCTCTTTTCCACGATTCGACAATCGGCGGGCACCGTGTCCCCCGCCTCGAGCTCGATGACATCGCCGGGAACGAGCGCAGTCGGATCGCAGGTGACAGTCCCCCGGTCCGGTCGCCGTACGCGCGCAGGTGGCCGCTCACCCTCGTCCATCGCCGCGAGCGCCCGCTCGATCCGGTAGCGCTGGGCCCCGCCTATCAGGCCGTTGAAGCCGAGAACCGACGCGACTAAGACACTGTCTGTCATCGAGCCCATCGCCGCGGAGAGACCCGCGCCGGCCACCAGAACCCCGGTCAGCGGATTGATCAGCTCGTCGGCAACCAAACCGCTCAGGGTCTCGAGCGGGTGTGGGGGATCGGGTGAATGGCCTCGGCGCATGTCCGCTTCTTCGGCTCTCAGCCCCGTGAGGCGCGACTCAACGAGCTCGAGTACATCCGACGGTTGCATCGCGTGCCAGTCGATCCGCGGCGGGTGTCGTGTCGAGCTCGTCGGGACGACCTCGTTCGCGGCGCGCAAGGCGCTTGCCATGGCGACCAACGTCGTCACGTTCGCGATGGTCATGATCTTGCGCGTCGTTTCCGAGCGCAGGCCCGTGGCGGCGATCACCGCACTCGTAAACGCCTCCATCAGGGAGAGCTCGACCCCGCGGCGGGCAACACGTCGCGCGAGTCGAATCGCATCGATCACCGAGACCGCGTCGTCGCGGTGCATCCCGGCGATGATGTGAGCCCCCCAGGGTGCGCCCCCCGAGCCCTGCAACCCCACCGCGAAGTCCGCGGCCGCGTAGGCGGGATCCTGATCGCGACCGATGTAGCAGACTCCATGACCCTGCTCTTGCTCGTCGCGAATCGTGGCGATGACCTCCGCACGGCCGACGATCCGGTCGGGCCTCGCCCAAGCGACCTCATCGACCTCGTCGTTCGCGATCACGACTCGCAGGTCGGCCGCGCGTGCCGCATCGATGATGCCCCGCGCGTCGTGCTCGGTCTCGCCAAAGAGTGACACCAAGAGTCGTCCGTCGACCACCACGGTCGTGATGCGATCGAGCACTCGGAGTGCGTCGACCTGCTGAACCAACATGCCTCGCGCCGCAAAGCGCCGGAGAAGCTGTGAGATGAACGCCTCGCGCCCGAGCTGCGCAGGCTTCGGAATCCCCGCGAAGGCCGCCGCGGAGGCTCGTGCCATCGAGTGTGTGCTCAAGAACCCCGCCCCGACCGCTCCGAGGGCGGCGGGAATGGCGCGCTCGATATAGCGCTCGATCGGTCCTGCTGGGAGCGGCGTTGGCCGAACGAGCGCGTCTGCCTCGCCGATGCCATGCTCCGGGGTCTCCGCGAGCGCGCTCTCGCGTGCGCTCCACAACGCGCGTTGCGCCCAGAGGCCACGGAGTCGAAGAGATTGGTGCCAAATCTCCGCAGTGGGCCCGACCCATGCTTGCAGCAGGGCCGCGTTGAATGCATCGGCAAAGCTCAGCGCCAGCTCGGTGTTGCTGCGACCCAGTCCGCGTTCGAGGGCAAAACGCACCCCGGGGATCCCCTCGATCAGCGACAGTGCAGCGGCGATGTCGATCTCGAAGCGCGGACTCGGCAAGCGCAGGGAGCGAAGCGCGAGCCCCGCGCCCAACCCTGCGGTGGCAACGCCGAGCTCCACGGCAACGCGGATGATCGGCTCGACATCGCCCGGGTGAGCAGGATGCTCGTAATCAAACGTGGGTGCCGTGCCACCGAGCTCCTCTTCGAGCCACTCGATGGCGCGGGCCACAGACTCCGCGTCCCAGCGATTCGGGTCAAAATGAACCACCAGGCGCGACAACGCGGGGCTGTAGCGCACGAGCTCGATTCCTCGGTAGCGCTCGAGTCGCGCGATCAGCGTCGGGCGGGTCGAGCCGACGCCCGGACCGAGCTCGACGTAGGCACGACCCTCCGCGTCCCAGATGCGACGCCCTCCGCGTCGAACACTCCGCCAGAAGGGAGCAGTGATCGTGCGCCATCCCATCGATTTCTGCGCATATCGCGAGCGCGTCACCGAGCAAAGCTCCACCGTCTCATCGCGCAAAGACTTGGATCAAGCATCGAGAATCGGGCGCATCTCGGCTAGAATCAGGAACATGATCGCAATGTGGGGGATGGTGGCGATGATGGCGCTCGCGTCGGCCGATGAGCCAAAGTCAGGGCAGATCTGCTCGCTCAGCAAGCCCCTGGTCGTGAGCACGAAGCCCGTAGGAAAAGGCAAAATCACCCGCCTCAAGAAATCCGAGGCCTTCGCGCTCATCACCCTGCGCCGAAAGTGGTCGAAGGTTCGGGTGGGAGATTCCGACGGGTTTGTCCGAACCTCTCACATGCTCGAGCGCTGCAGCTGGACGACCCCACCGATTCCCGATTCGAGCCACGACGGCGAGGTCGCCATGGCCTGGGAGCAGCAGAGTGCCCGGGCCTCGACGCGGCCGCGCGGTTAAACCGTCCACCGCGAGTAGGCTCTTTTTTTGGGCCAAGGGACGTCCTCGCCGAAACGCAGCCGCGGTGGTCTCGATAATGTCGAGCCATGAATGCCACGACCCTGCGCGAGCTCCTCGCTCCTACCGATTGGCGTGAACGCGCGGCTGCCCAGCACAGCTCTCCGCCGGACTCCTCGCACGGCATCGAGATGCGCCGCGGCGGGCACGGCTCGACGAGCGTCTATGTGGGGCCGAAGAGTGTAACCCCGCCGCCGGATGTGAAGTCCGAGCCTGCGAGCGAGGCGCCCAAGACCGGCCCGCTTCTCGCCTTCAAGCAGGGGGTGGGGGCGGGCCTTGCCTCGACAGTGGTGGCGATCCGTCGGCGACCGCTCCTCGCAAGCGCGGCGGGCATCGCGAGCGTGGGACTCGCCGTCGCGGCTCCGAAAGTCTTCGCTGCCCTCGCCTCGGCGACCGTCGTCCTCGGCACGGTGCAGGCTGCCCGACTCGGCCTCCGAAGCGTTCGCAAGATCGCGAATGGAAGCGTGAAGGATGCGACCACCGAGTTTCGGGCCCTCGGCGCGGTTACCGGTCGGATCATCATGGGCCGCCTGACCTTCGGCATGACCCAGTTCTCGAACGTGGCGCAGCTGCTGGTGGTCGGAGGCCGCACCGCCTGGAATCGCTTGCGCGGCAGAGGCTGAGCCAGCTTCAGGCGAGGGCTCGCAAGGCCTCGACCAGGCGGTCGACGTCTTCTTCGCTGTTGTGGAGCGCGGGGGTGACCCGAACCGCGTTGCCAGCGGCGGTCCCCCGAAGCAGGACCGTGAGAATGCGGTGCTCGTCCCTCAGCGTCCGCACGATTTCCTCCGCCTGTCGTCCCCGGATTCGAAACGAGGTGATCGCCGCGCTCATCGACCCGTCGACCGGAGTCAGAATCTGAACGCCAGGGAGCTTCACCGCCGCCCGGACCCAGCGGGTGCGCAGGTACGCGAGGCGGGCCGCCTTTGCCGCTGGGCCGATCGAACGATGCACCTCGAGGGCCTTTGGGATTGTGTTCCAGGTCGCAAAGCTCACGGTGCCCGTATGCACGCGAGACTGAATGTCGTCCGGCGGAAAGTAGTCGTCCGCGTAGTCGCGATCGATCGCGTCGAGCCGGTCGGCGCGAATGTACATGCAGCCAGCGCCGAGCGAAGCGCCGATCCACTTGTGCAGATTGAAGCCGATGAAGGGCGCTCCGATGTCTCGGTGTTGCAACCAACGCATCGCGGCCTGCATGGCGCCGTAGTCGAGATCGCAATAGAGGACCGCGTCGCCGGGGCCGAGCCGGTTGTCGCCTCCGATCAGCTCCTGCAGCGCTTCGGTAGCCCCCCGGGTCAAGGCGACCGCGGACACGTCTACGTCGAGCGCTTCCCGCCACGTTCGGTCCCTCCGGCGTTTTTGGAAGTGCGCAGGCGCTGGTCCAGGGCACGGCGAGCGCACCAACACCGCTGCCGATCACCTGCCGCCGCGTCAGCTTGGTCGACGACGTCTCAGACATAACGAAAAGACAGGTTGAGGCGCGTTTCTGGGTGCAGGCTCAGGGCGACGGGACAACTGTGGGCGATCTGCTCGAGGATCACGCGCTCATCCACCGGGTGCGCCGCCGAGAGCTCGATCTCGACCTCGAGCTCGGCGACCCGTCGGGGAGGCGCGTCGCTCATGTGCTTGAGCACCTTGGCCTTGCCGTATTCGAATCGGATTCCACTCGCCGGGGCCTTGATCCCCATGGTGGTCAAGGCGCAGCTGGCGAAAGCAGCTCCCAGCAGATCCGTCGGCGAAAAGGCTGCTCCACGCCCCTGATTGTCGGTTGGCGCGTCCGTCTCCACGACCGCGCCGGAGGGCGTGTGGCGCACGACGCAGCTCAGCGTGCCTCGGTACTCCGCTTTCATTTCGACTGCCATGGTCTCTCCTCGCCCGAGCTCTCGAGCCCGAGACCCCATTTCGGGAGTCCATCTCGACCTGAGCCGAGAGTATCCCGTCCCTCGCCCGTGGCGGCAAGGAGAGCTCGCTCAGGGGAGGAGCTCGACGCGGCCTTCGCTCACGAGCCAGTCGAGCGCGTCGCCTCCGGGCCTGAACCACTCTTCGCCGGTCGCGTCCGCGCCCGATTGGAAGACGACGAATGCCGCCGCGAGCGCACGGACCACGTAGTTGCGCTCGATGCTCGCGCCGCCGCAGAAGACGAAACACAGCCAGCTCGTCGGTGCCTCGAAATCACAATGAGTGGCCCCCCTCACACGCAGAACGATCGCATCTTCTACCGCCTCGATGACGGGGATCCCGTTGCCGCGAGCGTTGCAGCTCGCCGGTTCCCCGAAGAGCCCGAGGGTGGGCACGCTCACCCGGGGAGCCGCCTCGAGGGCCCCGTCTTCTCGGTCCGTCAGATCGAGCCCGAGTAGGGCGATCGCCGCGGGGTCGAGATTCGCCGCGAGCAGTGCGGAGAGACCGCCCGCCGATTGTCCCACGTGAATCGTCACCTCGCCGGGGGCACGCAGCACCTCCGAGAGGATTGCAGCGTGCGCAGCGTTGCGTTCGTGGTCGACGCGCAACGGTCCAGAGAAGCAATAGCGCGGCGTCGCAACGGACACGCCCCAGGAGCTGATGTGCTCGGCGAGGTCGCGCATGCGCCGCTCGGTTCGAGCGAAGCCGTGGCCGAGAATCACCCAAACGGCCGAGTCGAGGTCGACGGGCTCGAAGACCGCGTAGGAGAGCTCGCAATCCTCGAGGTCGAGGGTCCAGTTGCTTCCGCTCACCTCGTAGGGCCCGGGCTGAAAGAAATCCGTGGCCGCGCGGCTTCCTACCGAAAGGGACGAGGGAACGGCGTCGTATTCAAACTGAGCGTCACGGGGATCGTCGCCTTCGCCTTCTGGCTCTGGCAATCCGTCCCCGAGCGCCCGTGGCCCGGGGCTCTCGAGCTCCTCGCGATTGGCGGTGGAGGGCTGGGCTCTTCCCGTGCCACAAGAGACGAGAAGGAAGAGGCCCCAGATTCTCAACCCATTGCATCGCATGAGCCGCCGCTTAGTGGTTTGGGGCGGGATGGGCAAGGCCTCGGGCGCGCTTCAGCGCGTCGTGATCCCTACAACGTAGGCCTCGCCGGTGCAGCGCATGCCCGAGATCTGCGGGCAGTCCACCGGAAGACCGGGAACGCACATGTCTTCCAGGGCCTCGGCTAGGTCTTCCGCACTCTGGCGCGCCGTCGACGATCCTCCGGCGCAGACCACGATATCCATGCAGGTATTGCCGGCGCAGGGGCCCGAGCTGTAGCCGCTGATCGCGGCGCGGACCTCGCCGCCCTCTTCTTCAGGGAGGAGCGAGGGATCGAACCAGGGATCGGCCGGTGCTCGCTCGAAGTATCCGGCATCGAGCAGCGCTCCCATCGTGAGGAGATTGAAGTTCGCACCGCCGTTGAAGCGCCGACTGTAGTCGCGCCCCGCCTCGCGCAGGCGCTCCACCAAACGCACGGTCTGCCCGATGCGCGCGCTGTCTTGAAAACCCTGAATCGCGATCACCACGACGACGAGCGCCGCAATCACGCCGATGGTGACCCCGAGCTCGATGATCGTGAATCCGAGCCTTCCGCGTCGGCCCTGTCTGAGAGCGCTCATCTGCGACTGTGCTACGCAAGCGGCACGCGCTCCGCAAGCGGCACGCGCTCCGCAAGCGGCACGCGCTCCGCAAGGTGGGACGCTCCCCCACGCTTTCCTCCACGCGGCGATCGGAGCGCGAACGTGGCAAAACGCGAGGCAACGATTAGCTTCTGGCCGTGTGGGCAAAACTCAAAGAATGGGATGCGCGCCGAAAGCAGCGCGCGGTTCTCCGTGCGCACGTCGAAGCCCTCGGCGAGGCGCGTTTTGATGGTTTTCGCTGCGTCGTCCAGGCCGGGCTCTCGCGCGTCTTCCTCAGCCGCGACGGTGAGGCCTTCGACATTCGCGTGCCGGCGGATTTTGTGATCGATCCGCGCGCGGTGCAGCCGACTCGCCTGAAAGAGGCGGGGTTTGCGCTCGAGAGCGGCGTTTCCGGGCTCGAGTGGCGTCGCCGAACGAAGCAGCTCGTGGACGACGTGGAGACGGTCCTCGCCGACGGCTTCGGCGTGTCCCAGAGCTTTGTCTATTCGGTGGCCGTCGAGCCGGACCGAAGCGCGAGCAGTCCGGAGCTCGGTCGCGCGATGCGAAGGCTCGCCAAGCTGCGCTCGATGGACGCGCGCCATGCGCTCTACCGCGCGCTCGTCGGCGCGACCCTTCTCCTCGCGGTGGAGCACGACGCGCTAGATGGCACGATTCACCCCCTCGAGGACGAAGAAGACCTCGGCGGTCGGGCGACGTGGCTGGCCTTCAGCGCCCCCGAGAAGGTGCAGGAACACAGCCTCCAGCCCCAACACGTATCACTCTCAGGTCTTCGTTTGGTGCAGGCCGCGCTCCATCGCCGCATCGGCTCCCTGCGCCTCGACTTCGGCTCCGCGGTAGGCGGTGAGCTCTACGCGAATGAGCTCGAGTCCATCGCCGAGGCGATCCCCGCAGCCAGGCCCCCGGAAGGCTGACCGTTAGCGCGAAGCGATCGTGATGCGCGCGTTTTTTGCCATTGAGGCCGTGAAGGGGGCAGTGCGTCAAAGCCCTAAAACCGCGCGCGTATCGTTCATGAATAGACTCATTCTCCTCGCCCTCGTCAGCGTCCTGGTCAGCGCAGGATGCGCGCGCAACTTCCAAGATCCGAAGCGGCGCATCATCGCCGGCACCGCCTACACCCTCGACGGCTACGACACGCAGGTGGGTGCCGGGGTCTTCTCGGCCCAGCTCGATCAAACCGGCGTGTTCGCCGAGGTGCGTCAGAGCGTCACGCGGCCCTCGGCGTCGTCACCGAGCTCGGAAATCTTCTGCGCGTCGACCTGGATCCGGAGGCCCCCGAGACCTTCACGCTCACGACGAGCGAAGGCGCGTTGGTGTGCGATCTTGCGACCGAAAGCTGCGACTGAGAGAGACACTCAGTACCAGAACCCGCCGGACAAAGAAATCTGAGCGAACTGCGGCGCGATGTCGAGGGCGAGTCCCGCACGCCACATCCAGATCAGCTTGAACAAGCGAAAGTCGACCCCGCCGGTCACGTGGGGGCGCGCACTGGATTCCCTGAATCGCGAAGGCTCTACATAGAAGCCGCCGCGCACGATCATCCGGTTGCGCCAAAGCTCACCCTGGTACCCTGCGCGAACCGAAAGGCGAGGCTTTTGCACCACGGCTTGCGATTCCTGCTCGAACCATCCGTCGAGGCCCACGGTATTGTCGCTGCCCGCGCCGCCGACGAGCACGAGGTCGAGTGCGACTTGTTGATGGCCACGCTCGTAGGCCTCGTAGTCGTCGCCTTCGATGCTCTCATCGCCAAAACTCGCCCGCAGATTCATGGGTCGCGTACCAACACTGTAGGCCGTGCCAATACCCAGTGTCCAAGGCAACTGAAGCTCCGGCGGCAGGAGCCGGTCGCCGACCCTGTCTCCCTCACTCCGGTCGACCAGACCGCTCACAGCCGGGGTGAAGGCGAGCCCAATTCGGTAGGGCTCGTGCACGGGACGCCAGAGCAGACCCAGCTCGATCCCTGCCCCGGAAATGCCCGGGCTCGCCGAGTCGTCGCCGTTGACCGAGAACTGGAGGACCGGCCCCACGAAGCTCGCGCCGGCGACGAGGTCACCGTCCAGGAAGGCGTAGCCCGCTCCGAGCCGGATCACAGAGATCTGCGTCCGGTTCCCCTGAGCATTGAACAGACCGCCGCAGCTCGTGACATTGGGTCCGCATTCGTCGATCGCACTGTTCGAGGCATTGATGCCCAAGCCGAAACGGCCGAGGTAGACGCTGAATCCGAGGTTGTAATTGGTGAAGCCGTCGACGTTCAAACTCTCACGACCGCTGTTGAAAAAATCAACCTCGAGAAGGTCCGATGGTGCGAGGATCGTGAAATCGATGTTCCAGTCCCAATCGAACCAGTCGTTGCCGAAGTAGGCGAAGCGGTTGCCCAGTGCTGCGGGGTTGAACTTCATGCCCGCGACCCCTTCGGCGATGCCGATATAGGCGCCGCCTTGGGAGAGGACCGCTGGTGGCGCGCTCACGATGGTGGGCGAAACATCCACCGGCTGGTTCGGATCGTAGGGGGTTTGCGCCCGGGCACGATCCGCGACAGCAAGTCCCGCGAAGAGCGCGAAAACGGCGGTGATGCGGGAGCTCGCGCTGATGTGTATTCGCGCCATGAAAAACGTCCTCAGGAACCGAGGGGCTCTATGGCACCACCCGCCGAGATGGGGCAACTCGTTTCCCTTGAGCCGAAGGCCGCCCGTGCGCATGAATCGAGCACACGAAGGGGGAGAGTCATGAGCGTGAAGCGCATCTCGATTGTCGTGGTCAGCATGCTGGTGGTGGCGGGCGCGTCGAACCAAGCGCTGACCGAAGAGATCCAGGTTTTGACCGCCGGAAACTTCAAAGCGAATTTCGACGGTTACACCACCTAGTCGGTGGGCAAAGGCGATCAGCCGGATCAACGATCCCGATCACGACTTCTCTCCCTGAAACGACCTAGACGTACTTGCGGAGATCCATTTCCGGGTGGAGGAGCAGCTGCACGCGCGTGGCCTACGCGGTGAAGAGAATCTTCGAGCAGCTCTGAGGCGCTGAAGGTCGCTGACTGGCCGACACGAGTGTGATCGATCCACCATTGAGCGCCGCCGCCACGTGAGGCATAGGGCAGCGAGGGAGTGTTCTATGGTGCGGCTGCTCGTCTTTTTCGCGCTCGTCGGCTACGCCGCCGACGTTGATGCGCGTTCTGTCTCCCTGGCGCTCGTCCGCGACGGCCCAAACGATGCGCTAGACCCCTTCGTTGAGCGTCTGGCACGCGAAACCCGGGAGCTCACAGGCGACGACGTCGAGCTCAGCGGTGACCTGGAGAACGTGCCGCCTTTTGATCGCGGCGCCATCGTCGCCCGACTGAAACGAGCCCTCGCCGATCGAAGTGTCGATATCGTGATCGCCCTGGGCCCGGTGAGCGCGAGCGCCGTCGCCACGCTCGAACTCAACAAGCCGGTGATCGCCCCGATCGTAGTCGACGTCGACCTCCAAGGTCTCCTCGTTGAGCAAAACCGCGCGCGCAAGAAGAACTTGAATCTTCTCGTCACGCCCACGACCCTCGAATCTTCGCTCTCCGGCTACGCGCGCCTCCTCGGCACCGGAAGGGTCGCGATGATCCTCGGACCCAGGACAGCCGCCGCGGCATCGGCTGGAGGCCAAGACTCACTAATCGCCCGCGCAAGAGAGCTCGGCATCGACCTCACCGTCGTCGAGCTCGACGACACGGTCGAGCAAACCCTCTCGAAGCTCCCGGCGGAGCTCGACGGGGTCGTCTTTTCGCCGATGTTCGCGGTGGAGCCCCTCGCCGTTCGCGACCTCGTCGCAAAACTCAACGGCCTTCGTGTGAAGAGCTTCAGCGCCTTTGGGCGGCGGGCGGTCGAAGCCGGCGTGCTTCTGGGCTACGACCAGTCCCGCAATCTCGACCGCCTGGCGCGCCAGTGTGCGATTCACATCCAGCAGATCCGTCAGGGCCGCGCGCCGGAGACATTGCCCGTTGCGCTGCCGAACGACAGCGTCGAGCTCCTCCTCAACCCTGCGACGGCGGAGGCGATCGGATTCTACGCACGTTGGGAGCTGCTCCTCGAAGCTTCGCCGGTGGGCGAATTCGCCACGGGCAAGGCGGAACGCGAGACCCTGCGCTCGGCGATCGCACGGGCGGTCGAGTCCAACCTGACGCTGGCCGTCGCCAACCAGGCGGTGGTGGTCGGTGAACGAAGCGTCGACCTCACGCTTTCGCCGCTTCTTCCGAACATCGACGGTCAGCTCGGTGCCCGCTTCATCGACGACGACCGGGCCGGGGTGGGCTTCGGGGTGAATCCGGAGTTCGCGAGCATTTTGAGTGCCCGATTGACCCAGACCCTGCTCGCCGAGCCGCTCTGGGCGGACCGTTCGATCCAGGAGCGGTTGCAGACGGGTCGAGAAGCGGAACGGCGACAGGTGGAGCTCGACATCGCCCAACTCGCAGCACTCACCTACTTGGATGCGCTCCTCGCGGAGGCGCAGCGGGAGGTCGAGGAGCAAAACCTGCGCATTACCCGGAGCAACCTCGATCTCGCCCGCTTGCGCAAGCGCGTGGGCGTGGGAGAGCCGGCCGAAGTGCCGCGCTGGGAGAACCAGCTCGCGACCGATCAACAGCGACTGATCGACGCGGTCGCCCGGGTGCGTCGGGCGCGGATCGTCCTCAACCGCGTGCTCAACCTACCCCTCGATCAGGAGGTCCTCCTCGCCGACGCGGCGGTCGGAAAAGACGCCTTCGGCGGCTTCGAGCCGATTTTCGATCTCCTCGAGCGCCCGAGCAGCATGGCGCGCTTCGTCGACTTCATGGTCCAGGAGAGTCAAAGTCGATCACCGGAGCTCGCGCGACTCGACGCCGCGATCGAAGCGCAGGAGCGTCGCGTGTCCTCGAAGAACCGCGCCTTCTGGGTCCCGGAGCTCGGCCTCGCCGCCTCCGTCGATTGGCGCTACTGGAAAGAGGGCGTCGGCTCGGAGGAGCTGGAGATCGAAGGCCTCCCCCCGGGCTTCGAGCTGACCGTTCCCGATGACCTCGACTGGCAGGTCGGCGCCTTTCTCTCCTACCCGCTCTTCGAGGGGGCCGGGCGCTTCTACGAGCGCGACCGCGAAGCCGAGGAAGCGATGCGGCTCGCCTTTGAGCGCCGGGAACGCGCTCAGCGGATCGAGGAGCGAATGCGCGAGGTCCTCATCGCCGCTTCGGCGAGCTTTCCCTCGATCGGGCTCGCCAGGGCCGGCGCGGATGCGGCGAGCGAGTCGCTCCGGATCACCACCGAGGCCTACGCCAGCGGCACCGCGCCACTACTGCGATTGATCGATGCGCAGGCAACCTACCTCCGTGCGGAGACCCTCGCCGTGGGGGCGGTCTTCCAATTCTTGCGCGACTTCGTAGACGTGCAACGCGCGGCAGGAGACTTGAGTGTCCTCACCGATGACGCGGCGCGCGCTCAGTGGCTCGAACGATTTACCGCCGAGGTTCAAAATGCTCCGTAATGCTCGAAAGACCGTGGCCGTCCTGGGTTTGCTCGTCGGATGCGCCGAGCCGCCTCCACCGCCACCGGAGGGCGCACGGCTGATCAAGGTGATCGACGTCGGTGGAGGCGGGGCCACGGGCACCATCGTCTATCAAGGTCGTATCAAGTCCGCGAACCAGGCCCGCTTGTCCTTCCCGGTTGCGGGTAAGCTGCAGGCGATCAACGCAAACGAAGGCGATGTCGTCGAAGCAGGAACCGTGTTGGCTCGGCTGGACAGCCGCACGCAGAAGAGCGAGCTCGACTCGGCGCTCGCGAGCGCCCGCCAGGCAAAAGCCGAGTACGATCGGCAGCTCGCCCTCTACGGTAGCGACGCCGCCTCGAAGCAGGATCTCGACGTGGCTCAACGCAACTATGAGGTTCAACAGGCGAAGGTCAGTGCGACAAGAAAAGCTTTCGAGGACATGACGGTCAAAGCGCCGTTCAGTGGCACCATCGGTCGACGATTGAAAGAGAACTATGAGACGGTGCAGCCACGTGAAGACGTGATCGTATTGGTGAGCGAAGGCGCTCTCGAGATCGAGGTCGACGTGCCCGAACGCGACGTCTCCGCGGAACGAGCGACGCTCACCGGCGAAGCACTGCTCCGCGTTCTTTCGCCTGAAGTCGTCGTGTCATCGCTCCCGGATCGAACCTTTCCAGCCGAGCCAAAGGAGTTCGCAGCGGTGGCCGATGAGGTGACGCGCACCTTCCGTCTGACCCTGGGCTTTGACCCGGGCGACGCTCAGATCTTGCCTGGCATGACCGCGCGCGTGTCGCTAAACGTGGGGGCCTTGAACGAAGCGCTCGCCGGGGACGACACCTCCTCATCTGTATTCATACCCTCCCACGCCGCGGTTGCTGACGGCGATGAGACCGAGCATTTCGTATGGATCGTTGACCGCGACACGATGGAGGTGAGCAAGCGCCCGGTGGAGCTAGGCGCCCTCGACGGGGGCAGCGTAGAGGTAGTGAGCGGCCTGTCGCGCGGCGACGTGGTCGCCATCTCCGGCGTCAAGCAGCTCCGTGAAGGCATGAAAGTGCGCCGCTACGTGCCCAAGAGCGAGCGCGGCTGAAATGGACCTCGCACGTTTCGCCATCGAAAAGCGGGTGATCACGCTCACCCTCACCTTCGTGCTCGTGGCCGGCGGTGCCAACGCCTTCATGAGCCTGAGCCGTCTCGAAGACCCCGAGTTCACGATCAAAGACGCAATGATCTACACCCCCTATCCAGGGGCAACCGCCGAAGAGGTCGAAGAAGAAGTCTCGAACGAGCTCGAAAAGGCGATTCAACAGCTCGGTCAGCTCCGAGAGATCGAATCCCAATCGAACCGCGGGCTGTCCGTCATCAAGGTCAAGATCAAGGACAAATACGACAAGAGCTCCCTTCCGCAGGTCTGGGACGAGCTTCGACGCAAGGTTCAGAAGGCCCAAAGCGAGCTCCCGCCCGGTGCGGGCCCCTCCCTCGTGAACGACGACTTCGGAGACGTCTACGGCGTCTATTTCGCACTCTACGGCGACGAATACACCTACGCGGAGCTCAAAGACACGGCCGAGCTCCTGCAACGAGAGCTGCTCTTGGTGCAAGACGTTGCGCGGGTCGAGCTCTTCGGCGTTCGGGAAGAGACGATCTACATCGAGCCCAACCGCGAGCGCATGGCCTCGATTGGGATCTCCAACGACGTGATCGTTCGTGAGATCCGCGATCGGAACCTCGTCGCCCCGACCGGCAAGATCCGCGTGGGGCGCGAATATCTGCCGGTACAACCGACCGGCGTGGTCACCTCGGTGGAGCAGCTCAACAACGTTTTGCTGCGCGGCGCGCTGTCCAAGGGCCAGGTCTATCTGCGCGACGTCGCAGACGTGCGACGGGGTTACGTCGAGCCCGCGAGCCCCCAGGTGCGCTTCGACAGACACCCGGCGATCGGCGTGGGAATCTCGACCGTGTCTGGCGGCAACGTGGTCATCATGGGCGAAGCGGTGGACCGGCGCCTGCGCGAGCTGACTCCCCAAATCCCCCTCGGCATGGAGCTCGGCATCATCGCTCTTCAGAGCGAAGCGGTCACCGCTTCCATCGCCGGCTTCACGAACAGTCTTTGGCAAGCGGTCGTGATCGTTATTGCCGTGCTCGGACTCTTCATGGGTCTCCAAAGCGCCGCGATCATCGGCTTTGTACTGGTTGTGACCATCTGTGGCACCTTCATCCTCATGGGTCCGATGGGGGTGGCGCTCGAGCGAATCTCACTCGGTGCGCTCATCATTGCCCTGGGCATGCTCGTCGACAACGCCATCGTCGTGATCGACGGGATGCTCGTACGCGTCAACGGCGGTGAAGACCCGGTGGAGGCGGCGTCCGCGGTCGTCAAGCAGACCGCGATGCCACTGCTTGGCGCGACCTTCGTTGCGATCCTCGCTTTTGCAGCGATCGGCACCTCCCAAGACAGCACGGGCGAGTATTGCCGCTCGCTCTTCTATGTCGTCGCGGCGTCTCTCGGCCTGAGCTGGTTCACTGGGGTCACGCTCACCCCGCTTTTGGGGGTCATGTTTCTCAAACCCTCCTCGAAGGGCACCGAAGACGCGGACGAGTACGACAGCCCGTTCTACCGTGGCTACAAGGCGGTGGTGGCTCTGTGCGTGCGACTGCGCTACGTGACGATCGCGGTGGCGGTAGTGCTCTTTGCCGTGGCGCTCTGGGGATTCGGCAAGGTCGACAAGTCCTTTTTTCCCGACTCCACGCGACCGCAGTTCCTCTATGACCTTTGGCTCGCGCAGGGCTCCCACATCGACGAGGTTGCGGACACCGTAGAGGAGCTCGAGGCCTGGTGGATGGAGCAGCCCGAGGTCACCCACGTGGCCGCATCGCTCGGTCAGGGCTCCTTGCGATTCCTCCTGACCTACACGCCCGAAAAGCCGAACCACGCTTTCGCTCAGTTTCAGGTGGAGGTAGAGGACTACAGAAGCATTACCGACCTCATCAACCGCGCGGAGAAATACGTCAGCGAGAATTACCCGCAGACACAGTCCTATGGCCTTCGGCTCGCCCTAGGACCGGGGGAGCCCGGGAAGATCAAGGCGCGCTTCAGCGGGCCAGACGCGAATGTCCTGCGCGAGCTCGCCGAGCGGGCGCTCGCGATCATGCAGGCGGACCCGGACGCGAAAGCGCACAAGATCGACTGGCGCTCTCGGGTCAAGACTATTCAACCGGTGGTGGCGAATGCGCAGGCCAATCTGAATGGCATCACCCGGGAGGAGATTGCTAACGCCATTCGCGGGGGATTCGAGGGCATTCCCGTCGGCGTCTACCGCGAGGCGGACGACCTGATCCCGATCGTCTTCCGCTCACCGGAGACAGAGCGCTCGAACGTCGCGAATCTCGCCAACCTGACGGTCTGGAGCCCGGCCGCGAGTCGGCGCATTCCCTTGCGTCAGGTCGTCTCCGATTTCGACATCGTCGCCCAGGACGACATCATCTATCGCCAGGACAGGCGACGTACCATTTCCGCCCAGTGCGATCCGCAGCTCGGCGTGCCCGCGAGCGTGATCCTGAGTCGCGTACGTCCGCAGATCGAGGCGATCGAGCTGCCACCGGGCTACACCCTCGAGTGGTGGGGAGAGGCCCGCGACAGCGCCCGCGCCCTGACGTCCCTGTCTCGCAGCCTGCCCCTGTTCTTCGGCTTGATGGTTCTCACGGTGATCATGCTGTTCAACGCCCTTCGCCAGCCCCTCGTGATCTGGCTGTGCGTGCCCCTGGCGCTGATCGGCGTCACCGGCGGACTGCTCGCGACCGAACAGCCCTTTGGCTTCATGGCGATCCTCGGCTTTTTGAGCCTTTCGGGCATGCTGATCAAGAACGCGATCGTCTTGATCGACCAGATGGACCTGGAGATCCGTGAAGGCAAAGCCCCTTACCAAGCGATCCTCGATTCGGGCGCGAGCCGACTCCGACCGGTCGCCATGGCGGCGCTCACGACCGCGCTCGGGATGATCCCGCTCCTCCTCGACGCGTTCTTCGTTTCGATGGCGGTGACGATCATGGCGGGGCTCATCTTTGCCACGGTGCTCACGATGATCCTCGTTCCGGTTCTCTACGCGACATTCTTTGGCATTCGCGCGAGCTGACCGTCTTTCCTCCGTCGAACACCCGACGGGAGGGCCACGATGAAAGCTGCCTATCGAGCTCGTTACAGCCCGCCGTCGGAGGTCGAGGTCCGGGAGATTGCGATCCCCTCGAGCATTCACAAGGCCAGTCCGAGTGCTTAATCTCCTGGGAGGGTATACAGACGTGGATTTGATCGTATTCGACCTCGACGGCACCTTGCTCAACGCCTCGGAAGAGATTTCGCCCTATACCCGGGCAACCTTGGACCAGCTCGCCGAGCGCAGCATTCTCTACACCATCGCGACCGGTCGCACCCTGCACGCATCTCGGTCGGTCCTAGAAAGCCATCCTTTTCGCCTGCCGCAGGCGTACAAGAACGGCGTCGTGATTTGGAATCCGTCGGACGAGGCGTACAGCCACCATACCTTTCTGACGCTGAACGAGGTCGCCCATGTGCTCGAGGCCGTCTCCGAACGCGGGCTCACACCGTTCATGTTCACGGTGGAGCCGGGGAACGTGCACGCGGTCTATCACCTGCCGCTCAAGACCGAGGTCGAGGAGCACCTAGCCCTCGATCTGCGAGCTCGCTCCCGTCTGCCGGTCTATCCGGCCGCCCAGCTGCCCGCGGACGCGAGCATCACGAATGTCAGTGCGTTGGGAGATCCACGCTCGATCGAGGCGGTGGTCGAGCTGATCGCCGACGAGCCGCATCTGGTCGCTTACTCGGCGACGGCGATCGAGGGGGCGGAGCTCAGCTGGATCGACATTCATCACGTCGACGCAAGCAAGGGCAACGCGGTGCAGCTTCTAAAACGGGAGCTCGGAGCGGATCGCATCCTGTGCTTTGGTGACAGCCACAACGACCTGAGCATGTTCGCCATCGCCGAGGAGGCCTACGCACCCGCGAACGCCAAGCCTGAGGTGCAGGACGCGGCGACGGCGATCATCGGGCACCACGACCAGGATGGGATCGCGCGATTTCTGCGTGAGCGCTTCTCCTTGTAGTCCGACGCCTCGACGAAGCGGGATGATAAAAAGTAAGCTTCGAGTAATTCGGAGCAGACCCCATGAGCGAAAATGACGCATTCGAGGCGGCCCAGGTGCGCGTGAAGACGCTCGCCGAGCGCCCGAGTAACGAGGATCTCCTGGAGCTCTACGCCCTCTTCAAACAGGCCACGGTCGGCGATGCGACGGGCAAGCGACCAGGCATGCTCGACATGAAGGGACGGCTGAAATTCGACGCTTGGAAGAAGCTCGAGGGCACGGACTCGACCACCGCCAAGACACGCTACATCGCCCTCGTCGACCGCTTGGTGGGCGACGCAGCTTCTTCGTAAACGAGGTGCGCTCGAGCCAGCGGAGGAGGGGCATACTTGCCATCGGTCCGCCGACCCTTACCTAACAGGTCATGGATGTTCTCTCTCCGTCGGCCCGGTTGTGACGCTCCTCTTGGGCCTTCTGACGATGGGCGTAACCGAACCGGCATCCGCTGCTGAGGAGCAGCTCCTGACGGACTTCACCCCCGAGACGGCGGCGCTCGGCTGGTACGTGCTGAACGACAAGGTGATGGGCGGTCGAAGCGACGGAAATTTCGCGTTCCGTGACGGTCTCCTGTCGTTCCGAGGACGCACCAACACGAACGGCGGTGGCTTCAGCTCGATACGGACTGGCGCGCTGAGCCTCGACCTATCGCAGCACCAGGGCATCCGAATACGCGTGAAGGGAGACGGCCGCCGCTACACCTGGCGTCTGAGCACGGACGCGCGCTACCGTGGTCGCGAGATCGGCTATTGGGCCGAGTTCGAGACGGTCGCCGGTGAGTGGCAAACCGTCGACATTCCCTTCGAAAGCTTCATTCCGCGCTTTCGCGGTCAGCGGCTGCAAGGACCGGCTCTGAACGTTCACCGGATCGGGGGGATGGGTCTGATGATCTACGATGGGCAGGACGGACCCTTCGCCCTCGAGCTCGCCCGCGTCTCGGCCTACGGTGCCCGTGAGCCCTTCTCCTTAGCAGAGCTTCGCTGGAAGAAGCGCATCCTGGTGGTGAGCAGCCCGGACGAAACGAACGAAGACTATCGCACGCAGCGGGCGGACATCCTGCGCACGGCAGCGCAGTCGCGCGAGCGCGACCTGGTCCTCATCACGCTCGTGGGTGACGAAGAGTCACGGATGGACGGACGGCCCCTCACCGATGAAGAGGTCCGTGAAGTCCGCAATGCCCTCGGGCTGCTGCGAAAGAGCTTCGCTTTGAGGCTCATCGGTAAAGATGGTGGCACCAAGCTCGCCCGCGACGGAGCTACACCCATGGCTGAGATCCACGCCCTGATCGATTCGATGCCCATGCGCCAGCAGGAAATGCGCGAGCGCTGAGCGAGCGGTCCGTTGCGGCGGGGCAGGCGCCGTTGACCTGAGCCAGGAAAAGGAGCGATGGGAGAGGCCATGTTCGTGTTCCTCCTGGGGCTCTCGCTCTTCCTCGGCTCGCACTCACTCGCCATCTTTGGAATTCGCGACGGTTTGGTAGCACGCCTCGGACTCGGAGCAGTCAAGGGCCTGACGTCGGTCGCTTCCGTGCTCGGCCTCGTCTTGCTCGTTTGGGGTTGGAGCGACGCGCGCGCCACCATGGGGATCCTCTATGTCCCCCCGACGACGCTGAAGCACCTCTCCTTGCTCCTCATGCTCCCCGTCTTCCCTCTGCTCGTCACGACCTACGCGCCGGGTCGGATACGGGCGGCGGTGAAGCACCCGATGCTCACCGCGGTCAAAGCCTGGGCCACTGCCCACCTGTTGGCAAACGGTTTGGTGGCCGACGTGGTGCTGTTCGGCGCCTTCTTGGCCTGGGCCGTTGCGGACCGAATCTCGCTCAAGCGTCGCGGCTCCCCCGTTTCAGAGCCCGGGCCGGTCCGAAACGACGTGATTGCGGTCGTCGTGGGTTTGGGGCTCTACGTCGCCTTCCTGTTCGGAGTGCACCAGTGGCTCTTCGGCGTGGCGCCCATCGCGAGCATGAGCCGCTGATTACTTACTCAAACGAGCACGCGAGGATGGACTGCACGTGATCTCTGCACTCCTCGTCATCGTCTCCTTCTCCGTACCAGCGACTGAATGGAAGGTGCTTCAGCCAGGAGTGAGCTATGGGACCTTGGCTCAGGTAGAGGATGCGGAACACGGCGATGGTGTCCTGCACGTTGTTCGGATCGATCCGAAGCAGGCACGCCTCGTGGTGCACACCGCATCGGGCGAAGGCGGCAAGAACCGCAGCGCCGCTCAGTGGTCCAAGGACGAGAATCTCTCGGTCGTCATCAACGCGGGCATGTACGAGACCAACTTCTCGACCCACACGGGCTATCTGCGGACCGGCCCGCACACGAACAATGGCACGTGGGTGAAGACCTATCGCTCGTTGTTCGTGGTGAAGCAGGATGGCAGCGCAACCGTTCTCGACGTCAACGCGCTGCCGAAGAACGCCGCCGACTACGACGCGCTCGCCCAGAACCTTCGCCTCATCGCAGCCCCTGGCAAGAACGTGTGGACCCAACAGCCGAAGCGTTGGAGCGAAGCGGCGCTCGCCCTCGATGCGCGGGGCCGAATTCTCTTCTTGTTCACCCGTACGCCGCTCTCGATGCACGACCTCAACGAGAAGCTTCTATCCTCGGAGCTCGGCATCGTACGGGCGCAGCATCTGGAAGGCGGCCCGGAGGCGAGCCTGTCGATCCACGCCGCAGGGGTGAACCTCGACCTGTCGGGCAGCTACGAAACGGGTTTCAACGAAAACGACGGCAGCAAGCGCCAGTGGCCGCTCCCGAACGTGATCGGCGTCCGAGCCGCGAGGTGATCGGGCTCAGGGTCATCGCTCACGACACGAGCAGATCGACCACCGCGATGACGACGGCGACCACGATGAGGGCGATACCAGCAGCCCTTTGCCCCCGCTGAACCATCGCGAGAGCCGCTCCTTCGCTGGCTCCCTCCGCACGAGCGCTCCGATACATTCGGCCGAGCTGCCCCGGCAACGCGGCGATTGCTCCTGGCGGCGCGATCGCGAACCCCAAGCCGACGCCCGCAATGCAGAGCGCTACGAAGAAAACCTCGGTCACGATTGCCGCTCCTCTCTGCCTGGGTCGAAAGAACGTCCCCTATAGGCGAAACTGTCGGAGAAATCGGAGAAATCG
>CAYXVF010000002.1:48147-51811 GCA_964468125.1 uncultured Bdellovibrionales bacterium | reverse complement strand
GACGTTGGGACGACCCCCTTCGTACGCAGCAGCGCTCATTCAGCCTAGGCACTCGGGTATCGCTAGGCTCTAATGCAGATCATGCTCGTTCTGCTCATCACTCTGCTCGCGGCCCCGGAGACGCTCACCTACGCGGGGCCGAAAGAGCGTAGCCAGGCGGCGATCGGCTCCTTTCAGGTCAGCCGCTTTAGCAAGGGAAAGACGCTCTACGCGGTCTCCCCCGACATCAACCTTCGGGCCGCGCCGGACACAGGCGCGGAAATCCTGACGAAGCTCCCGATGGGAGCACCGGTAGAGGTATTGAACGATCCCACGGAGCTCGCGATGGCGGCCGGGCGACCGGACTATTGGTACCGGGTGCGCGCAGGCGAGCGGAGAGGCTTTCTTCACGGCTCGCACCGAACTACGCGAGAGCTAAGACGACATTCAAGGCTTCGCCACGAACGGCCGTGGTCGAGACGGTCAGCTACTATACCGATGACGAAAGCGACGAAGAGCGCTGCAAGTTCGAGACCACCATCGAGTATCGCTTCGACGGCGGGCTCTACATCGCTGCCGGTAAGGAGCGGACCCGAAAGCTCACACCCTGTACGGAGGAAGACTAGCAGGCGAATATGAACGCGAGGCGGACCTCACTTCCTGGACCATTGAAACAATTTCGTCGACGGTCCTTGAGGCGTGAGAGGCTCGAGTCCGAGTATAGTATGACCCGACCGGTTCTCATGACCTGCGACCGCCTGAGCAAGGCATTCGGCGCGCAGCCGCTCTTCGAGGCGCTGAGCTTCACGCTTCACGAAGGTGACCGGGTGGGCTTCGTGGGGCCGAACGGCGCCGGCAAGTCGACGCTGCTCGATATTCTCGCCGGGCGTCTCGAGCCCGATTCCGGCGGCCGCACCGTGCGACGCGAAACGCGGGTGAGCCTCGTGCCGCAGGACCCAACGTTTACCCCGGGCAAAACCGTCGAAGAACTTTTGCTCGATCGTGTGCCCGCCGAAGACGCCGAGCACGAACGCGCCCGGGCGGTCGACAAGGCGCTCGGACGAGCGGGTTTCTCCGAGCGCTACGCGACCGCCGACACGCTGTCGGGGGGCTGGCGCAAGCGTCTAGCGATCGTCGCCGCGTTGGTTGAGTCCCCCGACATTCTCTTGCTCGATGAGCCAACCAACCATCTCGACGTCGATGGCATCCTGTGGCTCGAGCGCTTGCTCAGCCGCCACTCAGGCGCCTTCGTTGCGGTCAGCCACGATCGCTACTTCCTGGAGAATGTCACCAACCGAGTGGTCGAGGTGAATCGGATCTATCCGGCGGGCGTCCTGGCGGCGAACGGTCGCTACAGCGATTTTCTCGAGAAGCGCGACGACGTACTGAGCCAACAAGAGGCCTACCGTGCGACCCTCGCCAACCGCGCGCGGCGCGAGCTCGAGTGGCTGCGTCGGGGTCCCAAAGCCCGGACCACGAAGTCGAAGTCCCGCGTGGAGGCTGCGGGCATGCTCATGGACGAGCTCAAACGCACGGGTGAGCGCGCGGCAACTGGCTCTGTATCACTCGACTTCTCATCCACGGCCCGCAAGACGAAGCTCCTGTGGAAGGGCGAAGGCTTGCGAAAACAGCTGGGGGACCGACCGATCGTGAGCGGGCTCGATCTCCAGCTCGGCCGCGGCAGCCGGCTCGGAGTGGTGGGGCCAAACGGCTCCGGCAAGACGACCTTGCTGCGCATGATCGTCGGCGAGCTGCCCCCTGACGACGGCGTGATCGAGTCAGCCGACGCCCTGCGCACCGTCTACTTTGACCAAGCGCGCGAAGCACTCGACCTCGGTCTGAGCTTGCGCGCATCGCTGGCCCCCGAGGGAGACAGTGTGATCTACCGGGGCCACTCCATTCACGTCGCCTCGTGGGCCCGGCGATTCATGTTCCAGAGCGAGCAACTCGAAACGCCTCTCGAGCGGCTCTCGGGTGGCGAGCGGGCACGCGTGCTGCTCGCCCGCCTGATGCTCCAACCGGCCGATCTCCTGGTCTTGGATGAGCCCACCAATGACCTGGACATTCCGACCCTCGAGGTCCTCGAAGAGTCGCTGATGGAATTCGACGGCGCCTTGGTTCTCGTCACCCACGACCGCTATCTCCTCGACCGAGTCTGCCCGCAGGTCCTGGGACTCGACGGCTTCGGCGGAGCTCGGCTCTATGCGGGTTACAGTCAGTGGCTCGCAAACCGCGCTGGATCAGCGGACGATGGAGCGCAGAAAAAGCCGCGCAAGTCGGGACGCACGAAGGAGCGCTCCCAAAATAGAACGTCTCTCTCTTACAAGGAGAAGCGCGAGTACGAGAGCATGGAAGCACGGGTGCTCGAGGCCGAAGCCGCGCTGGAGAGCGCGAAGCGACGCGCCGAAGATCCGAGCATAGCCTCGGACGGTGCGGCTCTTCAGGAACGCTACGAGGAGCTTGCCGCCGCCGAGAAGAAGGTCGATGCACTCTACGAGCGCTGGGCCGAGCTCGAAGCCAAACGAAATCGGTAGGCGACGCGCGGGTCATTTATGAAAGCGGGTTTCCGGAGACTCTTTTGAGGCAGACACGATTTCCAATCGTGCGCCGTCGACCACTCGGTCACTGCTCCCCGGAGCCGCTACTGGCGCGTGATCCGCAGCTTGCTGAAATCGAAGTCGAGTGGGCTATTGAACGCCCGGCCGAGAACGACTTCGCGTGTCTACTGAGTTGTCGTGCAGAAGTTGCGTCGTCGCACTCTTCGCCTTCGTCTACGATCGTGTCGCCGCACTCTTCGAGCTTGAGGCAGTCCGCACGGCAGCCGTCGCCACTCAACCTGTTCCCATCGTCGCAGACCTCGGCACCGAAGCGTACCGCGCCATCACCGCAGGACGCCGGCACACAGGCTACACAAGCATCGGTGGGATCGGTATTGCCGTCGTCGCATACTTCGCCGGCGTTCGTGTCAATCAGACCGTCACCACAGATCGACTGCTCACATTCCCCTGCCACGCAAACACCCGCGCCACCGTAGTCCCGGGTGCAGGCGTTTCCGTCCGGCAGCTGCGACAGCTCATCGCCGTTGGTCTCGAGGCAGGCCGCCCCGGGCCGAGCGCAGAGCCCAGCTGGCAGTACACACGAGAGGTCGTTCGGACAGTCGGTGCTGCTGGTACAGGTGAGCGCGATGTCCTCCTGCAGGTCTGGAAGCCCGAAGAGGCAACCGGCGATCGAGAGCCACCCTAGGAAGCCGCAACGCCAAAACAGTTTGACCGTGACCCGCCATCTACCAGGCTGAGCGTACGCGCTAACGAGCACGCGCGCCAGGCGGCTGCGGCGATGCATCGGGTTGGGTGCCGTTGTTGGAGGCGCCTGCGGCGGCGAGAGTTCTCACCGACCTGCTAGACAACCCCACCTCAGTGGCAATGGCGTGTGGCGAAGGGTCGGAGTCGAGGCGGGGTGGCGGAGCAGGAGGGATTCGAACCCTCGGTACCCTTTTGAGGCACACACGATTTCCAATCGTGCACCTTCGACCACTCGGTCACTGCTCCAACACAACCGCTCCGGCAGCATCTTGGCGGAGCCAAGTGCGTTACCGGAGTCACTGACTTCGCGAAGCGAAGTCGAGCAGGACCAATCGTGCACCTTCGACCACTCGGTCACTGCTCCAACACAACCGCTCCGGCAG
>CAYXVF010000002.1:0-48047 GCA_964468125.1 uncultured Bdellovibrionales bacterium | reverse complement strand
GAAGCGAAGTCGAGCAGGACCAATCGTGCACCTTCGACCACTCGGTCACTGCTCCGCGCTCACTCACGTTTCCGCGGAAACGTGGCCGCGCGATAGGCGGCTGCTGCAGGTGATAGCCCGGCGACCCGACACCCCGAATCGACGCTACCGTTGCTTCCTTCCGGACCTGGCGGGGTTCACCCCAACACGGTCATCAGGGCCGGACTATCATAAGTGCAGCGGCCTGCATGTCTCTGGGGAACCCTTCGCCGCCACCCATGTGAGCGGACGACTTGGCGGAGAGGGTGGGATTCGAACCCACGATACCTTTCGGTATACCTGATTTCGAGTCAGGCGCCTTCGACCACTCGGCCACCTCTCCCCAGAGAGGACCGCGGAAATAAACCATCGGTTCCGAGATGGCAAGGGGCACAAAAGGCGCTAGAGCGCGCCAAAACGAACAAAACTCAGCACTCGATGATGTTCACCGCGAGACCACCGCGAGCGGTCTCCTTGTATTTGCTGCTCATGTCCGCGCCGGTCTGACGCATCGTCCGCACGATCTTGTCGAGGGAGACCTTGTGCGAGCCATCGCCCTGGAGCGCCAGGCGCGCGGCGTTGATCGCCTTCACCGCACCCATGGCGTTTCGCTCGATACAGGGCACCTGCACCAACCCGCCGATCGGGTCGCAGGTCAGGCCTAGGTTGTGCTCCATTCCGATCTCCGCGGCGTTCTCCACCTGCAAGGCTGAACCGCCGCGCACCTCGGCGAGTCCAGCCGCCGCCATCGAGCAGGCGACGCCGACCTCGCCCTGACAGCCTACCTCCGCACCGGAAATGCTCGCGTTCACCTTGAAGATGATCGCGATCGCCGCGGCGGCGAGAAGAAAACGCACCACACCTTCATCGTCGCCCCCGAGGAAGCGCACATAATACTCAAGCACCGCCGGCAGAACACCCGCGGCGCCATTGGTTGGCGCAGTCACGACCCGACCGCCTGCGGCGTTCTCCTCGTTTACGGCGAGGGCGAAGAGATTGACCCAGTCCATCAGCTGCAATGGATCGTCCGTCGATCCTCGGGCGGCGAGCCTGCGTTGAATCGATGCGGCCCGCCGTTTCACCTTCAAGCCGCCAGGAAGGATCCCCTCGCTGCGGCAGCCCCGGGCGATCGAATCCTGCATCACATGCCAGCGCTCGAGCAGGCCCGCGCGGGTCTCCTCTTCGCTGCGCCACGCCCGCTCGTTTTCGAGCATGACCGTGCTGATGCACTTGCCCGACTCCTCGCAGTGGGCGAGCAGCCCGTCGCCGGTGGTAAAGGGATAGGCGACTTCTCGCTGGTCTTTGACCACTTCGTCCGCCTCGACGGCCGCCTCGTCGACGACGAAGCCGCCCCCCACCGAGTAGTAGATCCGCTCGAGCACGCATTCGTCGCCGCGGTAGGCGGAGAAGCGCATGCCGTTTGGATGCCCGGGCAGGTTCTTGCGTTTGTGAAAGACGAGGTCCTTGTCGGGCTTGAAGGCGACATGGATCGTTCCCAGAAGTCCCACCCGTCCAGCATCCCGAACACGTGAAACGAGCGCATCCACCTCGTCGACGTTCACAGTCTCTGGGTCAAACCCCTGAAGACCGAGGAGTACCGCCTTGTCGCTGCCGTGGCCGCGCCCGGTGTGGCCGAGAGAGCCGAAGAGCTCGACGCGAATGGCGTCGGCTGTCGGAGCATGGTCACGCACCCGCGTCGCAAAACGTTTGCCGGCGCGCATTGGGCCGGTCGTGTGGGAGCTGGACGGTCCGATGCCCACTTTGAAAATGTCGAACGCACTGTACATGTCGCGCCCCGAGGGCGCGCCGCTACTCAGCTCGCCCGCTCGCGTGTCGCCGGATCCCGTCGGCCCTCACTATAGGCCCAATCGGGCATACCGTCGCCGCTGTGGTCCACGTGCTCCACCGTCTTCACTGCACCCGGTGCCACGGGCTGGCTCCCCGTGTCCAGTCCCCGAAGCGGAACACCGCGCACCTCGATCTCCAAACAACGCTCGGGAGCGGTCTCGATGAAGTCGTGAAGAACCTCTTCGATGTCGTGGTCGACGAACTCGATGTCGCCGCCGTCGATCACGACGTGTGAATGGGGCTCGACCGTGCGCAAAACGCTCTGCAGCGTCCCCCGGTGAATGAACGATGCATCTTTATTGAAGCGCAGGTAGACGTCCTTCTCGTCGCGCAGGACCGAAAAGGTGCGATGCGCCTTCGAGCGAAGGACGAAGACGAGGGCTATCGACAACCCGACCAAGACGCCGCGCAGGAGGTCTGTGACCAGGATCGCGCCGATCGTCACCACGAAGGGAACGAACTGCTCGAGTCCCTCGGCGTAAAGCTTCTTGTACAAAGCCGGCTGCGTCAGCTTGTAGCCGACCTGAAGGAGGATCACCGCGAGACACGCGAGTGGGATCCGCGCAAGCAGCGACGCAGCAAACATGACCGCACCGACGAGCAGTAGGCCGTGAATGAACGCCGACGCTCGGGTGCGGCCGCCGGAAGCGACGTTTGCTGAGCTTCGGATGATGACCGAGGTGACGGGCAACCCCCCGATGAGTCCGCTCACCGCGTTGCCCGCCCCTTGGGCGATGAGCTCGAGATTGCGCGGCGTGATGCGCTTGTGCGGGTCGAGTTTGTCCACGGCCTCGATGCTGAGCATCGTCTCGATGCTCGCGACCATGGCGACGGTCACGGCTACACTGAGTACGGCTGGGTTTGTGATGGCGCTGAAGTCTGGGACACTGAGCTGCGAGAAGAACTCGATGGGGCCCGAAATGGTCGGGAGGCCCACGCGATGGGTCTGGGCGAGATAGAGATCGGGTGCGACGGTCGCGAGCAGCTCGTTGAGAAGCGTGCCCAAGATGACCACCGCCAATGCGCCAGGCAAAAACTGAATCCGCTTCAAGGGGGTGAAGTGCCAGAGCGCGAGCACCGCGACCGATGCGATGCTGACCACGACCGCTCCCCACTCGATGTGCTGAAGCGAGTGAAGGAACAGGGTGAACGTGTTCTCTCCCTCGGGCCCTTGGAACGTATCCGCGCCAAAGCTCTCGATGTCGTAGCCGATTGCGTGGGGCACCTGCTTTAGGATCAGGATCAGTCCGATCGCCGCGAGCATGCCTTTGATCACCGAAGAGGGAACGAGCGAGCCCAGGCCGCCGGCCTTCGCGAAACCCAAACCGACCTGCATCAGGCCCGCGAGGAAAGTCGCGAGCATGAAGGCCTGAAAGCTTCCGAGTTCCTGAATCCCCATCACGACGATGGCGGTCAGCCCAGCGGCGGGCCCGGAAACGCTGAGCGGCGATCGGCTGATCAGCGGAATGATGACACCGCCGCAAATCCCCGAGAGGATTCCGGAGAACAGCGGCGCATCGGACGCGAGGGCGATTCCCAAACACAGAGGCAGCGCCACCAGAAAGACTACGAGGCCCGAGGCCAGGTCGTAGCGGAGCGAGGCTCCAATACTCAAGTCGATCGGTTTACTGACCGGCGTCGCGGTGCTGCTCATTCGCTGTGTCCTTCCGCCACGAGGAGCGAGCCCACCCACGTCCTCGACGGCGTAGCCTAACGATGATTTCTGAATTTTTGAACAAACAGCGAAGAAATTGCGGGAGTTTCGGTTTTAGCTAAACCATAAATCGAAAAAAACGTCGATTCGTTCAGCGCCGCGCCCGGAAAAACTCCCGGAGAAGCCCCGCCGAGGTTTCCGCGCAGATTCCGTGGCGAACCCAGGGTCGGTGATTCAGGGAGGGGTGGTCGAGCACCTGCAGCACCGAGCCCGCGGCGCCCGCGCGAGGGTCGCTTGCGCCGAACACGACTCCGTCCACCCGGGCGTTGATGATCGCACCGGCGCACATCGGGCAGGGCTCGAGGGTGACGACCAGTGTGCAGCCCCATAGGCGCCAACGGCCGAGCCGTTTCGCGGCGGCGTCGATGGCGAGAAGCTCGGCGTGGGCCAGCGGATCGGCGTCGATCTCGCGCCGATTGGCCGCTTCGGCAACGATTTCGCCCTCGAAGGCGATCACCGCTCCCACCGGCACTTCACCGATCGCTGCAGCCTCCCGCGCAAGCTCGAGCGCCCGCGCCATCCAGCGGCACTGCTCGCCGTCGTTCGGCGGCACGTAGGGGCGAACGCGCTCCATCGGGGTTTTTTGTACCATCCTCGGGCTCGGCTACTCTTTCAACACGTGACTGCTCGAACCGCCATCTTGGTTGCCGCATCGCTCACAGGGTGCGCGACCACAAGTGAGAAAGCGCTCTGGCCCGAGGCGCAGGTCCCGGTGTCGGACGAACCTGGCGCCGTGAGCATCGCCCAGGGCGGTCCCCTCGAAGCGGGCTCGGCCCCGGTGGGCCCCCCGGTGGAAATTCAATACGCCCCGGTTGCCAGCGGCGAGCCCCCCGCACGCAAACCACAGGCACTGACGCTCCACTGGCCCCTCCCCGCAACGGGGGTGACCAGCCTGTTTGGTCGCAGGGTCGACCCGGTGGACGGCGAGGTGCGCTTCCATCGCGGCCTCGACCTCGAGGCGGAGTATGGCGCGGTGGTCAAAGCGGCGGCACGAGGTCAGGTGGTCGCCGCCGGGTGGAACGGCGGCTACGGTCGACAGATCGTGATCGAGCACCCGGGTGGTTTTCAAACGGTTTACGCTCACCTCGCCCAGATCCTCGTACCCCTCGGGAGCTACGTCCAAGACGAGCAACCGATCGGCCTCGTTGGCACCAGTGGCAGAAGCACCGGTGCCCATCTCCATTTCGAGGTCACTCAGTGGAATCGACACCTGGACCCGCTCGAAATCCTCGGGATCGAGATGACCGTTCGCTGAGAGTCTACTTTCCAGCGCCGGTCTTGCGATTCAGTATGCGCTTTGCCTGCACCGAAACCGCACTCGGAACGTTCTTGGACTTGGCGATCGATTTGAGCTCCGACTGGCGCAGGAGCGTGAGCAGCTTCATCGCCGTGGTAGCGGGGGTCTTCGGGTTCTTCGCGAGTGCGACCTTGACCGAGTAGGAACGGGAGAGCTCGCGCGAATTCGCGATAAAGCGCACGACATCGTCCGCCACCTGCCGACTCTGTGCGGCAGCAACCACTTCCTGTTCCGTGATGCGGGGGCTGCGGATCGCCGCGCTCGCCACCATCTTGTTCGTGTCTCGAATGAGGATCGACCGTGCCTCTTTGTTGCCCTTGGTCGCGAGCGCGATTTTCTGGGCCGTGTTGAGGCTGTTGATGAGCTTCAGGACGGGGATCTTCTTCGCGTCTTCCTCCGCGAGCTCCTTGTAGGCATCGTTTCCTTCTTTCGTTTGCTCCACCTCGAGGTCGAGCTCTTCGAGCTCTTCGAGCTCGTCGTCTTCGTGCTCATCGAGTTTCGCGCCCTCCTTGGTGAGCGCGAGCACGCTCTTCGGGAGGGCCACCTTTTCGCTCATCTCGTGCACTTCCGACGAGGTGAGCCGCGAGAAAGCCTCCTGGATCTCCGGCATGTGGTCATAGATCACGCCGGAGCGGACGAGAAAATCGAAGAGACGGTCCTTGCTCGATCGCAGGATTTTCGCGTTCTTCCGAAGTCCTTCGACCAACTCGCGGGAGCGCAAACAGCGCTCTTGGTTTCCGATCAGGATCTCGCCGAGCTCCGCGGAGACCTGGTGAGCGATCGCGGCGAGAGCCTCGTCCGGGGTCTTGCGGTTTAGAAACAGCGGTTGGGCGAGCTCCGGTCGCTCATACAGGTGCTGCACCAATATCCCGAGTGCCGCTTCCGGCAGATCGGAGGAGAGGGCTGCGCCCAGGATCTTGTCCGGTAGCTTCTCGAGCGACTCGGCGGCGGCTCCCGCGAGCTTCTCGTCTCGTTCTAGGCTGAGACCGCACAGCACGATGACCATTTCCCGCGGCGGAAGCGGGGCGAGCCCCTTCGCCGCCATCATCTTCGCAGGGAGCGGCGAGTCCGGGGAGAGGTGCTTTTGTTGCGGTCCCGGAAGCGCCTGAAACAGCGCCTCGACACTCATCGTTCATTCCTCCCATAGATGATCCTGAGGCCATCCAGGGTCAGCTCGTCGTCGACTGCGTCGATCAGTTCGGCATGCTCTGCGATCACACGCGCAACGCCACCGGTCGCGACGATCTTGATCGGAAAATCCAGCGACTGACGAATCCGGCTCAAAACGCCATCGACCAGGCCGATGTAGCCGTAGAGAATGCCCGCCTGCATCGAGCTCACCGTGTTCTTCCCCACGGGACTGTCCGGCAGGGTGAGATCAACGCGAGGCAGCTTGCTCGCCCGCTGAAACAGGGCCTCCGCGCTGATCATGACCCCGGGCGCAATGGCCCCCCCGAGATACTCGGCTTTGGGCGAGACCACATCGAAGGTCGTGGCCGTGCCAAAATCGACGACGACGACACCGTAGGGACCACCGTCTTCTCGACGGAAACGCTCGTAGCCAGCCACGCCGTTGACGATCCGGTCCGCCCCAACTTCGCGCGGATTGTCGTAGCGAATCGCCATTCCGGTCTTCACGCCGGGACCCACGACCAATGGAGCCCGCCCGAGCCTGTCCTCGAGAAGCCGCTCCCAATGCTCGGTCAACGGCGGAACCACGCTCGCCACGATCGCGTCGGTCACCGAAGACCACTCGACCCCCCGCTCAGCGAGCAGCGCCCGTATGATCACGCCATACTCGTCCTCGGTCCGCTGTCGATCGGTGGAAAGGCGAAAATGGTGGGCCAGGAGCTCACCTTCAAACACTCCAAGGACCGTGTGGCTGTTGCCAATGTCGACCGCGAGAAGCATCAAGAAAGAAGGAGCACGAAAAATTGGGGGACACAAACCCTTATCGTATAGGACTTCAGGTCGATGAGCTTCTCCTTCGCAGTCATGGTCTCTTTCGCACTCGGCGGCGCCTACGACGACGGTGACGCCGCACGTCGGCATTTTGCCGCCGGAATGAAGGCCCTCGACTCCGGCAGCCCGCTCGCCGCGGCGGAGGCATTCGAGAAAGCAGCAGGGGAAGCGCCGGATTGGGGCCTCGCCTATCTCCAGTGGGGGATCGCTCTCAATCTCTATTCGCCCGAGAGCCCGGAAGTCGTGCGCGTACTCGAGCGCGCCGCATCCCTCAAAGCCCACTCAGCCCGTGCGCATTACAACTTGGCCCGCGCCTATCTGCGGGTGAGTCGCCAGAGCGACGCGGTCACGGCCTTGGAGCAGACTCTCACGCTTCGTGAAGACTATCCGGACGCGCGCTTTCTGCTCGGACGCACCCTGCTCGAGATGAAGCGATACGACGACGCGAAAACGCGTCTCAACGAGGTCCTACGCGCCTCGCCGCGTCATACGGGCGCGATGCTCGCCCTGGCCGAGCTCTATGAGCGGAGAGAGCAAACGGAAGAAGCCGAGGCGATGCTCTTGCGGATCGCCCGCTATCAGCCGAATGTCGCCTACCACTTTGTACGTCTCGCGAAGTTCTACGAGCGCGTCGGCGAGCCGGAGAAAGCTCGGCGAGCCCGGGGCCACGCAAACGTAGTCGACCCGCGCCCGGAACGGGAAATGCGCCCCCTTCGGCGCAGCCGCTAGCACCTTTTCCCGCCGCACGTCGATAAAGGGACCAGTGACCCGCCCCGCCTGGGTCCCTTATCCGCATAGAATGGAGCTTCGTCGTGACTAGCCTACCCGCTCGTCAGGTCCTGGATTTTGCGAATCGCAATCTCGGACATGAAATCATCAACACCACCTTTCACTCCGAGTCGCACGACGTTCCCCAGCCCGGCGTCCCGGCCAGTGGTGCGCTCGATGCTCTGCCCGAGGAGACCCTCGATCTCCTCGCCCAGCGCTACCCGGCTCTGATGAAAACAATCGACACTCCGGCGGGAATGCCCGCGCGCGAGCTCGCGGCGGCCTTGGGTAGGGAGATCGCCAAGGCGGTCGACTCCGTTGCCACCGGCGGAAGATTGAGCGAGGCGAGCATCGCGAAGATCGCGGACCCCCGGCTCGGAAACGTGCTCTGGACCGCACTGCAGTATGCGCGGGCCGGCGCCCCCGAGGCGACGGATTTCGATCAGCTCGTGAAGCAGCGAAGAGAAGCCGCGGCGAGCCTACCGGAGTCGATCTGCCCGCCCGACGAGCGTCAGCCTTCGAGCGACCGCTTCGTAGGCCGTGCGAGCTCCGAGCCTGGACAGCCCGGCTGCTCGATTACGATGATCAGCGATAGCGTGGGCATCTCCGCCGGACACTGCATCGCGGCCCTCGGCGTCGCCGAGTTCAACGTGCCTGCATCCACCGCCGACGGCTCCACGCGCCCTGCACGGGAGCGCGATCAGTACCCGATCGACCCCGACTCGATCCGCGGCGTCGGTGCCGGACCAGGGGACGATTGGGTCGTCTTTCGTACCCGGCAGAATGCACTCACCGGGCTCCATGCGGGCGTCGCCCAAGCAATGGGCGACCTCTACTACATTCCGCGCTTCGAATCACCTCGCCAGGGAGAGACGGTTGAGATCACGGGCTACGGCCGCGCCAGTGGAACGCGCAACTTCGCCCAGCAAACCCACGAAGGCCCCCTGACCAGCATCAACGGCAATCGCCTGCGTTACACCGCGGATACGGAGCCTGGAAACTCAGGGTCTTCGGTTCGTGCTGGCGAAGGCTTTCGCGAAATCGTGGGCATTCATACTCATGGCGGCTGCACCTTCGGCGGCAACCAGGGTACATGGATGAATCACCCGGCCCTGCGCGCCGCCGTCCTCGCGGCACTCGAGGATGAAGCACGGAAAAAGCGCCAAGCCGCCGGCTGACGCATGGACCGCTTTTTTGATTCCGCTAGCCGAGAAGCAGTCGGGTAAACCACGCCGCTGCGAGGGCGCCGGCCGTATCGGCGACGAGGCAGGCGACGAGCGTGTGTCGTACGTTCCGAATGCCCACGACGCCAAAGTAGAGCGCGAGCACATAGAAGGTCGTTTCTGTGCTTCCTTGCATCGTGCTGACGATGTTCCCGATGAGCGAATCCGGGCCATGAATGGTCATGATCTCCCCGGCGACGGCGTAGGCACCTGAGCCGGAAAGTGTCCGCAAGAGTGCCATGGGGAGCGCTTCTGCGGGCATGCCCACGAAGGCCGTAAACGGCTCGAGGACGCTCACGAGGATGTCGATCGCACCGGAGGCACGGAGCATCCCGACGGCAACCAGAATGGCGACGAGGTAAGGAATGATCCGCAGCGCGACACCAAACCCTTCCTTTCCGCCCTCTACCACCGCGTCATAGACCTTCACGCCCTTCCCCAAGCCGAACAAGACGATGGCAACTACGAGAAGCGCCAAGAGCCATTCACTGGCTGCGCGTTTCACCAATTCGAGAACGGTCGCAAAGAAATCTGAAGCCGACGCATAGGGGGTCATGCCGCTCGCCTGGAGCTCCGTCCAGAGCCCGGCAGTCGCGACGATCATCGCGAGGGCAACGAGCCCGGCCATGATGGCTGTCGCCCACTGAGCCTTTCGACTCGCACCGGGCGCTTCCGTCGCAATGATCGCCTGGGCCTCTTCCGTGTCGACCTCGCGCTGTTCTCGCGCGCCTCCGCCCGAGCCCTGGGCCTCCTCCGGCGGCGCAAAAATCGGGAGCGGTGCGAGCATCTTGGCCGTAAAAATCGCGATCACCGTGGAGGTAGCGGTGGCCAGAAGCGTCGGCAACAAGATGCTTCCCGCGTTTGTGGCCCCGAGGGAGGCCCGAAGGGCGATCATGCCTGTCGGCAAAAGGGCGATATTCGAGGTGTTGATCGCCAGGAACAACGCCATCGAGTTCGTTGCGGTCCCTTCGCGTTCGTTCAAGCGATCGAGCTCCATCATCGCCTTGAGACCAAAAGGTGTCGCTGCGTTTGCGAGACCGAGCATGTTGGCGGTCATGTTGAGGACCATCATGCTCATCGCCGGGTGATCGGCGGGAACTTCGGGGAAGAGCCGAGTCATCACCGGGCGCAGGACGCGGCTCATCATGCCGAGAAAACCGCCCTTTTGCAGAACCGACATCAAGCCGATCCACAGTGCCATGACCCCCACCAGGCCGATCGCGAGCTCGACCGCGGTCTTCGCGCTGTCCACCGACGCTCGAGTCACAGCGTCGAGCCGGCCGGTGAACGCGCCGCACACCACGGCGATCACCAGCATCGACACCCATATCCAATTCAGCATGGAGTCGGTTTAACAGGGGGTCTGCGCGAACGCGAGAAGCTCGCTAGGCGGCGGCATCATCGTCCTGCGCCCGGAGGTTTGGCACCGTGAGGCCAAAGCGCCAGCCGCTTGGAATCGGCGTGGCGAAGACCTGCCCGCCCGCTTCTCCGAAGGACGACTCGATGCTGGACAAGCCCGGATCGTAGGCCAGGGGGCCCCGGCCGTCGGTAACGAGTCTCGGAGTCAGGAGCGCCTCCGGGTCAAAGGACGGCGCGCCGCCGAGCTCCATGAGGACGGACACCCTTCCACCGTCGATCGCCACGGTCACCTCCGCGGGCCCGGTGCAGTGAGCACGGGCAGCGGCGTAGACCTCCTTTGCCGTCTCCGCGAGCAAGACGGGATCGATCACCGCGCGGCGCGACGAGTCGGTTCGCCCCTGAAACTGGATCGACGGGTCATCGAGTCGCGCGCGCAAATGCGCGACGAGATCTTCGATCGGGAACTCTTCCGGGTCACCGCGCGGCACCGAGCGCTGATCGCGCAGGCGTTTCTCCGCCTCTCGAATGCGATCCAGATAGGTGAGCGCATCACGAATCAACTCCGCGGCTTCGCTCGCCTCCGGATGTTCGCGGGCGACGCGCTCCATCAGCTCGACCGCGTCGTCGATATTTGCCAAGGCCGCGGCCAAGGGGTTGTTGATCTCGTGCGACACGACCCCAGAGAGCCAGCGAATGGCGCGCCGCCGTTCGCGACGCGAAATGTTGCGGCGGACCGCATAGTTTCGCAGCATCGAGCGCACCGCGTGTTTGAGCTCGTCCATATCGAACGGTGGGCGCAGGTAGCCATCGGCCCAGAGCCCCCGGTCCGATCCGGAATCGAGGATCACGAGGATCGAAGTCGATATCAGCTGCACATCCGAACGGATCCTCTGGCACCAGCTCTCCGCGCGCGTATCGCCGACACGTTCCCGGGTTACGATTGCCCGAGGAGGACAGCTGCTGCACAGAAGGTCCGCGGCGTCGTCCAAAGAGCTGCAAACGTCGACATCAACGCGCAGCGACCGAAGGGGAGCCGCGAGCGCTTCAGCGCGTGCCGGTTCGTCGTCAACGACCAGAACCCCGCCACCACGGGTATCGAGGAGCGCTTCAGGGTCGTCGTACACACAAGCTCCTACGGTTGGCCCCGGCCTACTCGTACCAGCGCGCCATCGGATCCGTTCGTTGAGGCGAAAATTGCAAAAAAGCGTGTCCCGATGGGCACCGACGATCGCACCCCGACCTCAGGCGCAGGCGGTGGTTTCACCGCAGTTGCTGCACACGTAACAGCTGCCGCTTCGCACTTGTTCCCCGCCGCAGTTGGGACAGGGCGGAGTCTCCCCGTGGTCCAAGCTCAAGAAGTGCGGCAAACGCAGCTGGTCGCGGCTCGCTTTTTTCTCCGTGCTCAGAGGCTGCACCCGCTTGCAGCCATCGCGGTAAACGGCGACAGCTTTTAGACCGAGACGGTGTCCCCGGGCAAAGACCTCAGCGATCTGCGCGACGGTAGCTCGATTGGGCAAGTTGACGGTCTTCGAGATGGCCCCCGAGAGAAACGGCTGCACCGCCGCCATCATCTTTAGATGTCCGTCCGGCGCGATGGTGCGACCGCTCGGGCCGTGGGCGAAGGCACAGTCGAATATAGGCAGATGCTCTGGCAGGAAGCCGGGGGCTCCCTCAATCGTTCCCTCTTCTTCGATATAGGCGACGATTGCGTCGCGAGTTGCGGGCGCATAGCCCAACGCGTCGAGCGCGGCGGGGATCACCCGGTTCACGATCTCGAGGGCCCCGCCTCCGACCAGGCGCTTGTACTTCACCAGAGCGATGTCCGGCTCGACGCCCGTGGTGTCGCAGTCCATCAACAAGCCGATCGTGCCCGTGGGCGCGAGCACGGTCGCCTGAGCGTTGCGATAGCCGTACTGCGCGCCCGCCTTCAGAGCAGCGGACCAAGCCTCCTTGGCTCGGTTGGCCACCGGACTCGCCGGTAGCGCTTCCGCGGCCGCCCGGTGCATCTCGATCACCTCGAGCATCGACGCGCGATTCTCATCGAACGCCTCGAAAGGCCCCACCGCCCACGCCATCTCCGCGCTGTGCCCATACGCGGTGCCGGTGAGAAGTGAGGTGATTGCGGCGGCGGTGGCACGTGCCGCGTCCGAGTCATAGGGCTCCCCGCGACGCATCAAGAGCGCGCCGAGGTTCGCGTAACCGAGCCCCAGCGGCCTAAACCGGTGGCTGTTGGCGCGAATCCGGGGCGTTGGATAGCCCGCGTTGCCCACGAGGATTTCCTGGGCCGTGAACATGAGCCGCACCACGTGCTCGAAGCGCTCGATGTCGAGCTCCCCCTCTCCGTCGATCGCCTTCATCAGGTTGATGGAGGCGAGGTTGCACGCGGTGTCGTCGAGAAAGAGGTATTCGGAGCACGGATTGGAAGCGTTGATCCGTCCACTCACTTTACAGGTATGCCAGCGTTGAATGACGTCGTCGTACTGCACGCCCGGGTCGCCGCACACCCAAGCCGCATGCGCTATCTCCGTCAGGAGCGTCTGTGCCGGGAACGCCTGGGCCGCAGCGCCATCGGTTCGCCGTTTCGTCTGCCACTGGGCGCCGCGTTCGATCGCCTCCCAGAGCTCCGCAGGCACACGCACCGAATGATTGGCGTTTTGAAACGCAACGGACCCATAGGCTTCGCCGTCGATCGCGCCGTCGTAGCCCGCATCGATCAACACCCAGGCTTTTTGCTCCTCCCGGGCCTTCGAGCGCACAAACTCGAGAATGTCCGGATGGTCCGCGTCGAGGATCACCATCTTGGCCGCGCGCCGGGTTCGCCCACCGCTCTTGATCACCCCGGCGAAGGCATCGAAGCCCCGCATGAAGCTCACCGGGCCGCTCGCCGTGCCGCCATTGCGAAGGGGTTCGTCGCTGCCACGAAGTGGCGAAAGGTTCGACCCGGTCCCCGAGCCGTGTTTGAAGAGCATCCCTTCAACCTTCGCGAGCTCGAGGATCGATTCCATCGAGTCTTCAACCCGGTTGATGAAGCAGGCACTGCACTGCGGCGATTCGTCGATGCCCACGTTGAACCAAACGGGGCTGTTGAACGCGGCCACTTGGTGCAGGAGCACATAGGTCAGCTCATCGGAGAAGGCCTCGACATCCGCCGACGACGCGAAGAGGCCCGACTTGCCGGCCCAGTCTTTCAGAGTCTCGACAACCCGCGACAGTAGCTGGCGTATGCTGTTTTCCCGCTCGGGTGAGCCCGAAACGCCGGCGAAGTACTTTGCCGCCGCGACGCGCACAGCTTGTTCGCTCCAAGAGGTCGGCGCTTCCACGTTTTCCTGCTGAAACACCACGCCGCCGTCGGCGGAACGGATCTCCGCGTGGACTCGTCTCCAGGCCACCGACTCCCAGACCGACTCTCCCGCGCGGGTGAAGCGCCGTTGGACCGTCAGCCCCGGTGAGCTCGCCGCATGCGTCATCGACATGCCATTGAAATGCGACCAGGAGCCGGCAAACGCAAGCGCGCAGCGGAGGCAGCCGCGGCGTGTCAGGCGCTCAGACGCTTTTGGAACAAGGCCCGTGGCACGGTGGGACCGGGCCTAGGGATGCGCATCCCCCGTCCCAGGGCGAGCTTGCAGAGCGCGATCGCCCCGACATTGACCGCTCCCGCGGCGCGCACGAGGGAAGGGTCCGCCCAGGCGTCCCATTCGTGCCGCACGATGCGAGCCATCCCTTTTCCGACCGCATCCTCGTCCTTCGTGGCGAGTCCGATGAACGCTTGCACGTATCCCCCACGGATTCCCTCGTCGAATTGGTGCGTACGTAGCAACTCGAGCAGCCGTTGTCGTTCGCCGCGAATGAAGTGCCCTAGGCACCAGATCCGAAACACGTTGTCGATCTGGTGAAAGTAGAGGCTCGGATCGGTCACGAGGTCGAAGAGCTCCAAGGCCCGCTCGGGCTCATCGATCGCCACGAGGGCGTAGATGGCCTCCGCCGATGCCATTGAGCGGCCACCGATGAGCTCGCTGTTCTTGTCTAGGCGGTACTTGCCCATCCGAAGGTCGCGGTGAAGCTCGAAGACGAGCTCGAGAGCCTCACGCACCTCCGCTTCCCAGCGCGCTCCGTCTTGGTCGAGGACGAGCTCGCAATGTGCGCGCCCCATGCGGCTCTCGAAGAGGCGCGCGAGCTGGTTTGGATCGGGAAGCTGGTTCTGGAGCTGATCGAGCTCGAGGGTGATGATGCGCGCTCGGTCCTTCTCCTCGTTGATGCTCGACTCGGAGCTTTGGAGAATCTCCCGCGCTTCGTCGACCTGAGCTCGGAGCGCTTCGATCTCCGCCTCTCGGTCCTGGATCTGAACCGTGAGCTTCGCGCGCTCCCGCCGGAGGCGCCGTGCGATGGCGCCGGGGCCAACACGGTCCATTTCTGTCTTGATGTCATCGGAGCGCCGACGGATCCCGGCGATCTCCTGGTGCAACTGGGCGACCCGCATGTTGCCATCGCTCACGTCCTGCACCGCTCGGGCCCGAGCTCTCTCGACATCCTTCAGGGCGCGGCGCGCGCCATCGAGGCGCTGCAAGAGGCTCGAAAGCTCCCCGTCCACCGCCGCCGCCCGAAGGCGGGCTTGCGCCAGGGTCTTCTCCAGGCGAGGGACCGCTTCGTCGACCTCCGCGAGGAGGGTCAGGACATACGCTTCGCTGTGTTTAGGCATGCGGCCCCATCTTGCGCACTGCGGCACCGATGGGATATGCGGCGCCGAATGCGGCTGAATCTATCACACCTGGCCCTCGCGGTTCTCCTGTCCGTACCGCTCCTCGGCGCCTGCGATGACGCCTGCATCAATCTGTCCGAGCAAATCTGCAGCTGCGAGTCGACCCAAAGCTCCCAAGCTGCCTGCCTCCAGCGCCTCGACCAGCGGTCGGTCGATCGGGTGGCCACGGCCGAAGACATCGAGCGCTGTCGCGGCCTTCAAGAAACCTGCAGCTGCGACGCCCTTGCCCAAGGCGACTACGCTGCCTGCGGCCTCTCCGCCGAATGACCGAGCCGCGGCGGCGTCTTCGCGGCCCGGAGAGGCGCGCGCGCAAACGCGCCAAACGACCGCGACGCCGGGTGAACCTGCGTCGGGCGATGTTCGTCCTACCCAACTTGTTCACGGTCTCGAGCGTCTTCTGCGGCTTCTTTGCGATTGTCCTCGCCTCCGGGGAGGCGGGCCCGGAACAGCTCTACCGCGCGACCTTGGCGATCTTCTTTGGCGGCTTCTTCGACATGGCCGACGGCCGGGTCGCGCGCCTCACGAAGACCCAAAGCGAGTTCGGGATGCAGCTCGACTCCTTGGCAGACATGGTGACGTTTGGGGTGGCGCCGGCTGTGCTCGTTCACAAATGGGGGCTCTCCGGCCTGGGTCTCATGGGCGCGGTGGTCGCCTTTGCCTACGTGGCCTGCGCGGCCCTGCGCCTCGCGCGCTTCAACGTCATGGCCGCGAACGGCAGCAGCGGTGGCATGGCTTTCTTCACCGGCCTACCGACGCCGCTCGCCGCCATGGTGCTCGTCTCCCTCGTGATGTTTCACCAGCGGGAGTTCTCGACGGAAGTCACCCGCGAGCTCAACATCCTCGTGCTCGTGGCAGTACTCAGTTACCTGATGGTCAGCAACGTGCGCTACCGCAGCTTCAAGGATGTGAAACCGAGCGCTCTCACCTTTACAATCTTCGGGGTGACCCTGGCCCTCTTCTTGGTGCTCGCCCTTTGGGTCCGTCCTTCTTTTGCTCTACTGTCTTTCGTGTCCGTCTATGTGGCATACGGTCTCATTGAGGAAGTCGTGTTTTTTCGGCGACGCCGCCGAAATGAAGAGCGTGCCGACGAAGCCGGGAGCTCCGTCTGACACCACGGGATCTGTCGCACCATGAAGCTGAGTGACCTGCTCGACGGCCTGAAGAGCCTCTCCCAAACCCGAACCGCCCCCTACCAGGAGCTCGAAGCGACTGTGGCGGTTCACGAGTGGCTGACCAAGCTCAAGATTCAGACGGAGACCGACAACTACGGCAACACGGTGGCCCGCTTGCGAAAGGGAATGCCCCGTCGCACGGTCGCGTTGGTCAGCCACCTCGATCGCCCCGCGCTCCGGGTCACGAGCGTGAAGGGGCAGACCGTGCAGACGGTGGCCGAAGGACCGATCCCCGCTGCGGGATTCAAGACCTCGAAGCTGCTGTTCCCCAAGACGAAAGAAGGCGAGATCAAGGCGACGGTGGCGAGCAGCAAGGGGAGCAAGGAGCGAACGGAGAATGCCTCGCTCAAGGTCGCCGCCAAGGGGCCCAGCCCCCAGGCCGACGACTTCGCCACCTTTGAGCTCGGCGAGTTTTCGCGCAAGGAGAACACCCTCAAGGGACCGGGGCTGCACGTCGCGGCCAATGCCGCAACGATGATCGCGACCCTCGCGGATCTCGCCGAGGGCAGCCAAGCGGTCGACGTCTACGCGATCTTCACCCGAGCGCGATACGCGTCCTCGGGCGGCGCAGTCGCCGTCGCCGTAGATTTTCATCTCCCTCGCGACACGATCCTCTTTTGTGTCACCGGCCAACCCGAAGGCGACATCGCCCGCGGAAAAGGGCCCGCCATCCTCATGGGTGACGCGGAGGGTCCCTACGATCCTCGCGCGACCGCCGTACTGCTCGGGGCCGCCGAACAGATCGGCGGTAAGAAGTTCGCCTTCCAGCGCGGAGCGGCGCTCGGCGAGTCCCTGCTCCCGTCGGTCTTTCTGAACTTCGGCCTCTCCTCGAGCGGCGTCGCCCTTCCAGTGAAGAACTACCATCATTTTGGGCCCCGCGGGATCGCCGCGGAGGAAATGGACCTGCGCGACCTGCAGAACGCATCGGAGCTACTGGCGGGGGCTGCGGTGCGCGCCAGCGCGGGCGGCGACGACCTCGAGCAGCGTCGCAACGCACTGATCATGTCGAGCGCAGACGGGCGGGAAAAGCTACGCGAGCCGATCGATCCGGTCACCGGCTACCCCACCGGTGCACGCTTCTGAGCCACGCGGCTCGCGAGCGACAGTCTCTGGTATGACGCTGTCCCACACAGGGCGATAACTGACGACACGTTGGCACAGAAGCCGACACTCAATGACGTTTTTCATTTCATCATACAACCAAGATCGAATCTTCGAAGTAGGTCTGGCAGCGGCGCGGTTGAGGCGTCGTCGAAAACCACAAGCAGGAGATTCTAGAGATGGGTGATGTAAGCATTGGAACTCAGCGTCCGCTACCGAGTGTTCCCAGCGACAAGGAAGATGAGCATGTCCGCGGTCCGAGCGGTGTGAGTGATAGCAACGACCCGGGCGTAGAGGCCGGATCCGTTCCAGGTGACATCGGGCGAGCAGCCGGTAACGCCGCCCGTAATGCGATGCGCCGGATTCAAGAGCAAGCGCACGGTGGGGCTGTTCGTCTGACCCCGGAGCAACGCAGCCAGATCCTCGACCAACTCGAGAATCAAGCGGACCCTTCGGAGGGAGGGAGCCGGCAGCTCGAGAACCTGGCGCCCCGGTCCCCAACGGATCCGAGTAATTGTTTTTGCCCACCGCGAGGTAATTCGGGTGGCTTTCGCCTCCGCTAGCGCGGGCGTATGAGCAAACTTTGGGCGGAGCGGCCGATCTCGCCGCTCCGGTCGAAGAGCTGACTCTGCACCAAGCCCACACCGGTCGGTTCCGGCACGCTTCGCGCAGCGAGGCCGAGCCACTCACCGTCAGGGGCACGATGCAGGTAGACGGTCATGTCGGGATTCACGAAAGTGAACGTGGGGAGTGGCATCGTTGGCGCAACGCCGTTGCTCGCATCCGCAACCACCATGAGTCGCTGAATCCCCGAAGCACTCTCGCCAAGGACGAGCGGCCTCAAAGTTCTCATCCAGACGGTGGCTGGGCCTTTGGACCAGTCGCCTTCCACGAAGCGGATTTCAACGCCCCGGTGATAGCCCACCGCCACCGGAAAGAACGGAAACTGAAAGGGCGCGATCCCCTCCGGCGGACTCGGGGGTGGAAGGGGCTCGGCGTTCGGTTGTTCGATCGAAACGGGCTCGCGTCTAATTCGAACCGCACTGGCCCGTGCCAGCTCCTTCTCCCCACCGTAGAGCCGAGCCTCGAGCCACTCGACGAGCTTTCCCTGCCGCACGGGCTCCACCTTCACGCGCATCGGTGCGAGCGGCATCGGTCGCAGCATGTCGACCGTGAAACGCGCGAGCAAGAAATCCTCGCCCCCCTCGAAGCGCTCTACGGCGCGGGCGAGGAGGCCGCTCGGTGGGCCACCATGTTGGAAGCTCGGATCCCACGGACCAATGCACAGAGCACTCGGTACGAAATGATCTCCGTCGAGATGATAGAACGCGTCAGGCAAGTCGATCATGGGCGGGAGCTTATCGCATCGTGATGGCAACACAGAACGAGAAGAAGGCATTCAAAGACTGGTTCGACCGTGCGGCCGTGAAGGCGCTCGGGGAGCAGATCGCATCCGTCGATCGGGGCTTCGAGCTCGACCCATTCGTCCGCGCTGCGTCCAAGGGGCTAGGGGCCCTCGAGATGATGGACCGAGTCCGGCAGATCTCAAACACGCTGCGCCGCTTTCTCCCAGACGACACAGAGCAGGCGCTCGACACCGTGACCAGGAGCCTGCCTCCGCCGCTCCCGGACTGCGAGGCGGTCACCGACGGGTGGCTGCAGTGGCCCGTGGGGCAGCTCATCGCCGACCACGGAATCACGCACTTCGAGCCGTCGATGCGGGCGATGCACGCATTAACCCAGCGCTTTTCCTCCGAGTTCGCAGTACGCCCCTTCATCGAGCGCTACCCAAAAGAGACCTTCGCGAAGCTCGAATACTGGACCGCAGACGCGAGTCCCCACGTGCGACGCTGGTGCTCCGAGGGCTGCCGCCCGAGACTCCCGTGGGGGGCGCGTCTGCAACAGCTCGTCGATGACCCGTCACCGATCTTTCCGATCCTCGAGCGCCTGAAGGACGACGACGAGCTCTATGTCCGCCGTTCAGTGGCGAATAACCTCAACGACATCAGCAAAGACCACCCGGAGCGTGTCGCGAGCATCTGCGGTGAGTGGTGGCGGAACGGTTCCGAGAAGCGACGCCGGCTCGTGAAACACGCGCTGCGCAGCCAGGTAAAGGCCGGCGCTCCGCGAGCCCTCGAGGTTCTCGGCTACGGACCGCCAAGGGCGCTAGGGGCCGAGCTCGAATTGACGCCGAAGGAGCCGCGCATCGGGGGACACACCGAGTTGCTCTTGCGTTTGCGCTCGAGCGAGGCGCAGCTGCTCCTCGTCGACTACGCGGTCCACTACCTGCTCGCAAACGGCAAGAGCGGCCGCAAGGTCTTCAAGTGGAAAGAAGTCGCGCTTGAGGGAACGGCCGAGCTCAAGAAGAAACACTCGCTTCGAGCGACGACGATTCGAACGCTACGCCCGGGCCGTCACGCAGTGGAGGTTCAGGTCAACGGACAGGTCGTGGCGACGTCGTACTTCGACCTTCATCGATGAACCCGTCGACCATCTCCTGAGCGATCATCGCCGCAAAGCCCTGTCGCGTACGCAGCAGGATTGCGCCCAGCACCAGTGACCCGAGCACGAAGGCGCGCAGGCCCGCCGCGACCTGTTCCGCTCGCTTGCGGGCGAGACCTGCCTCCATCAACGCCGCGTCGAGGCGCCGAAGCTCGGCACTCGAGATACGGCGCAGGGACCCGCGCACGGTGACACTCCGAAGGCCCTCCGCAAAGAGGCCGACCCAAGCGCGCGCGGCGCGCACGCTTTTCGGGCCGCGAATGCGCAATGCTGCATCGAGGCCGGCTCTGAGATCGAGACGTGGAGCGGCCTCACGGAAACGCCGATAGAGCGACGCGGTGAGCTCGGCAAAGAGCTCCTCTTTGTCTTTGAAGTGGTGGTGCGCGAGCACCGGTGCGAGGTCCGCCTCTTCGGCCACCGCCGCGATGGTCGCCCCTCCGAGTCCGCCACCGGCGAGGACTCGCTCCAAAGCTAGCACGATCTCCTGCCGGCGGACCGCTCGATTGCTCGGACGTGCCATGGACCTAGCCTAGCATAGCCTAGGCCATGTCTCCTGGCCGGGTAACCAATTTATTGAGAGCCGCTTCGGTCGCCGCGTTGGAGTCGGGTCACCACCGCGAGATGATCGCTCACGCCGCTCTCCGGATCGGCACCGACGTGCAGCGGGTTACCGAGCTCGTCCAAGAGCCAATAGGGTCGGTGGACTCGCGTGGACCCCTGCACCCATCGCACCCCCGGCCCCTGGGCCAGAGCCGGACTCAGAAAAATGTGGTCGAGCACCCGCTGCCGCTTCTCGCCACCACTCGTAGCAAAGAGCTCTTTGTTTCGGCCGATTGTATGGACCACGAGGGACTGGGAGATGGGCTCGATTGCAGCGTCCCGTCCGACCAGGGAGGCCGCCAAGACCGCGTTGCTGTCATAGAGCCGAGCGGGTACCGCAAGAGAGTGCCCAACTGAAAGCCCCCGCGCGCCAAAGACCGAAGACCCATTGGAGGCGTTGTAGTCACCCACACTCGCGATCTTCTCCACTCCCGCGGCCTTCGCCATTTGAATCGCGTCGACGAGAACGTCCGAGGCGAGGAAGCGGCCCGCAGTTCCCGTCGACTGCGGCCAATGGTTGACAAAAACACCCACCGGCTCGCCGTCGACATCGAGCGTGGTTTCCAAGATCGGCCGCTCGGTTCCCCTCACCCAGTGTGCCTTCGGTGGCGAGGCGAACGGGAAACGACTGAACAAGGAGACGCCGATCGCGTTCGGACCCTCGAAGGCGACATGCTGGTGGTCGAGGTGATCGAGCAGCTCGATCGCGACGTCCGCCGACAGCTCCTGCATCGCGAGCACATCCGGTCCCCTGCCCCCGTTGATCGCACGCACGGCAACGAGGAGATTGCGTAGCTTCGCCCGGTCGCGCTGCGCGTCGTCCTTACCCTTGAGCGGCCGGGAGTTGTGAACGTTGTAGGTCGCGAGGACAAACTGGTCTTCGGGCGCTGCCTTCGTGCTGAGGTGCGGGTCGTAGTCCGTGTCGACCCAGCTCGCCATGCGTCCGGGCCAGGCGAGAGCGGGTCCTCGTGGGAGCGATTCGAAGTATGGGGTCACACGACACCTGCCGGCGAAAGCTTTTCCTCGGAAGCGTCGGGAGTATCGGCGTCCCGCGCAATCGGTGCGTGAAATTCAGAAGATCACGCCGGTGCTGAGGGTCCCGGAGAACTCGTGCACCACGAGCTCCCGGCTCGCATTCACCGCATCAAGCTCACCGGCGCGGTTCGCCCCGAAAGAGAGGCTGCTGCCAGTTCCCGTGCCATAGGCGTAGCGTCCCGCGAGCGCGGTGAAGAAAACCAGGCGCGTCTGCTCCTCTTCGGCCTCCGCGCCGATGTAGTCGCCCACGATGCGCGCGAGATAGTGGGTCTCCCCTCGGAGCCCGACGGTGAATCCATAGTAGTCGAGGCTGCTCGCGCCGAGCATCTCGTCGTCTGCTCGCTGGGAGGAGCGGTCGGTGAAAGCCCCCGCACCCGCCATGATGTAGTCATTGAGACGCCGGCCGAAGCCTACCCGAGCATTCCAAACGTCGCTGCTGAGGGAGTTGTTGCGGTCCCCGCGCTGATAGCTCGCTTCCGCGCCGAAGCGGGTGAGCTCGCCGCGGTAGCCTATCCCCGCGAGCGCACGCACGGCGAGGCTCGCGCCGAGGCCAGTGGAGTCGCGCGAAAAAGGGCTCGCGAGGAACGGGTCGCTGTCTGCATCCACGAGCGCCAGGGCGCTGCTAAGCGAGGTCTCGCTCACGAGCTCGAGCGTTGGGAGCTGCACCGTCGCGCCGATCATCCAGCCGGGCAGCGGCTCCCACTGCAGGCCGCCGACAGCCCGAAGGCCCAAGGAATAGCCCTCGCTGTTTTGGCTCAAAACGAGCCCGTCCTGACTCCCATCGGAAAACGTTTCGTCGCCGGCGAGGTCGAGGTGCGCCGATTGGACCGAATAGAGCCCGAAGAGCGAGCCCCCCAAACGCAGCGTGTCGCTCACCCGCACGCCTACGCCTCCGCCGATGTACAGCTGGCTCGCCTGCACCCGCTCCTCGAAGGTGAGTCGAAAGGTGTTCCCGCCGTCCTCGATGTCGATCGCGTTGCGCTGCCATTCGTTGGCCGCACTCGGAGCGAAGAGCCCAAATCCAACCCCGATGTCCTCGTTGATCGGAAAATAGCTCGCCACCGCCGCCGGCACGGTCACGACCTGCAGCGTGCTGAGATCGTCGACGGTCCCTCCAACCTCTGGGGCCGCCTCCAACAGCTGGCGGGAGCGAAGGGCGAAGGCGTAGGTCGAGGCACTCAGAGAAATGCTCGAGTAGGAGGTATCGAGAGCGAGACCCGCTGGATTGTAGAATGTTGCGCCGCAATCCGCGGAGATCGCCGTGACCGCTCCGCCCATCATCGCCGCTTCATCGGAGACGAAGACCGCGTCAAGATTGCCGGCTCGAGCGCTCCGAGCGGCGAGTAGCGCCAAGAAGAGGACTGCGACGCGTCTCACAGAATACCTCGCCGTTGCGGTTCCCAATGGACTCCAAGTCCTTTCGGCGGTTATCGCATGATCCTCAATGCGAGTCGCCCCTTCCATGATCGTTGTCCTAGGGCTCACGGCCTGTGCGCCTCAGTGGCAGATTCCGCCCATTCCACCGGGCCTCGCGGAAGTGAATCCCGGCCTCGCCGCGCGGGTTGCCGAGAGCCCCCACGGGCTATTCCGATTCGTCAATCGCAGCTTCGCAGACGCGGTCTGCCGAGCCTTTGCCGCGGGCCCAGGACCGATCGTGAACCTCCACGGAGACGCGCACGTCGAGCAATATGCGATCACCGAGCGCGGGCGCGGACTCACGGACTTTGACGATTCGGCGCGAGGACCCGCGTCCGTGGATCTCGTGCGCTTCAGCGCATCGCTCAACCTGACCTGCAGCGCAAACGGCTACGGCTGTGAACCGGTGCTCGATTCGTTTTGGCACGCCTACACCACCGAGCTCGAGCAACCGCAGGAGCCGAATGCGGTGCCCGAGCTCGTGAGGGAAGCCCGCAAGCGTTTCGTTTTCGATCGTCAGGCGGTGTTTCGCGAGCGCGAGGCCCTCTTCGAGCCGTTGGAAGACCCCGCACGATTCGATCATCTCCTGTTCCACTATCGACGGCAGATGGAGCGCATCCTGCCGGAGCTGGGCTCGTCCTTCTTCGAGACGAAACGAGTGGGCCGGCTCCAGATCGGAGTCGGCAGCGCCTTGGATGAGAAGTATCTGGTTCGGGTGGAGGGAGAGACTCGATCGGACGACGACGATCACTTTCTCGAGATCAAAGAGGTTCGCGACCTCTCGGGAATTCGTTGCCTGTCGCCGATGCAACGGCGTTCCCCGCTCCGCGTAATTCAGGGCCAGGAGCGGCTCAGCTACACTCCCTACGACCTCGCGGGCTACGTCGTCCTCGAGCCGCTCGCCCCGAACACCTTGCCCACGGCCTTCTGGGTCCACGAATGGGCCGACAACTATATCGAGGTGCAACACGACGCCCTGCCCACCCAACGCGACCTGATCGAGCTCGCCTTCGACGTAGGCATTCAGCTGGGGTTGGGGCATCCGCGCAGCTGGCTCCCAGAGGAAGCGCTTCGGTCGCGAACAGAGCTGCGAGAATGGGTCGCCCGTCGCGAGCCGGAGCTGCGCGAGCGCGCGCGCCGGATGGCCGTTTCCCTCGAGCGGGAGTGGTACCGACGGAAGAGACGCGCCGAGCGAGACGCAAAGCGTGTAGAGTCACGACCATGAACGAGCGCTATCGGAGAATTCGGGCAGGTCGGGGCCAGGAGCCCGCTCCCCTCGTGTTGAAGAACACGCGCGCCCTGGATGTTTTTTCGGGGAGTTGGGTACGAGGCGACATCGCGATCGTCGATGGCGTGATCGTGGGGATCGGCGAAGACTACCGGGGCACGGACACCATCGATTGCGCCGGGCGCGCTGTCGTGCCGGGATTCATCGACGCACACGTGCACATCGAGAGCACTCTGATGCTGCCAGACGAATGTGGTCGAGCGATTCTCCCTCGGGGGACCACGACCTCGATCTGGGATCCGCACGAGATCGGAAACGTGTTTGGTGCCGACGGTCTTCGCTGGGCCGCTGAATGTTCGATTCGCACACCCTTGGACCTCAAAATCATGGCCTCGAGCTGCGTGCCATCGTCGCCGCTCGAAACGGCCGGCGCACGGGTGAGCGCCGACGACCTCGTGACCCTCGCGTCCCATCCCAATGTCATCGGTCTCGCGGAGATGATGAACTTCCCCGGGGTTCTCGAAGGCGATCCGGAAGTCATGGCCAAGCTCGACGCCTTCGAGGGTCTTCCGCGCGACGGCCATGCACCGCTTCTACGCGGCCCAGATCTCTGCGGCTACATTGCAGCTGGGATCCGTAGCGACCACGAAGCCACGGAGCTCGACGAGGCGCGGGAAAAGCTCGCCAAGGGCATGCGGATCTTCATTCGAGAGGGGAGCGTCGCAAAAAACGCTGAGGCCCTCTTGCCGCTCCTGAACGCGTACAGCTCACCCTTCTTGGGCTTCTGCACCGACGATCGGAATCCGCTGGACATCTTGGAGCAGGGGCACATCGACCATATCGTCCGTACGGCCATCGCCCGAGGCGTCCCCCCGGAGGTCGCCTACCGTTCCGCGTCGATCTCGAGCGCCCTCCAGTTTCAGCTGCAGGACCGAGGCGCGGTAGCCCCCGGCTACCTGGCTGACGTGCTGATTCTCGACGACGTCGAAGCGGTAGGAATCCACCGCGTGCTCAAATCCGGTCGAGTCGTCGGAGAAGGGGATTGGAGCTTCGGTGCTTCGCCAACCGCACCGCGTGAGAACACGATGAACGTGGCCCATCTCGAAGCCTCCGCCCTGCGGGTTCCGGCACCAGGCGCACGTGCCGCGGTCAATGTGATCGAGGTCATCCCCGGGCAGATCGTAACCCGACGCGGGCGGGCCGTTCTTCCCGTCGTGAACGGCGAAGCCGTCGCCAACGAGAGCGTTCACAAGATGGCGGTCTTCGAGCGGCATCACGGCACTGGAAACGTCGGGGTCGCGTTCACCCGTGGTTTCGGTTTTCGCGAGGGCGCGATCGCTTCGAGCGTTGCACACGATGCGCACAATCTCGGTGTCGTGGGCGCCTCGGACGAAGCGATTCTCGCCGCGGCAAGGGCGGTGCGGGACATGGGGGGCGGCATCGCCGTGGTCAACGGTGCCGGTGAGGTGCTCGCCTCCCTTCCCCTGCCGATCGCTGGTCTGATGAGCCCCGAGCCCTTTGACGCGCAGGTCCGAGCACTCCGTTCGCTGCACGATGCCGCCCGAGGCATCGGCGGCACGCTGCAGGAGCCGTTCTTGCAGCTCTCGTTCCTCGCCCTGCCGGTGATCCCAGCGCTCAAGCTCTCGGACCTGGGGCTCATCGACGTCGACGCCTTCGAGGTGATCTCGCCGCTCGCGGCTTGAAACGCCAACGGAGGATGCCCTCCGTAGCAAAACACGACCGCCGAGGCCCAAATCGAGCTCGACATGGACGTGCACGCTACGTGGACGTCAGTGGCGCACTCTGTGATCAGTGACCCTTGCTGCCCGCCACGCCTTTGCGCACACTCTTCGCTGTGTCGATGCAGGCGTACGAACCAGATGAGGAGGAGTTCCTCTACGATGGGCGGGCAATAACCGTTCTGAGGGGGCAGCATCCTGGGGACTTTTACTGCGCCCACGTTTTTTTTCTGGCGCAGTCCTACGCGTTTCGAGCAAACACGTCCGTGCTGCGCGATGAGCAGGGCTTTCCTCTCGTAGGCTTGGTTCACTCGCCCCGGGGCGAAGAGCACAAACACGAGCTCTTGGTCGCGCATATCGAATGGGTCGTCGCGCGCGTGCTCCGTGGCATGATTACCCGGGCCCTACGCATGACGAAGGACCCGCTGCGGATCGCTCTAACCGGTTTCGGCCCCTTTGAAGATCAAGATGGCTACGGCGTGCCACACAATGTCACCGGCGAGTTTGTCTCGGCACCCGACCGCTTGCGCGAGACTCTGACCGGCGCCCTCCCCGATCTTCTCGCGCCGAAGCAGCCGGAGCTCCGCATCCCTGATCCGCTCGGCCCCGACGACGTCGTCGTGGGCACGCAGATCTACGATCCCCACTACCGCCTCGGCCGACCGGTCTCGCTCCTAGGCCGGGTCCTGTCGGTCGATGCTCACGCGCTCGGCGATGATCGGGAATCGGGGATCACCGGGCTCCTCGAAGGTTATGCGCCGCACGTCTTCATCGGACTCGGGGTTCGACTCCGTGGATCTCCCGAGTTCGTGATCGAGGAGGTCTCCGACAACAGCGGCCTCGCCCTCTTGCCCGAGCCCCACCACAACCCGGAGCTCACAGCCACCACCGGTCATCCGCTCAATCGCGCGGCCGCCCGCGCCTTCGCCCGTGGCGTGCAGGAGCTCGGAGGCCATGGGGATGATGGGGTCTGAGCTGCGCCACGCCGCCTGGTGTGCCGGGCTCGTACTCGTAGCGTGCGGCACAGACACGGAGGCCAACCTCGCCGCCGAGATCGGGTGGCGCTTTGACTACTCGGACTACACCTCCGGGGCCCCCGAGGACCTACGCGACTGCGCCAATAATGCCATGGGGTCCGCGATCACGACAGTTCGTCTCGTGGCCGTCGATCCGGCGGGCCAAGTGCAAGGGTTTGACACACGCTACCCCTGCGCCGAGGGCTTCGGCTCGCGCGTACCGATTCGAGGAGTGACGGCGGGGCTTTTCGATCTCACTGCAGAAGCGCGGTCCGGGGAGCGGGTCCTCTATCGCTACGAGGAGCGCAACGTCGATTTGACCGGCGGCGTCTCGCGCACGCTCACGCTTCAGGCGACGGTGGGTGAGCTGCGCTTTCGACCGCTGGTGGAGGGCTCTTTTGACTGCGACCCGAGCATCACGCAGATCGACGTCGAGTTCTTTCCCCTCGAAGACGGAGCTCCCGCTCTCACCCCCGCGGTCAGCTTCCGAACCGATGAGCCCTGCACCGGCTCCTTCTACGGAGAGATCGAGATCGACGAGATCCCCGCAGTCCCGACCACGGGTCCGAGCGGCTTCGTGCTCCAGCGCTATGAAGTACGCGTCACCGCCGCGTCTGAGTCGGCTCCCCTGGCCTGCGCTACCTTTGAGCGCGCAATTCCGCCGGGGGTAGCCTCTGCGGTGGGAGGCGATGAGAATCTGACGGCAGCCGCATGCCCCTGACACTCAGCTCAGGCCGTACTCTTTGATCTTGTAGAGCAGTGCGCGGTGCGAGATCTCTAGGAGCTCGGCAGCACGGGTACGATTTCCGCCGGTCTTCTCGAGCGAGCGGCGAATCAGCTCGCGCTCGATCGCCCGAGTCGCCTTCTTGATCGAGAGCTCATCGTCCAGAAACGCGAGCGACCGCTCCGCCGGATCGGCATTGACCACCTTCTCGGGGAGCGCATCGAGATCGATTCGGTCGCCTTCGGCCAGAACCATGGCGCGTTCGATTGTGTTCTCGAGCTCTCGAACGTTACCTGGCCACTGAAAGTCAATGAGAGCCTTCATTGCGTCGCGGGCAATGGTCATCTCGCCAATTCCTAGACGCTCACCGAATTTCGCTACGAAGTGCTCGGCGAGCAGCGGAATGTCATCCCGCCGATCACGCAGCGGTGGAAGCTCCACCTGGACTACGTTCAGTCGGTAGTAGAGGTCCTCGCGAAAGGTTCCTTCCGCGACCATGTCACTGAGATTGCGGGCAGTTGCCGCCACGACGCGAACATCGACTTTGATATCGCGTGTTTCCCCGACGCGGCGGATCTCGTCCTCTTGGAGGAAACGCAGCAGCTTGACCTGAAGGCTCAGGGGAAGCTCGCCGATTTCGTCGAGGAAGAGCGTGCCGCCATCCGCCTCTTCGATCAGTCCTACCTTGTGACGGGTGGCGTCTGTAAACGCGCCTTTGGCATGGCCGAAGAGCTCGCTCTCGAGCAACGTCTCTGGGATGGCGCCGCAATTGATCGGCACGAAAGGCCCCCCGCTCCGCGAAGACATCGTGTGCAGGGCTTTGGCGACCAGCTCTTTGCCCGTTCCGGATTCGCCTCCGATCAGCACTGTCGACTTGTAGTCCGCGACCTTCGCGATGGTGTTGAAGACCCGTTTCAGTCGCTCGCTCTTGCCGATGATGCCCTCGACACTGACCGACGTTCGACTCTCGCCGCGGAGTCGGGCGTTTTCCGCTTCCAGGGCCCGGCGCTCCTCTTGCAGACGCAGCCGCTCCTCGGCCATGCGGATCTTCAAGAGCACTTCGTCCGATTTGAAAGGCTTCGAGACGTAGTCCGAGGCACCGAGCTTGAGCGCCTCGATCGCCGTATCGAGCTCGGCGAAGGCGGTCATCATCAGGACGACCACGGGCATCTTCGAGCTCTGAATCTCTCGCAAGAGTCCCAAGCCGTCGAGCTCGGGCATGCGCACGTCGCTCAACACGATGTCGACCGGCTCCTCGCCCAGAAGCGCTAGCGCTTTACGCCCATCCGCCGCGGTGAAAACCTCGTAGCCCCGACGCCGCAAAGTCAGGGTAAGCATCTCGCGCATCCCTTCCTCATCGTCGACGACGAGGATTCGGCGCTGCTCAGACTGTTCGTTTTCTCGGCTCAAGCTGCGATCGTTCTAAACCGAGAGCCGGAACAAAGGAACCGTCACACGGTCGGCGGGCGGCGTCGACGGGCGGTCGCCGGGCGAAGACGTGAGCGGTGCACGGGTCTGGAACGGGGGCGGGCGAGGTTCGCGACACACACGGGTTGATCCAGCGTGAGCCCCAACCGCTCCGCTGTTTGCTGAAGTGAGCGTCGACGGGCGGCGCGGGTCGCGTCGCTCGCTGGATCGTGTCCCGAACGATCGGAAAAGCCCAAAGCGCGCAACGCTGACTGCTCCAATTCGCCCGAATCCAGCTGATCCACAAACACTCCTCCGCACACGCGCCGATGACGCGCACTTCCCCTAGGGGTCGTCGACCTGTGTGCTCAACCCGTGTGTGTCGCAGCGTGCGCCGCTCGAAGAAAACCCACGGCAACCCCGCCCGAGCGAGGATCTCGAGCGAGTGACGCCGAGAGGAGCCCCCCTCCGCGGCACGGCCTCGAAGCGAGATAGACAAAGCAATTCGCCCGAAACCCTGCTGTTCTTTTGATCTACACCAGCGCAGATCTGCGCGGAACCGGAAAGGGTCGCGCTCGGGCGGGAAATCCACTGTCCACGTACATTTTTGTACTTTTGGGAGCACTAGGGAGAGAACGCCGACACGCAGCCGAAAAAACGTGCTTCGCCGGTCCAGGCTAGGATCAGAAGCGGTGCGAGGATCACGGGAGCTACTCTTTTCAGGCGATATTTCATGGGACCAACGATGAGCAACGTCCGTACCAGATCGCGAGGGCCTCCCACGAGGCGTCGAGCGGGTTTCGCGTGTCCACAAATCGAGACCGCGTCTCGAGATCCGGGCCCAGTTGCACTAGATCCAGATCAAGCGCTGCGCGTTCGTCATGGGGCTCGACCATGGCTATTTATCCGTCCAATTGAACGCTCGAACCCCAGGAGGCCCTTCGATGCTCTCAGACGTCGCCGAGTCCGCGCTCCATCTCACCTCGAAACTTCGGCGCTTGCGCCCGCGCCGCCCTCCCGCACTCCGGCTCTTGGTCCACAAACCCACCTTCGCGTGCATGGCGAACTGCGAAGGTTGCGCGAGTCGCCAAGAGCTACACAAGCTCGGACGCAAGCATCGCCACATGCGCCTCGAGGAATACCTCGAGCTCTACCGTCAGGCGGCGAAACTAGGCGTCCGCGAGCTGCACCTGAGCGGCGGCGAGGCGACGATCTACAAGCAGCTCCCCGAGCTGATCGCCGAAGGCAAGCGCCACGGTTGGTTCGTCTTGCTCAACACCAACGGCTACCTCTTGCCCAAACGCGCTCTCGTCGATGCGCTCCTGGACGCGGGCCTCGACGGCGTGATGCTCTCGCTCTACAGCCACCGCCCCGAGGTGCACGATGCCATTCGCAACACGCCGGGTCTGTGGAAACGCGCCGTTGACGGATTCGAGAACCTCATCGAAGCGCGGGCGGCCAAGAATCCAAACTTCATCGTCGTCACCCAAACGATCATGAGCCGCGACAACCTCTTCGATCTCGACGACCTCCTGGCGATGAACCTCGCCCTCGGAAGCGATCTTCAGGTCTTCTCCTACATGGAGGGCGACTACGAAGGTAAGCTCACGCCGAGCGTCGAAATGCTCGAACGATTCCGCGCTGAAACGATCCCCGCCATGCAAGACATCGCCGCGAGCGCGATCGGCAATCCGCTCACGCGTCGGGTCGCACGCTGGAGCCTCGGCAAGCTCTTTGATCCGGAGCGCACGAGCCTCGAAAACTACGCTCGTGGGGTCTACAATCCGACGGAGTCAGATTGGCGCGGCTGTGACATTCCCGACCGTTTTGCCCTAGCGCTTCCGGACGGTGCGATCCATCCTTGCAATGTCGTCGAGTACACGCACGAGCCCGTGGTGGGGAATTTCAGGGACGGCGGCGATCTCTCGGTGATCTGGGGCAGCGAGGTGTGGAAACAGTTTCGCAGCGAGCGGCACGAATGGTGCGTGCGCTGTCCCATGAATCATCACCAATGGGTGCCACTGAACGTCACCCTCAGTAAAACGGCTCGGTATCTGCGTACGAAGATCCCCGCCATGGAGCGCTTCGCGTGAAACGACAGGTTGTACTCAAAAACAGCGAAACCGGAGAAGTCTACCGGCGCGCCTATCTCGGTGCGGACGACACGCTCTACGCGGCGCTCGAACGTTCGCAGATTCCAATCCAGACTACATGCCGCGGTTCGACGATCTGCGGCATGTGCCGGGTCACCGTGGAAACGGGCGCCGAGCGCCTCGAGCCTGCGAAACCCGACGAGCGCGCCTTGTTGGACCGCTTCGCCCCGGAGAACCCCCGCGCCCGCCTCGCCTGCCGTCTGAAGCTCCCCGAGGGCGTCGAAGAGATCGAGGTCTCGACGCCCTACTGGCGGAGCGAGCAGGGTTGAAGCCTATTCGCCATTCTCCATTTCCGTGAGCAGTGTCTCGAAAGCGCTCCGCTGCGCTTCGAGCTCTCTCTTCGCTTCCGCTGCGATCTCGAGCATGCCCTCCGTAGGCGGCCCGTCGTGCTCGTAGGCGAGCTGAGCGAGAAATCCGATGTTCGAGTAGAGCTTCGCACCCCCGTTACGCCCGGCGAGGACGTCGTAGGTCACCTCCGCGTCGGGGCTGTGCAGTGCACGCTCCATCTCGCCGAGGCGAGCGAGAATCGCGTCCCTTTGCTCGCTCTCTTCTCGTTTCTGCACCTCGTCGCGAGCCTCACGCACGCGACGGACGAGCGCGACGAGCGCGTTCATCTGCTCGCGGAGCTCCAGACCGAACTCCAGCTGTTCGCGCATGGAGGTCGACGCAGCCGTTGAGGCGGGATCTGGCAAGACGGTGAGAGTCCGCTCGCTCGTCACGTCGCCTAGGACGAGGCGAAGGGTGTACTCACCGGGTACGGCGCGTGGTCCTGTGCCCCAACCGCCGATGTCGTTGCGAGATCCACGCACATAGTCCGCGTGCGTGTAGCTCAGATCCCAGGTTGCGCGATTGAGACCCGGCTTCTTCGAGAGCGCGGGTCTTGGCTCCTTTGGAGTCGGCTGCCAGTCCGGATGGTCTTTGGGGGTAAAGGGCGGCTCGATCTCACTGCTCAAGACCCGCAAGACCTCACCGTCGCCGTCGACAATCTGCACCTCAAAAGGCTCCTTCGGCTCTTCCGCGAGCCAATAGGTAAACGTCGCGCCGTAAGGGGGGTTGGATCCAGCGCCTTCGCGCGAGCCACGCGGCCCGTTCCATTCGGACACCTGGTGGCGGCGGACAGCCACCTGGGGTGGAAAAAGGTACGCGGTGGTGGAACGAATCTCTTCGCTGAGCGTGCGGATCGCGGTGAGGTCATCGAGGATCCAGATCGAGCGTCCGAGGGTCCCCACGACGAGGTCATCCCCTGCAACCACGAGATCTGGCACGGACACCGTCGGCATGTTGAGCCGCAGCGAGCGCCAGCTGATTCCGTCGTCGTGGGACACCATCACCCCGCGCTCGGTCCCGAGATAGAGCAGCCCCTTCACCTTCGGATCCTCCCGGACCGCGTGCAGGTAAACCTCCGGGTCGAGGTCGGTGCCAAGGCGGGTCCAGGACGCGCCGTAATCATTCGTTTTCCAGAGGTAAGGCGTCTCGTCATCGAGGCGGTGGGCGTCCGCCACCACGTAGGCAGTTCCCGAATCAAAGCTCGATGGCTCGATCATCGACACAGTTGCCCACTCAGGCATGTCTGGCGGCGTCACGTTCCGCCAATTCTTGTCGTAGTCCTGGGTCACGTGCACCAGGCCGTCGTCGCTGCCGCACCAGAGCGTGCCCTGCACCAACGGCGACTCGGCGACCGCGAAAATCGTGCCGTAGAACTCGACCCCCGTGTTGTCACCGGTGATCGGTCCGCCGGACCACTTCTGCTTTGAAAAGTCGTTACGGGTGAGGTCCGGGCTCACCGGCTTCCAGCTCTGACCTCGGTCATCCGTGCGGAAGAGCACGTTCGCGCCGTGATAGACCATGTTTGGATTGTGAGAGGAGACCACGATCGGCGCGGTCCACTGAAAGCGATAGCGCAGGTCTTCGGCGCCGTGTCCGGACCCGTTGAACGGATAGGCCCCCACCGCCGGTGCTTGCCCCGTACGATGGTCGTAGCGCGTGATGATCCCCAAATACTCGCCCGCCCACACGACGTTCGGATCGGAGGGATCCGCAACCACATAGCCCGCTTCACCGCCCCCGACGTTGTGCCAATGGGACAGGAGGATCGCCTCGGCGTCGAGCGCGTGGCTCGGTCCAGAGACCGTACCGAGGTCCTGCAGACTCGCGAGGACTCGGTAAGGACTTTGAGTGTCAACAGACAGGTGATAGAGCTGGCTTATCGGAAGCGCGGGTCGTGTCCAGTTTTTGCCGCCATCCCAGGAGAGTGAGACACCGGCGTCGCTCGCAACCGCGATCCGCGAGGGATCGACCGGATCGATCCAGACGTCGTGGTAGTCCCAGCCGCCGCCGTCGACGGATGCAACCGTGCTACCTCCGTCTTCGGTCTTGAGCATTCGCACCTGCGGAAACCACACGACATCTGCGTTTGTCGGGTCGACGGTCAGGTGAGTGTAGTACCAGGCGCGCTGGCGCAGGCCGTTCGAGTCGTTGATCCGCTGCCAGCTCTCGCCGCCGTCATCGGAACGAAACAAGCCGCCTTCCTCCGCTTCGATCAGCGCATAGACTCGCTTCGAGTCCGTAGGCGCGACCCGAACCCCGACCTTGCCCCAAATGGGCTCGGGCAGGCCCTTGCCCTCGAGGCGCATCCAGGTGTCACCGCCGTCAGGAGAGGTCCACAGGCCGCTCCCTTCGCCGCCGCTCGTGAGGTTCCAGGGCGTGCGTCGCGTCTGCCACGTGCCTGCGAAGAGCACCTGAGGGTCGTTCGGATCGAAGCTCACATCCGAGGCGCCCGTGTCCGCATCGACAAACAGTACCCGCTTCCAGCTCACACCGCCGTCGAGTGTCCGGTAGACGCCACGCTCCTCACCGGGGCCAAAGGGAGAGCCGAGCACCGCCGCGAAAGCGATGTCCGGATTCGTCGGATGGACCGCGATGGCGCCAATCTGCCCTTCTGCTTCCCACAGGTGTTTCCAGGTCGCGCCGCCGTCGGTGGAGCGGTAGATGCCGTTGCCCTCGCCGACATTGCCCCGAATGTTCGCTTCCCCGGATCCGACCCACACGACGTTCGGATTCGACGGCGCGACGGCAATCGACCCGATCGATGAAACCGGCTGGTCGTCGAAGACCGGTGTCCAATTCTTGCCTCCGTCGACCGAACGCCACACGCCCCCGGCCGCGGTGGCGACCCAGTACACGTGGGGGTCGCCAGGTACGCCGGTCACCTCGCTGATCCGCCCGCCGGCCGCGGGTCCGATCAATCGGTATTCGAGATTCTTGAGGGGTCCCTCGACCTCCCGCTCGGGAAGCTCCGCCGGTGGCTGCCACCAGGGCGTACGGCTCACCGAGTGGGCGCAGGCGACGACGGTGAATGAGAAGACGAGGGCAGCGGTGACACGTAGTTTCATGCGAGCACTCCGTTCGAGACGAAGGAACCTAATGCAAACGGTGTCGCCGTCCAAAGACCTAGACGGGTAAAATCAGAACTCGTCGAGCTGGAAGGTGTACGTGTAGGGCACCTTGATCGCGACCGGCTCACCGTCCTTATAGGCCGGATCGAACTCGCACTCGCCGATCGCGGCCTTGGCAACCTCATCCAAACCGTAGCCGAGCCCTTTGAGCACCTTGACCGTGCTGACCGTGCCGTCCTTTTCGATCGTAATCAGCAGGCGAACCTTGCCCTCGATCCCCAGCCGCTTGGCTTCTTCGGGGTAGTCGCCGCGGCACTCGCCGCGCGGCCGCGCCATCTTCGAGACCTGCGATGGCGGCACGTAGCTCTTCTTCGGCGGGCCGGCGTAGGGCTTCACCTCGTCCGCTTTGGTGAACTCATTTTCCGGGTCCTTCATCAACGTGTTGCCTACCCGGACCTTCATCCCGCTGTCGCCGCCCTGAACCGTCGAGCTCATGGTGACGCCGAAGACCGGTGGTGCGCTTTCCGTCGGCTCCGGTGGCGCCTCCGTGTTCGATGGTGGCGGTGTTTCCGGAGGTGGGGGCTCGACGATTTCTTTCTTTTTCGGCGGCGGCGGCTTGGGCTTGGGCTCCTCGACCTCGACCGGCGCGACCGGCTCCGGCTCGGGAATCGGTTCGGGCGGCGGCGTCACGAGCGCCATTTCGACGACCTTTGGGCGTTCTCGAACCTGGTTGCGGGCTGCGCTCGATAGACCGCCGATCAGCGCAACATGCGCGATCGCCGAGGCACCGAGCGCACCCGCGTAGATCCAGACCTCGTACCCCCAGCGCATCGCTCAGCCGCCGTCCGATTCCTCGCCTGAGGCATCGGGAGCAGGCACTGCCGAGGCCGCCGCGGGATCGATGTTGAGCGCAAACTTGTAGATCCCTTGGGTGCGGATCAGGTCGATGAGGCTGATGACCCTTCCGTGGGGCACGCTCTTATCCGCCGCGATGATCGCCTGCACCTCCGGGTCGTCCTTCACCACACCCGGGAGATAGGCCTTCAGACCTTCAGTGTCAGTAGGATTCCCGTTCAGGTAGAGGTCCCCGTCACCGGTCAAGGTGAGTGCCACCACCGTCGGCTCGGAACCTTCGCCCGTGGAGGCTTCGGGCAGCTCTACCTGGATCGACTGGGCCGCGATGATGTTCGCGGTGAGCATGAAGATGATGAGCAGCACCAAGACGATGTCGACCAGGGGGACGACATTGAGGTTGGTGATGATTTCGTCTTCTTCGCCGAGAGTCCCTGCCATCAGGCCTGCTCACGGTTTGCGTGGGAGAGAATCACGCGTGACAAAGCGTCCGTTGCCACCACCGTGGCCCGAATCCTTCGTTGGAACACATTGAAGATCGCCACCGCGGGCAGGGCCACGAGGAGGCCAACCGCGGTCGCCACCAAGGCTTCGGCGATCCCGGACATCACCGCTTCCGAGCCTTCGAGCGTGTTCTCGGCCAGGTCACGGAAAGCGCGAATGATTCCGAGCACGGTGCCAAAGAGGCCAATGTACGGTGCGTTGTTGCCCAGGGTCCCGAGGAACGCGAGCCCGCGCTCCATCTTCAGGCGCTCGCGGAGGGTGGCGCTGACCATCGCTTCTTCCGCCGAGCGCGCACCACCGCGCACCGCCGCGAGTCCCTGGCTCAAGACGTGCGCCATGTGGCTGTTGCGCTCTGCAAAGCGGACCTTTGCCGACTCGAAGTCCTGGGATTCGAGCGTGGCATGGAGCTCCTTGCTGACCTCGTCCACGTCGTCCGAGTTGCGAACGAAGTGCACGATTCGCTCGATCGTGATCGCGACCGAGATCACGCTCAGCGCCATCAGCAGCCACAGGACCCACTCCGTTCCGAGGAACAAGAAGAGGTCCAACAGCTGATCTTGCAGCAGGTAGCCGGTGTTGTACTGCTCCTCAGTCTCCATCGTCGTTCCATCCTCGTGTGGTGAGGCCATCGCGCCTGAGCGCGAGCAGACTAATCACTGCCCCTGTTTCTGGCTAGAACACCGACAAACGCTTCAAACGTCAGAATTATTCGCCCTCTGCGCCGCATCATTCGGCCCGGACAATGTTGAATTCGACGCGTCGATTTGACGCACGCCCCTTTCGGGTCCGGTTGGAAGCAATCGGTTTGGCCTCTCCGTATCCGAGCGCCTCCATTCGGCTCGAGTCGACGCCGCGCTCGATCAAGGCGTCACGTACGGAGTTTGCACGGTCATCCGAAAGGCGGAGGTTGTAGTCGGCGGGCCCGCGGTCGTCCGTGTGTCCTTCGATCACGATCTTCACCTTGGGGTTCGACTCCATGACGGACGCGACCTGGTCTAGGATCTCAAAGCTCGTCCGGCCCCGAATGTCGGCTTTGCCCGTCACGAACAGGATGCTCTTCTTAATCTCGATTTTGGTGTCCGTCTTGACCACCAAGACCCGCTTGGGACAGCCGCTCGGCCGCTTCCCGGGCACGTCCGGGCACTGGTCGACGTCGTCGAGCACGCCATCACCATCCCGGTCACGGGAGGGGCAGCCCTGATTCTCCGGTGAGCCCGCCTCGATCGGACAGGCGTCTTCGACATCGAGAACCGTGTCGAGATCGTTGTCCACGTCCGGGCAGCCGTCCTCGTCCTCGAACAGGTCGCGGTCCTCGGGCTCGGTGGGGCATTTGTCCTCGGCGTCGAGAATGCCATCGCCGTCCCGATCCAGATTCTCGTCCTCGGGGCAGCCATCCTCGTCTTCATTCCCGTCGATGTCTTCAGGAATGTCAGGACATTGGTCCGCCTCGTCGGGGATCCCGTCGCCGTCGCGGTCTTCTACCGGGCACCCCTTGTTGACCGGATCACCCGCCACCATCGGACAGCCGTCTTCGATGTCGAGAACCGTGTCGCCGTCGTTGTCCGGGTCTGGGCAGCCATTCTCGTCCTCGAATCCATCGAGGTCTTCCGGCTCGTCCGGACACTGATCGACATCGTCTGCGAGCTCGTCACCGTCCCGGTCGTTCAAGATGAGGACCCGAGTTTCCGCACATTTCTCCGGGTCGGTCACTTCGAGCGCACGATCCACGTTCGTGAGAGATTTCTCGCGGTGAAAGCTCGCCCGCTGATAGTGCCCCTCGTCGAGCTCGTAGCGAAGAAACTCGAGGTGCGTCTGCGCGGTCGCGAGCTCCGCCGGCGCACAGCGCCTCGCCCCGAGCTCCATTGCGCTCGCGATCTTGCGGTCGATCGCGGTCGCGTCCTCGCGCAGCTTGGCACCCACGACGCAGCCCTGCGCCGCGAGCGCGGCGAGCACGAGCAGAAGGGTACGCCTCACGGCTCCTCCTGGGGCTTCTCTTCCTCTTCTTCGAGGGTAGGGGGGATCGCAGGTTGACCCGGGTCGTCCGAGCTCACCTCACGCGGCGGACCGCCTCGTACGTCAGGCTCGAGCTCCGGGGTTGCGCGCACGTCCTCCGGAAGGATCACGTTTGGGCTGCCGGTCTGGGAGAGCTCGAGGGCGCGGGCACGGGCGGTCTCCGCGTACTTGAGCGCCTTCTCGGCGTAGACTCGGGCGGCGGCAAAATCCGAATAGCCGCTCTCCTCACGCGCCTTCTTCAGGTACTCCTTGGCCATCGTGAACTCGTAGACGGCATACTTTGGAGCGCCGGCGGATTCCGCTGCGTTGACTGCGATGTCCGCGTTGACCAACTCGACGCTGCCGACGATGGGCGCGCAGCCGAGCGAGACGGCGATGACCGCGGGCGCGCCGTAACGCGCGAGAACCCTCGAAAACATTTGTCTTTTGGGTATCACGCGCCGAAAGACGCGGTCAACGAAGCGCACGGGATCACGCCTGCGCCTTCTTCTTGCCGGCCTTGGCGGTCTTCTTGTTGGCGGCGGGCGCGCGCTCGGGGAGCGCCTGCGTATGCCCATCGCGGACCGGCACTTCACCCACGTAGCGACTCGCGAGCGGAACCGCTCGAGCGTAGAGAAATAGCCGCCAGGTCGTCACGAGCCAGCCAAGGCAGAGGATCACCGCCGCGCCTGCGAGGAGGTAGCCTTCGGTCGTGTCTTGAAGCGGGCGAGTGCCCGATTCGGCGACGACCTCGGCGGTTCGTCCCACGACCGCGGTGCGCCCCCATCCGATCAGCACCAGGAGGGCTGCGGCCGCGAACACCGCGATCAACAAAACCACCCGCGTGAGAGGTTTTCGGCGCTCGAGAAGGAGCTTGCGCGCCAAGAGATAGGCGCCCACGCCCACTCCGATCGCCGGCACCTGCACGGCAGCAAGCGTCGGCGTGAAGCGCTCGATCTCGACGAGGTAATGGAGAAACCACTCGGGGTTGCGATGAAGAAGGAGGATCATCATCGGCGCTATGAAAAAAACCAGGAAGGGGATCAGGGTCCACAACCCCGTGCTTCTCGCGGCGCTCTCGGTCTCGTGCAGCTTCACCGCGGCGAGGGCGAAGGTGACACCGGCAACGAGGTGAATGGCGAGGTTGAAGAGCACGAGTGATCCCTCGGAGGACTTTAAGACGACCGAACCAAGTCTCACAAAGCGTACCGACTCGCAACGCGACATGTCAGGGCAAAACCGACGCCTTTCACCTGCCCACCCAAGCCCTGGGAACGCGAGGGATGCGGCGAATCCGCGGATGGTGTAGGGCTAGCGCGCATGTCGTCCCCCCCCGATTGGAACGCCGTCGTCGCCCATCCGCAGGCACAGGCTCTGATTCAACTCGCGCTCGACGAGGACATCGGTCCGGGCGATCTCACAACCCGAGCGATCTTCCCCGAGCGACGCGATGCACAGGCGATCCTTACCGCACGCAGCGCTACCGTCGCCTGCGCGCTCCCCTTGGTGGGCGCATTGCTACGCCGCTTCGACCGGGATGCGCAGGTGACTTTGAATGTCAGTGATGGGGACGCGGTAACAGCCGGCACGCCGCTCGCGGAGCTTCGGGGGGATGTTCGGGCGATCCTGACCGCCGAGCGGACCCTTCTGAATTTCTTGATGCGCTTGTGTGGGATCGCCGAGCTGACCCGACGAGCGGTCGCGCAGCTGCCAGCCGGCTCGAAGACGAAGATCCTCGATACGCGCAAGACGATGCCCGGCTGGCGCATCCTCGACAAAGCGGCCGTCGCAACAGGAGGCGGAGAGAATCACCGCGTCGGCCTCTACGACGGCATCATCATCAAGGACAACCACATCGCCGCAGCCGGTTCTCTGAGCAGAGCGGTGGAAGCTGCTCGAGCGCTTGCCACTGAAGGGGTCTTCGTCGAGGTGGAGGTGGACACGATGGAGCAGCTCGACGAAGCGCTGGTGGCGAAGCCCGATCTCATTCTGATCGACAATTTCAGCCTAGAGATGATGAAAGCAGCGGTTGAGCGTGCGGCCGGCGCGGTGCCCTTGGAGGCCTCCGGGGGCATGACCCTCGAACGTGTGTCCGAAGTCGCGAGCACCGGCGTCGATCGGATTTCCATGGGTCTGCTCACCCACAGTGCACTCCCCGCTGACCTCGCGCTCGATTTTCCCGGGAGCCCACGATGAGCTTTGTGGATCTGTTGGAGCACGAAGACTCCGTCTCCTCCACGATGGCCCTGGCCCGACTGCGCGCGCGGGATGGCGCGCCGGAGGGAACCACGGTGAGCGCACGAACCCAGACCGAGGGGCGCGGCCGTCGAGGTCGGAGCTGGTTCTCGCCGGAAGGGGGGCTGTACATGACCACGGTCCTCCGACCTACGGGGATCGATCCTCAGCACCTGCCACAGTTGGCGCTCGTGGCAGGCCTTGCCGTTCGCGCCGCGTGTGCCGGCGCCGGTGCCGAGGGCGCACGCATCAAGTGGCCCAATGACGTGGTGGTCGGGCGAAAGAAGCTCGCGGGGATCCTGGTGGAGAGCACGGAGCCGGACGTCGTCCTCGTGGGGATCGGGTTGAATTTGCACGAGCGCGGAGACGTCGAGCTGCCAGAAGAGCTGACGACCCGTTTCATCGGCCTCGCCGATCTCGTCGAGGGGCAGCCGAGCGCGTCCGCCTTGGCACGGTCAGTTCTGGACGCGCTCGAAACGCGCTACCGTCGCTTTCGGACTCATGGGCTCGAGGCGCTGGTGGACGAGCTCGAAGCCCATCACGTCCTCACGGGGCAAGAGGTGAGTGTCGAGCTCGGCGATGAAACCATCCAAGGCGTCGTCGAGGGCATCGATCCGGACGGCGCGCTGCGGATTCACACCCAAAACGGCGTCCAGCGGGTAAGGTCAGGTGAGATACGCTACGTTCGATCAGGGTCGAGAAATCCATGAGTAGAGCCGCCATCTTCGTTGTCTTGTTCGCTATCTCCGTCCCCGCCAGGGCGGAGATGCCCGCAATGTTCCAAGAAGAGGGAACAGCGTTTGTCGCACCAAACCGGATCTTCAGCATCAATATCCCCCCGACCTGGGGCGCGGCGCTGGTGGATGGCGACCCAGACACGATTCAGTTTCGCAGTACCCGGCTCCCTGGCCACGGCGCCCTCTACATTCGACGCGTCACCGTGCCCACCGGTGCACACCCCCGACAGCTTCTTCTCAATGCGCTCGAAGACCGCCTGAGCAAGCTCCCGGGCTTTCGCCTTGCCCAGAAGCGAGACGTTCGGGTCGCCGGACACCCGGCCGCGTCGGTGGTGGGCGCCTATGACTTTCACGGCAACGCGCAATATCCCCGAGCCCTCGAGGAAATCTACGTTGTCGCGGGAACTGACGCGTACATCTTCCATTTCGAGTGCGCCGAGCCCGTCGCCGGCTCCTACGCCAACGACCTCACCAAGCTCTACACATCGTTTCAGCCGCGGGCCCCCGCCACCCAAACCTCGCCCTTCGCCGTGGACGAGGAAACACCGGTCGACGACAGCGAGCTGCCCTTTTGAGCCTCCGAGGGCTCACCCGGGCGCGCCACGAACTAGACCGCGGTGGTTCGGGGCTATACACTTTCCGGGAATTTGGGCGCTTCTATAGTCGTATGGTCGGCCGCTCGCGCCCTACGCAGTGCACGCAACGAGGCTCGCCCGCGCGCAAAATCATCATGGCCCAAAAGCGACGCATCGGAGAGTTGCTGGTTGAAGCAGGTCTCCTGAAACAAAAGGACGTGCCCGCTATCGACGCGCACGCAAACGCGACGAAGACTCGCTTCGCGAGCGCCGCGGTTGATCTCGGACTCGTGAGCGAGCAGGAGGTCCTGCAGTTTCTCGCCAAGCAGCATGGCGTTCCCGCCGTCGATCTCACCCGCTCCGTGTTGCCACGCGCATTGTTGAACCGCATTCCGAAAGAGGTCGCGTCTCGGGAGGAAATGATTCCTCTCCGGCTCGAAGACTCGAATCTGCTTCTCGCGATGAGTAGCCCGGACAATCTCGGCGTTCGCGACGAGATCGCTTTCGTCACCGGCTTCTCCGTCCTTCCCTATGTCGCAATGCGCAGGCGCCTGTTGAGCGCGGTGGAGGAAGCCTACGCAGACAGCAGCGATCCGTATTTGGGGCCGCGCGCCAGCGCCGAAGACGCGGATCAGTATGGTTACGTCGCGATCGTCACGGGCGGCTCCGTTTCCGCGGAAGACGAAGTGGCTATGGAGGTCGAGATCGAAGTCGACGAGGCACCCGATGGAGACGACACGATCGAGTTGAACGAAGATGCGATCGTCGAGCCCCCGGCGAGTCCCCAGAAGGAGGGCTACGACCACTGGGTGGGTGAAGGCGCCGATACAGTGATTGTCATCGACGATGAGCCCGAAATTCTAAAGCTGCTAGTCACGACGCTGAAATCACTCGATGTCAATATCGTTTCGTCGGTGCGCGGAGTCGACGCCCTGCACAAGATCAAACAATACAGGCCAGACCTGGTCATCACCGACGCGATGCTCCCGGAGGTCCACGGTTTCGAGATCGTGCGAAAACTGAAGGAGAGCAAACGCTTTGCGAAGACTCCGGTGTTGATGATCTCGGCGATCTATCGCGGCTGGCGCATCGCCGAGGACATCAAAACGACTTATCAGGTCGACGCCTTCCTCGAGAAACCGTTCCGGGTCGCGGAGCTCCGACACCACGTCAGTCAGTTGCTCGAAACCACGGAGCGAAGTGACGTTACCGAGCTTCCCGCCGAGGCGCTTCGCAATTACACACAGGGTGTCGAAGCGTACAAATCTGGCCAGCTCGAAGAGGCTTTCGACAAGCTGAAGGCTGCAGAAGCCGCCGAGCCATTCTCCTCTCGTGTTCAGTTCATGTTGGCACGGGTACTCGAGCGACAGGAACGGCCGCTACAAGCGATCTATCACTACGAGCGTGCGATCGAGCTCAAACCGACCATGTTTGCGGCTACGAAGAACCTCGCGCTCCTCTATCAGACCAAGGGCTTTCGGAATAAGGCGATCGAGATGTGGGAGCGCTCCCTTCGGGCCGCCCCGAGCGACGACGTCCGCGAGCAAATCAAGTCGCACCTGGTGAGCATCCTGTGAAATTCGCCTGCCCGAACTGCAAGACCCGCTACTCCATCGCGGATGAGAAGCTCCCCACCGGAGCATCGGTGAAGTTTCGCTGCAAGATATGCGGCACGAATATTCGCCTGAAGCGAAAAGCTGAGAAGGCGAAACAGCAACCCTCGCCGAGCGAGCCGGAGGAGCTTCCCGGAGAGAGAGCGGAGTCGACCCGGGTGGCGCCGCTCGGGCAACTGCAGGAGCTGCGCCGTCGGGCCGCAGAAGAAGAGCAGCAGCGCCCAGCAACACCAGCCGCAGCGCAGTTCGCCCCAGAGCCGATGAACGAGAGCATGGCTTCGACCGCTGTGGTCTCCCTGAACCAGCTCAACGAGCTGCGAAACCAATCGTCTAGAGCGCCCTCTGAGCCCGCGGAGTGGTACGTGCTCATCTCCGGCGAGCAAAAAGGCCCGGTGTCACTCTCCGCGGTTCGAGACATGCTTCAGCGCCAGGAAATCAGCCATCGGACCTTCGTCTGGATGAACGGCATGGCGGACTGGAAGCGTTTGGGCGAAGTTGCTCCGCTCCGGGAGCTCGCCGCCGCCCCGGAATCACCGGGCTCCGGTGAGTCCACCGCAATGATGGACGTCAGTACGCTCCAGGAACACATCGCCGCGGCGAAAGCCGAACCGGCACAGCCGGTGAGCATGTTCGACGAACGCACCGCCACGATGGACGCGCGCGAGCTCGAGGCGCAGGTCGCGGAGATGAGAGCAAAGACCGCGTCCGCGGCGGCCGCATCCACGGCGACCCCATCCACGGGCGAGCCTAGCGCGCCGGGCGACATGTTCAACGACTCCACGGCGATGATGGATGTGAACACGCTTCAACAACACATCGCCGCGGCAAAAGAAGAACGCGCGGCCTCTGAGAGTCAGCCTTCTTCGGCACGCGAGACCGCCGATGATTTCGACGTCGACTTCAACGATGGTTTCGATGACGACTTCAACGAGCCGGCGGGCCTCCAGTCGGGCTTTGACAACGGCGCTTTCGCAAGCAGGGAGCAGGGTTCGGCCGGATTCGCAGACGAGAAGAAACCGGTGCGGGAGATGGGCGATGATGACGCGACCACCGCCGAGCCAGCCCGGGAGCGAATGCAGGCAGACATGCCGACCTTGCCTGGCGTCCCGGAGTCACAGGCGGCGCTGGGCAGCGATCCCACGCTCGCCGCTCAGGGCGCTGAGCTCGAGCCGGACTCAACTCCGTTCTCTAGGGAGATCACGAGCGAGCAATCGTTTCCGGACATCGAGCCGCCCACCGACAACAGAGACGAAGCCGGCTTTCGAGTGGACACCGACGAAGCGCAAGCGCCGAGTCAGTTCCACAAGGCTCGCACCATGGTGCAGCCCCTGGGTGACATTGCCGCGGCTGTCGACCTCGCTGGCGAGCCCACCGGTGAGCGCATGGGGCGGGACGATATTTCGAGCCCCGGCGAAGCCATGAGCCAGGAGAGTAGCGATCCCTTCGGCAGTCTCGATGCCCCCTTCGGCGGTCCAAGGGACGTGGACGACGAGCTCGAATCCCATCGCGAAGCGTTCAACGAGCAAGAGGAGCTCAGGCCCCTGCCCGGCGGCGAGTACCACGACGCGCCTCCCGGTGAACAGACCCGCGTGTTCATGGCGACCGCTGGGATCTTCAAACGTCGACGCAACAACTTCATCTCGGCCGTGATCGGCGTCCTCGTCGTCCTATTGCTCGGAGGCGTGATCGCGCTCGACGTGATGGGGATCTACACGATTCCCGGGATGGGACTGGCATACGACCTCACCGGACTCGAAGATCCGAACAAGAGCCGGGCCATCGAGAGAACCCGCTCCAAATTGCAGACCGCGAGCGATCCGGCGGAGCGAAAACGACTGCAGAATAAGCTTCTCGGACTCGGCGCGGCGCCCCCACCGAAGAAGGGCAAAGGCGCCGGCGGGAAATCGGGCGGCAAGACAGGTGAAATTGTTACCGAGGGGATCAAGGAAGACAGCGATCTTTCCGACGAGAAGAAATCCCTCGCCGGCTCACTCTTTGGAGACGACCGAAAATCGAGCGACAAACCGAGCCTCAAGGCCCCGGAGGAAATATCGACCGCCGACCTCCCTGATGGCCTCACACAAGATGCCATTCAGAAGGTCATCAAGGAGAAGCAGAGCTCGATGAAGCTCTGTCTGACCGAAGCCGCGCGCAAAGGCGAGAAACTCAGCGGCCGAATGGAAGTGCAGATCACCATCGACGCCACCGGAAAGGTAATCGAAGCTGCGATCAACACCGAGCAGTACAAGGGATCGAGTATGGGTCAGTGCACAGTCAAGCGGGTGATGACTTGGAAGTTCCCTCGGTTCAACGGAGAGCCGGTGACGGTGGTTTTCCCCTACGTCCTTACGTTAGGGTTGTGACGGCGGTTTGAGATTCCATGACCGATCGGTTGGCGCAGATTCTCGAGAGTGAACGGCTCGTCGGCCGGGACACCATCGACGAGGTTCAGCGCCGCCAGGTTCTCTACGAAGGCAGCCTCGACACCAACCTTCTCGAGATCGGTGCCGTGGGGGAGAGCGACCTACTTCGTGCCCTCGGAGACGCTTACCGGCTCCCAGTAGGCGAAAAGAGCGACATCGACACGGTCGAAGCGCACATCCCTCGGATCTTCCCGCTCCAATTCGCAGAAGCGTATCGAATGGTGCCCTTCCGGTTGATCGGGCCGAACCTCAGTGTGCTGGTCAACAGCGAGCCCGATCCTCAGCTCTTCGCGCGCATTCGCGAACGGCTACAGCTTCACGTCAATGCGACAGTGACGACGGAGGCCCGGCTGCACTACGCAATGCACCGCCTCTACGCGACCAAGCTCCTGCCTCGTTTCGAAGCTCTCCTGAGTCGACTCGACGGGGAACCCCCTCGCCCGCTGCACGAGCCACCGGCGGGTGAGCATTTCCTCTCCTGGGGTCTGCCGAGCAGTAGCCTCGAGGGCGCGGTGCGCCGCAAGGGCGTCTCACGGTCGGGCTCGGACATCGCTGCGTTGTTGGCCCGCCTGGATACGGCTCCGAACCGGGATGCGGTCGTTGAGATCCTTCTCGAGATCGCCGTGGGTGTATTCGACTACGTCTGCATGTTCGTGGTCCAGGGCGACTACATCAACGGCTGGCGCGGCATCGATCCGGAGCACACGGCGCGGATCGCACAGATCTCGATTCCTGTCGCCAACCCGTCCGTCTTTCAGACTATTTACGCCACTCAAGGGCATTATCTCGGTCCTCTTCCGAAGAACAGCTTCAACGAGGACTTGCTCCGTCAACTCGACCGACAACCGCCGCGCACCGCACTCCTCGCTCCGATTCTCGTTCGCGGGAAGCTCGTCGCGGTTGTCTACGCGGATAATGGCCCGCGTCCGGTTCCGAGCCGACGCGTCTCTGGGCTCCTGCTCCTCGCACACCGCGTAGGCATGTGCCTCGAAAACCTGATCCGACGCCGCAAACGCGTTCAAGCTGCGGAGACGTCACTGGGAGCGAGCGAGTCGCCCGCCGTCCAGTCGCCGGCGGCCACCGTTCGCCCGCCTCGCATGGAAGACGAGCCGGAGGCGCCGCCCCTCGAAGAACCGGAGCTCCTCGCCGAGGGCGACTTCGAGATTATCGAAGAAGAGTCGACTCACAAGGAAGCGCCGAGCAGCGAGGAGGAGTCTTGGAGTGACGTCGACGTGGGTTGGGAGGACGCGATCCCCGCCGCGGCGGCAGCGGTCAACGACGACGACGATGATGACGACGAATACGTCGCGTTCTCGGATGTCGGGGAATCACCGGAAGAGTCGCTCGCAGACTGGGAAGACGTACTGGTCGATGCAGCGTCGTCTTCGATGGAATCGAGCGCCAGCAATCCGGCACCCCGTGTGCACAGCACTCAACCCGCCGTGGATTGGAATGACGTGATCATAGAAGCGATGGCCGCCCCGTCCCTCCAGCATGGTCGGTCCGAGCAGCAGATCGAGGTCGCTGGCACACAGGTGGACCCGATCGATCTCCTCTTCGATAGCTTGAGCGCCTTGGACAGCTCTACTCGTTCCGGCGCGGTCGACAAGCTCTTGTTACTGGGCTCGAACATCGACAACGAGATTCAAGCGCGTTTCCCCGGTCCGCTGACTCTCGATCCCTTCAGCGACGACACGAGACTGCCGAGTTTTTCGAGTCTCGGAGGTCTTTGCGAGCTACTGCTACGCCGCGGCCAATCGGTGGCAGGCTTGGTACTCCCATTCCTAGAGAGTCGAGACCGAAATCAGCGTTTTGTTGCCACTTATTTCTTTCTATCGGTTCAGTATCCCACCGCGCTCGACTCGGTGGCTCGCCGTCTCTACGACGTAGAGCCACGGATCCGATACCTCGCCGCCGATGCACTCCGCGGCTACACCAGCGAGTCCGCCTACACCCGCATCCTTCAAAGCCTGCGCGAGCAGCTCAAGGTGCCGGTGCTCGAAACACAGGTCACGACGGTCCAGGTGTTGGGACAGCTTCGCGATCCCCGAGCGGTGCCGTCCCTCATTCCGCTGGTGGTCTCGCCGCAACAACCGCTTCGTGCCGCGGCCACCTCGGCCCTAGCGGTGATCTGCGCCCAAGCCTTTGACCAAGACGTCACTCAGTGGGCTGAGTGGTGGCGCGCCAACTACGTCAAGCCACGCGAAGCCTGGCTCGTGGCGAGCCTTCGGCACGAAAACGGGAATCTGCAGCGCATCGCATTCATCGAGCTCCAACTGATGACCGGCTACACGGGAACCTTTGACTCCGGCTGGACACCTGCTGAGAAGGAGCCCGTGATTCGTGTTTGGGAAGCGTGGTTGCGGGAGCTCGAGCGGAGCCGTGTCGGCTGATTCGTTTGTACGGGAGAGGGAGAAATCGGAGAAATCGGAGAAATCGACCTGCTGCCATTCTCCGAAGGAGAAAAGGAGAAATCGACCTGCTGCCATTCTCCGAGGAGAAATAGGAGAAATCGACCTGCTGCCATTCTCCGAGGAGAAAAGGAGAAATCGACCTGCTGCCATTCTCCGAAAGGTGAGGAGAAATTGAGGAGAAAGGAGAAATCGACCTGCTGCCATTCTCCGAATAGGAGAAATCGACCTGCTGACATTCTCTTCTCCTGAGAAATCGGGGAGTCGGCCCG
>CAYXVF010000001.1:140776-144067 GCA_964468125.1 uncultured Bdellovibrionales bacterium | reverse complement strand
CGGGTTGAAGAGACGGAATGACCAAACCGGTCGTTGCTGCGGGTGCCATCGCTCCGCCCAGGGCGGTGAGGTCGTCAAGGAGAGCTCGCCGATCGCTTCATCGGCGATCGCTCGCTCGAGACTCTCGAGTACGAGAATGTTGCCCGGCCCGTAAGAGGAAAACTCAGGGTCGTAGGCGATCTTCAGCAAAGACCAGCGCCGACCGGCGCGCAGAGCGAATTGGCCGGCCACGTTCTTCTCGCCGATCCGCAGCAAACGCACTTCCCCCTCGCCCGTGGCCCCGAAGGATTCGAGCAGCTCGCGATAGAAGCGCCGGAGCATCGGATCCAGCACGATCGCGGTTTGCGTGCCGCCTTCGCCCTTCCAGCTGCTGTTCTCGAGCTCGAAGAAGATCTGCAAGCCGTTGTCGGCGTCCGTCGTGTTCTGAACCTCGGCTGCGCCACGGTCGCATTCGAGCTTGCGCTCCAGACGGCGGACGTTCTTCAGGTTCTTCTTCGAGATGGACTTCAAGTCGTCCTCGGACCCCGCGGCGAAGTAGCTGCTCTCTCCGATCGGCTCGGAGTGCCCGAGGCCTTCGAGCCCCGTGAAGAGTCGGTGCGCAGCGGAGCCCTCGAGACAGGGACGCAGCTCGAGGATGTCCCAAGGGACCGAATCGTGGCGTAGGTGGTCGAGCAACGCGGCGCCCAGCTCGCCGTTGCAGTGTGCGTCGTCGACGACGACATCCGCGAGGTTGAGGTGGTCGTGGCGAGGCAGGGACAGCACCGTGCCGCCCAAACGGTCGAGTCGCCGGGGCGCCAAGGGGAAGACGCCGATGAGCTGGTCGCGCTGATGCGCACAGAGAAAGAACGTATCGGGGACGAGGGTCCTGGCAACAGCGCGATTCCAGCGCCAATCGTGCATCGGGAACGGGTCAGCGATTCGATTCAGGAGATCCGCCCAGGGCTCCCGCAGGTACGCGAGGTCGTCTTCCCCTTTGAGCACCGAAAACGCGTACACGATGGGCTCCTCGTCCGAGCTCGCTCGGAGCGTCCGTCTTCCGACTGGCTCTCAAATCTCGTCAATGGAAACAAGGCTCTCTATGAGAACTCGAGGGTGCGCATCATCGATCGGTAGCGATTCTCCGGAAAACGGTACCCGTGCCCTTCTCGGGCGAAGTCGATTGACTCGACCGACCTGCCTGCCGCTGTCTACCCCCTCTCACAGACCCAGACCGACTCTTGCGCGGCATTCCACTGGATCCCGACCGTTCAATTCAAGAGTGAAGCCACGCAGAGGGCCAGGTGCACAAAAATCTGCCTTTTGCATTGACCGCGATGGTCGAAAAACGCCAAAACAAGAGGTGCAGTTTTTTTAGCACCCAAGGGGTGGCCCGATGCGGTCGAACAAAAGCAAGAAAGCTCTCGAAGCCCTGAGTCGCCGGGAGCGGCAGGTGATGGACATCGTCTATCGGCGCGGGCAGGCGAGCGCTCACGATGTGGCCGCCGATCTTCCAGACGACCCGAGCTACTCCGCGGTGCGCGGCATGCTCCGCGTGTTGGAGGAAAAGGGGCTCCTCAAGCACCAGCGAGACGGGGCACGCTACGTCTACAGCCCTGTCGTCTCCCGCACGCAAGCGCTTCGCAGCCAGTTCAAGAATCTCCTCGATACCTTCTTCTCGGACTCGCCCGAGAGTGTCGTTGCGACCCTCCTCGAGCTGCGCGGGGAGGAGCTGAGCGATGAGCAGCTCGCTCGCATGCACGCGATGATCGAACGAGCAAAACAGGAGGGACGCTGATGGACCACACGCTGACGGACGTCTCGGGCAGAATCTGCCGGTGCACTCCGACGCCGTTCCGCAGCTGATGGCACGGCGCTTGGAAGCGGCGATCACCGTCGCCCTCAACGGGACGGTTGAGATCAAAGACCTCGAGGAGACGGTGGTCGAAAGCATCAACTCCAACGTGCTCGACGCCGTCACAGACCGTCCTCGAGCACCACGCGCAGGCATCCTTCACTGCGCGAGGCAAAGGCGATGAGCGTCCCATCATCGAAGGCAAACGCACCGGTGTGCTCTGGGGGAGCCAGTTCATCGGGCATGGGCAAAAGAAACGGTCCGATGCCCAGGAGCACGATCAGTCCAACGAATGCGATCCAGGCTCGACGCCTCTTCCCAAAAACCCTGACCCGACTCTAGACGGTCGTCATGGAACCGCGCAGGTACCGAAGGTCACAATCCGCCCGAAGATCAGAAGAAACCGCAGCTTGCTTCAGTGCCCAGCCCGCGAGCAATGAGGCGAGGTCTGTGAACTACGGCGGCGGAGTCGGGTGAGAATGGCCAGAGCAGCCCAACCGGCGAGAGGTGCCGGGATGCTCCGACACCCGCCACCGTCGTCCGCGGGCCCGCCGCTGCTCGTGCCTCCGGATTCACCCGCGCTCCCGTCCGCATTCGAGTTCGAGTTCGCATTGTCGTTCGTTTCTTCCGTGTCGTCGTCGGTGATGGTCACCGTGAGACTTTGTGGCGCGAGGGCGTCGTATTGTGCGTCGCCGCTCGAGGCGGTCACCGAGAAGGTGCCGTTGTGATCGCCTTCCACGTCAGTGTCATCCACCGCCGACACGTCTGCCGTTTCGGGCATGTCCCAGTCCGTCTCGTCGAACACCAGCGTTCCCGGGGATACGCTCACCTGGGAGTCGGGGGCGAAGGTGACGGTCACTGCCGAAAGGGGCTCGGAGTCGAGGCGGACGCTCAGTGTATCACCGCCGCCGCCTTCGGTGACGGTCAGCCCACCCTCAAAAGAGACAACCAGGCCCACCTGGTCGTTGTCAGACACGCTCACGGCAACGTCGGGCAACGAGAACCCTTGGTAGAGCGGATCGGCGCTGCGCACCGAATGCATGACGGTGTCCGTCGGCGCGACGGATGCGATGTCATCGTCCACCGCGTTCACCTCAATCTCCTGAGGCGTCGCCCAATCGTCCGGGGCGATCACCAGCGGGTTGGGAGTTGAGTTCACCCGTCCTCCCACCGCAAACTCCACGGTGACTTCGCTCGTAGGCTCGGACGCGAGCGAGATGATGTAGCTGGCGGCGGCACCACCCTCGGCTACGGTGAGCGTTTCTTCGCTCGCGGTCATGCCGGCCGTGTCGTTGTCGTCGATTTCAAAGGTAGCGTCCGGAACCCCGATCCCGTCGTAGTCGCCATCGGAGCTCGTCACGGTATGCACGATGGTTCCGCCCGTGGTGTCGTCGTCCACTGCGTCATCCACGGCGCTCACCGTGACGGACACCGGGGTGTCGAAGCTCGCTGGGTCGAAG
>CAYXVF010000001.1:131905-140676 GCA_964468125.1 uncultured Bdellovibrionales bacterium | reverse complement strand
CGATATCGCGGAGGGCCGTGCTCGCGGGCACCGTAGTGAAGCTCCAGCTCGTGCCATCGTTGCTTCGAGCGATCGTGCCTGCACTCCCAACGGCGAAGAAGGTGCCGTCGAGATAGCGGACGCTGTAGAGGCGTTCTCCAGGGGCCTGTCGGTTGCGCTCGGTCCAGTCCTGGCCGTCGGGGCTCGTCAGAATCGTCTCGAACTCACCCACGAGCACGAAGAGCGCTTCCCCCTAGGCGACTCCCTCGAAGTCGGTGCCCTCATAACCGGCGAGCTGCGTATCGGTCCAGCTCGCGCCGTCGTTGCTCGTGACCACCGTGCCGAAACCGCCGGCCACCACGCGGTGTTCACCGCCAAAGGCAATGTCGTTGAGGGTCCGCGTAGTCGTCAGTGGCTGTTCGGTCCAGGTGAGCCCGGTGGGACTCGTCGCAAGCAGACCGTCTCCACCCACGACGACCCATCGCTCGCCGTCAAAATCCACCGCTTCCAAGGGTACCGGCAGCGGGCTCACGACGTTGATTCCATTGCTGGGGTTGGCCGTCGTCGCGATGAAGCCGCTATCACCCACCAAGTAAGTCTCTCCTGCCACGACTTCCATCGCCTCAACCCCGGCGAAGCTCGGGCTCGTGTAGCTGAGAGACCAATCTGTCCCGTTCGTGGAGGTATGAAGGTCGCCGGTCTGCAAGGCGGCGATGAAGCGCGTTCCGTCGAACACGACATCGTTGATGAACAGTCCCGCTCCGGAAAACACGGCGGGCGACCAGGTGATCGCGTCCGGGCTGGTGTAAACCTCGCCAGAGTTGCCGCCAGCCACCCAGAGTCCGGCGCCCTTAGTCACTCCCTGCATTCGGTCAATTCCGACCCCCATGCTTCCTTCGGTCCAGCTGATACCGTCGGTGCTCGTCACGACGACACCGTTGGTCCCTACCGCCACGTAGAGCATGCCGTCGTAGGCGACGGAGACCAGATCGTCGGTCGTGTTCGAGATGCGATTGCTCCACGCGATGCCATCGGAGCTGGTGTAGATGCTCCCGCTGCGACCGACGGCCACAAACAGGCCACCCAGGTACTCCAGGTCCTGGAGAAAGCCCGCGCCGGACTGGCGAAGTGACCACTCGGAACCGTCGTCGCTGCTGAAGATCTGACCGCTGCTCGATGCGATCACCAGGCGCTCGGGACTCGCGGCCGCACCGCGAAGCTCCGCCAGGGTGCCGGAGAGCTTCGGAGACCAATTGGCGCCGTCGGAGCTGACTGCGACCGCACCTTCGGCGCCTGCCGCCACAAACAGCCCGGAGGTTGGGTCGTGCGCGACGGCGTAGAGACGTTGGATGGGGAGCGCCGGGTAGACCTGCGACACTTCGAGCTGTCCAACCGCGAGCGCGGTCGCCAGAACGGGAACGAACAGCATCAGCACCTCCTTTCGAGCCGTGGTCGTCGTAGGCTACGCGAAAGCGGATCGTGTTGCGAATCGGACTCTGGACTAGTGACGAGGGTCAACGCGCTAATCACAGTCCATCGCAGAAGGGGCGGAGGCCGCCAGCACTGCTCTCGCGTTCATCTCACTGCACGAGAGCTTCGAGAAGCGCGCTGCGCATCGCCGCAACCGGAGCATCGGCGCCGGTCCAGAGGCGGAAGGACTGGACGCCTTGCCACAGGAGCATCTCCCAGCCTTCGACGCGATCGAGCCCCCGGGCTTCGGCGGTCTCGAGAAAGGGGGTGCGCGCGTAGAGCATCTCAAACGTCACGCAATCGTCCGGGAGCCGCTCCCAGGGGAGCGAGAACGTCTCGCCGTCTCGACCGACGGGCGTCGCTTGCACCAGGACGCGGAGGCGCTTGGCGAGACCGGGGTCGCGGTCGAGGTCGCCGAGCGCGAGCGCGCGTCCTCGCGGGCGCGGGGCGACCTGCTCGAGAAGGGCGGCGGCCTTTGCCGGGTCCCGGGCGGCCACGTGCACGGTCAGCTCGAGCTCTTCGAGGGCGAGGGCAGCGGCACGGGCGGCGCCGCCCGCTCCGAGGAGCAACGCTTCACCACCCCGAACGCCGCGCTCTTCGAGTGGTACGCGCACTCCGTCGACATCCGTGCTCTCTGCCCGGAGCGCACCGTGGTCGCGGTAGATCGTATTGGCCGAGCGGGAGCGCAGCGCCCGCTCCGTTCCTGAAAACGCCGCGGCCGCCATGCCTTTCAGTGGCGTCGTTATGTTGCAGCCGGTCAGCACGCCCCGTTCGAGCTCCCCCCACACCTCTGGGGCCGTGTCCGCGGTCGTTGGGCGTAGGTTGTAACGTGCGTCGAGGCCGAGCGCCTCGAATCCGGCGTTGTGCATCGCCGGCGAGGGGCTGTGTGCGATCGGGTCGCCGATCAGACAGTACGCCTCGCTCATGCCGCGTTCAGAAGTGCTTTGGCGGAGGTCACGTCTCTTTCGATCTGTGCGACCAGGCCGTCTACGCTCTCGAACTTCTGCTCGCCCCGAATGTGATGAAGCAGCTCGATCTCGAGGACTTTGCCATAGAGTGGCCGCGGCGGGAAATCGATCAGGTGGACCTCGAGGGTGAGGCGGTCCCGGTCGAAAGTGGGCGCGAGCCCGATGTTTGTGACCGCAGGGTGCTGGTTGCCGATCTCACCGCTCACCCGCGCCGCGTAGACGCCGTTCGCCGGAAGAAGCTCCGCGTGGGTTGCAACATTGGCGGTCGGAAAACCCATCTCGGTCCCACGTTGGTCGCCGCGCATCACGATCCCGGTCACCGCGAAGGGGCGTCCCAGAAGCTTGCGCGCGAGGTCGACGTCGCCGGTGCGCAGCGCCTCGCGGATCCGACTCGAGCTCGCCGGCGCGCCTTCCACCTCCACCATGGGCATGCCCACGGCCTCGAAACCGAGCGCCGGGCCGCGCTTCCTCATGAGGTCGACGTCGCCGCGAGCGCGGTTGCCGTAGCGAAAGTTCTCGCCCACCACCACATGTCGCGCCTGGAGTTTCCCGGCCAGAATGTCCTCGAGAAATTCGTCGGCGGTGACCTGCGCGAACGCGTCGCTGAAGGGCTCGATCAAGGTCGCATCAAAGCCCGCGCCCGCGAGTCGCTCCACGCGCAGCTCGAGCGGCTCGATCAGCGGGGGGCCACCTCGGGGGGACAAAACGGTCGCCGGGTGCGGGTGAAAGGTATAGGCGAGCGTGGGCAGACCGTCCGCTTCGGCACGTCGGCGCACCTCGTCAATGAGCGCCTGGTGGCCCAGGTGCAGGCCATCGAAATTCCCGATCACCACCGCATAGGGGCCCACGGGTGCGTGAATGCGCGCGCTGCCGCCGAAAATCTGCATCGGACTCCAATCTAAGGTCCGCTCGGGGCCCCTTCGAGCCCCGCGGCCTCAAATGTGGATCGGTTTGCCCACGGCGCCGTGCGCCGCCTCGAGGACCGCTTCGCTCAGAGTGGGGTGGGGGTGGATCACGTGTGCCAGCTCTTCGCCGGTGGCTTCGAGCTGAAGGGCCAGCACTCCTTCGGCGAGCATCTCCGTGACGCGCGGGCCGATCATGTGAATCCCGATGATCTCGTCGTACTTCGTCTCGGTGATGACTTTCACGAAGCCTTCGGTCTTGTGCATCACCCGCGCCTTGCCGAGGGCGGAGAATGGGAACTTCCCGACTTTGATGTCGTAGCCCATTTCCTTCGCCTTGGGCTCGGTGAGACCTACGCTTGCGACCTCCGGATCGCAGTACGTGCAGTTCGGGATCGTGCGGTAATTGATCGGCCGGGCATGTTTGCCGGAGATGTGGTCGATCGCGAGAATGCCCTGGGCGCTCGCGACGTGCGCGAGCCAGGGCGTGCGGAGAATGTCGCCGATGGCGTAGACGTTCGGGACGGTGGTGCGCTGGTACTCGTCGACTTTGATGTAGCCGTCCGAGTCGTGCTCGATGCCGACCGCATCCAGGTTCAGCTTGCTCGTCACCGCGGAGCGACCGATCGCCACGAGCAGCATCTCCACTTCTTTCGTCTCGGTCTTCCCGTCTCTTCCTGCGAGGGTGCATTTCACGCCGCTCGCGGTCTTCTCTGCCTTTTCGAGCTTCGTCGAGACACGCACGTCGATCTTGCGCTTGCGCAGCGCCTTTTGCAGCTCCGCAGACACGTCTGGATCCTCGATCGGAAGCACCCGGTCGAGCATTTCCACCAGGGTGACTTCCGTGCCAAAGCGCGAATACACCGAGGCGAACTCGGTGCCCACCGCTCCCGCACCCAGGACTATGAGTGACTTCGGAGGTGTTTCGAGCTCGAGGATCTCGTCGGAGGTGACAATGGTCTTTCCGTCGACCGGAAACGGCGGAATTGTCTTCGGGATCGACCCGGTCGCCAGCACGATGTTCTTGGCCGACAGCTCAGTCTTTTTGCCGTCTTCGCCTTCCACCACGACGGTGGTCGTGTTCTTCAGGGAGCCAAAGCCTTTGTGCACGTCGATTTTGTTGGTCTTCATCAGGTAGTCGACGCCCGCGGCCGACTTGGTGACGACCTTGGCACGCTCTTTTTGAACGACACCCCAGTCGAACTCTACCTCGCCCTTGATGAGGCCGAGCTTCTTTGCGTTCTGGAATTCACTCACCAGGTCCGCGGAGTGGAGCATGCTCTTGGTGGGGATGCAGCCGCGCAACAAACAGGTGCCGCCGAGTTTTTTGTCTTTCTCGACGATGGCGCACTTGAGGCCGTTGTGGGCGGCGCGGACCGCCGCGACGTAGCCGCCAGGGCCCGAACCGATCACGATGACGTCGTAGGTACTCATGGCCCGGCGGTGTACATCTCGGAGCCCACAACCTCAAGACACGACGGACCGAATCCGGTGACGGAGGGGGCTGCGCTCAGCGCCACCACTCCGGGTAGTCCACGTGCACGTCGCCCTCGAAGAGCATGCCCAGGAACAGCAATCCCCCGCCGACCACGGCGGTGATGAACCCGGCGTTACGCATGCTCGCCCGGTCGGTCCCGTAGCCGACCCCGACGAGCGCGGCGCCGGTCGCGAGACCGAGCCCTCCGAAGGTCCAGGAGATCACCGAACCGGGGCTCGGCCCCTGAATCAGGCGGTAGACGTAGAGCTCGTCTTCTTCCTCGACGTCGAGCGAGCGCGAGAAGGGGCTGAGCGGGTCGCTGCGGACCATCAAGATCCCGTCGCCCGGCGCGAGCTCGCCGAGGTTGCACGGAAACTCGAGCGACACCGGACGGCGGCAGGGGTGGGTGATACCGGTCGAGGTGACGACGCGCACATCGAATTCGCGTTCGCGCTCCTGGGTTTCAAAGCGCAGACGCGCCGGCGAAGTGGGCCCGGTCTCGGAGGGTTCGGAGCTCGTCCGCTCGTGTGCTGCCCCGGGCTCTTGGCCGAGGACCGCGGCGACCGCGGCTTCGATCGCACCGCGGAACCGGGTCTCGTCGTTCGGCACCACCGCCTTGCCGCGCCCCACTACGCGTACCGATCGCACGTCGACCAGCGAGAGCTGCACGATCACCTCGTCGCCCAGGCGGCTGACGGTGCCGGTGACGAGGTAGCCTACGCCGAGTGCGCCCCCTATCTCCGCCGCGCACGACGCATCGTCGCAGCCTAGGGCGTCCTTCATTTCTTCGAGCCCGAGCATGGCGTCGATCTCTTCGGTGCCGATCACCGCGTAGGTTCCGGCGTCATCGAGCTCGGAGACCAGAAGACTGTCGAGGATCCGAACCATCTCCGGCGCAATGCGCTTGGCCTGCAGCGGCATGACCGCCAAGCGCTCGGGGTCATCGGGTTGCGAGATGGTAAGCAGAGCGAATAACACCGAGACGTGAAGCATGGCAGCGAGAGCCTAGCGGATGACGATGGGCCGGCCAACCGACCTCACGACCCGGTGAGGTTTTCGACGAGCCGCAGATAGAATCGGATGCTCGCCAGGTAGTCGGCGATGGAGATGTGCTCGTCGGTGCCGTGGATCTGCTCGCCGACCCCTTCGCGGTAGCTGAAGGGCGAAAAGCGAAAGACCTGCTCAGAAACGCCAGCGTAGTAACGCGAGTCGGTCGCTCCCGAACGCGTCGAGCTCGACACGGACCCGGGCGTCGTCGATCACCCGGCCCACCCGGGTTTTCACCGACTCCACGGTCTCGCAGGGCAAGAACCGAAAGTTCACCGCCGCTTCGGCGCGTTGGGGCAGGACATTGTTTTTGGGGCTGCCGCTAAACATGGTGGCCGCGGCCAGCACCCCCACCGCGGTCTGCCGCGGTGGCATCGACGAGTGCCCCCCTTCCCCCGCGGCCGAGAGGTGCAGCGTGAGCGTCCACCCGTCTTCGGTTCCGGGCTCCACCCGCAGAGGGCCGTCGTTGACGGTCACTGTCGGGATTTGAATGGCCGCGCTCAAACGCTCGAGCACCGCCGCCTCGTCCAAGGCCACGGGCTCCACTGGCGCAACGTCGAGCTGCCGCGACGACGCGGTGAGCGCGCGCCCGAAGACCACCGCGAGCAGGACGAGGACGGCCAGGCTCGCGGCCAGGAGCACCCGCTTGATCATGGCGACGGACCGCCCCGGTTGTTCACGCCGACGAGCCTTCCGCTTTGGGCTCGGCGGACGCGTCGCGCGCTCCCCGCAGCCGGACCCGTTTGTAGATCATGACCCCGGCGGTGAGTCCCCCGATGACGCCCCCGATCCCCACCGGCACGGACCAGTGAAAGGCGCTCTCTTTGAGCGAGGCGACGAACACCGTGATGATCAGGTGCAGGGTCGCGAGCTCGTTCCAGAGGCGCAGCTGGGTAGAGGTCCAACGGCAGGTCCCCTCAACCAGCTGTTTGCGAACGCGTCCCATCACCAGGTGGTAGACCACCAACAGGGCGACGAGGGTCAGCTTCACGTGCACCCAGGGGCGGTCCCATTGGCTGTAGAGGGTGACGGTCCAAAGTCCGAAGACGAGGGTGAAGAGCATCGCCGGCCAGGTGATGCCGTACCAGAGACGGCGCCCCATCAGCCGAAACTGCGGCTGGAGGACCCTGCGTTCGGGCTCCGGCCGATCGTTGGCTTCGACGTCGTAGATCAGGAGTCGCGGCATGTAGAACAGTCCAGCGAACCAGGCCACGACGCCGATCAGGTGGAGGGCCTTGACGGTCAAATAGCTCACCTGACCGACCTAACCCCCCGACTTGACTTGGGTCAATCACCAACGGGCGCGAGGAGTGTTACCGGAAGAACATGGCAGACTTCATCGGCATCCCCTGGGAATTGGTTCAGCGCTACGATCGCCCACTCCCCCGCTACACCAGCTACCCGACCGTGCCCCACTGGCGCACGGTGGAAGACGGCGAAGTCGAAGACGGCCTCGGGCGCGTGGCTGCTTTGGAAGAGCGCATCGCGGTGTATGTGCACGTCCCGTTTTGTCACCGCATGTGCTACTACTGCGGGTGCAACACCACGGTCACGAAGCGTCAGGAAGTGATCGACCGCTACGTCGATTCCCTGTGCACGGAGATTGATCGCGTCGGCAGCGTGGTGGGTGAGAAGGCCCTGGCCCAGCTGCATTTCGGTGGGGGCACACCGAGCCTCCTCCCCGTGGACGTCTTGCAGCGCATCATCGACCACATCTACGCCGCGTTCCCTCCGGAAGCCCGCGCCGAAATCTCGATGGAGCTCGACCCCACCATCACCACGCCTGAGCACTACCCCGCGCTCAAGTCCTTTGGATTCAATCGCGTGTCGCTCGGGGTGCAGGATTTCGACGACGACGTGCAGGTGGTGATCGGCCGCGATCAGTGGTCGAGCATATCCTATCAGGCCTTCGACCTCGCCCGAGAGGCGGGCTTCGAGAGCATCAACCTCGACCTGCTCTACGGACTTCCGCTGCAAACGCCTGGACACCTCGAGCGCTCCGCGCGCGCGGTGGCGGAGCTCGGTGCCGAGCGCGTGGCGATCTTCGGCTACGCCCATGTCCCCTGGATGAAGCCGCACCAGAAGAAAATGGAGCGCTTCCCCCTGCCGCAGGGGCCAGAGCGCTGGGAGATGTTCCAAGCAGCGCGCAAGGTGTTCTACGACGCGGGCTACGAGCCGGTGGGCTTTGACCACTTCGCTAAGCCCGAAGACGACCTCGCCAAGAACATGGGTCACCTGAATCGCAACTTCCAGGGCTACACCGTGCTCGAGCCGATGTCGGTTCTGGCGTTTGGCTCCACCGCAATCGCGGACCTGAATGACCGCTTCGTGCAGAACGAAAAGCGCCTCACCCCCTACATGTCGGCGATCGACGCCGGCGGGCTCGCCCCGGAGCTCGTCTGCATTCGGAGCGAAGAGGACGAAGCGCGCCGGGCGCTGATCATCGACCTGATGTGCAACATGGGGCTCCATCGCGACCGCCTCGACGGCCTGGCCCGGGACATCTTCGACGATACGCTGCGGGAAAAGGCCGAGCATTTCGCGCCGCTCGCCGAAGGCGGGCTCCTCGAGCTCAGCGAGACGGATCTCGAAGTCAGTGAACGCGGCCGCGCCTTTTTGCGGGTCGTCGCGAGCGCCTTCGACGGCTACCTCGGACAACAGAGCACCGCTCGTTTCTCCCAAGCGGTCTAGAGTGGCGTACGGTTCAGCGCTCGGGTGAGCACCGCGCGAGAGCGTCTCCGCAAAAGATTTCAGTGCCGCGGGCGTACGATCTCGCCCGAAAGGCCTTGGACGCGGGTCACGTGGACGCGGCGATCCTCGTCTCCGGCAACCCGAGCCCCGAGTTCCTGCAAGACCTCGAGAACGCCCCGCGCATGCGTGCGCTCTTGAAGCCCCTCGGCCGCGACGCTCTGCTCACCCACGTACGCG
>CAYXVF010000001.1:81691-131805 GCA_964468125.1 uncultured Bdellovibrionales bacterium | reverse complement strand
CTCCCGTGTGGTCAAAGGACAAAGCGCGCTCGCTCGCGCTGTTGGCGGCGGCAGAAGTTGCGGCGCTCGCGATGTGGTTTTCTGCGACGGCGGTGATCCCGGCGCTCCGCGATGCTTTCGACTTGAGCGACACCCACGCCTCGCTCCTGAGCTCGACGGTGTCCGTGGGCTTTGTCGCGGCGACCCTCATCAGCGCTTCTTTGGGGGTCGCCGATCGGGTCGCGCCGAAGCGCCTCTTTGTCCTCGGTGCGCTCGGGGCGAGTCTCGCAACCTGTTCCCTCTTCTTCGTGGATCCGAGCCATCCCGCGATCGGTCGCGCCCGGCGCGCTGGGCAGCGTGCTCGCTGGGCGCTTGGCGGACCGGATCGGCCGAACCACCGTCACCACCGCCGCAATGAGGGTGAGTGGCGCCTGCGCGCCTGGCATCGGATTTCTGTTCGGGGCTTCTCCGGTCTGGGTCGTGCCCGTCGCGCTCGGCCCGAATCTCTGGCTCTTGCGGGCGGACGACGCTGAGTTTCAAGCCAATGGCCGGCCGAGCGCCTGCGCGTAGGCATCGAGGATCACGTGCTCCTGCTGCTCCCAGAGGTAGCGTTCGCGCGCGTGCGCCGCGATCTCCGTGGGGTCGACGTGCGTGCGGCGTTCGAGCCTTTCCTGGAGGTCGCGGTAGTCGTCAAAGCCGTGCACATAGGGGTCGTCGCGAAAGTTGGTCGCGATTTGCCGGTTGACGAACACCTGTAGACCCGCGTGCAAGTACTCGTAGTTGCGGTTCTGATCCTTGAAGGGGAGGATTGGATGCTCGTGCCACGGGGTGAGGCCGACCTCGTAGCGACAGATCCTCTCGAGCATCTCGCGGTGCGGCAAACCTGAGACCACGTCGAGCTCCACCTGGTTGCGTAGTCCGGTCATGTCGCGGTGCGGATTGAACGCAGGGAGGTCAAAGTCGCCTCCGACGTAGACGACGCCCGAGCGCGGCTGCTCGATCGGCAAGGAGGCGACCATCTCCCGGGTGGGAACGTTTCGCGTGACCCCGACCCAGCGGGCTCCCTTCCTGCGCAACACTGCGGCCGCGTTTTCGTTGGTGGCGAGCGTCGGGTATTTCCGGACGAGCAAGCGTTCCCAAAAAGGCACGAGTCGAACGTACGGTTGACGCGCGAGTTTTCGCAGGACTCCCTTGGGCCGATGGAGCCAGCGCTGCTCGGACCACAGCTCATGGTCGTCGTAGACCACTGGTCCATCGAACGAGAGGACGTAGCGCGCGGCCACGATGTTGTGCACGTGGATCAGATCGGGCCGGAGCTCTTTGAGGAGCGTGCGCCAGACCTTCGCCAGCGAGCGCGACGTCGCCAAGGCGAGCATATCCCCAACAGGCATGAAGTGGGTTTCGTCGAAGGCGTTCAGATTCTGGAAACGGATCGATTGGCCGCCGACAAACACGAGCGTGTGACCGCGCTTCTTGAGGGTGAGCGCGGTCTTCTCCACCCGCGGGTCGGGCATGCCGTTGTGCGAGAGGTGGACGATTCGCATCAGCCCCGCCGTTTCTGGGCGAAGCTCACGTACTCGCTCACGACTTCCTCCACTCCGCCGGCAGCGCGCAGCTCGCCGTGGTGCAGCCAAACGACGCGGTCACAGAGCGAGCGCACCGTGTCCATATTGTGGGACACGACGATCAGTGCCTGGCTCGCGGCGATGAGCTCTTTCATGCGCGCGGTGCTCTTGGTGCGAAAATCTTCGTCGCCCACGCCCATCAGCTCGTCGATCACGAGCACCTCCGGTTGAATCGACTGGGCAATGCTGAAGGCGAGACGTGCGCGCATGCCGTTCGAGTAGGTCCGCACCGGCTGGCCAATCGCGTCGCCGAGGCCCGAGAACTCGACGATGCTTTCGTACTGGTCGCGGATCTCACTCGGCGTGAGCCCCAAAAAGGCGCAGTTGAGCTCGATGTTGTCCGCGCCGGTCAAATCCGTCTGAAACCCAGCACCCAGGGTCAGCAGAGCGGAGACGTTACCGCGGACCTCGACTGAGCCCGAGGTGGGATCCATGATGCGCGAGAGCACGAGACACAGGGTCGATTTGCCCGCGCCGTTTTGGCCCACCACACCGAGGCATTGGCCGCGGGGGACCTCGAAGCTCACATCCTTGAGAGCGTGGACCACCACGCGTTCGTCGCGATTGAGGAGCGAGCGGATCGCCGACTCGCGCAGCGTCCGGCGCTTCGAGCGGTAGGTGCGATAGCGGACATTGAGGTCCCGCACTTCGATGATGTTCTCGGATTTCATAGCAGCTGCACGAACCGCCCTTCGAAGCGACGGAACACCCAGTAGCCCAGGGTGAACACCAAACCGGCGGCGAGCAGTGGCCCCGCCAGCAGAGTCAGACTGGGGACGCGGCCGTACATCAGGACCTCGCGATAGGCGGACATCAAGCCCGCAAACGGGTTCAACATATAGAGGGTGCGGTAGCGTTCCGGAACCATGGTGATGCTGTAGAGGCCGGGGCTCAGATAGTACGAGATCCGAAGCACGTGCCGGATGATGTTCTGAAGGTCCGCGAACATCAGACCAAAAGTGGCCGCGAGGAGCGAGACCCCGGCGGTGAGCACGAGTTGTATCGCGACGACGAACGGCAAGAGGAGATAGCTCAGGCTCGGCCAGGTCTCGTAGCTGGGTCCGTAGAACGTTGCGATCGCTGCTGCCACCAAGAGTCCAAACCCGAAGTAGATGATGTTCGAGACCACCTGCGCGAAGGGAAGAACGGCCAGGGGAAAACTGACTGATTTGATGATCGCCTGTTGGCTCTTCAGGACCGTGACTGTGAGAGACGTGGTGTCAGAGAAGGACTTCCAGGGAAAGAGCCCGCAGACGAGGAAGAGCAGGTACGGTTGATTCTCTCCGCCGCGTTTGAGCAGGACGACGACCACCACGTAGTAGACCGCGGCCATGAGCATCGGGTCGAGAAACCACCAGACGAAGCCGAGCGCTGACGTCCGATTCGTGCGCTTCAGATTCGAGCTCACGAGCGCCCATAGCAGGTGTCGGCGCTTCCACAGGGCAGAGAAGGTGCTTCGCATCGTTCACGTTTCGGCTCGCGACCGTGCGGTACATTAGATGTGGGCCGTTGACAAGCTGTCCGAACTGCTGGAATGAGCGCAGGCCTTTCGTCGGGCCTGGCGTCTGGTGCGGCGTCGTCGATGGAGCAGGAGCACATCCCATGGCTGGAGATCGGATCGCCGAGGTGTACGCTGGGCAGCTTCGGAAGCGCTCGACCCAGCGCGCCGCACAGGAGCGAATTGCCTGGATCGTGGGGCAGACGCAGGGGAAGAGGGTGCTGGACTGCGGCTGCTCCCAGGGGATCGTCCCCTTGCTCTTGGCACGCGAGGGCTTCGAGGTGCTGGGCATCGATATCGATCCGGAAGCGATCGCCTACGCGGAGAGCGCTCTCGCCTCCGAGCCCCCTACCGTACGGGAGCGGGTGCGCTACCAGTGCGGCGACGTCCTCACCCTGCCCATCTCGGAAGGGGCATACGACACGGTGATCAGCGGTCAGGTGCTCGAGCACGTGCCAAACCCGGCGGAACACATCGCGCTTGCCCATCGCGCCTGCGCGCCCGGAGGGCGGGTGGTCATCACGGTTCCGCTCGGCGTCTTCGATCACCCGGACCACTTCAGTACCTTCTACCTCAGCGACTTCGCGGGCCTCGTGGAGACCCACTTCGAGCCGAAGGAGCTGACCGTGCTCTCAAAACGACTCTGCTTCGTGGGTACGCGCCGCGAGACGGTGTTGAGTGTCTCGAAGGCCCTCACCCGGAGTCGCCTCACAGAGCTCGCCGAGATCGAAAAGCGAGAGCTCGAAACGATCGAACGCGCCTACCTGGCCGAGATCCAGGAGTTGAAGCAAACCCTCACGCGCCTGCGGAACAGCGGGCTCCGCGGCGCGATCCGAAAGCTTCTGCCCGATCCTGTGCGCAAGACTCTGAGCGGCCTGCTTCGCTAGCCGTCGAGGAGCGCGTAGGCGCGGGCCCGGGCCGCCTCGAAGGGGTCGCGCGGTGCACGGGTGCGCGCCCTGCTGGTCGTGCTGCCGTTCGCAGAGAGGAAGTAGATCGACTGCACCAGGAATACGCCCCACACCGCCATCGCACCGCCGAGCGGACCTTGGGCAATCAGGTAGCTCCCGAGCACGGCCGATCCACCGAGGAGGACGAGCTCGACGAACAGTGCCCGGCCAAAGGGCATCTCGTAGAGCATCGCGCTGCGCACGAAGCCGACCGCCGCCATCGCCACCACTGCGACGAGCGGCGGCGAGCGGGTGAGTGCGGCGGCGACGGTGACCACGAAGCCGACGAGCACCGCGGCGGTGAGTCCACGCCGGGGCTCGGCGACGAGACCCGCGACGTAGCTCGCAGCGGCAACGATCAAAAACCCCGCGGCGGCCGCGCGGTAACCGATCGAGGGTCCAAAGAGCAGAAGCGTCGGCTGATAGGCGAAGGCGGCAAAGGCGCCAAAGAGGATCGATCCCAAGAATCCGTTCCAACGCATCACGCACCTCCCTTCTTGCGCTTGCGGCGCAGGAGCTCGAGCTCCACGTCTTCATCGCTCACCACCCGGTCAAAGCTGATTTCGCTCTCGCCGGATTTCACCCGCTCGAGGTACTCGCGCACCCGGGCCTTGAGCGCGTCGAACTCGTTGGCTTGCGAGGCGATCACCGCTTCGAGCTCGGCGCGCTTTTCCTTCACCTGCTCGAGACTGCGTTCACTCTCGGCGATGCGCTGGCGCAGGGGGAGGAGCTTGCGCGCGGCAAAGCGTGCCAGGTCTTCCTGTTCTTGCTCGAGGGCGAGCTCGATGTCGGCGTCGAGGTTGTGGGCCTCTTCGCGGGAGCGCTCGAGGAGCGTGAGCAGATCCTTTTCGCGGGTCTGAAGGCTCTGTTCTTCGGCCCGCTTGGTGTCGAGGGCGATCTCCGCCTCGCGCACCGCCTGTTTCAGAAGGAGGCCCTTGTCCTCGATCGCGTCCACCACTCCATGGCTCTCGGCCTTCAGCCAGGAACCCATTCGGTCCATCAGTCTCATGTCAAATCACTCCCTGTGCTTGCTTCTGCTCGGTCACTGGTTTTCGTCCGTTCGTCCTGAGGAGCCGCCCTCGGCGGCGTCTCGAAGCACGCCCGCGCACCCACGCACGGCCTTGCACTCACTTCTTCGCGCCCATGCGACGCCCATCGAAGGCCTCGCTCTTCATCTTCTTGCTCATCACATTCTGCTTGAAGGCTTGCTGCGGTCCGGAGAACGCATCCTCGATGTCCCGCTCGAGCGACTCAGCGGCCGCGAGGCTTCGGTCGACATCTTTCGACTTGACCCGTTGGTTCATCGCACGGCTGCGGCGGCGATAGCGCTCGAGCTCTTCTTCCGCTTCCTCCCGGTCGCCCTGCTGGATCGCGCTCGAGACCTTGAGGCGCATCTCATTGTATTCGTCGACGGCAACGCCCGAGCCCCACACGTCTTTGTTGATGCCGGCGTAGAAGTCGTCTTCGGTCGCGACTCGCGCGATCGCCGGGAGCGCGTCGAGGCTCGTGTGTTTGCGCTCGCCGCCGTCGCTGTACTCGGCGCGGACCGCCCCGAGGGTCACGTCCCCGCTGCCGTTCGTGGGTACGCGGTATCGCACCCAAACCGTGCGCTTCTGGCCGGCGAAGAGCGTTCCGGGACGGAAGACGGTCTCGCCGCCGTGACTCTCGAGCACGTAGCCCGCGGCGTCCTCCACCACGACGCCAGGTGTCGGCTGGATCCGTACCGCGAGACCACTCGCGACCGTTTCCCGCGCGCTCTCGAATTCGTCCTTGAACACGCCGGCGAGCGCGGTGTTCTCCTGCACGTAGTAGAAGTTGCCGGTCCCGACGTTCGCGAGTGCGGTCATGAGCTCTTCGTTAAAGCCCAAGCCAACGCCGACGGTGGAGAGCACGTACTCGCTGCGCGCGGCGTTGCTCGCGCGCCGACTCAAACCCGGCAGGGTCGCGTCGCCTTCGTTCGCTTGACCGTCAGAGATCAAGATCACGCGGGCAGCTCGGTTCGGCTGCCGATGCTGCAGGAGGTGTTGATGGGCGGTGTCGAGTCCCGCGCTCATGTTGGTGCCCCCGGCGGTCTGCAGACTGTCGACGATCGACGCCCAACGGCTCCGGTTGTCGCGGCTCGCCGTCGCCAGGGGGATCTCCATGCGCACGCCGCTCTCGTAGGTGACGAGGCTGAAGCGATCCTGCGTGCCGAGCTGATCGATCAGCTCCTGAGTGGCTGCCTTCGCCTGGGCCCACTTTTCACCGGCCATGGAGCCGGACCGGTCGAGCACGACGAGAAGGTCGCTCGGAACCACCACGCCCTCCGAGGCGCGCTCTTCCCCCTCGAGCGTGAGCTGCATGCGCACCGTGCCATCGCCGTTTTGCATCACGCGGGTTCGGTCGAGGGACGCGCTCAGCGTCACCGCCTGTCCCACCCCGCTCGTCGGCGTCAGCGGGTTCGGCGGCGGGGTGAAGCCGCCGCCCGGCGGGGGGGTGACCGTCGGGGTTGTGCCACCGGTCACGCCGTAGCTCGAGGCCATGGCGAGGGTGGTCAGAAGAAGAACGGCGGCGACCGCCACGCCTCGCTTCAGATTTGCTTCGGGGGGTCTCGTCTTGCTCATGGTCAGGCTCCTCGCGTTCGGGTCCGCGCCCGAGGTTCAAAAGGTGTGTCGATCCGAGCCTAGAAAACGGGAACGCCCGGCGAGCAAAACGCGGGTAAATCTCGATCGGTCGAATTTACCCGCGGTTTACGAAGCGAGTCCGCCGCGGAATTGTTCGGATCCGGACATTTGGTGGCGTGTTCACGCCGCGCGCGCCCACGGTTCCCTGAAATCACACCGGTTTTGAGTTGGAACGCGCTTTGCAGGAAACGGCGGTGCACGACGACCGGGAGGAGTTGAATGCTCGAGATCCAGAATCTATCGAAGACGTACGCCAATGGCGTTCAGGCGCTGAAGGACGTGACCCTCGAGATCCCCAACGGGATGTTCGGGCTCCTCGGTCCGAACGGTGCCGGCAAGTCGACCCTCATGCGCACTATCGCCGCGCTTCAATCCCCGGACACGGGGACCCTCCGCTTCGGCGAGATCGACGTTTTGCGCCAGCCAGACGCTCTCCGCCGCACCCTGGGTTACCTGCCCCAGGATTTTGGGGTCTACCCTCGGGTCAACGCCGTCGACATGCTCGACCACCTCGCGGTCCTCAAGGGACTGAGCGATCGGTCCAAGCGCAAGGTGGTGGTCGAGGGTCTCCTGAAACAAACCAACCTTTGGGACGTGCACAGTAAGGCACTCAGTGGCTATTCCGGCGGCATGCGCCAACGCTTTGGGATCGCCCAGGCGCTCCTCGGTGACCCGAAGCTCATCATCGTCGACGAGCCCACGGCGGGCCTCGACCCGGAGGAGCGCAACCGTTTTCACAACCTGCTCGCGGAAATCGGCGAGAGCGTCGTGGTTTTGCTCTCGACCCACATCGTCGAGGACGTCGCCGACCTCTGCCCGCGCATGGCGATCATGAACCAGGGACAGATCGTGAGCCAAGGCAGTCCTGCCGCGCTCACCGCCGAGCTCGAAGGGAAGGTTTGGCGGCGTGTCGTCGCCAAGGACGCGCTCGACGAGACCCGGGCGCGCCTCGATGTGATCTCGACCCGACGGGTGGCTGGCGAGCTCGTGGTTCACGTACTCGCGGACCACGCTCCGGAGTCTGGCTTTTCTCCGGTGGCCCCGACCCTCGAAGACGTTTACTTCGCGACCTTGACTCGGTCGCGCGAGACCCCGGCGAGCGCGCCGGCGGCGGCGCAGGAAGGAGCGGCCTGATGCACTCCTTCCTGTCATTGTTGCGTTTCGAGCTGCGCTACCAAGTGTTCAGCCCGGTGTTCGTGGTGTCGTTCGCCGTCTTCTTCTTGCTGGCGTTCTTTGGGACCGCCTCCGAGCAGGTGACCATCGGCGGCCCGTCGTCGGTGAACATCAATGCCCCCGGGGCGATCGCCATGACCTTGGGCATCTTGGGTCTGTTCGCGATCTTCATCCCGGCGGCGATGCTCTCGAGCGCGGTGATCCGCGACCGCGACTTCAAGACCGAAGAGCTGTTTCATTCCACGCCCCTGTCGCCGCGCACCTTCCTTCTGGGACGCCTCTCCGGGGCGCTCATCGCCACCTGGCTCGCCTTTGCGAGTGTGCCGCTCGCGATGTTCATCGCCGCGCTGATGCCGTGGATCGATCCCGAGCGTTTGGGGCCGATGGAGCCGATGGCCTATCTCGAGCTGTACGGCGTGGTCAGCATGCTCAATCTCACCGTCGTCGGGCTGCTGCTCTTCACCGTGGCGAACCTCACGCGCTCCACCTTTGCCACCTACATCGCACTGACCGCGTTTCTCATTCTGTGGATCACCGGCAACGTCACGCTGAATCAGGCGCAGTTCCGCGAGCTCGCCGCGCTCATCGATCCCCTGGGCTTCAACGCGATGCAGTACGTCACCCGCTACTGGACGCCGGCGCAGAACAACACGGAGATGATCCCGCTCGACGGCGTGCTCCTAACCAATCGGTTGATCTGGCTCGGCGTTGGGGTCGCCTTGCTCGTTTTCAATCTTGCCACCTTCTCCTTCCGCAAACGCATGCGTCGCGCGAAGCGCAAGGAGGAGACCGCGGAGCGTCCGGCGGCCCCGGTCAAGGTGGAGCTGCCGCGGGTCGCGCCGGAGACACGCCCGTCGATGGCTCAGCTCGCCACGCGCATTCGCTTCGAGTCGAAGGCGGTGGTGAAGAACGCGGCGTTTTGGATCTTGATGATCCTGGGTCTCGTCAACACGGTGGCCAGCCTCTCCCTTGGCCTCGACCTCATGTACGGAACGCCGTCCTATCCGATGACGCGGATCATGGTGCAGGTGGTGCAGGGCTCCTTTGGCATCATCCCGCTCATCGTGTCGGTCTACTACGCCTCCGAGCTCGTCTGGCGCGAGCGGGCCGCGGGCATTTCCGAGGTGATCGATGCCACCCCCACGCCGTCCTGGGTGTTTGTGGTCTCTAAGTTCTTCGCGCTGAGCCTCGTCGTGCTCTCGATGTTCGTCGTCGCCCTCGCCTCGGCGATCGCGGTGCAGCTCGCCAAGGGCCACAGCGACCTCGAGCTCGGCCAGTATCTCCTGCGCTTCGCCGCGGAGTTCGTGGTGCCGTCGATCCTGCTCGCCGTGTTCTGCCTGTTCTTGCAGGTGGTCACGAACAACCGCTGGCTCGGGATCATCGGAGTGGTCCTCTACATCATCGTCACCGAGGTCGCCGCCAATTTCGGCTACGACTACAACCTGCTGATCTACGGCGAGACCCCGAGCCTGCCGTACTCGGACATGGACGGCTACGGCCACCACCTCGGCATCACCGGGTGGTATTTTCTCTACTGGGGCTCGTGGGCGTTGGTCTTGGGGACCCTGACCTACCTGCTCTGGAATCGCGGCGCGCTGCGACCGTTGCGCGAGCGGATCGCCGCTCTGCCGCGCATGTCGGGTGCCTCCCGCGGGCTGGTCGCAGCAGGGCTTGTCGGAGCGCTCCTGAGTGGCAGTTGGATCTTCTACAACACCAACATCGTCAACGACTACACCAACAAGGTACGCCTGGAGCGTCTGGCCCTCGATTACGAGGATCGCTACCGCAAGGACAACGAGCATGCCCCGCGCCCCACGATCACCGCAGTGGACCTGGCGGTGGATCTCTACCCTCGCGCACGCCGATCGGAGTTTGCGGGGACCTATTCGATTGTCAACCGCACGAAGGCGCCCCTGCGCACGCTTCTCGTCGACTACGCCTATCCGGTGGAGGTGATCTCCCAGAAGATCGCGGGGGGCACCGTCGAGGAGGAGGACGAAAAGCACAACGTCTACCGGGTGAGTCTCAACCCCCCGCTCGCCCCCGGTGAGACGCGCTCCTTTGCCTTTGAAACGCGGCGTCGCAACGAAGGCTTCAAGAACAGCGGCAACGGCAGCGAGGTCAATTGGAACGGTACCTTCCTGAACAACAGCGACGCTCTTCCGTTCTTTGGGTTCAACACGGGCAAGCTGCTGCAGCCGCGCAACGATCGCCGTCGCTACGACCGCGAGTCCCTGCCCAGGGCGCCGGACCTGGATGATGAGCGCTACTTCCGCACCAACTTGCTGCGCCCGGACTCCGCGCTCGTGGATTTTTCGGTGACGATTTCCACCGTGCCCGAGCAGATCGCCATCGCGCCCGGCTATCTCGACAAAGAGTGGCTGGAAGACGGCCGACGCTACTTCCGCTACGTGATGGACAAGCCGATCAACAACTTCTTCTCCTTCCAGTCCGCGGAGTACGCGGTAAAAGAAGATGAGTACGACGACGTAAAGCTACAGGTCTTCTACCACCCCGCGCACGGCTACAATGTCGATCGCATGATGGAGTCGATGAAGAAATCGTTCGACTACTTCAATCGCGAGTTCTCGCCCTATCAATACCAGCAGATGCGGATTCTGGAGTTCCCGGCCTACGCGCGCTTTGCGCAGTCGTTCTCGAACACCGTGCCGTACTCCGAGTCCATCGGCTTCGTGATGGACCTGCGCGACGAGAAGGACATCGATGTCGTGTTCTACGTCACCGCTCACGAGATCGCCCACCAGTGGTGGGGGCATCAGGTCACCCCTTCGCCGCATCAGGGCGCGACGATGCTGGTGGAGACCTTCGCGCAGTACGGCGCCTTGATGGTGATGGAGCAGGAATACGGCGCGCATGCGATGCGGCGGTTCCTAAAGGAAGAGCTGCACAGCTACCTGAGTGGGCGGGCCGCCGAGCCCGAGGGGGAAACCCCCCTCTATCGGGTGGAAGACCAGGGCTACATTCACTACCGCAAAGGCGCGCTCGTCATGTACGCACTCAAGGAGTACGTCGGCGAAGACGTGGTGAACCGGAGCCTGTCGCGCCTGATCGACGAGTGGGCTTACAAAACCGACCCGTATCCGCGCAGCGTCGACTACCTGAAGATCCTGCGCGAGGAGGCTGGACCCGAGCACGACGCGTTGATTGCCGACCTGTTCGAGAAGATCGTGCTCTTCGACCTGCGGGTGACGGATGCCGAGGTGACCGCGCGCACCGACGGGCGCTTCGACCTCACGATGACGGTGAGTGCAAAGAAGCTCGAGAGCGACGAGAAAGGCAACGAGAGCGAGGTGCCGCTCGAGATGCCGATCGACGTCGGGGTGTTCTCAAAGTCGCTCGAAGACGTGTATCGAGGGGACGAGCACGTGATCGTGCTCGAAAAGCGCACGGTGAAGAGCGACGAGAACACGTTTACCTTCACGGTGGATGAAACGCCGGTTGAGGTGGGCATCGACCCCTACAACACGCTGATCGACCGGGTGATCGACGACAATGTGCGCACGGTGACGGTGAGCGAGCAAAGCGGCAGCTGAGACCGCTTTTTACCTGCCCTTTACTCGTGCCATTCTCGTTCCCGCTAGAACGAGGGTGATGATGAGCGAGAAGCTGCGGGTGTTGGTGGTGGAGGACGAGGCGCCGATCCGAACCGGCCTGTGCGACGTGTTGGTGTACCACGGCTACGCGCCCACTCCGGTGGAATCGGGCGAAGACGGGCTGCGCCAGGCGACGGAAGACCGCTTCGACTTGGTGCTGCTCGACGTGATGCTCCCGGGGATCAGCGGCTTCGACGCCTGTAAGAGCCTACGCGAGAGCCGAGCCGACCAGCCGATCATCATGCTGACCGCCAAGGGCTCGGAAGACGACATCATTCAGGGTTTCTCCTGCGGCGCCGACGACTACGTCACCAAGCCGTTTTCCGTGCGTGAGCTGATGGTGCGGATCGAGGCGCTCATGCGCCGAAGCGGCCGGGCCCAGGAGGCGGAGCAGGTGTTTTCTTTCGGCCCGTGGAGCGTCGACCGCGGCCGCTCCGAGGCCGCCCGCGATGCAACGGCGATCGAGCTCTCAGCGCGCGAAGTCGCGATCCTGTCCTTGCTCGCGTCGGAAAAGGGCCGCATCGTCAGCCGCCGGCGCCTTCTGCGCGACGTCTGGGAAGCGCAGAACGCGGAGAATCTGATCACCCGCACCGTCGACATGCACGTCGCGAAGCTGCGCAAGAAGATCGACGATGACGACAAGAGTCTGATCGAAACGGTCCGCGGCCAGGGCTATCGGTATCGCGGATGAGTCGCCTGCGCTTGCTCTTCGCCGCGATCGCTCTCGCCCTGCTCATTCCGGTGGGGCTGATCGTTCGGCAGACCGCGCGCTCGATGGCCTTCGAGCGCGCGAAGGAACACGAAGCGATCGCATCGCGCACCTTCGATGAAATGCAGCGGGCCCTGGACGACTTGCTGGCCACCGAGGAGGCTCGGCCGCCGGGGGAATACAAGCGCTACTACGTTCCAAACGGCAACGAAGCGCTCACCCGCTCACCGCTCGCGGATCTCCCCTACCCGCCTTACGTGCTCGGCTACTTCGAGCTCGATCAGAATCGGGACTTTCAAACCCCCCTGCTCCCGGGCCAGGGAAGCGGCGCGGACGAACGGGCCCGGAAGATCGCCGAGCTTCGACGTTCGGTCGAGGGAAGCTGGCCTCAGGACGAGCGGGTGGCGCTCCAAACCGAGACCCAAGCGGCGAACCTGCCGCGCGCGGCGCTCCTCGAGAAGAAGCGCACGCTCGAAAAATCGATCGAGCAGCGACCGAGCAGCACGGTGGCCCTCAAAGGGCAGGTGCAGCAGAAGGCGAAGGAGCCCGGCGTGTTCGAGAGCCTGAAGCAGATCGGCCAGAGTCGAAAGCTGCAGCGCAAGAACAAACGCGCCCCCCGCAAGCTCGAGACCTCGGCCCAGAATGTCTACGACTCGAACGCCTTCGAGCTCGGTTCGGAAGGCGGGTTCCAGCAGGAGATCCGAACCCCGCAGCGCGAGCGGGTGACCATCGACGTCAACGTGGACCCGATGGTGAGCCGCGACCTCGGCGAGGGGCGCTTCGCCCTCTACCGGACCGTGTGGAGTAAGGCAGGCTCATTGCGTCAGGGCTTGGTTCTCGATGTCGACGCGCTCGGCCGCTGGCTGCAGGAGGAGACGCTCTCGGGGACCGACTTCGCTTCGCTCCTGCAAGTGCGCATCGGACTCGACGAGACCGTAGGTGAGCGCGTCGACGGTGCATACGTGTTCCAACACCGCTTCGCCGAGCCCTTTGGTGCCCTGCACGCGGGAATGGGCATGCCCGTCCTGCCCGGAACGCGGGACAATGGGATCTGGATCTTGGCTGCACTGGTGGTCGTGGCGGCGATCGGAGGACTCTTCGCCGCCTATCGCATGGTCGCGATCCGGGTGGCTTACGCGCAGCGCCGCAGCAACTTCGTCAGTGCGGTTACCCACGAACTCAAGACGCCACTCACCGTCATACGCATGTACAGCGAGATGCTCGAAGGGGACATGCTCGACTCTGACGAGAAGCGTCGCGAGTATTACCGAACCATCGGCGCGGAGAGCGATCGGCTCGGGCGTTTGATCAACAATGTGCTCGAGCTCTCGAAGATCGAACGTGGCGGTCGGCAGCTCGACCTCGTGACCGGCGATGTGCGCTCGGTCCTCGACGACGTGCTCGAGATGCTTCGGCCCCATGCGGACACGACCGGCTTCACCCTCGAAGTGCAGGCGGCGGAAGAGCTGCCAACGATTCGCTATGACCGCGATGCTCTGGTGCAGATCGTCTTCAACCTCGTGGACAACGCGATGAAGTACGCCCGCGAGGCAGCGGAAAAAAAAGTCGTCCTCGAAGCCCGGGCCGTCGACGACGGCGTTTCGCTGGTGGTGCGCGACTTCGGCCCGGGGGTTCCCACCGGTCACCTCAAGCGCGTCTTCGAGCCCTTCTATCGGCCGGAGAACGAGCTCACGCGGACTTCCAAGGGTACGGGCATCGGCCTGGCCCTCGTGAAGAATCTCGCCGAGAGCATGGGCGGCTCGGTCAAAGGTCGCAATCCGCCCGGCGGCGGTTTCGAGGTGACCGTGGGTCTGCTCCGAGCCTCGTGACGGTCATCGGCGGTGGGGTCGGGCGTAGGCCCGAGCTCGGGGGCTCAGCTTCTGCGCGCGCCGCTTCAAGAGCATCGGTGCGGTCTCGAAGGTTCGCGTCTCGTTGGGTGCGAGGGGCCCATCGATCTTGGCGCTCGCGACGCCGAGGGCCTGGGTTTGCTCTTTGTCCCGGTAGGCGACGATATCCACCGTGATGTCGTAGGCGATTCCCTTGCCGACGTTTTTGAGCTTGCCGCGCAGGACACTCTGGCCCTTGCGGGCGCGCTTGCGTTCCAGGGCGACCTCGAGCGCCGCGTAACGCTCGACGGTGTCTGTAGGCTGCGCGCGGGCGCCGATGATCTCGACGGCCGTCGTGTTCTCCCGGCTGCTCAGCTGGAACGTGAAGGGCCGCGACTCCCCGGACGCGAGGTCGAGAAGGTCTGCGCGGACGGTCTGCGTGTCGACGATCTCACCGCTCCTGCCGAGAAAGGCGAAGTCGAGCTCCGGGGGGCCCACGGCAAAGGGGGAGTCGTTCACGAGATCGCCATGAATCGTCCAGGTGCCGTCGCGTGCGACGATCGCCTCGAAGAGCTCAAAACGGATCGTCGCGGCCTTGGCCGGAGCTCGAGGTTTCTCTTCCGGCTGGGCGCCGAGGGCGCGCTCGAGCTGTTTTTGCAGCTGTCGCTGGAGATCGGCGCCGTCCTCGGGCGTCGGACCCTCGGCGGTCAACTCGGCGAAGGTTTTCTCCGCGGTGCTGAAGAGCGACCAGGCGCCGTAGCCGACCGCGCCGATCAAACCCGCCACCACCGCCATGACCGCCACGATGATCGCCACGTCCCTCGCGATCGAATAATTCTCCGGGTCTGCCTCGGATGCCATGCGCCCATCCTACTCCGGAGGTCCGTCGAAGAGGAAACCCTTGCCCCAACCCCAAAAAGCGGTTGAGGTCGCGAACGTGGAGCTCACGGGAAAAGTCGCGGTCGTCACGGGCGCGAATACGGGGATCGGCCGGGTGACTGCCGTGGAGCTCGCAAAGGCCGGAGCCCAGGTGCTGCTCGCCTGCCGTTCTCCCGAGCGCAGCTCCGAGGTGATCCGCGAGATCGCCTCCGTCGGTGGGCACTCAGAGCACGTCCCCCTCGATCTCGCGAGTCTCGCGCACGTTTCGAGGGCAGCGGAGCGGATCGCCGGTCGCGTGCCGCGGATCGACCTCTTGATCAATAATGCCGGTCTCGCCGGAGCCCGCGGGCTCAGCGCCGATGGCTATGAGCTCGCCTTCGCCGTCAATCACCTCGGCCACTTCGCCCTGACCCGGGCGCTCCTCCCGAAGCTGCGCGCTGCAAGTGCCCCGCGGGTGGTCGTGGTGGCGAGCAACGCGCACTACAACTGCCGTGCCCTCGACCTCGACGCCGTCGGTAGGCCTGCCACCTTTCGCGGGGCCTTCCCAGCCTACGCGCGCTCCAAAGCGGCGAACGTACTTTTTGCCGCTGAGCTCGCGCGGCGCGAGCCCGCAATCCACAGCTACAGTCTCCACCCGGGGGTCGTGAAGACCGAAATCTGGCGGCGCATCCCCGCTCCGGTGCGCTGGTGGGTGACGCGCAAGATGATCACGCCGGAGGAAGGGGCGCGCACCACGCTGCACTGCGCGCTCTCGGACGCGGCGGGCCGAGAAAGCGGGCTCTATTACGACAAAGAACGGGTCCGTGAGCCATCGACGCTCGCTCGAGACCCCGCTGCCGCGCGCGCGCTCTGGGAATTCTCGGACGCAGCGGTCGCTAGAAGCGGAGTGTCCGGCGAACGTCTTTGACAGCGCCGGCGATCTGCGCCGTCACCTGCTCCCGATCGACGACTTGGTCGACCTGCGCGCTCCAGGGCCCATCCACGTAGAGCGCCGCTGCCGCAAGGCCTCCGAGAACACCGAACAGAACGACCAGGCTCACAAATGCGCGCAGCAGCGGACGCCGCTTCTTGGGGGCGCGGTGGGCGGTGGTTCCGGTCTGCTGGAAGCGCTCAGCGAGGGCGCGGCGGGCCTCTTCTTCGATCGCGACGTCGAGATCACTGCTCTCGGCGGTGTCTCGGCGCTCCTGCGCCGCTTCACGCAAGATGCTCTTGCTGTCCTCTTCGGTCAGGGGGCTGATTTCCCAGGCGGTCTTTCGCGGGATCTCGATGGTCTGACCCCCGGACCAGGTCAGACGCCGTTTCTGTTTCTTCCCCGCAGACATGTCCATGGTCGATTCTAGACCCCGCATGTGGGCCCGGCCAGGCAATTCTACCGAACTCACAGACGCGCGCCAGCAACGCGCTCCCGGTGTGCAGATGTGGGTTCAGCCGCCGCCTGGGAGCCAACGGGAGAAGAAGCGTTCGGCGTTTTCGCCGAGGACCGCGCGGATTTCCTGCTCCGTGAAGCCCTCGTCGAGGAGCGCTTGGGTGACGAGCGAGAGCTCTGAAGCGTCGAATGCGACCTCGGTCGCCCCGTCGAAATCCGAGCCGAGCGCCGCATGCTCGAGTCCCGCCACCTCCACGACGTGGCGCAGGGACCGGGCGATGGCCGCGGGATTCGTGCTGCACAGGGCCCCGTCCCAATAGCCGATCCCGATGAGTGCGCCGTTGGCGGCGAGCGCCCGCAGCTGCGCGTCCGAGAGGTTGCGCGGCGAATCGCAGACCGCTCGCACCCCCGTGTGGCTGACGACGACCGGTCTCTCCGCGCGGGAGAGCACATCCGTGATCGTGGCCTCGGAGCTGTGGGCGAGGTCCACCAGAGCTTCCTTGCCTTCGATCCGGCCGAGCGCTTCCACGCCGAGGCGGGTGAGCCCATGTTTCTCGACCCCGTGGGCGGATCCTGCGATCGCGTTGTCGAAGAAATGAGCGAGACCGAACATGCGATAGCCCGAGTCATAGAGCCGGTCGATGGCCTCGAGGTCACCGTTCAGGCAGTGCAATCCTTCGAGAGCGAGGAGCGCTCCGACGGGACGCGGATCGGCTTCGCGCAGGCGATTGAAGTCTCCGGCGTCGAGCACGAGCGGCTGCTCGACCCGCCGCAGAAAACGTCGCAGCTTTTTCGCCTGATAGTGTGCGCGGGCTTCGTAATCGGTCCAGCTCGAAATCGGCCACAGGCCAACCACTGTCAGTTGGCCGATCGTGTCGGTCTCGCCGGTGTTCCGCTCGTAGTTCATGCCGCGTGGTGACTGGGTGACGGCGCTGAAGACTTGGAGGGCGACGTTACCGTCTCGAAGGCGAGGATAGTCGACGTGGCCGCGGGTGTTGCGCACCGTGAGGTCGCGCTCCCAGAGCAGGGGATCCGCGTGAAGGTCGACGATGAACGCGTCCCCGTGGATCGAATGGGCACGCTCGCTCACGCGCGGCAGCTCCGCCTCCCCCACGCGGTTGTAGAGGCCGTCGACGATTCCGGGCGCGAGGCCGAAGAAAAACACCATGGCGACGAGGAGCCCAACCGAGAGCAAGGTGAGGATGCGGCGAAGGCGGCTCATTCCGCTCTTGTCCAGGAAGGCGGACCCGAAGCCAAGGCCTTGACTCGTCTCGCGGACCGGAAAAAAAGGCGTGTGTCGCGGGAACCGCTCGCCCCCGCACGGCGTTGTTTCGCCTGGATGACGTCATGCTGCCAGACTCGTTGCTGATCGAACGCGCCCGGGGGGGGGACGACCTCGCATTCTCCGCGCTGGTGGAGCGCTACGGAGACCGCGTGGTGGGGTGCCTGATGCGGCTCACCGGTTGCTCGGCCCGGGCCGAAGATCTGGCCCAGGATACCTTCATCCGCTTCTACGAGCGCCTCGATCGTTACGATGAGCGAGGCAAGCTCGGCGCCTACCTCGTTCGTCTCGCCACCCGTATGTTCCTGTCCGACGAGCGTCGCTCAAAGCGCCGCGCCGCGCTCAGTCGTCTCTTTTCCTTTGAGCGCTACACCTCGTCGGACCCGATCGAAGACCAGACCTATCAATGCGAGGTACGCGCCGCGCTGCTGCAGGTGCCGGCACATTTTCGCGCGCCCCTCGTCCTCTATGTCGTGGAGGGACTGTCCTATACGGAGATCGCCGAAGGGCTCGGGGTGCGTCCCGGCACCATCAAGTCGAGGATCTCGCGTGCCCGCGCGATGCTCAAGGAACGCCTCGAGACCCCTACGCAGGAGAGCTATGATGCACGACTCTTGGCTCGATGACGCCCTCCGCGGTCTAGACGGAGCGAGAGTGTCGCCCGGCTTTGCCGAACGCGTGGCACAGGAGGCCCACCGACTTGCGCTCCAGCGTCGCGCTCGATTCCGCTTGGCGTTGATTTCGAGCAGTGCGCTCGCCGCCGCGGCTGCCTGCGCCTTACTCTTGTTCTCGCCGGAGCGGGAGGTCACAGCGGATGAGCTCGCGGCCCTCCGCGCCGAGCTCTCGCTGCTGCGCGCGGAGCTGCCCGACGCCACCCTCGAGCTCGGTGGATCCGAATCTGGGGAACTGAAAGTCGATATGGAAGCGTTGTTGACTACGAGCGCTGGGTGGAGCGGCGACGACTCCGCGCTCGAGACCTTTTTTGTCGTCGAAGGAGGCCAGCTGTGATGCGATGGCTCATCCTCGCGCTCGTTGCGCTGAGCCCCACGGCCGCCTGGGCCGGAAACGGGGCCTATCTGGGTGTGGAGCTGCTTTCGATCACGCCCGAGCTGCGCGTGCACTACGGCGCCCCGGAGTCGAGCGGGGTCTTGCTCGCGCGTGTCGCCGAGGACAGCCCCGCCGCCGCTGCGGGCCTGCGGGTCGGCGACATCCTCGTGTCGCTGAATGGCCGTCCGATCCTAAACTTCAGCGACGCGGTGTTACTCGTGAGCGCCTTGAAGCCCGGGGACACGGTCGAGGTGGAGTTCATCCGCGATGGCGCATCCCTCGAGACTTCCCTCGCCCTCGCTGCGCGCAAGGGGCCCACCCGTGTTCGCATGGGACCTTTTCAGTGGCGAGGGCCTGCACCGATGATCGACGAGCGAGCGTTTCAGGACTCGATCCGGGAGCTCCAGAAGCGGCTCGGCACGCTCGACAGCCGCAAGATCATGATGATGGAACGGACGCGACGGGGCCTCGAGGGCCGAATTCGAGCCCTGGAAGACAAGATTGCCGAGCTCGAACGACGGCTCGGCGACGCCACCTGATCCTCTACTTCCCTGAAAAGTGAATCGAATTTCTTGTGCCTGCTCCTCATGCGGGTACGCTGAGGGTCGATGATGGCCGCGATTGTGATCGGATGGGCGGTTCTCGCCGCCCCCGAGCCCCTCTATCTGGACGAGGCCCCGCCGCCGGTGCGCACCTGGTCCCTGTCGCCGCTCACGGTACAGGCCCCGGTGATGGTGGAAGCAGGCGCGCTCCTGGTGGTGGACGCGGAGGTGCCCTCGGTAGAAAACGGCGGCTGTCGGCATGTGAGTGTCCTTTGGCAAGAAGCGCGTTGGCGAACGCGCGCCGTACTCGGAAAGCACCGAGCGGAGATGCCTGTAGACCTCGAGACCCCACAAGGAACACACGCCTTGTGGATCGACTGTGACGGTCAGCGTCAGCGCATCGAGATCGAAGTCACGCCCCTCGTGCCTCGACTCAGTCGCATCAAACACCGGGGTCGCAAAGGAAAGGTCCACCTGCGGGTGGCCAAGCGCTTCGGAGACCCACCGCCGGAGCGCGTGCGCCGTGAGGGACGGGCGCTGGCTAAAGCCTTTCGCCGTGCGAAGCCCGAGCGTCAATGGTCAAAGCAGTTCCTGCGTCCTGCGGCGGGCATCGATACGAGTGCCTTCGGTACCACCCGCGTCTTTCGCGGGGTCAAGAGCGTGCACGAGGGTCTCGATATTGACGGAGGTCTGACGGACGCGGTCTACGCTGCGAATGACGGCACGGTGCTGCTCGTCAGCGACGACTTTTTCTACATCGGCAACGCGGTCGTGATCGACCACGGTGAGGGCCTGCTCACGCTCTACATGCACCTCGAGACTCCGCTCGCAAAGACCGGACAGTCCGTGAAACGCGGGGATTTGATCGGCATCGTCGGCGCGACCGGCCGCGTCACCGGTCCGCACCTACACTTCGCCGTGCGCTACCGAGGCCGCTACGTCGACCCGAACGACCTCCTCCGCTTCCTGCCGAACGCGCCCCTGCCGGACGCCCTCGCCGGCGAGCTCCTGACCCCGGACCACTCGGAAGAGCTGGCGAATCGCTGAGCATCGCTCTCGTTCCATCGGGCAGGCGGATGTCCTTGGGTCCGACGCGCTTCAGATCAGGCGAGCTCGGTCAGCAGCTCGTCGAGGACCGACCAACCGAAGTCCATCACCCGGCCACGCCAGCTTTCTTCGTCCGGATAGAAGGCGTCGCGGATCTGCTCTTTGATCGCGGTGGCGTGCCGCCCGCGCGGGTTGCCGCGGGTGTGAAGCCAGTTGTCCGCGCGCAAGGCTTGAAGCAGCTGCAGCGGCGAGCGGGTGCCAACCTCGAGGGCGACGGGGGTGACCTCCGCGTGGGGCAACCAGTCGACGAGCGCGTGATCGATCGCACCGGCAAGAGCGGGGGAGAGCGACTCGCCATCAACGGTCGATCTCACTCGGTCGCCCCAGATCCGCCTCGCCCGTCGGTACACCGCGCTCTCACGGCTCGACTCCACGATGACTTCCGTCGCGCCATAGGCGCCTAGTCCCGTGTGGACATCGATCATGACCACGCGTTGCGCGACGGAGAGCTCACGTTCGACGATCAGGCGAAACGTCTTCGCCGACCAGCAGGGCGCGTGGCCGCCAAAGTAGAGCCCCTCGGGGTGGACGTATTGTCCCCGGGTGATGACCGCCTGGAGCGTCGGGTGGCCGAGACGCTCCGCCATGGCCCAGAGCTGCTCGTCCGCCTTCAGAAGCGTCGAAGGGTTCAGGTCTGGTGGTGCGAGGCTGCTCGCGATCTCACCGTACTCGTCGTTGTCCGGAAGCGGTCCCTCGAAGTCTACGAAGTTTCGGTTGAGGTCGACGTTGTTCTCGGTCACACGACGCAGCCAGGCGTAGCCCCAAGGGTTCAGCGCGTGGACCAGGACCCAGCGTACATCGTTGGCGCGGTTCCAGAGACGCTCGTTTAGGATCCGCTGCTGCAGGGCTGAGCCCAAGAAGCCTTCGACTCCGTGCGTCGCGGAGACGATCACCACGACGGTAGAGGCGTCTGCGGGTCCCACCGCGAGCACATCGGTGTGGAGCGCTTCCCCCTCGGGCCCCGGTTCGGGGTGCTCAAAGGTGAAACTGCGCAGCGCAAGCCGATCCGCGGTCTCGACGATCCGCCGTCGCGCCTCCGTGTATCCCGAAGCAAACACCATCTCGCCCACGACAGGTGTAATCCCCATCGCATCCATTCCGGCGACGGCAAGGAAACGCTTCAATGACGCGCCACCGATCGGAGCGCAAAAGGATCGTGCTGCCGTCATTTCTGGCGGAAGGGTTCGATACCCTTTGCGCTTGGCAGCCCCGTCGCTCGGCGATAGGGGAGCCTCAATGGACACGAAGGCCCTCGAAGGCGTGCGGGTGCTCGACCTGTCTCGAATCCTTGCTGGACCCACCTGCACCCAGCTCCTCGGAGATCTCGGAGCGGAGGTCATCAAGGTCGAGCGGCCCGGTGCGGGAGACGACACGCGCCGTTGGGGTCCGCCCTATCTGCGGGGCAAAGACGGCCCACTCGAAGAGAGCGCCTATTACTTGGCCGCAAACCGCAACAAGCGCTCGGTCGCCATCGATTTCTCCCAAGCAAGAGGTGCGGAGCTCATCGTCCGGCTCGCCCGCGACAGCGACGTGTTGGTCGAAAACTACAAGGTCGGGGGTCTCGCCCAATACGGTCTCGACTACGCGACCCTACGTGAGTCTGCGCCGGGGCTCGTCTACTGCTCGATCAGTGGCTTCGGGCAGACCGGGCCGAGACGCGCGCAACCGGGCTACGACTTTCTCGCCCAGGCCATGGCCGGGATCATGAGCATCACCGGAGGAGCGGACGGAGAGCCGATGAAGGTGGGAGTCGGTATCGCCGACATCGTGTGTGGACTCTACGCGTCGACGGCGATCCTCGCCGCGCTTCGCCACCGGGATGCCACTGGACAGGGCCAACACATCGACCTCGGCCTGTTCGACAGCACCCTCTCCTGGCTCGCGAACGTCGCCACCAATTTCTTCGTCGGCGGCGAAGACCCGAAGCGCTATGGCAACGGACACCCGAACATCGTGCCCTATCAGACCTTTCCCACCGCCGACGGGTGGGTGGTCATCGCCTGCGGGAATGACAGTCAGTTCAGCCGACTCTGCGACGGCCTCGGGCATCGGGAGCTCGCGGCAGACGAGCGTTTTTCGAGCAACAGCGCACGCGTTGCCCACCGCGAGGTACTCGTCGAGCGCATTTCGACGATCACCCGGACCGAGTCAACCGAACACTGGGTGGCGGTCTTGGAGCGTGCGGGGGTTCCCGGGGGACCGGTTCACGACGTGCCCGCAGCGTTTGCCGATCCGCAGGCGGAAGCGCGTGGCATGCGGGTGCGCATGGCCCACCCGGAGGCCGGACAGGTGGACCTGGTCGGCAACCCGATCCGCTTGAGCGAGACCCCTGTCTCTTATGAGCGGGTTCCGCCAAAACGCGGCGAGCATACGGACGAGGTCTTGGCCACGCTCGGGCTCTCCGTCGAGGCACGGGACGCGCTCAGGAGTGAACATGTCATCGAATGAGCTGCGCGGTGCGGACGTCGTCGCCCGCCGCCTGGTGGACGCGGGCTGCGCGCACGCCTTCGGGATCCCCGGCGGTGAGGTGCTCACCCTCGTGGACGCTCTCGAAAAGGCGGGGATTCGATTCGTCCTCGTCCGGCACGAGAACTCCGGCGGCTTCATGGCGGAGGGGACCTACCACGCAACCGGCGCACCCGGGCTCGTCGTCGCGACCGTCGGACCGGGGGTCGCGAATCTCACGAATGTCGTGGCCAACGCGCAGCAGGATCGCGTGCCGCTCATCGTCTTGACCGGTTGCCTCGATCCGGCTCTGACGCCGACGTTCACGCACCAGGTCTTTGACCACCAGGCGGTCCTTCGTCCGCTCTGTAAGGCGAGCTTTCGTCTCGAGCCCCGGGCGGAGGCCGCGATCATCGACAAGGCCGTGGCGATCGCCATCGACGGGCGGCCGGGCCCGGTGCACGTCGACGTGCCCATGAGTGTTGCCGACGCTCCGGCGACCCTTCGCCGTTGGCATCCGCGGGGGAGACCAGCGCGCGCCTCCGAAGAAGCGCTGAGCGACGCGCGCGTCTTGCTCGACGGGGCGACGAAGCCGGTCGTTCTCATCGGCAACGACGTTCTCGTTCAAGACGGCGAATCAAAGGTGCGCGCCCTCGTAGGGCGCTCCGGCGCGCCCGCGATCACGACCTACAAGGCGAAGGGGGTGATCGATGAATCGAGCCCTCAGTGTCTGGGAGCGGCAGGACTCTCGCCAAAGGCGGACGCGATTCTCCTGCCCCTCGTGAAGGCGGCGGACGTGGCCCTGCTCGTCGGCTATGACCCGATCGAGATGCGTGCCGGCTGGCGCGACCCCTTCTCCTCCGAGTGCGCGGTGATCGAGCTCACCGCGGTGCCCGACACGCAGTTCGTCCACCACGCGACGATGCAGCTCGTCGGCGAAGTGGGCGCGAATCTCGAGGGTCTTCTCGCGGGTGTCTCTTTCACGGAGCTCTGGCCGGACGATGAGCCCACACGGGTGCGTGAGGCGGTGCTCGCAGCGTATCGGGACGATGAAGTAGAGCGTTTGACGGCGCGTTCGGTCACCGCGGTTCTGGCAGAGCTCCCTTCGGGGGCGCGGGTGACCGTGGATACGGGCGCTCACCGGATCTTGGCGAGCCAGATGATGCGCCGCTCGCTGCCGGGCTTGATGCACCAGAGCACGGGCCTGTGCACGATGGGGTGTGCGCTCCCCCTGGCGATCGGTGCGAGCCTCGCAGATCCGCACCGCCCGACCGTTGCGCTCGTGGGCGACGGTGGCTTCGAGATGGTGATCGGCGAGCTCGCAACCGCCCGGGACCTGGGCGTCGATCTGACGGTGGTGGTCTACGACGACCGCAGCTTGGCCCTCATCGAGAAGAAGCAACGGGCGCGCGGCCTGAAGAATGTCGGCGTCGATTTCGGCTCGGACGAAACCTTCGAGGGGACGGACTACGACTCCATCGCGCGCGGCTTTGGAGCCCGGGGGGTGACGGTCTCGGATCTGCAGAGTTTTCGCGCGGAGCTCAAAGGCGCGATCGAGCGCGATGGGATCGATGTGATCACCTGTCGCATTCCTCGCCGGGATTACGACGACGCCATCTAGTGGCGCTCATGAGAGGACAAAACCATGCCACTGGCAGTGATCGCAATCGGCGGCAACGCACTAACCCGGGCAGATCAAGAAGGTACGATCGAAGAGCAGTTCGCGAACGCGCGCGAAACCTGTCGTCGTTTGGCCAAGCTCGTGCGCGTGGGCTGGGAGATCGTCCTCACCCACGGCAACGGCCCGCAGGTTGGGGCGATTCTCTGGCGCATGGAGCTCGCGCGTCAGCAGGTGCACCCGGTGGATCTCGGGATCTGCGACGCCAATTCCCAGGGGCAGATCGGCTACATGCTGCAGCAGGTCTTGAGCCACCAGTTCGACCTGAACGACATCGATCGGGCGGCGATCACGCTCGTCACGCAGGTCGAGGTCGACCCGCACGACCCTGCCTTTCAAAACCCGACGAAAGGGATCGGACCGTTCTTCAGCGAGGCCGAAGCGAAGGCGCGAATGGCGGAATTCGGCTGGCAGATGAAGGAGGACGCGGGTCGGGGCTGGCGCCGCGTGGTGCCCTCTCCCCGTCCGATGACGATCGTGGAGCTCGACGCGATCCGCCTGATGGCGCGCAGCCGCTACGTGCCGATCGCGGTGGGCGGCGGCGGGATCCCGGTGGTGCGCGATGCGAATGGTGTGCTCGAGGGCGTGGAGGCGGTGATCGACAAAGACCTCACCTCGTCTCTCCTCGCCCGTCAGCTGCGCGCGGACGCGCTGGTGATCTGCACCGCGGTGGACCGCGTGGCCCTCGACTTCCAGAGTGATGCGCCGCGATGGCTCGATGAAGTCACGGTCACGGAGCTCCGTGCTCACCACGCCGACGGGCAGTTCCCCGCGGGCAGCATGGGGCCCAAGGTGGACGCGCTCTTGGAGTACATGGGCGACGAGCGTGGCTCGCCGTTGCGGCGGGCGGTGATCACCGACTTTGACCATCTGATCGACTCGATGAGCGGCCGCGCCGGAACGCGCGTGGTCTTGGACCCCTCCTAGGGGGCCAGGCGAGGCGCGACCACCACCGAGTCGAAGCGCTCCGCGCGCCCGGTCTCGAGGCTTCGCTCACCCTGGACGAGATCGATCAACGCGATGATGTCACTCACGGGCACGGTGTTGTCCGCGGTGAGGATCACGCTCTCGGTTTGCGGGCTCAGGGATTGCAGGGGACCGAGACCGTGCAACTCGGCGCGTCTGGCTCCACACGCTCCTCGGCGCTCGCGGCGAGGCGGGCGGCGACGATGTGCACGGTGACGAAGCTGACACTCACCAGGAGCGCGGGGATCAGGATCGATACGAGGTTCATCATCGGCACCAGGTCGAGCTCTTGGGTGCGCTCTTCGTAGTGACGTAAGGCGGAGGGGCGTTTCTGGCTCATGTCTCGGGTACGCGCCTGCGCGCGGCGCGAAGTCAGCAAATCCGCGCGAGGGCCCAGGGATTCTGGGGGCGGCTCATGAGCCGGCGGGTGAGCAGGCTCTTCGTTCGGGTCGCGTCGTCTGCCGCGATCGCCGCGTGAATTTCGAGCTGCTCGAACAGATCCCGCTGCGCGTTTGAGCCGCCTAGGGTCGGGATCGCGTCTCGGAGGGCCTCAAAGCCGCGCGATGCCGCCATGAAGCGACCCTCGACGTAGTCTGCGATTGCGGCGCAGAGTCGTTTTCCCGCGCCCCTGACGATCCCGAGCTGGCCGTTCAGGGGCCCGCAGATCTCGTCGATCGAATCGACCAGCTCGTGCAGCGCCTCTTTATGACCCGCGCGGCCGAGGGCGAGTGCGTAGTGTGCGTCCGCAAAGGCTGAGCCGTGATCCCGGTGGTGCTGACGCGCGATTGCGCCGAGCTCGTCCCAGCGCTCCCCCACGTCAAAGCCGTCCACCTCGAGACGCCAGAGGAGAGACGCGACGTTGCTCATGTCTCGGTAGTCGCCGGCCCAGGCCCGTCGCACTTCACCGTCGCAGAGTGCCCAGACGCGATCGAGATTTTCGAGTGCCAGCTCGAACAGGGCGAGATGCCAAAACACGTGGCCGCGAAAGTTGTTGCAGGGCTCGAACCCCGCCCGGTGTGCGTTGAGCCAATCGGCGCCGCGCTGATTCTCATCGCGCATCTCATGAATGTGCGAAACCGCGTGAATACCCCAGGCGTCGTCCGGCGCGAGCTCCACTGCCGCATGTCCCAAACGCTCCGCCTCCGAGTAGCGCCCGAGCTCCTCCCAGGCGAAAGCGGCGCAGCCCAGAACGTATCCATAACCGCGGTTCGTCGTCGTCCAGCGGGGCAGCACGGCTTCTAAGGCCTGTGCCATCGCGAGCCTTCGGCCGGCGAGAAAGAGAAAGCCGTGCTGTAGCTTTACCGCCAGGAGATTCGCGGGGAACGCCTCTACCAAGCGCGCGAGGGAGCGCTCGGTGGCATCGTAGTCGTCGGCGCGCCAGGCGAGGAGCGCCCCGAGAAGCAACGCTTCGTATTCGGTCGTGGGACGCTCACGCGTGAGGCGTTCGACCGTCTCGATCTGCGCATCGACCACCGGCAGAAGGTCGCGTCGACCCTTGAACAGGAGCGCGAAGCCCTTCAGCAGCAGGGCGGCTACGAGGTTTGGGTCTTGCTCGAGGAGCCCGTCGAGGCGCCGCGCGGTGTCCTCGTGATGGGTGACCACCGCCTGCACGACGTCGGCCCAGGCGTGCAGGTCCCCCTCGGACGCCGCGTGCTCGACACCCCACGCATCCACGTTCATGCGGGTCTCTCCGCTTTGCGGGTGGCACGCCACGCTTTGAAACGCGCCCACCCGAGTCCGCAGACAGCCGTGAGCACCAACATGCAGGCCGACACCACAAAGGCCTGCGGGAAGTCGAGTGTTCTACCGATCATGCGCGAGACACCAAAAGGCAGGCTGAAGATCACGACGAGGTGAAAGACGTACAAGAAGAGCGTTTCGCCGCTCAAGGTCCGCAGGAATTTTGGGAAGCGCGTGATCGGAAGCGCGAGCAGGTTCAGCACGGCGATCGCAAGGGTCACCGCCGCCACGCGCTCGACGATGAAGGCGGGTCTGGAGCTCGGGTGCGTCTCCCCGGTGACAAAACTCCACGGGCTCGCTTCCATCCCTTGCTGCAGCACCCAGAGGCCAAAGAAGACTGCGATCAACCGTCCAAAGCTCACCCGCCAGTGGGTGGCAGACCCTTCGGGCATGGCCCAGTAGCCGATGGCGCATCCGGCGAGCATGAACGTACCCCAGGGCACGACCGGGAACATCGACCCCGCCTGATGGCTGACGTAGGCCAGAAGAATGTGCCAGGCGCCCTGGGGGATCATCGCGTCCGTGACCGGGGCCAAGGCCACGAGCACGGCTGCGATCACCGCGGCGCCGAGGGCGACCTGGCGCGGTCGCTTGGCGAGTACCGTCAGTGCTTCGAGAGTGAGGAGAACGATTCCGATGCATTGGAGCACGTTGCAGCGCAGGAGGGTCTCGATGAGCGACTCCGGGACCTCGCTCCAGCGGTGGAGGTAGTCGTAGGGAACCCGCAGGAGGTAGCCGATGATGATCAAATCGACGCCCCGCCGAAAGCGACGGTTGACCTCCGCCCGACTCGCCCGGTGTTTCTCGAAGCGCGCGAGGGTGGCGAGGTGAAAGGCAAAACCCGCCACGAACATGAAGGAGACGGACACCATGCCGCGAAACCAGAGGTAATCGCCCCAGTAGGCGCCGCCGCGCGCCTCGTTCATCAAGACCGCGTCGAGCGTATGGCCGTTGACCATCTGAAAGGACGCGATGAGGCGCAGGATATCCACGAAGTAGGCGCGCTTCTTGATCTTCGCCACCGGGAGGGGCGCGCTTTCGGCCTCGGGGCTGGCCGTTTCGTGAAGCCTCGTTGCGACCATGTCGACGCAGTGCGATACCGCCCTCCCGAAGTCAAGCCAGGGGGCATCCCGGGCGAAGGAGAGGACGATGCTCCGTTGGGGAATCGCAGTCGGCGTTACGGCGCTCTTGGTCGCCGCGGTGATTCTATGGCGCGCGTCTGAGGAGCTGCATCGCCGCAGCGCCTGGCGCTTGGTTGGGGCGCCCAATCACGGTGAAGACAAAGGGCCGGAAGAGCCAACGGAGGGGATCGACCACGCCTTCCGGGTTCCCGTGGGCCCTCCGAAGGCGGAGCTCGACGTGTGGGTCATCGACCCGACAGAGCCACCGGAGGGAACGGTCCTCATTCTTCACGGGGTCTACGACAAGAAACGCACGATGGTCGGTTTCGGAAAGATGCTGCGAACCTCGAACGGTTTGCGCTCGGTGTTGATCGATCTGCGGGGCCACGGCCACTCCACCGGCGATTATCTGAGCTTTGGACAGGTGGAGTCCCGGGACCTCCGCCAGGTCCTCGACGCCTTATCTGAAAAGGGACTTCTCGCGCCGCCGGTGAGCGTCTATGGGCCCTCCTTCGGGGCAGCGGTCGCGCTTCAGAGCGCGGCCGCGGACCCTCGAATCGCAAACGTCGTGGCTGTCGCGACCTTCGGCTCCTTTGAGAAGATCGTCGTGCCGTACATCGACCATTTTCACCCGCAACTCGCGTGGGCACTCCCGGACGCGTGGTCCGAGTCCGTGGTGGACCGGGCCAACGCGCTCGCAGAGGTCGATCTCCGCGCCAACGACAACATCGAGGCCATCCGCAGCACCGAAGCCCGGGTCCTGATCATGCACGGGGAAAAGGATGAGATCGTCGGCGTGGACCAGGCCCGCGCGCTCTTCGAGGCCTGCGGACCGCAACGCTGCAAACTCGTCGTCTTTCCCGGCGAAAACCACGCCGAGTCCATGTCCGGCGAGCTGTTGAACCGAGAAACGCTCGCCTGGCTCAAAGCACCATGACGCGGAGTCGGCCAAAGCGGTTTGACCACCGTCTGTGAGTAGTTAAGGTCACGAGGCCAACAGGGGAGAAGACATGAAAGTCGCGATGGGCTCAGACCACGCCGGGTTTGAGATGAAGGAGCTGCTCAAGGGCTTCGTCGAAGAGCTCGGCCACGAGGTCCATGATGTCGGGACCCATTCGACCGACTCCGTCGACTACCCGGACTATGCGGAAAAGCTCGCCCTCGCGGTTCGCGACGGCGAAGCGGAACGGGGAGTCCTTCTCTGTGGCAGTGGCGTGGGGGCGAGCGTGGCGGCCAACAAGGTTCCCGGCGTTCGCGCGGGAATTTGCCACGACCCCTACAGCGCGCATCAAGGGGTGGAGCACGACGACATTCAGGTGCTCGTTCTCGGCGCCCGGATCATCGGCAGCGAGGTCGCAAAAGAGCTGGTTCGTGCGTTCCTCGACGCCCGCTACACCAATGAAGAGCGGCACGCGCGGCGCCTCGCGAAGGTGATGGCGATCGAGGAACGTTACCGATGAATCACCGCCACGTTGAACCGAACCTCTTCGTTTTCTTCGGCGGCACCGGAGACTTGGCCCGGCGCAAGCTCATGCCGTCGCTCGCGCGTCTTCAGTCCCGCGGTCTGCTTGGCGAAGGCAGCTACGTGCTCGCCCTCTCCCGCAAACCGGATTTCGACGACGAGTCCTTTCGCGCCTTTGCCCACCAGGAAATGACCAAGTTCGGCACGGACCCCTCCGTCTCCGAAGGTTTTCTCGACCGGCTCTATTTTCAATGCATTCACGACTCGAATGACGAGGACTTTCAGCACCTGAAGACGCGGATCGAAGAGATCGAGGAGCGCCACGGCATTCCGCAGAATCGTGCCTACTACCTCGCGCTTCCGCCGTCGGTCTTTGAGCATACGATCGACGGGTTGGGTCGCGCGGGTCTGAACCACTCGGAGGGCTGGACGCGGATCGTGGTGGAGAAGCCTTTCGGGCACGACCTCGCGAGCGCCCAGGCCCTAAACGTGAAGGTGCACGAACACTTCGACGAATCTCAGGTCTACCGGATCGATCACTACCTCGGCAAAGACACGGTCCAGAATTTCATGGTCTTCCGGTTCGCGAACCCGATCTTTGAGCGCCTATGGAACCGTGACAACATCGAGGCGGTCGAGATCGCGGTCGGCGAGTCGATCGGAACGGGCGGTCGGGCGGGCTACTACGACAGCTCCGGTGCCCTTCGCGACATGATCCAAAATCACCTCACCCAGCTCTTCACCCTCATCACGATGGAAGTCCCCGCCACCTACGACCCGGAGTCGGTCCGCCACGAGAAGATCAAGGTGCTGCGTTCCACGCTCCCTCCGGCGCGCGGCGAAGTCGTCTACGGCCAGTATGCGGGGGGCTCGGTCGACGGCGAGAAGACCAAGGGCTACCTGCACGAAGAAGGGGTGGCGCCGAATTCACAGACCGAAACCTTCGTGGCGTTGAAGCTGCGGATCGACAACTGGCGCTGGCAGGGTGTTCCCTTCTACCTGCGCACAGGCAAACGCATGCCGCAGAAGACCTCGCGGGTGGTCGTCAAGTTCAAAGGCGCACCCGTCTCCTTGTTTGAGAGCATGGGCAACGTCGACCTCGATCCGAACGTCCTCGTGCTGAAGCTGCAGCCGGACGAAGGCTTCGACCTCTACTTCGATGTCAAAAAGCCAGGCTCGCCTTTCGATATCCAGCGCATGCCTTTGCGCTTCCGCTATCAAGAGGCCTTCGAAGAGATCCCTGAAGCATATGAGACCCTGCTCCTCGATGTCCTCGAAGGAGACCAGACACTGTTTGTCCATGCAGAGGAGGTGGAGGCCTCCTGGAGGCTCTACAGCGAGCTGATCGAAAACCCGCCGAAGCCCAAACCCTATTTTGGGGGCTCCTGGGGACCGGAGTCCGCGGACGAGCTCGGCGTGGATGAGGCTCACAAGCTGTTTCGCTCATGACGCCCTACGATGACATTGAGACCCTCGTGAGCGCGCTGGCGGACCGGGTCGAGCAGTGGCTCGCGGAGGCCGTTTCCGAACGGGGTGAGGCGCACCTGGTGCTCGCTGGGGGCAGCACCCCGAAGGCACTTCACGCCGAGCTGACGACTCGGAAGATCGCCTGGTCGCAGGTACGCATTTACTTTGGCGACGAGCGCTGCGTGCCCCCGGAACACGAAGACTCTAACTATCGGGCCGCGTGGGAGAGCCTCCTCTCGAAGGTGCCGACCCCCGAGGGGAACGTGAACCGCATGCGCGGTGAGGATTTCGAGGCGGCAGTCGGGCCCTACGGTGCGGTGCTGCCGGCGCGCTTCGATGTCACGCTCCTGGGAATGGGGGAAGACGGCCATACGGCATCTCTCTTCCCCGGAGCCGACTCGCTCGACGCGGGTGCGCGCGTGCTCTACGTCGACGACAGCCCAAAAGCTCCGAAAGAGCGCATCAGCTTGGGACTCGTGGCGCTCAACACCTCGCGCCACGTCGCGTTCATGGTTGCGGGTAGTGCCAAGGCCGACGCGCTCGCCGAGGTGCTCCACCCAGGAGAGCACCCGCTGCCAGCCGCGCGTGTGCGGCCGGACGATGGGACCCTCGACTTCTTCGTAGATCGCGCGGCGGCAGCGAAGCTCAGGAGCGCACGATGAGCAGCCAATTTGGAGTGATCGGTACGGCGGTGATGGGCCGCAATCTCGCCCTGAACATTCTCGATCAGGGATTCAGTGTTGCGGCGTGGAACCTCGAATCGGATCTGCTCGAGCGGGCGGTTCAAGAGAGCGACGGCCGCTTGAAGGGCACCGACTCTCTCGCCGCACTCGTCGAGGAGCTCGAACGCCCGCGCCGAATTCTGATGATGATCAAGGCCGGAAAGCCCGTCGACATCGTCCTGAACCAGCTCGAACCGCTCTTGGACGACGGGGACATCGTCATCGATGGCGGCAACTCCCGCTTCACGGACACTCAACGGCGGGAACAGGCGTGGTCCGAGAAGGGTCTGCACTTTGTCGGCATGGGCGTCTCCGGCGGCGAGGAAGGCGCTCGAAGCGGTCCCTCCCTGATGCCCGGCGGGAGCAAACACGCCTACAAAAACCTCTCGCCGGTGTTCGAAGCGATCGCGGCGGTCAGCGACTCGGGACCCTGCGTGACCCACTGCGGACCTGATGGTGCGGGCCACTTTGTGAAGATGGTCCACAACGGGATCGAATACGCCGACATGCAGGCGATCGCCGAGGCCTACGACCTGTTGAGACGCGTCGGGGGGCTCGACAACGATCAGTTGGCCTCGACCTTCGCGCAGTGGAACGAAGGGCCGCTCGAGTCGTTCCTAATCGAGATCACCGGCCAGATCTTCCGCAAGCGTGATGGCGACGGTCATCTCGTTGACCGCGTCCTCGACCGGGCGGGTCAGAAAGGCACGGGCCGATGGACCGCCCAGCTCGCCCTCGAGCTCGGTGTCTCGATCCCGTCGATCGCGGCGGCGATCGATGCGCGGGTGTTGTCCAGCCAGAAGAGCCAGCGCGACGGGGCATCGAAGCTCTTTACAGCGCCAGAGCCCGCGTCCGCGCCCGAGGGCTTCGAATCACTCGTGCACGATGCGCTATTCGCGACGAAGATCGCCGCCTATGCTCAGGGCATGGATCTGATCCGCCAGGGCAGCGAGGCGAACGGGTGGGGTATCGACCTGAAAGAGACCGCGCGCATTTGGAAAGCGGGCTGCATCATTCGGGCGCGCTTTCTCGACACCATCATGAAGGCCTTCGGCGCTGATCCCGGTGTGGGCAATCTCATGTTCGATCAGGCGGTGAGAGGCGAGCTCGAATCTCGGGTCCCGGGGCTTCGGCGCGTCGTCGCCGTCGCGGCCGCCGCGGGTGTCCCGACGCTCGCAATGAGCGCGAGCCTCGCCTACTTCGACAGCGTTCGTACCGCCCGCTTGCCGCAGAACCTCACCCAAGCCCAGCGCGACGCCTTTGGGGCCCACACCTACCAGCTCCTTTCGGACCCGGAAGGCGAGCCGGTGCACAGTGAGTGGCTCGACTGAGACGCACGGGCGACCCTCAGGCTCACCTCCACACGCCCACGCGCCCCCCTTGCGCTCCCACATCGGCTTACGCCCTCCCACACGCGAGAAATCACAACATTTTCTCCTGCGAGGTGCCGCTGTCCCGGGAACAATGGCCCATTCGAGGTACGTGTAACCGGGAGCCCCCATGAATCGACAAATGAGTGTCTTAACCGCCATCGCGGTCTTGGCCGCTGGACTGCTCGGCTGTGGCGACGAGGGAGGAGCCCTACCCCTGCCGACGGCGGAGGACCCGTGGCTCGCCGACATTGCGGGCCCCTCTTACGCCCTGGAGGTGGAGGATGTGACCCTGACCGGCGCCATCAACGATCGACGGATCAGCGCTTGGGTGACGGGGGATGGGTTTCACGACCCGGGCTTTACTTCGGTTTCGAGCCGGGTTGAGGCGGTGGATCCGGACCAGGTCTTCATGACCCTCCTGTACTTCGAAGGAGGGTTGAATCATCCGGAGGTCGTGCCGGGGGCGGTATTCGAGCACAGCTCCGAGCCGGTTTTTGACGACGGTCTCTACGTCTTCGTCGTCGGGTGTCAGGGGCTCGTGAGTGACGCGGCATTTCAGTTCGACGCGCCCGCGAGCGCAGCCACCATCGAGATCGGCCCGCGCACCAACGAATCTGTGGTCGAGGTGATCTACGAGGCGACCTTCGAGAGTGAGACCGGTGCCCTCGATACGGTGACCGGCTCGGCCCTGGTCGAGCGACCGGGCCTTTAACGCACGCAGGTCCCCAGACCTTGGGCTACTCCCAAGATGCGATGCGTTTCACGGGCGAGGGTGGGTGGCTCGAGGGGTTCGAGATCCGTCCCGCGCAGGCCTGCGACGATCTCTGTTTCGGGGTTGGAGGCGATGGACGGCGGATCGAGCTCTCTAACGTGTTCATTGCGCGGCTCGGAGAGCTCGCGGGTGAAGCGGACGCCGCGGGGATCTACCTGCGACCGCCGCGAGACAGCGCCGCGGCGGTCGACTTCCAGAGCGTCGAGCTCGTCTCCCCTCGCAGCCGAGGCGTGTCTTGGGGCATCCTGATCGATGGGCGCGAATCCGGCGAGGTTTCTGGGAGCATTCGGGACAGCGCCGTGCGTGCGGGACGTGGAGAGCGCGCCTCTTACGGTCTCCGAACCCTCGCGACCGAAGGCCTGGCCCTCGAGGGAGTGGTCGTGGACAACGAGCTCGCGAGCACTCTTGCGAGCCAGTCCTCGGGCATCGCGGCGATCGGTGTGCTGGCGCTCTCGGTCGAGGGCAGCGCGCTCACGGGTCTGAATTTTTCCGCCGCGTCGATCGAGACGCGAGCGGTCGACGGCGCCTTTGGTCCCACGGGTGAGATCGAGTCTTCGTCGAGTGGTCTGAAGATCGGAGGGAACGTGCTGGCGAGCGAGCTGCTCTCCGAGCGTGCCGGCTGTGTTGGCCTCCTCGGCACGCGTGGTGGTACGGCCGCCGGTCGGCTTCAACCGCGCCCGGCTTTGCTCTCTTCCGCGCTCGCCGGCGCCGCCAAGGGATCGTGCTCGCGTTCATAGCGCCAGTACTCCATCCCGCACTCGGTCCTAAACCCGACGGTCCACAGCTCGCAGGGTTGGGCGCCGAGGCGCGCGACCTGACTCGACCACTCCGCGATGATCCCCCGCAGCTCCTGCTTCAGCACGGACCATTCGGGCTCCGAATCGCGAAGGCGTCCGTAGCTGCGGGCGCGTTTCACCGCGCGATCCGCTGACCGCCGACTGATACGCTGGAGGACCGGGATGAGCTCCTCGATCTCCTCCTCGCTGAAGGTGCGACGGGCCTGGGTCGAGCCGATGCGGATCATAAATCGAGCGTTACCGAAGGAGGATTGAGACGCAAGGGCAGGATTGGGCGGGTGTGGCTTGACATTCGAACCTGTTCTTCGGGGGAGATCGGAGTGCCCGAATTGCCGAACATCACGCTCTACATCGAGCGACTCGAGGTGCTGACCCGCGGAAGCCCGCTGCGGTCCGTCGACCGCGCGAGCCCCTTCTTCTTGCGAACCGTCGACCCGCCACTAAAAGACATCGTCGGCAAGCGAGTGCTCGGCTACCGGCGACTCGGAAAACGCATCGTGATGGAGCTCGAGGCGATGAACGAGAAATAGAGCGGGGCCGACCCGCTCTAGGCCGACCCCGCTCATGGGTGAAGACGGACGATGATTCTACTGTTGGGCGGGAGAGTTGGACCTCACCGTCCGTCGTCACACAGCCGTTGGCAGACGAAGCCCGAGGCCTGCTCCAGGCAGGACCGGGTCCCGGCCACCTCCACAAATCCGCGCGCGTTGCCGAAGTCCCATTGGGCTACGGCGGCGGTTTGCGCATCCTCTTGGAGGGTCACCGTTTCGGCGAGCGCGGAGCGTACGCGCAGCGCGCTTCGACCGCTCCCCACGAGGTCGTGGTTGACGAGAAGCTCGTCACCTACGCGTTCCCAGCTCACCTCCATTTTGGGCTGACCGTTCCAGGCGTAGACGCTCCAGTGCCCGCTGCTACGATCGCGGCTCATGGTGCCGTCGGCCCAGGCGAAGGTCCCTGCGGTGCTCTCTTCGGAGTAGCGCAAGGAGAGCGCATACCCGTCTTCGCGCACCGTTTGAATGAGCCGCAGGTCCTGGAGCGCATTTGCCACGCGCCACTCGACCATCTCCGTGCTCCAGACGGTGGGCGCCGCGTCTCGCAGTTCGGCGAGCAAGCCCGCGGGCGCTCCAACCCGCTCGCGCACGGGGATCAACCAGTCGGTCAAAACCTCCGAGGCCATGGGCTCCACGCTGCACCCGTCGCTGCTCGCCTCGAAGAGCGGTGCGCTCAGGGTCAAGGCCTCGACGCCTTGGGGGTATTCGACACCTTCTCCACCGCCACAGGCGACGATGAGAGGAAATACAGATACGATGAACTTCTTCATGACCACTCTCCCGTTAGTCAATGATTGTTAGACGAACAGCCAGGGATCCCGGCGAGACATGAACTCTTCAACGACGCGTTTCTGCGACTCATCGAGCTCCTGAAGCTCGATCCCCATCCCGGGATGCAGCTCGGGTTGGTCGTCGTCCCAGTCGCGGAACCATCGGACGACTCCGTAGGCATTGACGCTGTGCATGCCTTCCACATCCACGCGCACGTGTACGCGCTGCCCTAGAGGCAGGATGTTGATCGTGGACACGAAGACGCCGCTTTCCGCGTCGAGTCCGGCCCAAAAATTGTCCTCGCTCTCCGGAGTCACCCGCGCTCCGAGGTCAACGACATCATTCGAGGGCTCGGCCACCGCGTCGCGCTCGATCGACGGCGTGGACGGCAACTCGGACGCGGTCGCGTCGACGGTCGTCTCGGGGGTTTCTTGCGCGCGGCGCTCCACAGCCCGCTGAGCCCGCGCGTGCAGCTCGTCCGCGCGCGACCCAGCCCTCCCGAGACGCTCACACAGGCGGGAGACGTCCTCAGCGACCCGCTTGCACAGCGCCTCTCTCCTCCGGAGGTACTCGGCGCGCAGCTCCACCAGAGGCTCGAAGGTCTGCTCGAGGTCGTCGCCCACAGACTCGAGACCGATGAGGCCGCTTTCGAGCTCGTCGCGTGCGGGTACGTCGTCGGCAAGGGCGGCGACGAGCTCGCGAAGCTGTCGCACCTTGTTCCGCACGGCCTCTCGCTTGTTTTCGACGTCCGTGTAGCTCTCGAAGATCGTCTTCTCGCGGGACTCGACGTTGCGTTCCTGCTCCGGAAGCTCGACCCAGCGTTCATTGGAGGTGAGAAGAGAAAGGCTGCTCATCAAGTTCTCCTGTACTCAGCGGCGCGTGTGTGCGGCCAAAACGGTACGGTTGCTGTTTAGAAATGAAACGATGTCACTGAGAGTCGCGCGTTCTTCGAGGTACTCGTAGGAGTCGCAGACGTAGGGAGAGCGCTCCCATTCGTCGGGTCCGAAATGCGCTTCGAGCTCTTTCGTCGCCTCGATTCCGTTTGCCGTGACGCGGAAACTCCAGCGGTCGCGGACTTCCACGGCCCCCAGGATGCGGTTCGGTGTGAGGGCTTCGATGTAGCCCGCGTTCGCCGCGACGGTGGTGAGCGTCCATCCCTGCTCTTTCGCGAACGCTTCGACCGCTAGGAACGCGAGCGCCGGATCTGTGTCCATGGCGACACGCTGTGTGACGTAGACACTAGAGCCAGCGCAGCCGCTGGCGAGCAGCAGGGTCACACATGTCGCGAACGAGAGCTTCTCAGCACGCATCCTTCACCTCCGTCGCGGAAGGCAATTGCAGGGGGCGTGCCGAGCTCCCGATCGGGAGAGAAACGTCGAATTCTCGACGTTTGGCGCTGTCGGGAACCCGACGCGTGTCCCGGGAGACACGCCCGCCCGACAGGACGCGTGTCCCCATGGCAACGGAGGCGCAGCGATGAGGCCGACGATTCTGGTGGTGGATGACGACGAGCACGTGCAGGCGCTTCTCGAACGGATCTTCGAGCGCGAGGGGTTCGATGTCGTGCGCGCTAGCAGCGGGGCGGAGGGTCTCGCGGCCCTACCGTCCCACCCGATCGACGTGGTCTTGCTCGACCTCCACCTGCCGGACCAAGACGGACTCTCCGTCCTCAGCAAGATGCGCGTCGACGAGCACGACCAGCCGGTGTTGATGATGTCCGGAGAAGGCACGGTCGAGTCCGCCGTCCGAGCGACGCAGCTCGGTGCCGTCGACTTCTTGCAGAAGCCTTTGGTGCGTGAACGAGTGCTCGTGACGATTTCCAACGTCATGCGCCTCGAGCGCCTCCGTCGCGAGAATGAAGCGCTCGCCCACGACTCGACGCGAGGCCTCATCGGGACGAGCCGTGCGATGCGTGGCGTGTTGCACATGATCGAAAAGGCGGCGCCGACCGAGGGCAGGGTCCTGATCACCGGAGAGAACGGAACGGGAAAGGAGTTGGTCGCCCGTGCGATCCACGAATCTTCGCGCCGCGCGGACCATGCGTTCATCAAGCTCAACTGTGCGGCGATTCCCCGCGACCTGATCGAGAGCGAGCTCTTTGGGCACGAACAAGGAGCTTTTACGGGTGCCACCCGAACGCGTCGAGGCAAGTTCGAGCTCGCCGACGAGGGAACGCTCTTTCTCGACGAGATCGGCGAAATGCCGACCGAGATGCAGGCAAAGGTCCTGCGTGTTCTTCAAGAGGGGGAATTCGAGCGTGTCGGCGGCGACCGGACGCTGAGCGTCGACGTTCGCGTCGTTGCTGCAACGAATCGCAATCTCGAGCAAATGATCGAGGACGGGCGTTTTCGACAGGACCTCTACTACCGACTGAACGTGATCCACATTCGCACACCGCCACTGCGTGAGCGAAAGGAGGATATTCCAGAGCTCGCCCATCACTTTGTAGCTCGAGCGGCCGAGCGAAACGGCAGCCCGGCAGTCGAGCTTCACGGCAGAGCGCTCGAGGCATTGGCACGGCACGACTATCCGGGCAACGTTCGCGAGCTGCAAAACCTCGTGGAGCGATTGGTGATCATGGCCGAGGGCGACGTGATCGATATCGCGGACGTGCTGCGTCACGCGGGTGAGGAACCCCAAGGCAAGAACGGGGCGGCGGGGTTGTTCGCTCCGGGCCGCTCATTCAAGGACCTGCACGACGCCGCCGGTCGGCGCATTCTCGAAGAGGCGCTCGAGCATCATGGCTACAATATGAGTGAGACGGCGCGCGCCCTCGAGATGGAGCGCTCCCATCTCTACAAGAAATGCCGAGCTTTGGGTGTGGAGACGAGCCGCGCGGCCTAGCCTAGACCACCAGCTCGAGATGGGGCGGCGCTTGGTAGACTCGTTTGAGCTCCGCTTCTTCGATGCCGAGCAGAGCGCGCACGACCGGCGGCGCGAGCTCAGCTCCCGCGCGACTGATCACGAGCTCCTTTGCGGCCGCGAGCTCGGTCGAGAGAGACTTCAGCCCCTCGCAATCGAGCATCGCGCGGTCGAAGGAGCGCACCACCGCGAGAATGCGCGCGCGCACGTCGATCTCGTCGCCGGCTAGGCCCGACGGATCGCCCCGTCCGTCCCACCGCTCGCTCACCGAGGCCAACGCCCGCTGGGCGCCAGCGAAAGGCCCAACGGTAGGCAGCCAGCTCGCGGGGTTGCTTTCGGGATTGCCGGCTTCGCTCGCCGCGAGCACGACCGCCGCCATTTCTGCATCGCGTCGCTGCTCGGCGGAGATGAACATCGCGTCACAGAGCAGACCTGCGAGCGACCGGTAGCGTTCCGTGTGACGCTGTAGCTTCGGCGAAGTGGTGCCGCAGAGCTGGCTGACGATGGAGGTGACCGTCGCGAAGAGGGTGTTGTCGTCTTGGCGGTCGGAGCGGGAGCGCTCGGTTTGTCGTTTGGCGAGCGTGCGGGCGGACGTGCGCTCCCAGGCTTCTTCCGCAGCGCGGTTCATGAGCGAGTGAAGCTCGGCGGAGCGCCACGGTTTGGTCAGCACGTAGGTGAAGGAGTGCTCATTCGTGGCCTGCATTGCGAGCTCGAGTGTGCACTGCGCCGTGATCAGCACGAAGGTCGCATCGGGCTGCAGCTCACGCAGTGCATCGCGCAGCTCCAAGCCGTTCTTGCCTGGCATTGCGTAGTCCGTGGCTACGACGCAGTAGCCGGTGTCCTCGGCCAAGGCCAGGGCCGCCGCGGCGTCCGAGGCGATGTCGCAGGGGATCCCCGCCTTCTTCATGGTTCGTTCAAAGGTCGCACGCACCGCTTCGTCGTCGTCCACAAACAAGACACGGTCGGATAGTGATTGATGCATGTTGGTCCCAACCTCCCGAGCATCGGAACAGCAAGGTTGGTGCCAGCGACCGAGGCGTTCGCTCCAAGCGAATTCGTAGGACGCCGTGTGGCACTGGCCACGCACCAAGGACACAGTTGTGTCCACTCGGACACGATAAAACGTCGGATTCTCGACGTTTCTCCCTCAACGACACCTCCTCCTGGGCCGTTCTCCGCACAGGGAAGGGAGAGGTGACCTGGTGCTCGAAGCGGACTATTCGATTCTCCTGATCGACGACGACGAGCACTACGCCCGGCTCGCAGCCCGCATGCTCGAGGACCGGCATCGGGTCACGATCGCGCACAACTGCGCCCGAGCTCGCGAGCTCGTAGAGGCCATGCACTTCGACTGCGCGGTGGTCGACTACATGCTTCCCGACGGCGGCGGAAAAGCATTCATCCGCGAGCTCGTCACCCGGGAGTTGCCGGTGATTGTCCTCACGGGGCACGACGAAGAAGAGCTCGGGATCAACACGGTCCAGCTCGGCGCTCAGGACTATCTGACGAAGAACGATCTGACTCCAAAGCTTCTTCGCCGGGCGGTTCACTACGCGGTCGAGCGGGCACAGTCGCGCCTGCGAATGTTGGAAGCGGAGCACGAGCGCAAAGAGCTCGAAAAGCAGTTCCATCAGTCGCAGAAGATGGAGGCGATCGGACGCCTCGCGGGTGGCGTCGCTCACGATTTCAACAATCTGTTGACGGCGATCATCGGATTCTCTCGCTTCGTTTTGGACGAGCTCGCTCCGGGCGACCACCGGCGCGAGGATCTGATCCATGTGTTGAAAGCTGCGGACCGCGCGGAAACATTGACCCGTCAGCTCCTCGCCTTCTCCCGCAAGCAGACGATCGAGCCACGGATTCTCGATCTCAACGAGCTGGTCACCAACGTCGAGAAGCTCGTGCGCCGAACGATCGGCGAGCACATCGACATTCGCTTGAGCTTGGAGGACGCGCTCTGGTCCGTTCGCGTGGACGCAGCACAGTTCGAGCAGGTCCTGATGAACATGGCGGTGAACGCACGCGACGCGATGCGCGACGGCGGCACGCTCCGGATCGCGACGAAGAACGATCCGGAGAAGAATCAGGTCCTCGTGCTGATCGAGGACAACGGCTCGGGAATGCCGCCGGAAGTGCAGGCGCAGATCTTCGAGCCGTTCTTCACCACCAAGGATCGCAACAGCGGCACGGGCCTGGGGCTGGCCACCTGCTACGGGATCATCAAGCAATCCGGCGGCGAGATCGACGTCGACAGCACGGTCGGAAAGGGTACGCGCTTCACGATCGGTCTTCCTCGCGAGCGAGGTCAGGCGCAGCCGCTGACGGAGCTACGCCCTGAGCAGCAGGAAAGCGCCGACGGAAACAACGCGCGCATCTTGGTCATCGAGGACGATGAGCGAGTGCGGGCGCTCACCGTTCGCATGCTTCGCAAGCATGGCTTCTCCACCATCGAAGCATCGACCACCCGAGAAGGCCGAGACGTCTTCGACATCGAAGAAGGGAAGATCGATCTCGTGGTCTCGGACATCGTCATGCCGGATGGACGCGGACCCGACCTCGCGCTGCAGCTCTCTGCCCGGGACCCGAACATGCGCTTCCTGCTCATGACCGGTTACGACGACGACTCCCTCGACCAGAAGCTCCTCGCGCAGCTCCCTCACTATGAGCTGCTTCGCAAGCCGTTCATCGAAAGTGCGCTCCTGCGCGCAGTACGCGAGCTGCTGAGCAGGCCGATGACGGTCTCTCTGCCCGAAAAACCAGTGTCGGACGACGCGACGCGCAAGCCCCGCATCCTGCTCGTCGATGACGATGCGGGGACACGGAGGACCTACCAACGGCTCCTGAGCGACGAGTTCGACCTGCGTGTGCTCGACGACTCCCTCGAGGACGTGCTCGAGACTCTCCGCCGGGACAGCTTCGACATCATCTTCTTCGACGTGATGATGCCGCGCGTTTCGGGCTTCGACCTCGCTGAAAAAGCGCGATCCGTAGCGCCGGAGAATGCTGAGCGGATCGTTCATCTCACCGGCATGCAGGACGATACGCTCGTGAACGCCTACGCGACCCAAACGAAGCAGTGTATCGTCAGCAAACCCCTGACGGTGGAAAAGCTAAAAGACCTCCTGTCGGGCGAGCGTCCTCAGCGCATGGCGAGCGCTTGAGCCCGTTCGAGCAAGCGCAGAGCGAGCGAGGGTCCCGCCCCGGCGTCTTCGTGCTTGAAAAAGACAAAAGCTCGCTCCACCCCTGAGGCTTCGATCTTCCGAAGTCAGGCGAGCAGGTCCTCCTTGCCGAAGCTCTCGTTGCGTAGCCGCAGATAGGTCGTCGACCCGGTCACCGGGATCGACTCGGGCTCGCCTGCGTCATCCACGACCACCCAGGCGGCACCGTGCTCGCGCAGGCGCTTCTCCACCGCATCCTCGCTCCAGCTCCGGTGGCGAAACTCGAACGCGACGGGCGCGTCTGCGGGCAAAGCGAGAAGGAAGCGTTCGAGACGGTCCAGATCTCGGCGAAAGCTGGGAGGCAATTGAAACAGGACCACGCCGAGCGTAGGCCCAAGCTCCGCGAGCGAGCTGAAGAGATAGCCCAAGAACTCCTCCGGATCGTTCAAGCGCTTGCGGTGTGTCAGTCGCCGACTGGCCTTGACGGCGAAGCGGAAAGACTCGGGGACCGCCGCGCGCCACTTCGCACTTTTTGTGCGAGGCTAGCCCTTGGCGGCCTTCTTCTGCGTGGCCTTCTTGGCGGCGGTCTTCTTACTCGCGACTTTCTTCGCCGGGCGCTTTTTGCCTTCTTTTGCGTCGGCGCCGATGCTCGCTTTGAGCGCCTGCATGAGGTCCACGATCTGTGCCTTGGGCTCTTCCTGAGGCGGCGCGGTGACCTCTTTACCGTCGATCTTCTCTTGAATCATCGCTTCGATGCGGGCTTTGACCTCGTCTTCGTAGCCGTCTGGATTGAAGCTCTCCGAAGCGATCTGTTCGATCAGCTGCCGTGCGAGGTCGAGCTCCGCCTTGGCGACGGTTGCATCCTCGCGCGGAACCTCCTCGAAGCTGCGCACCTCATCCGCGTAGCGCAGCTGCTGCATCGCGAGTCCGTCCTCGTGTGGGGCGATCATCACGATGTACTGCTTGCCGCGCGCGGCGTATTTCGCGATCGCGACCCTCTCCGTGTCCCGCATCGCTTGGCTCAGGAGTCGGTAGGGTTTGTCGCCCCCTTTGTCCGGGCCGAGGTAGTAGGACTTGTCGATGAAGACCCAGTTGACCGCTTCCGCCGGCACGAATTCGATGATGTCGATCGATTTGCTCGCCGCGGCCTCCGCGGCCTTGAGCTCCTCGTCGGTGAAGGTCACATACTGTCCCTTCGCGAACTCGTAGCCTTTGACCATGCGGTCGCGCGGCACTACATCGCCGTCCGCGTTGATGTACTGTTGTTTCAAACGTGAGCCGGTCTCGCTGTCGATGAGATTGAAGCTCAGCTGTTTGGTGGTCTTGTTGGTCGAGTAGAGCTTGATCGGGATCGAAACGAGCCCGAACGAGATCGTACCTGTTCCGATCGCGCGTACTGCCATGAGGAAAGGATCGATCGCTGGCGCGAAATTCGCAAATCTCTCGCAGGCCGAACACGCGTTCAGTAGAGTGAGTGGATGAGCGAGGAGCAAAAGCTCGAGGCTTACCGCGCAAAACGGCGGGCCTCGACCACGAGCGAGCCGTTTGGCGGGACGGACAATGCGGCTCCGGGGCTCTTTGTGCTCCACAAACACGATGCCACTCGTTCCCATTGGGACCTGCGCCTAGAGCTGAACGGGGTCCTCCTCTCCTGGGCCGTTCCGAAGGGGCCGTCACTGGACCCGCAGGAGAAGCGCTTCGCGGTTCACGTGGAAGACCATCCGATCGAGTACGGCGATTTCGAGGGGATCATTCCCGCGGGCAACTACGGTGCGGGCTCGGTGATTCTCTGGGACCGCGGTGAATGGGTGCCGGTAGAGGACCCAGTGGAGGGCCTCGAGAAGGGCAAGCTCCTATTCGAGCTCCACGGCTTCAAAGTCCGGGGTCGCTTCACGCTCGTGAAAACGAAGAAAGCCAATGAATGGCTGCTGATCAAGAAGCCGGACGCTTGGGCCCGCCCCGAGGGGGAGGAGGGGTTCAGTGACCGTTCAATCCTCTCGGGGTTGACGACGGAAGAGCTTGAGGCGGGAGGGCGACGGTTCTTCGACCTGGACGGTTATCCAGCGTCTCGGATCGAGTTTCGTCCGCCTCGCGTGATGCTCTGCGATACGGCGGAGGCGCCTTTCGACCGAGAAGGTTGGATTTTCGAGCTGAAGTACGACGGCTTTCGGCTTACCTCGGTGAAGCGTGATGACGAGGCACGCCTCTACTACCGCAGCGGCAACGACGCGACCGCGGTTTATCCGGAGCTCGTCCAGGCGGTGTCTTCGCTGCCCGTCGACAGTGTCGTGCTCGACGGCGAGGTCGCGGTCCTCGACGACGAAGGCAAACCGTCATTCAACCGACTCCAGAATCGGGCCTTGCTCTCACGCGCTCGTGATATTCAAACGGCACGGATCCACATGCCCGTCGCCTACTACGTTTTCGACCTGATGGCACTGGACGGGCACAGCCTCCGTGCCGCGCCCTTGCGCGAGCGCCGAGCGATCTTGCGCGAGCTCCTGCCGGACGCCGGTCCCTTGCGCTTCAGCGACGACGTGCCCACCCAGGGCCGCGCGCTCTTCGAGCAAGTACGAAAGCTCGGCCTCGAGGGAGTGGTCGCGAAGAATCTCGACAGTACCTACGAGGGCGCGCGCAGCGCGAGCTGGCTCAAGATCAAGGCAGACGTGAGCGGGCTCTTCGTGGTCGTCGGATACACGCCGCCGCGCGCGGGCGGCGCGGGCATCGGCGCATTGGCCGTTGCGGCCTGGGACGGTGCGTTCTTGCGCTACGCGGGACGGGTCGGGTCCGGGTTCAGCGACGATGAGCGAGGGGCGTGGCAGGAGCGACTCGACGCCATCTCGGTCGAGCATTGTCCTTGCGAGCCGTCGCCGGCGGAGAAGCGAGCGCGTTGGTGTGAGCCGCGCTACACGGTTCGCGTGCGTTACACCGAGTGGCGGGACGGGGGGCATCTTCGGCACCCGGTCTATCTCGGTGCGAGCGAGGAGCCTCCCGTAGCAGCGCTGCGCCCGGGGACCGAGCGGCCGCCACCGCCGCCGGTGGCCGAGCCGCAGGGGGAGGAGCCGCGCGATTTTCCGATCACGAATCGGGACAAAGTGTTTTGGCCGGAGGAGGGCTACACGAAGGGTGACCTCATCGACTACTACCGGAAGTTATCGCCTTGGCTTCTGGACTACCTGCGCGACCGGCCGGTGGTTCTCACCCGCTATCCGGACGGCATCGACGGAAAGAGCTTTTTTCAGAAGGACGCGCCGGATTGGACGCCGGCGTGGGTGCGCCGCGTGCGGATGTGGAGTGAGCATGCGCACCGGGAGATCGACTACTTCGTCGTAGATTCGGTGGAGAGCTTGATCTACCTCGCAAACAGCGGCTCGATTCCGCTGCACGTCTGGGCGTCGCGCACCCGCGACCTGGCCCATCCGGACTGGACGGTGATCGATCTCGATCCGAAGGAGGCGCCCTTTGCGCACGTGGTGACGATCGCGCGCGAGCTTCACCATCTTTGCGAGAGCATCGAGCTCGTGAACTACGTGAAGACGACCGGGAGCAGCGGGTTGCACGTGATGATCCCTCTCGGAGGACAGCTCACCTACGAACAGGCGCGCGGTTTGGCGGAAGTGCTCGGGCGAATCGTCGTCGAGCGTCTCCCGGAGATCGCGACGCTCACGCGGACCGTTTCAAACCGCGAGGGGCGCGTCTACGTCGATACGGGGCAAAACGGTCATGGCAGATTGATCGTAGCGCCTTTCAGTGTCCGCCCCTTGCGCGGCGCTCCCGTATCGATGCCGATCGCATGGTCTCAGGTGAGCAAGCGCCTCGACCCGAGACGCTACACGATCAAGAACGCACTGCCGTTTCTGAAGAAGCGGCGGGATGAAATGCGCCCGCTCCTCGACGAGCGGCCAGACGTACTTGCCGCTCTAGAACGTCTTCACGCACTGCTCTAGCTCGTGCTCAGAGGAAGCCGATCGCTTCACCCACCGCATCGAGGTGGCGGGTGAGCCCGTCGTCGAGATCGACCGATTCGTCCTCTTCCAGAGCCAGGAGGAAGGCCGCGAAGGCGCGGATCACCGGGCCCTCCTGCGGCGCGAGGGCGAGGCCGGGCCGTCCTGAGCCTTCCACCTCGGCGCACGCGCTTTCGGCTCGGGAGGTAGGGACCGGTGCGAGATTGCCTTTCATGGTCGAAATGTGCCGGATCCCTCCGACAATTTGCGTTAGAACTCTGATCACTGATGAGAGGCGAATTCCATGAGCCTGACTGGGACGGTCCGCTGGACCTCGAAGAACGACTGGAGCAGCTCTCCGCGGACGCGATGACCTACGGGTTCGCGTTTCGGGGCGCGGTCGAGGACTTGGTGAGCGCCACCGGCTCGGACGGGGGCTACCCGGACTACGGCCCCTTTGCACGGTACCCAATTCGCGATTTCATCCGATTTGTCCCGGACATAGCGCCCAAGCTGCACCCTGGCGTGCCGCCCCGGGAAGCGCTCCGGCGCATGGGAAGACGTCAGCTTCCGCGAATTCGGGACAACACGGCGGGCCGCATGATCCTCGCCGTGGCCGGGAATCGTCTCGCGTCCGCGTTCAAGGTCGTGGGCAGGCTCTACCAGCTCATGTCCGCCGCGGAGGCAACCCTGGTCGAATCCGGGCCGCATTTCGCACTCGTGCAGGTCCGCAATATCTGGACATTCCCCTACGCCTACCAGCTCGCGGTGTACGAAGGCGCGCTCGAAATGTATGGGCACCGGGGAACAGTCCGCTACCGACAGCATTCGATCTGCGACTACGACTACCTGGTCGAATGGGAATAGGCGGCCTGGGAAGATAGGCCCTTTCGCCCCGCCACGGACCCCATTACACTGCAATCCTATGATTTCACTCGCTTTTGTCACAGCCCTGGAGGTCTTTGCGCCCGCGATGGGCGAGTTGTCGGACGAGGAGGTCGCGAAGGCCAAAGAGTGGGTGGAGGAAATGAAAGAGAACCGTCGCGGTCCCTATGAGGGCGTGATGTGGTTCTGCGACGACGGAACGATTCTGCCGCCGAAGAGCTTCGCATGCGTCGAGCACGGCGGAGGGGTGCAGTACGGGATCCTGAAGAGCACCGGCAAGAAACTCGTCGCCCTCGGCGTCCCGGTGGGAACGATTCTGACCGCGCTCTCTCTCGAAGAACTCACGGACAATGGGTTCTACCGCGCGCGCGCCCTTATCGTTGAGGAATTCCTCGAGCGCGCTTTGGACGGGTGGGTGCTCGCCTCGGCCAAGAGCTACCGCGGATTTCGGCAGATCGAAGACGAAGAAGAGTCCGCCCGGCAGTTGATGATCCCCATTCTTCGCAAGAAAGCGAACTACGGCGGCAACCGGTCTCTGATGCTTCGGCTGATCCGCGCGCTCCCCTACGGCCGGCAAGGCTCAACGGCGGACGAGATTCGCTCTCTGGCCGGAGTCATCGGAGACGCTGACCCGGCCTTTGCGGACCTTCGCTTTAAGATCCACGCGATGCCCGAACCGAGCGACATCAAAGACGTGGAGGCCTATTCAGACCGCACCGCTGACCCGGAGCGCAAGAAGCAGGCGACCGAGCTCGTCGAGAAGATGCGCCGCTACTACGACGCAGAGCAACGCATCGAGCGGCTCACCCAGGTTCGCCAGTGGATCCGGAGCGACGAGGTGAAGGAGCAAATCGATCGTTTTGCGGCGATCGAAGGCAGCGACACGCAGTCGCTCATTCGCGAAGGCGCCAAGCTGATCGAGATCGCCGAAGCCAATCTTCGCGAGGACTCGAGCTACGTGCAGGGGGAGCGCAATTTGCTGCTGCTTCACGTGATGGAGCTGGTGGAGCAACTCTGGATCGGCGTCACCGCTGATCTGAGTCGGCGCACACTCACCCGGGCCGAAGCTCTGGACACCCTGGGCATCTTCGTCGAAGCCGCACGCCGCTTGGGCTATCTCTCAGCGCTCGAGCGCGACAGCGCGATGGAGGCGGTGGAGCAGATGCGCCGCTCTAGTCCCGAGGCCTATGCAGCGGGTCTCGAGCAGGCGTCTCGCATTCTCGAATGGGCCCGGGCGCGCGTGGCGGCGGACGTGGCTCTGCCCCTCGAGCGCTACGAGCAGATCGAGCCGCGGGCGGTGGGCGTGATCGACGACATTCTTCGCAGCGGAGTGATGCTTCCGGCTGCGAAGGTACTCGACCGCCTCGCCCTCGACGCCGAGGGTCTCCGCGGCGGCGGTCACAAGCTCTTGGGTATGAACGGCATCGGCACCGCGTCGCTCCGTGGCGAGAACGCAGGCTTGGCCGCAGGGACACTCAAAGTCCTGCAAATGGGCGAGAGTACAGAAGGACTTCGGCGCGACGACATCGCCATTTTGCGCGGTCTTCCCCCGGAGCTGCCGCCCGTTGCGGGCATCATCACGATCGGTGCCGCGGGCAAGCTCTCCCACATCTCGGTACTGGCGCGAAACCTGGGGATCCCGCACGCGTCCGTCGGTACGGAAATCGCCGAGCACCTGATCGCCCGAGAGGGGCGACGCTTCATTCTCGGTGTCAGCGCGGGACGGCGCGTCGCGCTCGGACCCTTCGACGCATTCCCTAAGGACGTGCAGCGAAGTTTGGGCAAGAAGGCGCAGACCATCGCCGAGCCCTTCTTGGAGATCGAAGCCGAGAGGCTCGCGCTCGACGATCGAAAGATGCGACTGTTAGGCGAGCTCGAAGACGGGGACTCGGGACGGATCTGTGGACCGAAGGCCGCCGAGCTCGGACGCCTGAAGAAGATCTTTCCGAGCCGGGTCTCCGAAGGCGTGGTGCTCCCCTTCGGACTTTTCGTACAGCACGTCGACCGGCCGGGGCTCAAGGGTGAAGTCTCTCCCTTGCGCCGACTGCAGTATTTTCTCGAGCTGACCAAGCGCATGCCGCCTGAGCGTGCGGAAGAGATCATGCTCGAGGAGCTCGAGCGTTTTCGGGAGTTGGTTGCGAGCCTTCCTTTCCCAGACGGCTTCGTGGACGAGGTGAAGCGCAACCTCGACCGGCTCGGCAAAGCGGGGACCTTTGGGGTCTTCGTGCGGAGCGATACAAACGTGGAGGACCTCCGAGAGTTCACCGGCGCAGGGCTCAACAAGACCGTTCCCCATCGCGTCGGCCTCGATTCGATCCTCGCCGCGATCCGAAAGGTCTGGGCGTCTCCCTACACCGAGCGCTCCTATCGCTGGCGCCAACGCGTGCTGGTCAACCCGGAGTATGTGTTCCCCTCGGTGATCTTGCACCGGACCGTCCCGGCGGAGAAGTCAGGGGTCCTGGTCACCGCTGATCTCGAAACCGGCATGCAAAATGCCATCACCATCAGCGCCGGCGAGGGGGTGGCCGCGGTCGTGGACGGGGGTGCCCCCGAGACGTTGGTCCTAGGAGACGCGGGCTGGAAACGTCTCCTCGCCTCTTGCCGAGCGGTCACGCGAAAGGAGATCCCGCGTCCCCCGGGGGAAGGTGTCCTGCTCAAGCCCGCTCTTGGACACGACCCCCTCCTCAATGACGACGACCTGAAGGAGCTTGAGGGCTTGGCCCGCGAGGTGATGCGCCAATTTCCAAAGCGTGGAAGCCAGGCCCCTTGGGATATCGAATTCGGGATTCTCGACGGCAAAGCGTGGCTGATGCAGATTCGGCCACTCAAAGTTTCACGCGCGGCCTCTACGATCCCGTTTCTGCGCTCCCTCGACCAAGAATCCAAGATGCCGAACGGCAAGCTCGACCTGAACGCGAGGCTTCCATGAGCACCCGATTTCTTCTCACCGCGGCCGCGCTCGCAGCCACGTTCGCAGCGTCGCTCACCGTCGCGCGCGCCTACCCGACGGATCCGGAAGCGCAGGAGCGCACCGGCATTCGTCGTTTGCAGTGGCAGCACAAGGTCAACGTGGGAGAGGTGCGGGGACGCAAAGTGCCGGCGGGCGCACAGTGGTCGAGTGCGCGCATCGAGCTGCGTCTCAA
>CAYXVF010000001.1:79345-81681 GCA_964468125.1 uncultured Bdellovibrionales bacterium | reverse complement strand
AGCGGGTTCGGTGAACTGATCTTCCAGCCCTGCCAGGTCAATCGGAGCAACTGCACCGTTGACGACGAGCTGGCCGAGCCAGTCATGCGCACCGATGAGGATATCCGGGCCTTCACCACAAAGTGCCGGCGGGCGCACAGTGGTCGAGTGCGCGCATCGAGCTGCGTCTCAAAGAGAATCCCGATTTCGTCTTGAGCGCGGAGACCGAAAAGGACACAGAGCTGCAGGCACGGCTGGAAGAGATCCTGAAGCGCAGCCGCTTCCGGCGCTACAACGTGGCCGTTCTCGACATCAGCGACCCTGCTCATCCCCGGTTCGCAGGCGTCAACGAAAGCGAGATGCAGACGCCGGGCTCGGTCGCTAAGCTCTTGGTGGCGACCGGCCTGCTCAACGAGCTCGCCAAGCGTTTCCCGGACGACATCGCGGCCCGCGAAAAGCTCCTCCGCGAGCACACGGTCGCAGCGGACAACTGGGCCATGCCCAATCACCACGAAGTTCCCGTGCTTAAAAACGAAGAAGCGACCCAAGTCAGCATTCGCCGGGTCTACAACGGAGACACGTTCAGCCTGTGGGAGTGGATGGACCACGCGCTCTCCCCGAGCTCGAACGCTTCGGCGTCCATGCTCTGGCGGGAAGCCACGCTGATGCGTCTCATGGGCGAGGACTATCCTCCTTCCGAATATGGGCCGGAGCTCTACGGGCGCTGGGACCGGGAAACTTGGACCCAGGCAGCATTCGAGACTCTGAGTGACCCAATCGTGAAGGCGGGGCTCGATCCGGAGGCGTTCTACCTGCGCATGTTCTTCACCAGGGGAGCCAATCGCTACATCAAGGCTGAGTCGTCTCGCGCGTCGCCTTTGGGTGTAGTCGCCTGGATGGTGAAAGTTGAGCAAGGCAAGATGGTCGACGCCTGGTCGAGCGCCGAGCTCAAGAAGATGCTCTACCTGACCCGCCGTCGGGTGCGCTACCTCTACACCAAGAAGCTCGACGAGCACGCCGCCTACTTCAAGAGCGGCTCGTTGTTTCAATGCAAGCCGGAGCCGGGATTCACCTGCATTCAGTACCAGGGCAACGTCGTAAACGTGCTCAACGCGCTCGTGGAGATCGAGACCGCGCCACCGGTCCCAGAACCTACGGCAGACGAAGCGAGCGGTGAGGGAGAAGCAGAGAACGAAAAGGCCGCCGGCGCCGAAAACGCGCCAGACACCGCCGGGCAAGACGGCTCGAAAGAGGCGGAGGAGGTCGAAGCCGCGCCTGCGACGGATCCCGTTGAGCTTCCGGACCCGGAGTACGTGTACATCGTGGCGGTGATGAGCAATGAGCTCAAGCGGAATGCAGCGATGGATCACGCGCGTTTGGCCGAACAGCTCCACGAGGCGATCACCCAGAGGCCCGAGCCCGAGAATAAATGAAGTACCTCGCCCTTTTCTTCCTGACACTCAACGTCGCGATGCCCGCGGCGAGAGCGCAGGAAAGCGGCGACCCCTGTAACGGACCGGTCCCTCTCGAAAGCAAGAACCCGACCCTTCAGCGCGAACTCGAGAACCGCATGCGTGCACGGGGCTGGGGGCGCCTGATGGACACGGAGGCCCTCGCCGTCTCGCTCGTGGATCTCACCCGTCGAAACCGTCGCTACTACGCCGGCGTCAACGACGACAAGATGCTCTACGCGGCGAGCCTTCCGAAGATCGCCATCCTTCTCACGGTGATCGAGGAGGTCAATGAGGGCAACATCGAATGGACCTTCGAGTTCGACCAACGCTTGCAGAATATGATCGTGGCGAGCAGCAACGTCGATGCGTCCTGGGGGGTGGACATCGTTGGCCTTCTCGCGATCGAGCGCACCATGCGCAAGTCGCCTTATTGCTTCTACGAGGAGCCGGTGGGTGGGCTTTGGGTCGGGCGTCCCTACCGGAAGGGTGGTGGGAGCAACCGAGACCCGCTTTTCAACATCAGCCATGGGGCCACGGCCCGGCAGACCGCGCGGTTCTATTCGATGCTGGACGCGGGTCTCTTAGTGTCCAAGCACTGGTCTTTTCGGATGCTCGGCTTGATGTCCCCGCCGAAGCACTTTCACAAATTCGCCGGCGGTCTCTCGAAGGAGCCTGGCGTCGTGTTCCTCGCCCGGAAGAGCGGCACCTGGCGCACCTTTCACGCGGACAGCGCGCTGATTCAGGCGCATGGCCATCGCTACGTGCTGGTGGGCCTCTCGGATACGAAGAACGGCGAAGGCATCATGCGCGAGCTCGCGCAGATGGCGCATGAGATCGTGACCGAAGGAAAGCACCGGAAGAAGAAGCGCCCCCGTCGGCGGCGAAACGCTCGGCGTTAAACGT
>CAYXVF010000001.1:0-79245 GCA_964468125.1 uncultured Bdellovibrionales bacterium | reverse complement strand
AAGCACCGGAAGAAGAAGCGCCCCCGTCGGCGGCGAAACGCTCGGCGTTAAACGTAGGAGAAATTGGAGAAATTTGGAGAAATCGACCTGGTGCCGTTCTCCGTCGTTTTCTGTTGTCCGTAGCGCGTTTCGATAGCGGGTTAGTTGCAGAAAACGGTACTTCTTGCCCCGTTCTTTGGCTGGCACGACAAATGCTTTCGCTACTCGCATGAGTAATTGCCGTCGCGCTGCAAATGACGACCAAGACAACCCGCTGTTTGAGATCCTCGATGCGATCCACGGCGATGACGTCGGTCAGTTCATCGGTCGTCACCACGTGCGTTTCCTGAAGGAGGACATCGTCTACCACGCCGTTTCGCGCGTCGCCGCGGGCATGGCGTTGCTCGTTCCCACCGATGAGCTCAATCGCATCATGGTCGGAGTGATCGCGCGAGCCTTGGCGCTCTACCCAGAAATCAAGCTGTACGGGTTCGTCTTCATGTCCAATCACTTTCACCTCGAGCTCGAAGGCGGACCGTGGATCTCTCGCTTCATGCGCTACGTGAAGGGGCAGATCTCCTTGCGAGTTAAAGACATCGTTGGGCGTGAAGGCCCAACGCTATGGGACGGTGAGTTCGCCGCGGCAGGTCTGCCGACCGCACGTTCACAGCTCCGTGCCTTTCGATACATCTTGAGCCATGGCGTGAAGGAGGGCCTGGTGGAACGGCCGGAGCAATGGCCACGGCTTCAGTGTGCCAAACAGCTTTTCTGTCACGAGCCGCTCGAAGGCGAATGGTTCGATGGCACACGCTACGCCAAAGCGGTCTACCGTGAGTCACGAAAGCCTAAAGACAGGCGTCGCTCGCTTTCGCGGGACGCTTTCACCGTGTGCTATGCAGACCTCCAGATCCTGGATCGCTTGCCCGCGCTTGCCCATCTCGACGAAGCCCAATTCCAAGAGCGCCTCAGGACGCTACATGCGGACATCATTGAGGAAGGGCGCGTGCTCCGTGAAGGCAAGCCCGCGCTCGGCGTGGAGGCGGTTCGGAGTACGCCTCGACGCACCAAATTCGCGGTGCCACGGCCGCCTTGGCTACGGAGGGGACGCCGCATGATATGCTGGGAAAACCGGAGCCATCCAGAGGCGCGGGCCTATCTCCTCGACTACTGGGAGCACCAAATCCGCCATCGCCAGGCGACAGACCGGTTCTTACGGGGCGAGATTGCTGCCGACTTCCCGACTCACTCCCACCGTCCGTGCGCTCCAGTGAATCCCATGCCTCGAAGATTTCTCGACGAAGCGCGCTGGGAGCAAATCGTCGGCTCTCGAGCGGCGTAACCCTCTAGCCCAGCCCCCTGTATGCACCCGCATATTCGTGGTTCGGCTCGTAGATGCCCTGCCGGTTTTTTGGCTCGCCGGACCGCAGCGCGGGGCTTTGCGACCGACCATGCAATTGAGCCGCGCGTCGCGGACGCAAATCGACGCTAGCCGTACTCATCAAGACAGAACGACACCCGTTAGCCTTTACGCGCGAGGGGGAACGGCACCAGGTCGATTTCTCGATTTCTCGTCTCGCGCCAGGGGGAACGGCACCAGGTCGATTTCTCGCGATTTCTCGCGCCAGGGGGAACGGCACCAGGTAGGTCGATTTCTCGCGCTCGATTAGGAGAAAACGGCACCAGGTCGATTTCTGCTATTTCTGCTGCCCCCGGTGCTTCCGACGACCGGCGTCGCCTCTTTCTCGAGCGCCGCGTCGAGGACCTCCGCCATGTCCTCGGCGAAGATGAACGTCATCTTCTCCTGCACGTCGCTCGGAACGTCGTCGAGGTCGCGTTCGTTCTTCTTTGGAAGCACGATGCGGCTGATCCCTGCGCGGTGCGCGGCCAGCACCTTCGATTTGATGCCACCCACGGGCAAAACACGCCCTCGGAGGGTCGCCTCGCCGGTCATCGCCGTGTCGCTTCGGACCTTGCGGCCCGTGAGAAGCGACGTGAGGGCGGTGAACATCGTCACACCCGCCGAAGGACCGTCCTTGGGGACCGCGCCCGCCGGGACGTGCACGTGCAGGTCCGTCTTCTCCATGAAGTCCGGGTCGACGTCGAGGCGGTCCGCGTTCGCCCGAATATAGGTGAGGGCGGCGCGCGCGCTCTCCTTCATCACGTCACCGAGCTGGCCAGTGAACTCGAAGCGCCCCTTACCGGGCATCTTCGAGGCTTCGACAAACAGAATGTCACCCCCTACGGGAGTCCAGGCGAGGCCAGTGGCGACGCCCGGGATCATCGTCCGCTCCGCCACATCGTTGAAGAACTTCGGCTTGCCGAGGTGCTTCGTGACGTCACCGATCTCCAGCGTCCGCGGCGGCGCCTTTTCGTCCGAGTTCTTCCGTGCGATCTCCAAGGTGACCGCGCGCAGCAGACGGGTGATCTCGCGATTGAGCTGTCGCACTCCCGCTTCACGGGTGTAGCTCGTGACGAGCTCGCGCAGCGCTTCCTCGGAGATCGACACGGAGCCTTCGGCGAGCCCGTGATCTTCGAGACGCTTCGGGATCAGATGGCTCGTCGCGATCTCGAGCTTCTCCTCGATCGTGTACCCCTGTAGCTCGACGATCTCGAGCCGGTCGCGCAGAGGCGCACTGAGGGTCTCGAGCGTGTTCGCGGTGCAGATGAAGAACACCTCAGAAAGATCGAAGGGCAGCTCGAGGTAGTGATCCTGAAAGGTATGGTTTTGCTCGGGATCCAAAACTTCGAGCAACGCCGCTTCCGGACTTCCCATCCACCCTTGGCCGAGCTTGTCGACCTCGTCGAGCAAGATCACCGGGTTCTTGACCTCGATCTTGCGCAGGGCGTGAATGATCCGCCCAGGGAGCGCGCCGACATAGGTGCGACGGTGCCCGCGGATCTCCGCTTCGTCGCGCACGCCGCCGAGCGCCACACGCGCAAAGGGACGCCCAGTGGCATCGGCGATCGACTGACCGAGGGAGGTCTTGCCTACCCCCGGCGGGCCTACGAAGCACAAGATCGCGCCCTTGTTGTGTCCGGTCATCTTTCGGACGGCGAGGTGCTCGAGGATTCGCTTTTTGACCTTCTCGAGACCGTAGTGATCGCTATCGAGCTTTTCTTCCACCGCGTCGAGGTCGTCGTTCGCGTCGGCGCGCTTGCTCCAGGGCAGCGAGGCGATGAGCTCGAGGTAGTTGCGGATCACGCCGTATTCGGCCTGCGCCGGGTTGATCGCTTCGAGGCGGCCGAGCTCTCGGTCCACGACCCGGCGCGGCTCTTCGGGGAGCTCCGCGCGGTCTAGCTTTTCGCGCAGTTGATCGACTTCGTCGCCGTCTTCGCCTTCACCGAGCTCCTTCTTGATCGCTTTGAGCTGTGTGCGAAGAACCGCTTCTCGCTGTTGTTTACCGAGCTCACTGCGGACCTCCCGGTCCACCTTCGAGCGCATCTCGGCGAGAGTCCGGGCCTCCCCGACGAGCTCGGAGACGCGCTTCAGACGCTGAATGACGTCGGTCAGGACGAGGACTTCGATTTCCTTCTCGCTCGGCAGGGAAAGGCCCGCGGCGATCACATCAGCGACGAGGCTCGGATTGCGTGCCGGCTGCTCGAGGTGCCGCTTGACCGGGTCACCGAAGCCACTGATTTCGTCCGCAATACCCTCCACGAGCGCGCTCGCACGGATCGCGGCCTCCGGATTGTCGGCGTTGTGTTCCTTGAGGTCCGAGACTTCCGCCTTCCAGAAAGGGTCGACGCTGACGAGATCTTCCAGACGCAGGCGCGGCCCGCCCTCGATCACGAGCTGATAGTGCTTCGGGCTGACCTTTACGATTCGGTGCACGCGACCATAGGTGCCCACCTCGAACAGGTCTGCGAGGTTGGGCTCGGAGATTTTCGGATCGCGCTGGACTCCTATGGCGATGACGTCCCCGGCCCGCAGCGTTTCGAGGAGCGCGACGGAACGCGGGCGACCTACCGGCAGGGTGATGACGGTGCCGGGAAAGAGAACGCCGTTGCGCAAGGGCAGTAGAGGCACCGGGTTTTCGGGCCGTTCAAACGTTTCACTCACTCTGAGGACTCCACTTCGACGGCGCGGACCACACCGCACCATGAACCAAACCTAGGTCCGTTCAAACCATCGTCAAGCGGGGCGACGCAGGCCACAAATCATGAGCTCGCAGGCGCGGGTCACCTCATGGATGAGACTACGGCCCTTCAGGGCCCGCTCGTGAACCGGTCCGAGGCGCTCGAGCAGACGCAGGAGCGTGCCCGCGACCACGTCCGGACGGTCGAAGAGCTCAAAGGCGCCCTCACGTTCGCCCCGTTCGAGGAGCTCGCTCACAAAGCGCAGCTCGATCGGCGCAAAGGCCGAGACCGCATCGGCCACACCTGAGCAGGCATGACACGCAAAGAGCTCGACCGAGTGCGGGTGGGCCCGGGCATGTTCGTGCTGTCCGAGAACGCGTGCCTCGAGGGCCGAGCGAAGAGCGACGGCGGCGTCGGGCGCCTGGGCGGCCGCGGTCTGCATTCCGGCGAGCACCTCGAAATGACAGCGACGGGAGAGTTCGGCGACGATCGCGTCTTTCGAATCGAACTCGAGGTAAACGCTACCGACGGAGATCCCCGCCTCCTTTGCGATCCCGGCGATGGTCGTGCCGCGATAGCCCTCTCGCTGCAGCAGCGCCTCGGCCGCACAGAGAACGCCTTCTCGACGTCTTTCTCCCGAGGATGTCTTCATCGCGCGCCGTGAACGATACCCCGTTTCGTTCACCGCGACAAGGCAGAGCGCGGTCGGCTCAGAGTCCCGCGGTCTTCGCCAGCGTCCCGACGTGGTGGATCATCACCATATTCGTCGGCCCGAGCTTGTTCGTGGCGGGTGTCCCCATCAGGACCACGAGCCGGTCACCCTTGCGGGCCAGATCGTCTTGCAAGAGCGCCGAGTCGAGCTCGCGCAGCACCGTGTCCGTGCTGCCCGCCTCCTTTACGTCGTAGGGGTCCACACCCCAAACCATCGAGAGGAGGTTGCGTGTCGATGGCTTGGGAGTGAAGGCGAAGATCGGCGTCGGTGGGCGCCTGTGCGATGCGAGCACTGCCGTCGCGCCACTCTGTGTCATGGCGATGATCGCGCTCGATTTCAGGGTGCTAGCGATCGTGGCTGCCGCGTCCACCACCGCTTTGGCGGTGCTGTCGATGCGCCGATCGCGGTGGGGATCGGGATCGGCGCCGCGTTCGGTGGCGATGATGATCCGCTCCATCATCGCGACGCTCTCCGCCGGGTACTTTCCGATCGCCGTTTCCTGGGACAACATGACCGCATCGGTGCCATCGAGGACCGCGTTGGCCACGTCGCTCGCCTCCGCACGCGTGGGGCGCGGGCTCTCGGTCATGCTCTGCAGCATCTGAGTGGCCGTAATGACCGGACGGCCGAGCTCGAGGGCCTCGCGAATGATGCGCTTTTGCGCAAGGGGGACCTCCTCCGGCGGCAGCTCGACGCCGAGGTCGCCGCGGGCGACCATCACGCCCCAGGACACCTCGAGAATGTCGCGGAGGGTTTCGAGGGCCTGAGGCTTTTCGATCTTGGCGATCACCGGGGTGGTGGCGCCAGCGCCCTGGATCAGCCCCTTGAGCTCGAGCACGTCCTCCGGGCGGCGCACGAAGGACATGGCGATCACGTCGACGCCGTTGTCGATCGCAAACAGGGCGTCGCGGCGGTCCTTCTCGGTGACCGCCGGAGCGCTGACGATGCTGGCCGGGAGGTTGATCCCCTTGCGCTGGGCGATGGCCCCGTCGTTCTTCACCTGTACCCGCACCGTGCCCTTCTCCACTCCGATCACCTCGGTGGCGATGAGCCCGTCTTCGATCAGGAGCGGGTGACCGACCTTCACGTCTCGATCGAGGAGCGGATAGTCAGCGGGGAGCTCGCCCTCTTCCGGCTCGCGTCCAACGGCGAATGTCACCTCCTGGCCGCGTTTCACGTGGACCGGATCCCCCTCGAATTTGCCGACACGAATCTTGGGGCCCTGCAAATCGAAGAGAACGCCGACGGGACGCTGCATCTCGGCGGCGGCTTCGCGAACCCGGGCGATCGTCGTGCGATGGGTTTCGTGGTCGCCGTGGGAGCCGTTGATCCGAAACATGTTCACGCCCGCGGTGATGAGGGCCTGTATGCCCTCCGGGCTCGCGCTGACCGGGCCTAGGGTCGCGACGATCTTCGTACGGCGAACGGGAGCAAAACGAGGGCGCTGGTGCATCGTGGTTCCGGGAGGTCTCTCGTTGAGTCGGAGTTTGACGCTACGGGGTGCGGGCGTCATCCGACGCCGCCAGGTCTTCGGGTCTGCCAGGGAGACGTGAGAAAATCCAGACCCAAGCGCGCTCCGTGCGCGTCTGATTGTGACGCAGGACGACAATCGCGAGGGCGCCACAGAGGGCGCCGAAGACCGCGCCGCCGAGAACGTCGAGAGGATAGTGTTTTCCGAGATACACCCGGGAAAAGCCGACCACCGATGCGAGCGCGAAGACGGCGGCGGTCAGGCGCGGATACGCCCAGGAGAAGAGCGTCGCCTGGGCGAAGAGATTCGAGGCGTGTGACGAGGGAAAACCGGGGAGGTCGCTGTGCGGGCGCGGTCGTCCAAAGAGTGGCTTGAGCACGGCGGAGCTTCCCTGGTCGCTCAAGAGGACCAGTCCAAGGGCGACGATCGCGAGCGCGCGGCCCCTAGGCCCGCCGCGCCAAACGAGCCAAACCCACGCGCCGAGTATGAGCGGCGCCCAGTAGGCGAGCTCGGAGGCGACGTGCATGGGAACGTCGAGCAGACCTCCGGCCAGCCCTTCCACCGCGGCCTGGGCTCGGCGGTCCCATTCGAGGAGCGCATTCACGCCCCGGTCTATACATCAGAGCGCGCAGGCGTGCGAGTCACGTGCCGCGCTCCCGGTCGACCTCTACGGTGTTCCCTGGCGCCGTCTCCGCCGGCCCCTGCCCTCGCAGCAGTGAGTGGCTCCGCGCGGACATGGCTTAGCCGCGCTGCGTCAATTCGCTTCCCTGTCCCTTTGGTTTGTGTTCGTAGCGGGCGCAGGTATAGAAGCCGACTGCCTTTGGTCGCGGAGGGAAGGATGACGACCCGAGACTCGGATCTCGCCGAGCTAAACCTGACAGCGGAGCTCGGCGGCGGAGAAGAAGCGATCCGCGCGCGCCACGCGGAAGGCAAGATGACCGCCCGTGAGCGCCTGGACCTGCTGTTCGACCCCGGCAGCTTCGTCGAGGTCGAGAAATTCAAGACCACCCCGGGTGCGAAAGCGGGGGCACAGAGCGAGGGCATCCTCGGCGACGGAGTCGTCGTGGGGTACGGGCTCATCGACGGTCGACAGGTCTTCGCCTTCGCCGACGACCACACGGTTCACAAAGGCACCGTGTCTCAGGTGCACGCGCAAAAAGTCGCGCGGATCTTCGACCTCGCGATGAAGACCGGCTCGCCCATCGTCGGCCTCGTCGATTCTGAGGGGCCGCGCCTGGGAGACGGCATTCTCACCCTAGCGGGTAACTCGGAGATCGCCGTCCGATCGATGAAGGCTTCGGGGGTGATCCCGATGATCTCCTGCGTGATGGGGCCGGCGGTCGCGAGCGCGACCTATTTCGTCGCGCTCTCGGACATCGTAGTGATGGTCGAGGGCACGTCGCACCTCACCCTCACGAGCCCAGAGATCACCAACATCGTCACCCGCGAGGGCGTGGACGGAAACGCCCTCGGTGGTGCTGCGGTTCATGCGGAGAAGACCGGAATCGCCCACCGGGTCGAGCCGAACGACCAGGAGGCGATCGCCGCGGTCCGAGGGCTGATGAGCTTTCTGCCCGCAAACAATGCGGAAGACACCCCGCGTGGTCCGATCGACGATGATCCTGGCCGCCGCTCGAGCCGCATCGCCGAGGTGATCCCGGAGAATCTCTCCAAACCCTACGACGTGCGTGAGGTGATGGGGGAGATCATCGATGACGGTCAGTTCTTCGAGCTCTATGAGCGTTTCGCCTCGAACATGGTGGTCGGATTTGCCCGCATGGCCGGTCGCGCCGTGGGCGTGGTCGCCAATCAGCCGCTCAACCTCGCGGGGACCCTCGACGCGAAAGCGCTGCGCAAAGCCTCGCGCTTTGTGCGAACCTGTGACGCCTTCAACCTGCCGGTGGTGACACTGGTGGACACGCCCGGATTCTTTCCGGGGGTGGAGCAAGAGCATCGCGGAATCATTCGCGCGGCTGCGAAGCTCCTCTTTGCCTACGCGGAAGCGACGGTTCCCAAGGTGACGGTCGTGACACGCAAAGGGTACGGCGCCGCCTACCTAGCCATGGGAACGAAGCAGCTGCGTGGCGATATCACCTTCGCCTATCCCACGGCGGAGATTTCGGTGATGGATCCGGCATCGGTGGTCCACAAGATCCACGCTGACGAGATCGACGCGGCGAGCGACAAGAACGCAAAACACGCGGAGCTCGTCGCCGAGTACCGCAACGAAGTGGCGCACGCCTACGCGGCCGCACAACAGGGCTACGTCGACGAGGTGATTTCGCCGGATGTGACCCGCCCCAGAATCATTCGTGCACTCGAAATGTTGCACAACAAGCGACAAAGCAATCCGCCTCGCAAGCACGGGAACATTCCCCTCTAGGAGAGCTCGATGGGATTCGATCGTGTCCTGATCGCCAACCGCGGCGAAATCGCGGTTCGAGTCGCGCGCACCTTGCGCGACATGGGTAAGACACCGGTCGCGGTGTATTCGGATGCGGACCGACTCGCTCCGCACGTGCGCGTTTCGGACCTCGCCTATCACGTGGGCAAGCCACCAGCGCCGGAGAGCTACCTGGTCGTCGATCGCATTCTCGAAGTCGCGGAAAAGGCAAAGGTCGATGCGATCCATCCCGGGTACGGCTTCTTGTCGGAGAACGCCGAGTTTGCCGAAGCGGCGGCAAAGCGGGGGATCACTTTCATCGGTCCGCCGGCGAACGCGACGCGACTGATGGGGAGCAAGACGGCCGCCCGGGAGGCGATGATCAAGGCGGGCGTACCCACGGTGCCGGGCAGCGCAGGTGCGATCGAGACCGAGGAGGAGGCGGTGAAGGTGGCCGAGGAGATCGGCTATCCGGTGATGGTCAAAGCCTCCGCCGGCGGCGGGGGAAAGGGCATGCGCATGGTGCACGACCCGAAGGACCTCGCGAGCGCATTTCGCGGCGCACGCTCGGAAGCGAAGAGCGCTTTCGGCGACGACACGGTCTACATCGAAAAGGTGATCCTTCGGCCCAAGCACATCGAGATTCAGATCCTCTCGGGCCCGGACAGCAAGACCGTCTGGCTCGGCGAGCGCGAGTGCTCGATGCAGCGACGACACCAGAAGGTGATCGAGGAGACGCCCTCGCCGGTGCTGAGCGACGAGGTGCGCCGGAAGATGGGCGAGGTGGCGTGCAAGGCGGCCGAAGCGGTGGGTTACATCGGTGCGGGCACGGTGGAGTTCATCACCGATGAAAAGGCCGAGAACTTCTACTTCCTCGAGATGAACACGCGTTTGCAGGTGGAGCACCCGGTCACCGAGATGTGTACCGGCCTCGATCTCGTAGAGGAGCAAGTCCTCGTGGCCGAGGGCAATCCGCTGCGCTTCACGCAGGAAGAGATCGAGCGCCGGGGCCACTCGATCGAGGTTCGAATCTACGCGGAAGATCCGGATCGCAACTTCATGCCGGCTCCAGGCAAGATCTCGGACCTCGTATTGCCGCACGGGCCTGGGGTTCGCGTGGACACCGGGGTGAGCGCGGGCTTCGAGGTGCCCCGTTACTACGACCCGATGATCGCGAAGGTGGTGACCTGGGGCCGCGACCGTGAGCAGGCGCGCTGCCGAATGGTGCGCGCCCTCGACGAGACGGCGGTGAAGGGAATCATCACCAACACTACATTCCTGCGCCACCTGCTGCGTGCGGAAGCGTTCATCGATGGCTCCTACAATACCGGGACCATCGGTGAGCTGATGGAAGCGGGGAAACTCAGTTTCGCTCCCAACCTCATCGACGTGGCGGTGGCGGCGGCCACGGTAAACACCTATCGGCGCGACACGCGAGCGGCGCGCGCCATGGCCATCGGCGAAGGGCGATCGAGCGCGGCTTGGCGCAACGCCCCTTGGCGATTCGGAGGCGGCTGATGCACTACGTAGCGTTCGTAGACGGCGAAGAGAAACAGGTCGAAATCGTCGAGGTCGCGCCGGATCGCTATCGGGTGACGATCGACGATCGGGTTCTGGAGGTCGATGCGCGCAACACGGACGAGACCTCCATGTCTCTCTTGGTCGAGCACGAAGCCTTCAACATCGAGAGCGACCGCACGAGTCAGTCGGTGCAGAATCTGAAGGTGAAGGGCGAGGTCGTGACGGTCGAGGTCCTCGACCTGCGCCGGGTCCAGTTGCGCCGCTCTCAAGAGAGCCTGGCGGGCATGGACGGTCCCACGGAGATTTCTTCCCCCATGCCTGGGAAGGTCGTCGCCGTTCTCGTGAGCGACGGAGACGAGGTCACCGAAGGGCAGGGACTGGTTGTCGTGGAAGCGATGAAGATGGAGAACGAGCTGCGTTCGCCCAAGAACGGGGTCGTCAAGAGCATCAGCGCCGTCGAGGGTGATGCGGTGGACGGTGGCGCCGTACTCTGCGTCGTGGAGTGAGTTTCTCCGCCTCCTCGGTCCCCAAATTCGCGGCGTCACGCAACATTCCCATAGGCACACCGATACCTCTGAGCGAGTCGGATCAGACTTGACCCAATTCCAGGTGCTCTCGTAACCGAACGGCTGCCACTAGGCGGCTTCGGTCGGTACGGGAGCGGGATGCGGAAGGAGAGGTAACGTGTCTTCAGCCGGTGCACTCGCCCAGGAATCCGAAAGCGTCATCGCTCAAGCGGCGGCGTCCTTTCTCATGGAGGACTTCCTGGAGACCCTCTGCAAGGTGGCAGGACCCACCGCGCGAGTGGGAACACGCATCTGCTGGCATCTGGTCGGCGGCCTCGAGGGGCGTTGGTCGATGGTCCTCACGCGGGACGACGTCTCGGTCGCGCCGGCGCTAGAGCCGGACGAAGCCTACTCCGCACACATCATTTGGGCCTTGGGTCTGCCGGATCTCCGGCGGTTTCTGCGCGGCGAGTATCAGATGGCGGATGCCCTCGATGACGGCCGTTTGCAGATCGTAGCGAACCGCACCGATTGGCTGCGTGTGTCGCGCCTCTTCGCCTCCTGGGCGAAGGTCGACCTCGTTGGTCACTGGCACGACCCTGAGCGTCTGAAGGTGCAGTTCTTCGAGGATATGAAACAACGGGAGCAACGAAAGCATGCCCCGGCGACAGCCGGATTTTCGTTGCGTCCGAACCGGTGAACACCCTCGGCCCGAAGGGGCGGGGGTTGATAGAGGGAGCAATAGAATACAATGACGGATGTACGGATCGGCGGAAACGACCGCCCCAGCGTGTTTGCAAACGGGCGTCTCGATCGCTTCTTTGGAGTGGATCAGGACGAAATCGATCAGAACCAGGCGATGGTCACTGAGTACGAGCGCCAACTCGACGCCGGTGAAGCCAAGATCGACAGCCTGATCTCGCAGTTCAACCGCAACCTCGCGGAGTCCGGCGTCGAGGACCGGGAAGAGGTCCAAAACTACGGCTCTCGTCTACGCGCGGCGCGTCGGGAGATCTCGGCGGGCCGGGCGTCTTTGAACGAGGCGCTTCGTGCGATGCGGACCATTCGCGAATCGATGACCGCGGACTTCAACGCCGTGGATCGCGCGGGCTTCGAGGCTTTGAACGTCACGAGTCCTGACGAGGTCGTTACCGACGAGCTCCGCAGCGAGGTCGCCAAGCTCGAAGCCTCGAATGATCCGATCTACCAGGCGTGGGTCGAGCTGAACACTCAGACCGAGCAAGCAGCAGCGCAGGTTCTTCGGGCCCGTGCGCGTATCATCGAGGCGCAGGCTGGCTTGTCCCGTCTCCGGGGTCTCGAGGGTGACGTCGAAGGCCTGCAGGACCAACTCGAAGAGATCAACGGGTGGATCGCCGAGTACAATACGGACATCACGATCCTCCTCGAGTGGCAGGCGGCGCTGCAACACGACCTCGACCACATGGCGGTCAAGACCGGCGAGCTCTCGGCGGATGCGGCGGCGCTCGTGCGCTCCATTCAAGAGCAGCTCCGCGCGGCTCGCGACTTGGCCCTCGACGCACAGGGGGCGCACGAGGCAGCGGCGGCGGAAGCGGCCGAAGGCTTCGAGCCCGCACCTCCGGCGCGACAGCCCTTCTAAACTCCACCCACGCGCCCCGCACAGCCAAAGCGTGTGGCGGGGCGCGCTGTAAGTGTCGTACACACTCGCGCGGTTTGCGCGGTGAGACGAATTCCATGAAGATCTCGGGGCGTCCGCTCGTCATTCGTCGAGCTGGGATCGACCGCTAGTCCACAGCGTAGATCGGTATACGCCGGTGGAGATGACCATGGAATTGCTCGCAGCTACCTTCCTCGCGCACGCCTTCGCGGCTCAATCCTTCGGCAGTGGGCTCGGGCCCATCCCCGGCGAGGAGCGTTTTCAGGGCCTCGACGAGTCGGAAGGACTCACCGGCGGCGGCAACGCCGGCATCGGCTGGACTCAAATAGACGGGGAGAATTTTCTCCAGCTCCAGCTCAACACGGATTTCAGCATCGGCGACATCGGTGTGGGCTTGTCCGTGCCGTTGAACCTTCGCCTCGATGAGCCCGATCGCTTTTCGATCCGCGACGAAGACTGGGACGAGCCCTTCGATTATTTCCGTGTGATTCGATACCTGCGCTACGGCCGAAAACGCGACCCGCTCTATTTCCGTATCGGCGACCTCGCGACCCAGATCGGCCACGGCACGATCATGAGCCGCTACATCAACAACCTCGACATCAACACGCGACGACTCGGGATCGAGCTCGACGTGAATACGGACTACGGCGGTGCGGAGACCATGATCGGCGACGTCGGCAGCGTGTTTTCCAACAAGAATGGCTCCCGCATGGTGGGGTTTCGCGGCTACGTGAAGCCGGTCTCCTTCGCGGACCCGGAGTCGCCGTGGAACATCTTCGCGGTGGGAGCTTCTTGGATCGCGGACCTGAACGCACCGTTGGTCCTCGCACAGGATGAGAACGGCCAGAACGTCGCCGAAAACGGCACCCTCGTGGCCGAAGAGACCACGAGCCTCGGCATCTTCGGAATCGACGCAGAAGCAGAGGTGCTCAACACGGACCTGCTGTCGATCATTCCCTACACGGACCTGAACTTCATCGACGGCGCGGGGCAAGGTTTTCACCTAGGCACGCTCATCACCTTCAAGTTCCCGCTCATCATCGACCTGCAGCTGCCGGTGCGCGTCGAGTACCGGCGTTTCTCAAACGACTACCGTCCGATCTACTTCTCGAGCTTCTATGAAGTGGAGCGTTTCGACTACGTTGCCGAAGCGCAAGGGGTGCCCAAGGCGCAATTCATTCAAAACATCGGCGACGGTGATGGCATCAATGGCTACTTCGCCGATGCCGCGCTCGACCTCGTGGGTATCTTGCAGCTCGGGGCGATCTACGAAGACTACTCCGGCGGCGACCCGAACGCCGCCGTGTTTCTGAATGTGCCGGCGCTCAGCATCCTGCAATTCAAGGCGTTCTACACCAAGACGCAGATCGAGGACTTCAGCGATTTCGCGACCCTCGACGAGCGCAGCTACGCTGTCGCCGAGGCCTCCTTTGCAGTGCTCTATCCGCTCTACTTCGTCGCCCGGGCGACGCGCCGCTGGCAATTCGTGGAGAACCCCGAGGATCCAAACGTGGAGCCGGGCTACGAGTCGATCGATCAGTTCCAGTTCGGCGTCCAGGTGCAGTTCGAGTATTGAGCGCCGCGCACCGGCTGTCGTGTCCATCGCCGCGCTGCGTAAAGACTCGTAGGTCGTTTCGGGTGAGGCTCCGAGCAGGAGCCCGGCGATGAATCTGAACGACTACCGAGCGCTGCACCGCGCGTCGCTCGATGACCCCGAATCCTTCTGGCGCGAGGCTGCACGGGCGATCGATTGGACTGTCGTCCCGAAGTCGATCTGCGAAGCAAGCGAGGAGCCCTTTGTGCGCTGGTTCAGCGACGGTCGGCTCAACACCTGCTTCAACGCGATCGACCGACACGTGAAGGCAGGACGGGGGGACCAACCGGCGCTGATCTACGATAGCCCGGTCACCGGGACCAAAGGCATCGTCAGCTACGCCGGCCTCCTGCGCGACGTCGCGCAGTTTGCGGGTGGTCTGCGTCGTCTCGGCGTCTCCAAAGGCGACCGCGTGATTCTCTACATGCCGATGATCCCGGAGACGGTCGTGGCCATGCTCGCCTGCGCCCGCATCGGCGCCATCCACTCGGTGGTCTTCGGTGGCTTTGCGGCGAAAGAGCTCGCTTCGCGCATCGATGATGCGGAGCCGAAGGTGCTGATCTGCGGCTCCTGCGGAATCGAGCCCAATCGAATCGTGAACTACAAGCCCTTGGTGGACCACGCCCTCGAGCTCGCCCGCCACCAGCCCGACACAGTGATCGTGTTTCAGCGGCCGCAGGAAGAGGCTTCGTTGGTTGCGGGGCGTGACATCGATTGGCAGGACGCGATCGCTGGAGCGCAGCCCGCGGAGTGCGTAGACGTGGCGGCGACCGATCCGCTCTACATCCTCTACACCTCAGGGACCACGGGAACGCCGAAAGGCGTCGTGCGCGATAACGGCGGCCACGCAGTGGCGCTCGCCTGGTCGATGAAGAACATCTACGGCGTCACGCCGGGGGAAACCTACTGGGCCGCTTCTGACGTCGGTTGGGTCGTGGGGCACTCCTACATCGTCTACGGACCACTCCTGCATGGCAGCACCAGCGTCCTCTACGAAGGCAAGCCCGTTGGCACTCCAGACCCGGGGGCCTTCTGGAGGGTGATCGCAGAGCACGACGTCGCAACCATGTTCACCGCGCCAACCGCTTTTCGCGCGATCAAACGGCAAGACCCGGGCGGCAAGCATCTCGCTGGCCACGACACGTCGAAACTGCGTCAGATCTTCCTCGCCGGCGAGCGTTGCGACCCGGATACGCTCGAATGGCTTCAGGACCTCAGCGGCGTCCCGGTGGTGGACCATTGGTGGCAAACGGAAACGGGATGGCCCGTATGCGCGCTGCCGATGGGGATGGCGCAGCTCTCGCCTAAGGTGGGTGCAGCCGGGATTCCCATGCCTGGTTGGGACGTGCGCTGCATCGACGAGACCCTCGAAGACCGCGCACAAAATCAGGTCGGTGCGATCGTCGTGAAACGCCCGCTTCCACCCGCCACCCTGATGACGATCTGGAACAACGACGAGCGCTTTCTCAATGGCTACATGCGCGATTACCCGGGCTTCTACCGGACCGGTGATGCGGGCTTCATCGACGAAGAGGGCTACGTGCACATCATGGGGCGCACGGACGACATCATCAACGTCGCCGGGCATCGTCTGTCGACCGGTGCGATGGAACAGGTTCTGGCGTCTCACCCGGCGGTCGCCGAGTGCGCGGTGATCGGAGTTCCCGACGCGCTCAAAGGTGAGCTCCCCGTGGGGCTTCTCGTGCTGAAAGACGGCGCGTCGGAGACCGAGGCCCAGGTGGTGGAGGACGTGATCGCGATGGTCCGCGAAGAGGTCGGCCCAGTCGCGGCATTCAAGCGTGCGCTCGTGGTCGACCGACTGCCGAAGACTCGTTCCGGAAAGATCCTTCGGGGGACGATGAAGAAGATCGGCCAGGGCCTCGACGTTCCGCCTCCGCCGACGATCGACGACCCCGCGATCATCGATGAGATCCGCATCAAGCTGCGCGGCTGAGAATCCCTCGCCCCTTCGCCTCGTCGACCCCGGGCGAAGTCGGCGATAAGCAGGGCGTCGATGCGTTGGTGGATTCTCGCGAGCATCTCCTGGATTGTGGACAGCGACGAAGGGTGTGACGACGCTGGACCGTCCGCCGACTGCAGCGCCGAGTGTATACCGACCTCCTGCGGTGACGGCACCGTGGACGAGTACTAGCAATGCGACGCCGGGGGCGAGAGCGCGACCTGCGACATCGACTGCACGGCCGCACGCTGCGGTGACGGCAAAACGGCAGCGCCGGTGAGCAGTGCGACGACGGCAACCTCACCCTGACCGACGCCTGCCCCGACGGACCTTCAGGGACCTGCCGCGACGCGTTTTGCGGCGACGGGTTTCACCACCAAGGGCTTCTGCTGGGCGAGCCCGGCTCGAGGAGTGCGATGACGGCAATGACGTGCAGAGCGATGGCTGTCGCACGAGCTGTTTCGACGGAACCCCGGGGGATCCGTGCACAACGAGCCCGGAGTGCGCGCTTGGTTGCTCACTGAGCGGTACGTGCCTCGCCGCATGCGAAGATGACGATGCGTGCCCATCCGGTGAAGCGTGCGGGCCACGAGAGCTCGTCGACGGCGGCGGTGTAGTCGCCTGTACCGCCGAGAATCCGTTCGCGGGCGAGCTCGCCGAGCGCTGTGATTCCGACGCTGATTGTCGCGCCGGATTCTGCGAAGGAGAGCGCTGTGGCGAGATCTGTACGGCCTGTTCGCCGGGCGCGGTATGCGTGGCGTCTACGGTTCGGCGTTTCGACACGGACCTCGAAGTGGGCGTGTGCCGCTGGCGCCTGGCGGGCACGCCGATCGAGCTCGGGCCCGTGAACTCGACCGCGACCGCTTCTGATGTGTTGAGCGTCCAGATTCCTCCCGGCATCGGGGCCTTCAAGACGGGCAGCTCGAGTCCGTCGCCGTCCTGCTCGAATCTCAGGCCGAGCTCGGGGGCTTGATCGATCTCAATCTGCATTTTGCCCGGCGACCGGGTTGTCGGCGGCACGGTCGCGCACGAAATCGGCCACTTTCTCGGGATGCAGCACACGACGTTCTTCAACTTCGACATGTCCGGCGAACGCACGTCGGTCGCCGCCGAAGACCCGCCCAGCGATACGCCGGTGTGCGATGAGACGGTCTTGCCGGACTACACCGATTGCCTCGATGACCAAACGAACCTGATGTTTGAGCTGTTCCGCACCAGCGGTGTGGCTTTCAGCTCGTGGCAAGGTCGCATCATGCGCGGCAGTCCGACGGTCTACGAGGTCCGACGGGACGCACGCTGCCCGGTAGTACCAGCCCTACTCGACGACGGACGCGATCCGGCGACGGGAGGCAACTTCAGTCTCGAAGTCGTCGAGGTGCCGTGAAGGCCAAGCGACCGCGAGTTGTAAAAGTGGGAGATACAGCTTCTCAGGGGCGTTTTTCGGCGGTTTATTCAGCCGTCATCGTCCGGAGGCGGTAAGCTCAGAGGAGACCGCCTATGGACCGTCCGACCACGAGACAGACCCTCGGGGTGCGCTTCGCTCAGCTCGCCCAGACCTATCCCGCTCTGCCCGCCGTCCGTTGGGTGGGCGGTCAGTGGACCTACTCCGAGCTCGGCGCCCGTGCCGACTTCATCTCGCGCGAGCTTCGTCTCCGCGGCATCGAAGCGGGGTCCCGGGTTGCGGTGCATCTCGGGCGGGAACCGGACTCGATCGCCGCCTGTCTGGCCATCGCGAATCTCGGCGCCGCATGCGTTCCCTTGGACCCGCGCTACCCCCAGGCGCGTGTGACGCTGATCGTCGAGGAGAGCGACGTGGCGCTCGTCATCACCCGGCCGACCTTGCTGCCCACGCTCGGAGACTTGGGTCGAATCGCGTGGGTGCTCGCTCAAGGGAGCGCGTCCACCGAAGCGTCGGCGCTCGGCACCGAGCTCGCGCCCGCCTCCGAACCCGATGCGGTCGTCTGCATCTTCTTCACCTCCGGCTCGACGGGCACACCCAAAGGCGTGCAGGTGACCCACGACAACGTGGTCCATCAGATCGACGGACTGACCGCTCTGGAGCTCGGGCCTGGCACGACCTACCTCCGCCAGGCGAGTCCCTGCTTCGATGTTTCACTGCGGGAGATCTTCGCCCCGCTGCTCAACGGTGGAACGGTCGCCGTCTACCCGGATGAGACACCCACTCCGCGAGGCATCAAGAACGCGATCGCGGCGCTCCAGGTCAACTCCGCGTCGCTCACCACCGCACTCTTCAACAGCATCGTCGACTCGGACGTGCAGGCTCTGAGCGGATTGACTCAGCTGACCTTCGGCGGTGAGGCAGCGTCGGCCGCACACGTGGCAAAGGCGCAACGAGCCTTGCCGGACTTGCGGCTGTTCAATTCCTACGGCCCGACGGAAACGACGGTCACCGCGACCCTCTACCGCATCCCCGACGGCTTCAACCCGGAGCAACCGGTGCCCCTCGGTCCTCCGATGCCCGGTTATCGCCTCCATATCGCGAGCCCCGACGGCTCGGCCGTTCGAGAGGGAGAAGAAGGCGAGCTGTGGATCGGTGGGCGTGGGGTCACGCGGGGCTACCTGGACCGACCGGACCTCAACGCGGAACGATTCGTCGCAGGTCCCGACGGCGAGCGCTTCTACCGTTCGGGCGATCGGGTGTGCCGGTCACCCACCGGGGAGCTTTTCTTCCTCGGTCGCGCCGATGACCAGGTCAAGCTTCGAGGATACCGAATCGAGCTCGGGGAAGTCAGACACGCGCTCGAGCAAAGAGATGGGATTCTCACTGCGGCGGTGATGGTTCGGGAGGACCAGCCCGGGAATCGACGGCTCGTCGCCTATCTCGTGACTGAAGACGGCCGGCTCGATGCGAGCCAACTTCGGACCGAACTCGAAAGCATCCTCCCCGACCACATGGTGCCTGCGCTCTTCGTGCGCCTCGATGCGCTGCCGATGACAGTAGGGGGCAAAACCGATTACGACGCGCTGCCTGTGCCATCGCGCTCCAGGCCCGAGCTCACCACGACCTACGTGGCGCCGAACACCGCGCTCGAGCGGACCTTGTGCACCGTTTTGCAGGATTTTCTGGACGTCGACCCGGTGGGGCTCCAGGACAATTTCTTTCATCTCGGCGGCAACTCCCTGCTGATCACCCGGATTCAACACCATCTCGCCGAATCGCACGGCCTGCAGATCGATCTCATCGAGTTCTTCAGAGAGCCGACGGTTGCTGCGTTGGTCCGCTACCTGACGCGCGGTCGCGGTCAACCGAGCTCGTCGCAACGGCGGCGCAGGGTGGAGCGGAGTGACAACCGGATCGCGATCGTTGGGATGGCGGGACGCTACCCGGGGGCACGCGACGTCGATGCCTTCTGGGAGAATCTCCGCCAGGGGATCGACTCGATCACACGATTCGACGCCCATGAAATCGATCGGACGGTCCCCGAGCCGGAACGAGAGGCGCCGAACTACGTCCGTGCGCGTGGAATCCTGGATGAGGTCGACCTCTTCGACGCGAGCTTCTTCGGAATGAGCCCCTTGGAAGCCCGGGTGACGGATCCGCAGCAGCGCGTCCTGTTCGAGCTTGCGTGGCACGCGCTCGAAGACGCCGGTTATGCACCGGGGACGCATCAGCTCTGCACCGGGATCTACGCGGGCAAGTTTCACCCGTCCTATTTCCTGAAGAATCTGTATCCCCATCCGGACGTGTTGCGTCGCGCCGGGGCGATGATCGTGCGGATCGGCAACGAAAAGGACTACGTCGCGACCCGAGTCGCCCACAAACTGGACCTGAAGGGCCCCGCCATCAGCGTTCATACCGCGTGCTCGACGTCGCTCGTGGCGGTGTCGATGGCGTGCGAGAGTCTCTGGTCCGGCGCCTGCGATCTGGCTCTCGCCGGCGGGGTTTCGATCACCTTCCCGGTCCAAAGCGGGCACCTCTACGAAGCCGGGGCGATGCTGTCCGAAGATGGTCGCACGCGAAGCTTCGATGCCGGTGCGACCGGGACGGTCTTCAGTGACGGGGCGGGGGTCGTGGTCCTCAAACGGTACGCTGATGCGGTGTCCGACGGTGACCTGATCCACGCCGTCATTCTCGGAACCGCGACCAACAACGACGGTGGCCAGAAGGCGAGTTTCACCGCGCCCAGTATCGATGGCCAAGCGTCCGTCATTCGTGCGGCCCTCGAAGACGCGGGTGTTTCGGCCCGGTCCATTGGCTACGTTGAGGCACACGGAACCGCGACGCCACTGGGTGACCCCATTGAAATCGCAGCATTGACCCAGGCGTATCGTATGGACACTCAGGATTCGGGCTTCTGTGCCATCGGATCCGTCAAATCGAACGTTGGCCACACGGTCGCGGCGGCAGGCGTCGCCGGTTTGATCAAGAGTGCTCTCGCCTTGCGCGACCAGGAGCTACCGCCAACGCTGCACTGGGAAGCGCCGAATCCGAAGATCGACTTCGAGGCGACTCCCTTTGTCGTCAATTCACGCGCGAAGCCGTGGCCGCGCGGAGAGGAGCCCCGGCGCGCCGCCGTCAGCAGCTTTGGCGTCGGCGGCACGAACGCGCACGTCGTGATCGAAGAGGCGCCATCGGTGCAACCGAGCGGCCCCTCTCGGCCGCTGCAGCTCCTGACCCTGTCTGCTCGAAATGAGAGCAGTCTAGACACGATGCGGGAGCGCCTCGCGGCGTGCTTCGAGGACCCAGGCGTGAATGTCGCGGACGCCGCGTTCACCCTGGCCGTGGGGCGGGCGGATTTTCCGGTCCGTGAGTTTGCGATCGCGGAGGACGCATCCGGTGCGGCGCGGGCGTTGCAAGGAGCGAACGTGAAACGCGCCGCGCTTCCGGACCGTGAAATCGAGCCGATCTTTTTGTTCCCCGGCCAAGGCGCCCAATACCTCAACATGGGCCACTACCTTTACGAGACCGAGTCGGTGTATCGCGACGTGATCGATCGCGTCACCGATCGCCTCATGCATGATTGTGGATTCAATGTTCGCTCGCTGCTGTTTGGCGATGACTCGTCCGTTCTGAACGAGACGCGATTCACGCAGCCCGCGATCTTCGCCACTGAATGTGCGCTGGCGGCACTGTGGAGGTCTTGGGGCATCGAGCCGACCGCAATGCTCGGACATAGCGTCGGTGAATTCGCCTGTGCAGTCCTCGCCGACGTCTGGTCGCTCGAAGACGCCGCATCGTTGGTTGCGCGCCGTGGGGAGTTGATGCAGCAGCTACCGGGCGGGTCGATGGCCGCGGTGAAGGCTGGCGCCAGGCAAATTCGAGAGATTCTCGGCGACCGTGGGCTCGACGTCGTGGTTGCCGCCAAGAACAGTCCGCGGCTGGCGACGATTGCGGGCCCCGAGGCAGCCGTCGACGAAGCCTGTCGATTGCTCGAAGAACGCAGCGTCGTGAGCAGCAAGTTGCGGACGTCGCATGCGTTTCACTCGCCGATGATGGAAGCGGCGATCGAGCCGTTCGCGGCGACTGTTCGAGAGTTCCCGCCCAGTGCGCCGACGCGTCCCTTCGTCTCATCGGTCACGGGCACGTGGATCACCCCCGAAGACGCCTGCGATCCGCACCACTGGGCGCGACAGGTGCGGGACCCCGTCGAGTTCGAGTCCGCTCTCTCCGCCTTTGCCGTGCACTCCGGAACGTTCTTCTTGGAGGTCGGACCGCGACGGAGCCTCGCCACCTTCGCTCGCCACGTTCACGGCTCAATCCCCGCCGCTCGGAACCGGGCGACGCTCGCCAGTGGCGACAGTGACTCGGAGCTGAAAGACGTGCTCGAAGCGCTCGGTTACTGCTGGATGGCCGGCGCGCGAGTCGAGTGGAAGAGCTTCTACGCCAACGAAACACGCAGACGCGTGCGACTCCCGACCTACGCATTTGACCGCAAGAGCTATTGGATAGAGCCGCCAGAGGCGCGACCCGGAGCCGAGCATTCCGCGGCTCACGCGATCTCGAATACGGTGGCTGCGACCGCCGAGACCCAGGAACCCACGCCTTCATCGCCTGTCGATGTTGCAAACGATGCCGTCATGACACCACCGCCAACCCGTCCCTCTGCCTCGCGTCACGCCCAAATCCTGAAGGAGCTCTTCGACGTTCTCGAAGACGTTACCGGACTGGAATTCGATGGGGCACAACCCAACGAGTCGTTCCTCGAGCTCGGTTTGGACTCCCTGTCGCTGACCCAACTCGCGAACCACTTCAAAGGAGAGAAGGGGATCGACGTCAGCTTCCGAGACTTGATGGAACGCTACGTCTCCCCCATGGCTTTAGCTCAGCATTTGCTCGAAGTCCTGCCGCCGGAAGCGCAGCCTGCGCCCGTTGCCGCGGCACCGCTGCCGCCTCCGGTTGCTCCTGCGCACGTACCGACTCCCACGCAGGCGGTGTCAGCGGCCGCGGGGACGCCGGCGAGCACATCTGAAGGCGTTGCGAGGCTGATCGAGCAGCAGCTTCAAATCATGGCCGCCCAAGTCGAGCTGCTGCGCGGCTCGGCGGTAAACGTGCCCGTCTTGGCGCCTGCGATCGCGCCTACCGCCGAAGACGCCCCGGCCGCGGCACCTGCGACGCTTCGCGACGATCCCTCGACAGAGGCTGCACCCAGCGATGAATCGGCCGGGAGTGCCGACGCGAAACCTGTGATCGCCAAGACGCCCATCCGTTCTCGGGACGCCGACCTCCTCAGCGAGTCCGAGAAGGCGAAGCTCGATGCGCTGACGGAGCGCTACGTCGCGAAGACTCGCAAGTCGAAGGAGTTCGCCGAGCGTCACCGGAAGAAGCTCGCCGACCCACGCACGGTCATGGGTTTCCGGCCGGCGACAAAGGAGCTGACCTATCCGATCGTCGTTGAGCGCTCGAAGGGGCCTCGGCTCTGGGATCTCGATGGCAACGAGTACGTCGACGTGCTGAACGGCTTCGGCATGAACTACTTCGGGTGGCAGCCCGACTTCGTCAATGACGCGATCAAAGCGCAGCTGGACCGCTCGATCGAAATCGGCCCGCAGTCGCCTTTGGCCGGCGAGGTGGCGGAGCTGTTCACCGAGATGACCGGCCTGGAACGGGTGGCGTTCACGAGCACGGGAACGGAAGCGGTCTGTGGAGCGATGAGGCTCGCGCGAACGGTCACCGGCCGCAGTCGCATCGCCGTGTTCGCGGGGTCCTATCACGGGACACACGACGAAGCCCTCGTGCGCGGGACGAAGCGCCTCAAGACGATCCCCGCGGCTCCCGGCGTACCGCGCTCGGCCTGCGAAAACATGCTGGTTCTGGACTACGGCACGGACGAATCGCTCGAAATATTGGAGCGCGAAGCGGCCAACCTCGCCGCGGTGATGGTGGAGCCGGTTCAGTCGCGTCGTCCGGACCTGCAGCCGAAAGAATTCCTTCACGCCGTCCGTGACATCACCTCGCGCCATGGCGCGGCTTTGATCTTCGACGAAGTCATCACCGGATTCCGCACCGCCCCCGGCGGGGCACAAGAGTTCTACGGCATCCGTGCGGACATCGCGACCTACGGCAAGGTGGTTGGGGGTGGCGTCCCGGTCGCCATGATCGCAGGCTCCGCGCGGTTCCTGGATGCGCTCGACGGCGGTCAGTGGCAGTACGGCGACGACTCGAAGCCCGAGGTCGGAGTGACCTATCACGCGGGCACCTTTGTAAGACACCCACTGGCATTAGCGGCGAGCCGCGCCGTGCTTCTCCACCTCAAGGAGCAAGGACCGGCGTTGCAGCAATGGATGAACGAACGCACCACGCGGTTTGTCGAGGACCTGAACCAGAAGCTCGTCGCGCTGGGTGCGCCGATGGAAATTCGCCACTTCGCATCCTTGTGGCGTCCGGCCATGCTCGGCGAGTATCCGCTAAGCGATCTCTTCGCGGTGATGGTCCGCATGCGCGGGGTTCACATGCTGGACAGCCGGCCGTGTTTTTGGACGACGTCGCACCGCGACGAAGACATCGTGTTCGTCTCGGATGTGTTCGTGGAGAGTGCCGAGGAGATGCTCGATGCGGGCTTCTGGCCGAGGATCGAGCGTGAGCCCGCGGTGGTCACCCTTCCACCGGGTGCTCCCACCGTCGACGAGTGGATCGAGACGACGGACAGCCAGCGCGAGCTTCTCGGCGCGATCGCCCTCGGCGGTGATGCGTCGAAGGCCTACAACGAATCGATCACCCTCACCCTCGAAGGAGCGGTCGATCTCGAGGTGCTCCGGCATTCGATTCAGGACCTCGTGGACTGCCATGAGGCGCTCCGAACGGTTTTCGCCGCGGACGGGACGGGCTTTCGCATCCTCCCGGAGCTGACACTCGAGATCCCGACCCTCGACCTGCGCGCCGAGGGAGCCTCTGCGCTTCAGTCCATCATCGCGGCGGAGGCTGAGACCGAGTTTGATCTCGTGAAGGGACCGCTCTTCAACGCCAAGATCGTTCAGGTGGAGAGCGAGTCCGTCGCTGTCGTGATGACCGCACATCACCTGGTGTGCGACGGCTGGTCCTTTGGGGTTCTTCTTTCGACCCTCGCGGAGCGCTATCGCAGTCGAAAGTCCGGCTCGATGCAAACGGCAGAGCCGAAAGGGAGCTTTAGGCGCTTCATCTCCGAAGAGCGCGAATGGAGCACGACGCCGGAATTCGCACAGACCCGCGACTACTGGCTCGAGGTCTTCGGTACACCGGTGCCTCCCCTGGAGCTGCCGACGGACCGTCCCCGCCCGCCCATCAAGACATTTCGCTCGGGTCGCGAGGATGCACGGCTCGACCGAGAGCTCGTGACCGCCTTGCGCAAGGCCGCCGGCAAGCGCGGGGTGAGTTTGTTTGCGGCGCTGCTCACCGGTTTCAACGCGCTCCTTCAGCGATTGTCTCAGCAATCGGATTTCGTGGTGGGCATACCCACCGCCGGTCAGGCCTTGTCGAAGGAAAAGGATCTCGTCGGTCACTGCGTAAACGTCCTTCCCCTGCGCTTGCGCTTCAGCGGCGATACGAGCGCCGAGGCGCTGCTGCAGATGACGGGGACCGCACTTCTCGACGCGATGGATCGGCAGCATTACACCCTGGGGAATCTCCTCCGGGAGAAGCCGATGAAGCGGGATGCGAGCCGCCTACCTCTGGCGAGCGTCCTGTTCAATCTCGACCAGCCGCGCTCGCCGAGCCATTACTCCTTCGGCGACGTCCGTGCGCACTACCGCGGGAACCCTCGTGTGCACGAGATCTTTGAGCTGTTTCTCAACGCGGTGCTCGACGATGGCGAAGTCCGGCTGGAGCTTCAGTACAACTCGGATCTCTTCGACCGCGAGACTATCGCCGCGTGGCTGCGGGCCTACGAGGCGATCATCAGCAGCATGGTCGATTCACTCGACACTCCGATCGCCGAGCTCCAGCTCCTCGGTGACACGGACTCCGCCCTGCTCGATGAATGGAACGCTACGGCAGCGGACTTCGACCTCGACCGGACGGTCCATGCGTGTATTTCGTCCACCGCAGAGACCTATCCAGAAGCGATCGCTCTACGGGATGAGCTGCGCTCGCTCACCTATCGGGAGCTCGACGAGCTCTCGAACCGACTCGCGCACTACCTGCTGCAAGACGGGTTGAGCCCTGGCGAATTCGTGGGCGTGTCGATGGAGCGCTCGGTGTACATGGTCGTGTCCTGCATCGCGATCTGGAAAGCCGGCGGCGCATACCTGCCGCTCGACCCGAGCTTTCCTACGGCGCGGCTGCGCTTCATGTGCGAAGACTGCGATGTGAAGCGGGTCTTGACCCGCCTCAACGCGCTCGGATTCGAGGTCGAGCGCAGCCTCGATTTGACGACCATCGAGAATCGACTCGGCGAGCAACCGGCGAATGCTCCCGCGGTTTCCGTGAGCCCGCAGGCCTTGGCCTATGCGATCTATACCTCGGGCTCGACGGGAACCCCGAAGGGGGTTCAGGTCACGCACCGCAGCGTCGTGAATCTCCTCGAGTCGATGAAGTCGACTCCAGGTCTTGCTTCTACCGACGTGTTGCTCGCCGTCACCACGCTCTCTTTCGATATTTCGGTGGTCGAGATCTTCCTGCCACTGGTCGTCGGAGCGCAAGTCGTCGTGGCGTCGAGCGCGGACTCGAAGGATGGAGCTGCGCTCGTGTCGCTCGCCCGTCGAGAGCGGATCACGGTGATGCAGGGGACCCCGACGACGTGGCGTTTCTTGATCGCAGCGGGTTGGAACGGTGCTCCCAAGCTTCGGGCCTGGTCGGGGGGCGAGCCTCTGCCGCGGGATTTGGCCGAGACGTTGACCGAGCTGGCGAGCGAAGCCTGGAATGTTTACGGGCCGACGGAAACGACGGTGTGGGTCACTTGCCGAAAGCTCGAACGTTCTCGGCCCGTCGACATCGGTCGGCCGTTTTCGAATACCGAGCTTTATGTGTTGGATCGAACGATGGCGCGGGTCCCCATGGGAGTCCCGGGGGAGCTCTACATCGGCGGTGAATGCGTCGCGGAGGGCTACCGAAACCGGCCGGAGCTCAATGCGGAACGATTTTTGCCGGACCCGTTTCGGGGCGGCACGGCACGGCTCTACCGAACCGGGGATCTCGCGCGATTCAAAGCGGACGGCGCGATCGAATTCCTCGGCCGGGTCGACCGCCAGATCAAACTGCGCGGCTACCGCGTCGAGCTGCGGGAAATCGAATCGGTCGTGGGTGATTCGCCGAACGTCAAAGAGGTTGCGGCCAAGGTCTGGGAGGACTCGCCCGGCGACCAGCGCTTGGCGGTGTACTACGTGCTCAATGGACCCGAACGAGAGGAAGACATTCGGCAGCGCTTGACTGACCGGCTACCGGGCTACATGCACCCGCAGTTTCTCGTCCAGTTGGACGCGCTCCCGACAACACCGAATCTGAAGGTGAGCTACGAGGCTCTGCCCAAACCTCACCGGGCGGAAGGACCAGCGAAGCCGAGCTTCGAAGAGCCCGCAACCGATTGCGAGCACGCGCTAGCGGCGATCTGGTCCGAGGTTCTCCGAGTGGACCAGGTCGGCCGCGACGACAATTTCTTCGAGATCGGAGGACACTCATTGTTGGCCCTGCAGGTCGCGATGGCGATCAAAGACCGAATGGGCTTCGACGTATCGATGGGATCGCTCGTCATGGATTCGTTGTCGACAATAGCGACCAGTGTGGAAGCCGAGCAGTCGAGTCGCCTCGAGCCGGATTCAGCACCTCCCGTCGCGCCGAGCAGCGAAGGCTCGATCGCTGAAACCGCGCGGAACCTGTTTGGGAAAATCGGTCGAATTCTTCGTTGACGCGGGCGCGAGGTGCCGCGATCGATGCTCAGGCGAGTGCCTTGCGCACGTAGCCCCGCGCACCGTCTCCAGCGACGAGGATGCCCACCTTCTCGGGCTTGTCGACGAAGAACCTATCGCAGGCGAGCTTGACCCCCATATTGCCGTTCCAGGTGTCCTCTTCAGCGGGGTCTGCGTAGTCCATCAGAAGAATGATCCCTCCCGGCGAAACGCGCGGGTAGACCTGTTCGAGCAGGGTGTGGACGACGTCACGATGCGCGATCGCATCGCCGCCGTAGCCGCAGTCAATGTGGCAAAAAGCGACCTGTTCAGGGAGCTCGGACGGGATGGTGTCCTCGAACTTGCCGTCGTGAATGGTGGGCAGGTTCACCCCGGACCAGTGAAAGTTTCGCACGAGTCGTTCTCGCGGATCTTCGCTCGAGCCGAATCCCATCTCGAAGGAGTCGTACAATTGCAGGGCTTTGTCCGCGTAGTGTTGAAGGACTTTCGCCATGACGAGCGCTGTTTCGCCCACGAACGTTCCAAACTCGACGACATCTCCCGGGACGCGGTAGGCACAGACCTGCTCGATCAGGTGGAAGAGGTTCATCCGGTGCTCGACAGAGGTCATGTGACCGGAAGCGCGTGTGTCGCGCTTGAGGCGAAGCGGTGCGCGAAACTTGCTGAGCACCTTGTTGGTCAGCTCCACGCCCTTGAACTGGCCCCAGTGGATCAATCGAATGATGAAGAGATTGTCCATGACCGCCTGGTGCTAGCACTGTCCCGGCCAGTGCTCAACGCTTCCATCGGCCTGAGTCGCTCTCACACTTATCGCCTCCGGGGGACTGAAAGGGGGTGGGCAATCGACGACCGAAACTCTAGAAGCGGGTCATTGTGAGAGAGCTGCTCGACCCACTGCGCGCGTACGTTGACGAGGTCTTGGGCCCCTGGGCGAAGGTTCTCAAGGTCACCTATGACGTCTTCTTCCGGCCCTTCCTGAACCCCGGGGATCGTCTCTTCTTGCCGTATTTGCTGAGCGCACTCGGTGTCAGCCTCGTCGTCTACTACCTGGTGCAGCGTCACCGGCAGCCCGGCGAGACGCTCCGCGCCTATCTGTTTCCGAGAGAGGTGTGGTGGAGCACGTCTGTGAGGGTGGACTACGGCCACCTGATCTTTCACCGCTTTCTGGCCCGCTTCGTCCAACTCGGGACCGTTGCCGTCAGTCTTCCGGTGATCGCCGCGGCGACCTCGAATGGCTTGGGCACTCTCTTCGGCGCCGACTCATCCCCCTGGGGCTCGGACACCTGGACCGCAGGTTTCAGCTTGGCCGTGAGTACCTTCCTGCTCCGCGACTTCGGCTACTTCTTCGGCCACTATCTGCTGCATCGAGTGCCCGTACTCTGGGAGTTCCACAAGGCCCATCACTCGGCGACGGTCATGAACCCGCTGACCACTTACCGAGAGCATCCGATCGACGGGATCGTGATCTCGCAGGTCCAGGTAATGCTCGTGGGTGTGGCCACCGGGGTTCACAGCTACCTGTGGGGGACGGACGTCGTAGCCCTGTCCATCGTCTTCTTCACGGTATTCGAGATCGCCTACAGCTGTGTGGCTAATCTTCGACACTCCCACATCTGGCTGTCCTACGGACCGCACCTGAGCTACGTTTTCAGCAGCCCGGCCATGCACCAGCTTCACCACAGCTCCGAAGAGCGCCACTGGGATCGCAACTACGGCATCATGCTGTCGGTTTGGGACTGGATGGCGGGCTGCATCTACGTCCCGAAGGGGCAAGAGGAGTTCCGCCTCGGGCTCAGCAGCCGGGACGAGCACAAGTACATGTCCGTGCGCGCCTTGAACCTCTATCCCTTCGTGGGCGCGGCCAAGGTCCTGGTGCGAAGCCTGCGCTCCCCGTCGCGAGCGCTCGAGCGCGAGAGCACGGTCTCAGAGAACGGATAGGCGCCTCGACGTCGCAGGTGCGGTGGGTGCTCCTGTTCGAGTCATGAGGCGCCAAAAAACAGCACGGCTTTTCTGCACAACCTTCGGCGCCTCCCGCCGATACACGACTTGGCGGGTCAGAATCTCGGTCCGCCGTCAATCAGCGAGGCAGTGATGAAGAAGTATTGCGAGGCAATCGCGCTCGCCGTCGTATTCTTTTTGGCACCGGTGCGCGCGGAGGCGATCCCCACCCTACAGTCGGCGTCAAAAACCGTCGATGACGCGAAAGTGACCCTCATCGTTCCAACGCAGGCGATCCGGGACGATATGCGCACTTTCTGCGAAGTCGAGGTCGAGGTGAAGGGCGACATCGTCGAGCTCACCGCAGGTGATACGGTCAACATCGCGGTCTACGAGGCGGCCTTCTTCGTCGGTGACGCCTTCGCCGACGAGATCTTCCAAACCGTCTTCAACGTCACCGTGCAGGAGGTGCAGTCGAATCTGGTGCAGCGCACCTTTGATTGCTCTGGTGACTTCAAGGGTGACGGCGATACGAATCTCGAGGTCTATGCCCGGCTCTCGGTAGAGAAAGCGGCTTGCGGTTGGACCTGCTTCCAGGACACAGCAGCCACTCCGCGGATGGACGTCACGGCGCGCATGGACGACGACCGGGAAGCCAACAATCTGCAGAGCCAGGCGGCCGCACTCCCGATGGGCGCAACCGCCGGTTACATCGCTCGAGACGAGGACTGGTACGCCCTATCGATCGACGCGCCATCACGAATTCTCCTCGACGCGGTCCACCGACCGGCGTCCGGTGCCTTGACCGTAGCCCTTCGCGCTGCGGACGGGCAGATGGTCAGTCCCGGTGTGCCGACCGAGACCGGTAACGTCGTACAGTTCGAGCCGCTCCTTCCCGGCACCTACGCGGTGCAGATCGCCCCGGAAGTCGCCGAGGACTTCGTCTTCTACGCACTGAACGTCACGCTTGAGGGCATCTCGAGCGAGTGCGAGATCGGGGCCGTAGATCGAGTGCCCTGCGGGAACTGCGGCACCAAGAGCAGAAGTTGCGAAGGTGGGTTCTGGGGGACGTTTGGCGAGTGCAGCGACGAAGGCGTGTGTGCTCCCGGCGAGACCGACACGACCGGCTGCGGCGCATGCGGTCAGCGCGTCGACCGATGCTCGTCGAGCTGCCAGTGGGTGGCTGGAGCGTGTGCCGACGATTGCGCAGAGGGCACCGCCGTTCTCGGCGAGGCCTGTCGCTCGACGGTCAATTGCGTTGCAGGACTCAGCTGTTTGACCGAAGCGGAATACCCGGCGTTTGTCGGTGGCTACTGCAGTGAAACGTCCTGCACCGAGGGTGCGTCCTGCACCGGGGGTGGGCTCTGCGCGCAGGTGTTCGGGCGAAACTTCTGCCTCGAGCCCTGCAGTGACGATGCGGAGTGCCGGGTCGGCTACGATTGCATCGAGACGTCCGCGGGCCGCACCTGCGCTCCGCGCTGCACCGGGGACGCAGACTGCGGCGACCCATCGGCGCCGGTGTGCGATGTGCCCTCGGGCACTTGCGTTGCGGGCGAACCCGGCGGCCAATCGGGGACAGGTGGTCTCAGCAGAGCGGAGGCTGACGAGACGGGCGGCGTCGTGGTCGATTCCGGAGGCTGCGCGGCTACGCCAGGCACCCCCTGGTTTGTGCTCGCGGGACTTGCTCTCCTGCGTCGCCGACGGCGCTAGAGCGAGCGCTCAGCGTCGCTCGCCGGAAGAGCTCGTGCCTTCGCGGGCGTCGCCTAGGCTGCGGCGATTGGCGCAGCATCCGCACACGTTTTGGGTTAGGCTATAGAGTCGAGAGAGACGAGCTCTTGCGGTCGGCTGTATCCCCGTACGAGACGAGCACCGAAAACGACTCCGGCGGAAAACCCTGAGCAACGATGCACACGTTCTACTTCGGAAACCGAGATCGCCCGCTCTACGGCGCGCATCACCCGCCAAAGTCGACCCCACGGCGCCATGCGGTGCTCCTGTGCGCTCCCCTACTCGCCGAGCAGTCGAGGACCCATCGCTCGCTCGTGATCCTTGCTCGCATGCTCGCCAATGAGGGCTTCGACGTGCTGCGCTTCGACTACTCGGGCTGCGGCGATTCGGAGGGATCGCTCGCAGACATCGTGGCCCGTGATTGGCAGAACGACATCGTGACCGCCGCTCGTGAGCTGCATCAGGTTTCGGCTCCCGAACGCCTCTCCGCGGTGGCGGTTCGCGGCGGAGCAGCGCTGCTCGCCGGCGTGGCCGAGCTCGCGCTCGACTCCGTGGTCCTCTGGGACCCGGTCACCTCCGGGGCGACACACCTTCGCTCGTGGGTTCAGATGCACCGCGAGCTGCTGCGCTACGAGTTTGGACGTGACGACAGCGGAGAACCGGCGGCAGCCCGCCGTGAGCTGCTCGGCTACCCGCTCCACCCGGAGCTCGTGCGTGAGCTCGAAGCGCTCGATGCCGCAGGGACGACCGGTGTGCCCTGCGCCCGCGGTACAGTGGTGTCCACCCGCGGGCAGGAGGATGGAGTCACGCTGGCGCGCGCGTTCTCCAAGTCCTGGAGCGGACGCAATGTCGATTTCGACTGTGGATGGGACGCGTACATGACCCTGAGACAGGTGATGCTGCCGCATCCGGTCCTGCGATGCGTGGTAGAAGAGCTTTCATGAACCAGGAGACGCAGCACGACACAGCGGGTCCCCGGGCTCGCCCCTGGAAGGAAGTCCCCTGCGCCATCGGCGAGGGGCGATCGCTGCTGGGGGTTGCGACCGTACCCACGGCGCCGAGCAAGAAGCCCCTCGCCCTGCTCCTTTCAAATGCCGGCCTCGTGCATCACGTAGGGCCTCAGGACCTGTTCGTGGAAATCGCACGTCACTTCGCACGCCTTGGGGTGCATGGGCTGCGTTTCGATATCGGGGGCTTGGGCGACAGCATCGAAGCCAAGGGGGCTGCCTACGAGACCCGCGCTGTCGGCGACACGGGCGCGGCCATGGATTTTCTGGGTCAGCAGTTTGGAATCGACCGCTTTGTGATCCTCGGGATCTGTTCTGGCGCGGACGATGCGCACCGAAGCGCGGTGGCTGACCCCCGGGTGGTCGGAGTCGTTCAAATCGATGGCTACGCCTACCGAAACGCCGGATTTTACGCTCGCCACTATGGCGGTCGCCTTCTCGAGCGGGGAGCCTCCCGCAAGGTGGCGCGGAAACTGATCTCGCGCCTGCGCCCGCGCGAGCGTGACGCCACGGCTCCTGAAGCGCACGAAGCCCTTAACTACCGGACCTTTCCGAGCCGCGAGCAGTTTAGCGAGGATCTCGCGCGTTTGGCCGAGCGCGCCGTGAAGCAGCTCTTCGTGTTCACCCGATCCTGGCGAGAGCAGTATGGCTATCGCGAGCAGATGGTCGACACCTTCGGCAAGACGCTCTGCCGAGACGTGACCGTAGAGATGTTTCCGGATTCGGACCACGTGTTCCAGCTGCTCGACCAACGCCAGGGGTTGATTCACACGGTCGAATCATGGTTCACGCGCGAGCTCGGAAGCTGAAGCCCTAGCCCTCCGCGGCTCTCTGCGCCCGGTCGAGCGCGCGGTGAAAGCTCTCGGCGACGCGATCGCGGGCGAACTGCGGGAAGAGGCGCGTCAGGAGCCAGGTCGTGCGTGCGGAGAGGCCGGGAACCACGTAGAGGCGACCGCGGCCGATGTCTTTGAGCGCCTGCTCCGCGATCTGCCGGGCGGTTACGTTCGACTTCGCCATCACCCGTTCCACGAAGCGGAGCTGTCCCGGATGGGTGAAGCGAAAGGTAGAGGTCAAGCCCGTCTTGAAGAAGCCCGGGCACAAGACACTCACACCCACTCCGTCCCGCGCGAGCTCGCCATAGAGTGTCTCACTCAGTGCCACCACCCCGGCTTTGCAGACGTTGTAGAACAGCATGTGCGGAGCCTGCGCGAAGGCCGCGAGCGAGGCGGTATTGAGCAGCCAACCGCGACTCTTTCGCAGCTCTGGTAGGACCGCCTTGGCGACGTAGAGCACTCCGTCGAGATCGATGCCGCGCAGCCAGTGCCAATCATCGAGCGAAGACTGCTCCAGCGCCCCGGCCGCTGCGACACCGGCGTTGTTCACCACCAGGTCGAGCCCTCCGAGATGCGCCACCGCCTCCGAGACCATCGCGCGCACCGCCTCCGGATCCGAGACATCGCAGCGTACGCCATGCACCTCGGCGGGGCTGAGCGCGGCGCGAACCGCATCCGTGTCCTGCAGATCGGCGAGCACGATGCGGGCCCCCCGCGCCGCCGCGGCCTCGGCGAAGGCCCGACCGAGGCCGCTCGCGCCGCCGGTGATCAGAATCCGGTGTTCTTCGCGTAGGGTGAAGCGTCGCCGACCCATTTTGTCTCCTCAGATCCGATGAATTGTTGACTGTGTGCCACACTCCCCAAACCGGTGCCCGAGGAAAATCAGGCACTTAGCCCGCGGTCACACCTGGTGCGTCGTTTGCATACCTCCCCCTAGAACCGCCGACACGACGAGGGAGTCATGAAAGAGAACGTTCGTCCGTTGCGTCAGACCCAGACCACCCAGGAGATCCGGATCGTCCTCCAGGTCGACACGCAGACCGGTGTCGTCAAGCTGCCGGACATGCCGAGTTGGGACGCCCCCGCCCCCGAGCCCCTCGAGCCGATGCCCACCCTGAGCAGTGCGGAGGTCGTCTCCCTCGAGCCAGCGGCCGCGGCACGTTCCGAGCCCGCGTTGGACGCGCCCTCCGAGCTCCCGAACGTTCGCGAGGTGGTGGAGGGCCCGGTGAGCGAGGTGGCGCCGAAGGCCCTCGCACGGCGCGACAGCGTACCCGAGGAGATCGACGGTGCGGAGGCGGAGCTGCTCGCCCTGCGCAACGAAACCGTCCGCCTGAGCCGTGAGCGCGATGTCGCGCAGGAAAAGCTCGATCGCGCCCGCCGGGAGCTCGAGAGGGTCCGCGAGACGCTCGCTCGCGCGAAAGACGATTTCGCCGAGCGCGAGCGGCAGCTGATCGAGAAGTGCCGAGAGCTGCGCGAGCAAAACGCCGGTGAAGCGGCGACGCCCTGGAGCGACTCCATGCGTCGCTTCACGGACCGCCTGAGCGAGACCTTCGATTCCGAGCTGTTCCGCCCCTGGTATCGTAGGCCCGCGGGCGTCGTGCTGATCGCAGCTCTCGCCGCTGCGATCGCGGCATGGATCGGCTTCAACGCGGTGGGTCCTCTGGCTCTCTGAGCGAACTCGATCAAACTTTGGAGGTCATGGATAAAACGCCGAGCCTCACGAGCGGTCGCCATTTCCTCTCCGACAACGCCGCGCATCGCGAATGCGGCGGCGGCGCAGGGGCTCACACTGCGCGAGGCGACCCGCGATCTCGGCGTGGACGTACTCTCCTTTGGCGGTACAAAGAACGGTCTGTTGAGCGCTGAGTCCGTGGTCTTCTTTGATTCGACCATCGCCCCGGACGCGGGCGCCGTGTTGAAGCAGGTGACCCAGTTGCCGAGCAAGGCGCGGTTCATTGCCGCGCAATACCTCGCCTATTTCGATGGAGCCCTATGGCGAGAGCTGGCTCGCAGCGCGAACGCTCGGGCGAAACAGCTCGCCGACGGGCTCCTGTCGATCGAAGGTTTCTCGCTCCACGCCCCCTGCGACGCGAACATGGTCTTGCTCGAGGGGCCGCGCGCACGCATGGCCACGCTACGGGAGCGCTGCGCGTTTCATTTCTGGAATCGGGAGCAAACCGTCGGACGTCTCGTATGCAGCTTTGATCACACGAGCGAGGACACAGAGGAGTTTCTCGCTCACGCCTCGGCACTTTGAGCGGCGGGCAAACGCAGCACGACTAAGTTGCCGTCCTCGCGAGGTTTCACCTCGAGCGAGCCGCCGTGCGCCTTTGCGAAGGTGTAGGCGCCGGCCAGGGTGTAATTCTGGCCAACGGAGGGGTCGAAGACGAAGGCGAGCTCGCGCTCTTCAACGGGCGCACCGTAATCCCGCGCGCGCAGCACGACTTGGCCGTACTCGAGCTCTGTCGAAAGGGTCAGCGTCTCCCCTTGCATCACCGAACCCGCGTTGATGGCCAGCCGAAGCAGAATGTTGTCGAGCTCGTGCACGTCAACCTCGACGTCGCAGCTTCTACCGGTGACCTCGAGCGTGTTCTCATTTCCCATCGCCTTCTCGAACAGAACGCGGCGCTCCTCGATGTGCTGTTTCAACTCGATTCGGCGCGGGATGGCCGGGCGACTTTCAGTGACTTCGAGGAGCTGGACCGTCAGGGCTCGGGCTCGGAGGCAGGCACGTCGGATCCGGGCGATGTCGCGGGAGCGTGGGTCGTCGCTGTCCGTGTCTTCGGCGAGCAACTCCGCGGAAGACAGAATGGAGGTGAGTGCGTTGTTGAAGTCGTGCGCCACGCTTCTCGAGATGCGTCCGAGGGCTGCGAGGGTAGACGTGTCGCTCACGCTGCTCATGCTCAACCTTTGACCACCAGGGTCAGAATCCGGTCTTGGACCCAGATCTTGCGCGCTATAGTCTTACCATCCCAGTGCTTCGCAATCGACGGGTCCGACGCGGCAGCGGAAAAAACATCGTCTTCTGTCGCCCCGGGGGGAACACGTAAGACGCCACGCTTCTTCCCGTTGATCTGCACCGGAATCTCGAGCTCCTTCTCGACCAGCTTCGCTTCGTCGTAGCGGGGCCACGGAGCCCCCTGGACGCTCGGCGCATGTCCCATACGCTCCCAGAGCTCTTCGGCGATGTGCGGTGCAAAGGGGTGAAGGAGCAACACGAGGGTCTCGACGTTCCAGCGTGGCACCGGGTCCGCCCGTCCGAGCTCGTTGACCAAGGTCATCATGGTGCTGATCGCGGTGTTGAAGCGCAGCGATTCGATGTCCTCGGTGACTTTCTTGATCGTTTGGTGCGTGAGTCGCTCGATCTCCTCGGTCGCAGGGCTGTCGCTCAGTGGCCCCGTCGCCGCAGACCAAACCTTGTCGAGAAAGCGCGCGACCCCCTGAATCGAGCTCGTGGACCACGGCTTCACCGCTTCGAGGGGCCCCATGAACATCTCATAGAGACGCATCGCGTCCGCGCCGAATTGCTCGATGATGTCATCGGGGTTCACGACGTTTCCGCGTGATTTGCTCATCTTGTGGGCACGCGCGTCCACGCGCAGCTCCGGGTGGCTCTTCAGAACGAACTCGCCGCCCTTCTTTTCCACGTCGCTTTCCTCGAGCTTCAGGCGGCTGACGACCCGGTCCGTCCCCTCGACCACCTCTCGGAGCGCGCCGTCGCGTTCGATTTCGACGACCGATCGAGCAGAGACGGGCTCGCCGTCGGCATCGCGGTAGCTCGTGTATTCCATCTCACCGAGGATCATTCCCTGGTGCACGAGCTTCTCGAACGGCTCCGGAGCGTCGATGACGCCAACATCCTGCAGCACCATGTGCCAGAAACGAGCGTAGAGCAGGTGAAGCACCGCGTGCTCGGCGCCACCGATGTAGAGGTCTACCGGGAGCCAACGCTTCGCCGCCTTTGCCGAGATCAGCTCTCGTTCGTTGTGCGGATCGCAGAAGCGCAGGTAATACCAGCAGGACCCCGCCCACTGCGGCATCGTATTGGTCTCGCGGGCGTACCACTGACCGTCACGCTCAAAGAAGCGCCAGTCTTTTGCCCGGGCGAGGGGACCCGCCGGATCGTCGCCCGGTTTGTAATCGTCGAGCTCCGGGAGGGTGAGCGGTAGCTCGCTCGTATCCACCGCGTGCGGCTGATCGTAGCGAATGGTGACGTCATCGCTGTTGCGAGGGTCGCCGTCGCACTCCACCGGGAAGTAGATCGGAATGGGCTCCCCCCAATAGCGCTGGCGGGAGAACACCCAGTCGCGCAGCTTATACTGCACCTTGCCCGTCCCCGTCCCCGCCCCTTCGAGATCGGCGATGATGGCGCGCTTGACTTCGTCGGTCTTCAGACCTTCGTACTTCCCGGAATTCACCGCGATCCCAGGGGAGGGATCGGCCTGCGTCAGCTCCCCGCGTGGAGAGCCGTCCGGCGAGACGACTTCGATGATCTCGATCCCGTATTTCTTCGCGAACTCGAAGTCGCGCTCGTCGTGACCGGGAACCGCCATGATCGCGCCCGTGCCGTAGCCCATCAGCACATAGTCCGCGATGTAGATCGGGACCTTGGCGCCGTTGACCGGATTCAACGCGTGCGAGCCGCAGAAGACCCCGGTTTTGACTTTGCTCTGGGTGCGCTCCAGGTCGCTGCGGTTGCTCGCTTCGCGCACGTAGGCCTCGACCGCATCGCGCTCGTCGTCCGTGGTGATCTGCTGCACCAGCGGGTGCTCCGGGGCGATGGCCATGAAGGTGGCACCGAAGAGCGTGTCCGGGCGCGTCGTGAAGACCCGCAGCTTCTCCCCCTCGTGGCCGTCGATTGAAAAGTCGACCTCGGCGCCTTCACTGCGCCCGATCCACTCCTTTTGCATCACGCGCGTGCCTTCGGGCCACTCAACGTCTTCGAGGCCGGCGAGGAGTCGTTCCGAGTATTCGGTGATCTTCAGCATCCACTGGCGCAGGGGCACGCGCACCACCGGATGGCCGCCGCGCTCGCTCTTGCCGTCCTTCACCTCTTCATTGGCCAGGACGGTCCCGAGTGCCGGACACCAGTTGACGGGGATCTCCTCCTGGTAGGCGAGGCCACGCTCAAAGAGCTCGAGGAAGATCCATTGGGTCCAGCGAAAGTAGGCCGGGTCCGTGGTGTTCACCTCTCGCGACCAGTCGTAGGAGAAGCCCAGGGACTTTAGCTGACGGCGGAAGTTGTCGATGTTGGCGTTCGTCGTATCTCGGGGGTGGGTGCCCGTGTTGATCGCGTGCTGCTCGGCGGGTAGCCCGAACGCATCCCACCCCATCGGGTGAAGAACCGCGTGGCCGGTCGAGCGAAAGTAGCGCGAGATGATGTCGGTCGCGGTGTAGCCCTCCGGGTGTCCCACGTGCAGGCCGGCCCCGGAGGGGTAGGGAAACATATCGAGCACGTAGCGGGTGGGCGCGTCCGACTCTTCATCGGTGGCGAAGGTGCGGTGCTCATCCCAGTAGCGCTGCCACTTGGGCTCAATCTCGGAGGGTGTGTAGCGTTCGGACATGCGGGGGGAACTAGCTAACCTCGCGACTCCGGACAAGCGTGCAGCCTGCGTTGCGGCTTTTGGCCTGCGGCGCGGAAATCCGGTAAGCGAAGGGAGCGGGAGGAGTCACTTTTTCCCGCCGAGGGTGACGGAAGATGCGCTCCGCGGGGTTTCTGTACGTGCGATCACTCGCCCTTTTGGGGGCGCCCGATCGATGACGATCGACGTCGACGATTACTATCGGCGCTATGGACCCATGGTCCTGCGCCGATGCCGAAGCCTCCTGCGGAACGAGGAGGATGCGCGGGACGCCATGCAGGAAACCTTCATCAAGCTCGTCCGCTACCAGGACCGCCTCGATGACCGCGCTCCCTCATCCCTGCTCTACCGCATGGCCACGCAGGTGTGCCTGAACCGGATTCGGGCTGGAAAACGCCGTCCGTCGGGCTCCGACGACGGCCTCCTCGAGCGGATCGCGAGCGCCCGGGACGGGGAGACCCAGAGCCTCGCCGCCGACGCGCTCGCGCGGATCTTTGGCCGGGAGCAGGAATCCACCCGGGTGATGGCGGTGTTGCACTTGCTCGACGGAATGACCCTCGAGGAGGTCGCAGAGGAAGTGGGGCTCTCCGTGTCCGGGGTGAGAAAACGCCTCCGCGGCTTGAAGGCGCGGGTGAAGGAGCTGGAAGGAGTCGAGCCGTGAGCGACGAGCGCGTGCCGCAGCTTCTGCTCGAGCGTCTCGCCAAGGGCGAGCTCGAAGGACCCAAGAAGGAAGAGGTCTTGGCGCGTCTGGCGCGCGAGCCCGGCGGCATGGATCGCCTCGCGTCGCTCGAAGCCTCCGACCGCGCGATCCTCGCCGAGATCCCTCCGAGCCGCTTTCGCGCCGATCTCGACCGAGCCGTAGGCGTTCGCTCCCGGCCGCGTTGGCTCACCTTCGCCCTACCCGCCGCGGCGGCGCTCACGGCCGTACTCGCTCTCTTGCCGATGCAAGACTCAAAGGAGCCCCTCGAACCGATCGAAACAACTCGCCTCAAGGGAGGAGATGGACCGACTCTGAGTGTCTTTCACGGTGAGTCGCGCATGGCCGATGGTGACCCGGCCCAGGAAGGCGACGTCTTGAGCTTTCTGGTGCGCGCTCCTTCGCCCCTGTTTGGCGCGCTGATCGCGGTGGACGGCGCCGGGACCGTGAGCCCGATCGTGCCCGCGACGGGCTCGATGCCCATTCGAATCGAACCGGGCCGCCCCCTGCCCAGCTCCTACGAGCTCGACGACGCGCCGCGCTTCGAGCGATTCTTTCTCGTCACCTCCGAAACTCCCTTCGATGTAGCCTCGATCGTCGAAGCGTTTCGCGCGCGCCGAAGTGAGGCGGTCCAGGAGTTTCCCTCCGCGCTCTCCGTGGATGTCTTCGAGGTGAAGAAGTCACCATGAGCTTCGGGCGTGGAGGGCTCGCCCTGCTCGCCTCGGCGCTCGTCCTGTTGAGCGCGGACCGGGCGGACGCGGCACGGCGCCTAGCTCTCCTCGTGGGGGTGAACGACGGCGGTGCGGGGCGCGTGACCCTGCGCTATGCGACCTCCGATGCGGCGGCGATGGCCTCCGTGCTCGAAACGCTCGGTGGCGTCGCCGTGGATGACCGCTGGCTCATCCTCAACGCCGACCGCTCGGCACTCGCCGAGGCGATGCGCGAGGTCTCGGCCGCGGTCCAGGGCCATCGGGACGAGGGTGAGCGGGTCGAGCTCGTGGTCTATTACTCGGGCCACTCGGATGAAGACGGATTGCTCCTCGGTGAAGAGCGTCTCACCTATCGCGAGCTCCGGGGCTGGCTCGATAGCGTCGCTGCGGACGTGCGCATCGCGATCCTCGATTCCTGCGCGTCCGGTGCGCTCACACGCCTCAAGGGCGGCAAACGGCGACCCGGGCCCTTGCGCATCGAGGAGACCGAGGTGCGCGGGTACGCCTACCTCACCTCCGCCTCCGCAACAGAGGCGGCGCAGGAGTCTGACCGGCTGCGGGGCTCCTTCTTCACCCACTACCTGGTGTCCGGTCTTCTCGGGGCCGCGGACTTCTCGAAGGACGGACGGGTTTCCTTGAACGAGGCCTACCAGTTCGCCTACGCGGAAACGCTGGCGCGGACCGAGAACACTCAGAGCGGACCGCAGCATCCTTCCTACGACATTCGCCTCGCCGGCGCCGGCGATGTGACACTCACAGACCTTCGTGTCCGGGATTCGGGTTTCACTCTCGGAGAGGACATCGCCGGTCGCGTGTTCTTCAACGGGCCCGACGCGAAAGTGGTCGCGGAGCTGCGCAAGTTTCAGGGGGATCGGGTCGAGCTCTCCTTGCCAGCGGGGACCTATGAGATTTTCGTCGCCAACGGCTCGCAGCGCTGGAGCGGGTCCGTGCGGGCGAAGTCCGCTGAACGTCAGGCGGTGGCGCTCAACGATTTGGCGCCTCTCGACTTCGAGCAGACCCTAGCCCGCGGCCCGAACGCCCGTTTGCGCGGCTACCGCGCCGGCCTCTTCGACAATACGCCAACGCCTGGCGCGCGAACCGAGCTCATGTTGTTCCAGACGGCCCACGGCGTGTTGCTCGGAAGCGAGCTCTGCCTCGCTTTCGACTGCGATGGCATCACCGAGTGGAGCGCGATGATCGGCTTGGGCGGGGGCCTAGGTCTGCTCAGCTCCTATGCGCTCAGCCGAGACGGCGTCACCCCGGGCCGGTCGATGATGCTCAACTCCGGCTTTCTCTGGGGGCTCTGGCACGGGGCGGCGATTCAAGGCGCGCTCGACGCGGAGTTTCTCGATCCGGACGCGGACCGCTTCGCGAGCGGTCAGTTCAGCGCCGGATTGATCGCCGGGCAGCTCGGGGGAATGGGCTTGGCCTACGCCCTCGATGAGCTGCTCGAGCCCACCGCAGCGGACGTCTCCACCGCCAACACCGTGGGCCTGTGGTCCGGCCTGCTCGCCTTTGCGGCCCAAGGTGCCGTTCGGTTCCCGGGCTCGGATGAGGCGACCTGGCTGGTCACGCTCATCGCGAGCGACCTCGGCGCAGTCGGCGGCGGTTTGCTCGCCCGCTACTACCCCATGAGCCGCAGCCGTGCGCTCGTGCTCAACGCGGGGGGGCTGCTCGGCGCCGTCGTGGGGGTCGGCACGCAAACGATCTGGCAGGACCCGGAGCTCGAAGATCGCTCCCTCTATCTTGCAGGAGGGATCGGCGCAGCCGTGGGTCTCGGCGTGGCCGTCTGGCTCACCCAGGAGTGGGACTGGGAGGTCCCCGGACGCCTGTCCGTCGTCCCCACTACCGGCGGCGCCTACGCCGGTTTTTCGATGGATTTCTGAGGCGCGAGCCTCAGGGGCGGGTTGCGAGCCACCACAGGAGATTCGTCCGGCTGCGACCCAGGCCGGACGGGTTCACCAACAAGGTGGCCGCGTCGTCCACGTCGTGTGTGCCCCGAAGTGCGGCCATGACCAACCGCCAGTCATTGTCGATCGGCGGGTTCGCCCGGGTGAGCGACGTCGCGGCGATGGGCCAGACCGATTCAGCCCAGAGCGGATCGATGAGCGGCTCGGTCGCCGGAGTGATAGGCAGAACCTGAATGCCAAAGATGAATTCCGTGTTGTTGCCAAAGAATGTTTCGTGCGCCGCCTTGAGGGACCAGAGAATTCCGACCACGCCATTTGCCGCGAAGCTATCGAAGTAGATCTCGCTCGGGTCCTTCATCTGCCAATAGCGCTGCGTCGATTGGATCTCCATTGCGGCGAGCAGCCAACCGAGGCCTCTCAGGTTGTCGTCGTTCGTGGCCTCACCAAAGAGCTTCGCCGCGTAGTAGGCGTGCACCGCCTCGGAAGTGGATTCCTGGTTGCGCCCGTCGGCGAACTGAAAGAGTCCCGCCGCCCACGAGTGGCCCACAAACCAATCGAAGGAACGAAACTGTGGAAAATGAGGGTCCGCCAGGCTCGGATTCATGAAGTCACGAGCCAGCGTGCGGTAGAATTCCCCGTTCGCCGCGGCCCAAGTGGGGTCGCGCCGAGCGACGGCGGCCGCAGCATAGAGGTGGTAGCCGTAGTGAAAGTGATGGTCGTTGTAGTAGCCGCTGCCGAACTGAGCGCCTGAGTCGAAGGCCGCGGCCGCGGGAACGACCCCGCCCCAGACCGTGTCATACACGAGCGGGTCTGCGTTGGTACCGGCGATCCACGGCGCGAGCTCCGCCTTCAGCGCCTCCGTGAGCTCGCCGGCGGTCGGTTCGTCGCCGAGGGCCTCGGCGATCAGAAGCAGACGGGTCATCGTCCCCACCTGCGTACCGAAGAAATAGGTGTCCGTAGCCGTCGGCCGTATGCCCTTCTCGCTCGCGAGTGCGCTGCTGATCTCCGCAAGCGAGCTCGGATCGATCGGTCGCGGCGCCTGAACGCCCAAATCCGGGAGCGCCATCTCCATCGTCCAGTCGTCGCCACTCACGCCCACCATGTCGCCTCGGAGCGTTCGCTCGCTCAGCGCGGTCAGAGTGGCACCTACGAAGCTGTCGCGGTGGTGCGGCAGACTCATCATCAGCAAGGGACCCGTTCCACCCCGTTCCCAGTTGAAGCGAACCTGTGCCACCCCTTCCTCGATGCTCGCTTCGATGGCACCGCCGAAGGGGATCGCCCCACTGTGTGCGTCGAGCACCGCTTCGTTCGTCAGCCGTGCGACCCGCAGAGTTCCGGTGAAGGGTGCCGTGGCTTCGAGCTCACCCGCGCTGAGGCTGAGCTCGACGGCACTGCTGAAATAGAGAATGTACGTGTCGCCGCCGCTCAGGACCGCTCCGTAGCGGCTACCGGATCCGTTGAGCGCTGTGATGGTCTCCGCCGAGCTCAGGCGTGGAGTGAGGCCGTCGTATTCGGCGGTGATGTAAGGGGAGCCACGAACAAGAGGGGTGGTCATCGTGCCGCTCGTGCTCGTCCACTGCAGGATGACGGACAACAGGTCGTAGTCGACAATCCGCGGCGACGCGCTGAAGGATTCCACAGCGCGAAGCTCGATCTGTGCGCTAAAAGTCGCAAAGATGGCGATGGGGATCTCTGCGAGGTTTTGGCGGCTCACCTGAAGCCGGTCCGAAAAGGCGCGGACCAGATGCGGCATCGCGTTCACCGTGAAGCCCTGAGAGCCGAGGGCGAGGTTCATCCACCACGCGTTCGTGGGCAGCGGCGCGGCCGAGGTCTCCCAGAGCGCGAGCGGGGTCAGAGGATGGGCGACGGTGCCGAGATCGGGCACTTCGGTCCCGAGAGGCGGACCCAGGCTCCAGGTGAAGGGCACCACGCAGGACCCGTCGTCGACCGTGGCATCCGGGTCGTAGTTCTCCGCGTCCGGGTTTGTGCAGCCCGGCACTCCCATGGCGTTGTCGCTGCTGTTGGCGTTGGCGTTGGTGTTGTCGTTCTGGTTGGTGCTGAAGTTCGTGTCCGGGTCCCCGCCTATCCGGTTCGTGTTCCCATTGCGCTCGGCAACGGCCGGGTCGTCGCCGCAGCCGCTGAGGAGGCTGAAGACGGCGAGCATGGAAGCGAAACGCGCGGTGCGGGAGCAGACGAGAAGCATGCCCGAGAGCATGGCCTGCTTTGATGCGTGAAGGCCAGCGCCGACCCCGCAGGAAGCCGGATCTTCAGCGCATTTCGACCAGAAAGTGGGTCGCCCCGGCGATCACCGTGTCCCCCGCCTGAAGCAGCGCTTTGTCCACCCGGTCCTTGTTCACGAGGGTCCCGTTGCGGCTCCCGAGGTCCGTGAGCTCGACCTCGTCTTCGTGCATGTCGATCATGAAGTGCTGCCGGGACAGGCGCGGGTTGTCGATGCTCACGTCGGCGCGGCTGCTTCGGCCGAAAATCAAACGCTGCCCATTGAGAAGTTGTACCGGGTAGAGCTTGTCCGGGCCGTCGATGATTCTCAGGGTCACCACGTAGCTCTCGAGGGTGGGGCGCTCCTGGCGCGACGGGGGACGGTAGTTCGGCATCGTGTCCACCGAGCTCATCGTCTCCATGCTCGTCAGCGTTTCTCGGCGCGAGCGCTCGGTGGAGAGGGCTGCGACCGCGTCGTCGAGCTGTTGGGCGCTCGTGAGCACGGGGATCACCGGGACGCCGAGCTCAAACTGAAGCGAATCGATGGTCGAGAGGTCCGAGGGATCGGTCATCGCGACGACCACTCTTCGGTGCCCACCCGTATTTTCCCACTTGTAGGGCAGGACCCGGCGCCGCTTGCTCGCCTCTTTGCCGATCAGGGCCAGCGCGGTCGGGTCGACGTCTTCCCGCGCCAGGCGCACAAACGGCACCCCCAGGCGCTCCGAGAGGATTTCGAGCATTTCGAGCTCGGTCATCAGCTGCAGGGCTACAACCGCCTCGCCGAGCTTGATCGGGGGAACGCTCCGGTTCTGAAACGCGAGGACGCGGTCGAGCTCCTCGCTCGAGAGCAGGCCCTCTTGCACCAGCATTTCACCGATTCGAGTCACTGCTTCCCAGTCTCATGCAAGTGCGGGTCGCGTTCCAATCGAATCTCGGGGAAATTCCCGGGCTCAGGGCGCAAGACTGAGTGTCCCCGGCGCCTTCGGAAGATTGCCGTTGTCCGGAGGCAAACCGGGGGAGACAGTCCGAACGTCATTTTCCACCGGGTCTCGCCGGTCCGGGTGCGCCACCCAGCGCCCGGTGCCCTGCGGGTACTGGGTCATCGAGACGTTGCGGGGGGTGGCGGTCGGCACCTCGTCAAAGGGGCCCCCGAAGCCGAGGGACACCAGCACGTTCAATCCGTCGGAGACGATGATCCGGTCACCGTCGTTGTTCAGGCCGAGGGAGCCGCTCGAAGCGGTCTGAACCAGCACCGACGACGGGAAGGAACGGGGCGTCCCACCTCCGAAGACGAGCAAGCGCTGGCCCGGTTGGAGCAGGGTGTCGGGCGGAAACACGTGGCGTGCCGGGCCCGTGCTCGAGAGCTCGTCGTCGAGGCGATAGCCACTGAGATCCAAGGGAAAGCGCGAGACGTTGCGAAGCTCGACGAACTCGTCCTGGGTGATGCTGGCGACCCCGTCCCGGTTCGCATCGAGTACCCCGCCGCTCGCGGCCGTAGACAGGTTGTAAAGCACCTCTTCGATCACGAGGTCGCAGAGGTCGCTGCCTCCGTTTTCTGGGTCGGCGCAGGGCAGGGGTATGAATCCGAGATTCGAGTCGCACGCGTCGCCGATGCCGTCGCCGTCTTGGTCTTCCTGTGTCGGGTTAAATCGGAGCGGGCAGTTGTCCGTGGTCCCCAGAATCAGATCGCCGTCCGGATCAAAGTCGCAGGCGTCGGCGACGGTAGCCTCCGGATAGAGCGCGCTCCCGATGAGATACACGTCGCCGAAAGTCGCCCTCGCATCCGAGTTCTGCGTGACGTTGCCCGGGAAGGCCTCGCTGCTCCTCGGCGTCGGCGCGAAGGGGCAGGGGTCGGCCATGCCGTCGACGAGTGCGCAGTCCACGATCGGTGCGCCCGGGTCGCAGATCCCATCGCCGTCGTCGTCCGTGTCTTCACTGTTCGCGATGCCGTCACCGTCCCGGTCTTCGTCGGGGGCCACGAGCTCCGCCGCGTCGAACTCGTTCGGAATTCCGTCGCCGTCCACGTCGATCAGGAAAGACTCGAGGGCGTCGGGCGTGCCGTCACCATCGATGTCGAGCGGCGCCCCGGGGTCGAGTCCCACTTCTTCGCCGTCCGTGAAGTAGTCGCGGTCGGTGTCGGGATCGTTCGGATCGGTGCCCACCACGAGCTCCTCGGCGTTGCTCAAGCCGTCGCCGTCGTCGTCGAGGGGGTCGGAGTAGCGCCAGTCGCCCCCGTTTCGGGGCTCGAGGACGTAGTCGCGTGCGAAGTCCGAGCCGAGCGGTGCGCGCCGATAGGTGAGAAGGCCCGCGATCGAATCGATGCGCTGCCCCGGAGCGAGCGCGCCCGGGTCGAAGAAACGCGTGCCGACGAGCAGCTCCAGACCCTCATCAGCGAGCACGATCCGCTCGTCGCTTTGCTCCTGTACTCGAAGATCCGTCAGCTCGACGAGGACGGACTCGAAACGTTCAGCGGCGACAAAATCGTCCACGGGGTCGATGATCTCGCCGGTGGTCGGGTTTTGCTCGACCCGGTCGTTTTGCGTTTCGTCGAGCGGAAGATCGGCCCCGAGATCCATGGGCGCTAGGGGAACGGGGCTCGGGATCGGGGCAGTGCCGTTGAGGACGAAGGCGTAGCTGTCGAGGGTGGTTTGACCGACAGACTCGGTCATGAGACCCGCGAGATCCAGCGAGTCACCCACGAGCACCTCCGCGTCCGCGACCTCGCCGCGCAGATAAACCCGCAGGCCGCTGTAAGGACCCTGAGCCCCGGGGCTCGCGACCCAAAAGAGCCGTGGGCTCGATGGATCGACGGCGACGACGACCACGCCTCGAACACGGACTGGGTCGTCGATGGAATCTCCGCGCACGCCCGAGAGCTTCGGGCTCCGGGGGTCTTGCAGGTCTACTACCGTGAGCCCGACGTCGCAGACGGTCTCGTCGAAGTCGAGCAGACAATCAAAGTCTTCGCAATCTGTGCGGCCGTCTGAGTCGTCGTCGAGGCCGTTCGAGCACAGCTCATTCGTCACGGAGGAGCACGCCGGAGCGCTCGCGCAGTCCGGGTCGAGACAGTCGAGGGCGCCATCTCCGTCGTTGTCGAACCCGTCGTCGCACCGGAGCTCATCGCTCCCGTCGCATGAGGCCGTTCCCGCACAGCCCGGATCGGCGCAATCGATCCATCCATCTCCGTCATTGTCCGTCAGATCGCTACACTCGGTGCCGTCGTTTTCCGGATCCCCCGCGCACGCAGCGACCCCCGCACAATCATTGTCCGCGCAATCCGTATCGCCGTCCCCGTCGTTGTCGATCGTGTCGCTGCAGGCGTTGTTGTTGACCTCGGGACCGCAGGGGCCGACTCCGAGGCAGCCGCTGTCTTGGCAGTCGACGAAGCCGTCCCCGTCGTTGTCCACGCGGTCGCTGCACTCCGCAGCGCTGTCTTCCACTTCGAGGGGCGTGCAGGCGGATGCGGTGGCGCAGTCCGGGTCCTTGCAGTCGACCCTGCCATCGCCGTCGTTGTCGATGTCATCGGTGCAGCGGGCGTTCTCTTCCGGGCCGCAGATCTCCGCGGCGACCACGCAGTCTCGGTCAGCGCAGTCGATGTCGCCATCCTTGTCGTTGTCTACACCGTCGGCGCAGGTGACGGCGTCGTTCTCCGGGACTGCATCTTCGCAGGCCGGGTCGAGCACGCAGCCGCTGTCTTCGCAGTCCTGATCGCCATCGCCGTCATTGTCGACCCGGTCCGCGCAATCGGGACCGGTCTCGCTTCGCCGGCAATTCGCGACCTCTGCGTTTTGGCACTCCGGGTCGGCGCAGTCGCGCAACCCGTCCTCATCATTGTCGAGCCCATCGCTGCAGGCGGCGGCATCGTCCTCCGGCTCTCCCACGAGGCAGGGGGCGGCGCCGAGGCAGTCCTTGTCCGAGCAGTCGAGCTCGCCGTCGATGTCGTTGTCGATCAAGTCGCGGCAGGCGTCGTCCGAGCTCTCGTCGCCGCAGAAATCGACCTCGACCGAGCTCTGGCATCCGGGATCGAAGCAATCGAAGAGGCCATCGAGGTCGTTGTCGCGCCCATCGGAGCAGCGCTCGTCGGTGTTCTCCGGGCCGCAGCCCTGGGCCTCGCCGCACTCGCTGTCCTCGCAATCCGTGAGGCCGTCCTCATCGTTGTCGATGCTGTCGCCGCAATCGGTCTCGTTGGAGGGGGTCCCGCAGATATCGACGCAATTGGGATCCGCGCAGTCGACGAGGCCGTCGTCGTCGTTGTCGACGCGGTCCGTACAGGTCTGGGCGCTGTCTTCGACCCGGGGGGGATCGACTTTTCGCGCGCTGCGGTCGAGAGTCTCGGTGCATCCGGCGAGGACCGCGACCGAGAGCGCGACATGAACGATTCTCTTCATTATTCTGCGACCACCTATCGGGCGCGTCCCGCAAAATCGGGACACGGCACCCGCTGGAGTATCGGCGGAAGACGGCGTGCTGTTCTGTGCGCCTTCTGTGTACCGGTGGCTCGCCAGGTGGAAGCGACGTGACTATACTCGGACACATGCGACGGCGACCGTGGGAGCCCACGAGCAGCGAAATGGCCAAGGATTACGAGCGCTTACTGACCATCGTGGCCAGCGATGGGGATGACCCGAACGGGCCGGACCCGATGGAGGCCGAAGGCGATGTGGCGACCGAGACCCGCAAGAAGGTCAAGCGCCCGAAACTCTATAAGGTTTTGGTGCACAACGACGATTACACCACGATGGAATTTGTGGTGATGGTCCTGATGCGGATCTTCCACCATTCCGAGTCTCAAGCGCAGTACATCATGCTCCACGTGCATACCCACGGGGTCGGGACCGCCGGTATCTTCACCTACGAGGTGGCGGAGACGAAGGCGCAGAAGACGATGGAGATGGCCCGCGAGCACCAGTACCCGCTGCGCACGAGCGTCGAACCGGCGCTCGATGGCGAGGAGGAGTGAAGCACATTGACGCTGCGGTTCCGAGACCCACCTTGGAGGTTCCGTGTTGGAGCGGGGCGGGCGTAACCCATAGCCGGAATCTTCCGGCGGGCTTATAGTCTTTTGAAGCACTGCAGACGCGCAGAGGATTCTACATGATCAGCAAAGAGCTCGAAGAGACCTTTAACAAAGCGGTGGACGAAGCCCGCGGACGCCGTCACGACATGGTGACCCTCGAGCACTTGCTCCTGGCCATGCTCAGCAACCGCTTCGCCCTGGAGATCCTGGAAGCCTGCGGCGCCGACATCAGCAAGATCGAAGAGGACCTGAAAGAACATTTGGACTCAGTGGCGGCGGTCCCCGAAGACCGGCCCTTCGAGCTCGAGCAGACGATGGCGGTCACGCGCGTCCTGCGCCGCGCGGCGATCCACGTGCAGAGCTCGGGCAAGAAGGAGATCGACGCCGGGGACATTCTCGCCGCGATGTTTCGCGAGCCTGAGAGTCAGGCTGTCTATGTCCTCGGCAACCAAGACGTCTCGCGCCTCGACGTGCTCGAGTACATCTCCCACGGGGTCAGCAAGAGCAGCGAGATCGCCGGCAGCCCGGAGATCGAACGGGTCGACGAAGACGACGAAGACGGCGAAGGGCGCCGAGGAAAGAAGAGCGACCCGCTCGAAGCATTTACGACCGACCTCGTCTCGCGCGCACGGGAAGGCAAGATCGACCCAATGATCGGGCGCGAGCGCGAGCTCGAGCGCACGATTCACGTGCTCTGCCGCCGCCGCAAGAATAACCCGGTGTTCGTCGGTGAGCCGGGCGTCGGCAAGACCGCCATCGCCGAAGGGTTGGCGCTCGCGATCGCGGAGGAGCGTGTACCCGAGATCCTGCTCGACGCTGAGGTCTTCGCTCTCGACATGGGCTCGCTCATCGCCGGGACGAAGTTCCGCGGTGAGTTCGAGCAGCGCCTCAAAGCGGTCGTGAAAGCGATCACGGAAAAGGAAAACGCGATCCTCTTCATCGACGAGATCCACACGATCGTCGGTGCCGGGGCAGTGAGTGGCGGAACCCTCGACGCCTCGAACATTTTGAAGCCCGCGCTCGCCAACGGCGATCTGCGTTGCATCGGCTCGACGACCTACAAGGAGTACAAGGGCTCCTTCGAGCGTGACCGGGCGCTGGCGCGTCGCTTCCAGAAGATCGAGGTGCCCGAGCCCTCCCTCGAAGACACGGTGAAGATCCTACACGGCTTGAAGAGTCGCTACGAAGAGCACCATGACGTTCAATACACGGAGGCAGCAGTTCAGGAGGCCGCGGAGCTGTCGTCGAAGTACATCAACGAGCGGTTCCTTCCGGACAAGGCGATCGACGTGATCGACGAGGCCGGAGCGGCGGCGCGCCTGCGCATCGTCGAGGGCAGCGAGGACGCGCGCATCGTCGATGTCGAGGACATCGAGCAGATCGTGGCCAGCATGGCCAAGATTCCGCCGAAGACGGTCAGCAAGAACGACAAGGAGCGCCTCTCGACCCTCGAGCGCGACCTGAAGCTGGTGATCTACGGCCAGGACGACGCGATCAAAGCGATGGTGTCGGCGATCAAGCTGCAGCGCAGCGGTCTGGGCTCGCCGGACAAGCCGACCGGCTCGTTCCTGTTCAGCGGACCCACCGGCGTCGGAAAAACCGAAGTTGCCCGTCAGCTCGCGAACCTCATGGGCGTGGAGCTTCTGCGCTTCGACATGTCCGAGTACATGGAGCAGCACACGGTCAGCCGCCTCATCGGAGCGCCTCCGGGCTACGTAGGCTTTGACCAAGGCGGGCTTCTGACCGACGCGGTGATCAAGAACCCGCACGCGATTGTGCTGCTTGATGAGATCGAGAAGGCGCACGCGACGATCGACAACATTCTGCTCCAGGTCATGGATCACGCGACACTGACCGACAACAACGGTCGTAAGGCGGATTTCCGCAACGTGATCCTCATCATGACCACGAATGCTGGCGCGCAGGAGATGTCGAGCAAGGGAGTCGGTTTCAATCCGACGGAAGCGAAGGGAACCGACGCCAAGAAGGCGATCGAGAGATCCTTCAGCCCCGAGTTCCGCAACCGCCTCGACGCGTGGGTGGTCTTCGGTCACTTGAGCAAGGAAGTGATCGAGCAGATCGTCGATAAGATGACCGCTGAGCTCGAAGAGCAGCTCAAGGGCAAGGATGTGACGATCGAGCTCTCGCAGGAAGCCCGCCAATGGTTGGCCAAGAACGGCTACGATCGAGACAACGGTGCGCGACCGATGCGCCGGGTGATCGACCAGCAAATCCGACGCAAGCTCGCCGACGAGATCCTCTTCGGGGCGTTAGAGAACGGCGGTTCGGCAAACGTAGTGGTAAAGGACGGCGAGCTCGCTCTCGAGTGCGAAGGCCGCGAGCCCAAGCCCGAAGATGAGAAGTCCGAGCCCGAGACGGTCAACTAGGCGACGGGCCATCTCAATCGTCCTCGGCGGGCTCCGAGCCCGGCACCGTGCGGGCGGGGTAGACGGACACCTCCGAGCCCACCGCAACGAAGGCCGAGCTCGGCGCGCCGGTGAGCACGTCTGAAAACTCCTCGCCGTAGAGTCGGTCGGTGGTGCACGAAAGCGTCGGATGCTCCACCGGAGCCACCGCCCAGGACGGATGCTCCACCTGGTACTCCAGGGTCGAGCCGTCGGCGCTGCGCACGTAGCCCCAATAGTGCTCGGTGATGAACCAGGGTTCCGTACCCACCTCGGGGACGATCGCTCGGTCGCCGATCACCCCCGAGACCTCGTTCCAGTAGCCGTCGTGGCGCCAGTAGTAGGCGATTCGCTCGCCGGGGGCGCGTTCGACTCCGCCGGGTGGGAGCTCATGGCGCATTTTGGTGGCGTGATAGTTCTCGTTGTAGACCGCGCGCGCGATGGCCGCCACCGCCGCCTTGGGGACGAGCTCCTTGATGAAGACCACGCCACGCCGCCACTCACCGTCCACCTTGCTCCGGACGTAAAAACGCAGGTTGACCTCTTCAAAGGCGTCGTGGAGCGGCACCTTGAAGCCGTGCACGCGGGTGTTGGTGAACCAGAACCCGACGACGGAGACGAAGCACCGGCGCTCGAAGAAGTCGATTTCGCAGCCCTTTGGGAGGCGCGACGCGAGACGCGCGGGGTCGATTTCGTAGTTGAGCATGAGGAGGGAGGACCAACGGGCGGTCAGAAACGCCTTGCGGTCATCTCGGGAGGCGTTGGCCAGCGCGGTGAGGGCGATCGACTCCATGGCCACACCCTACTGTGCAGGACCGGCGAATGCGAAGCTACGGCAAAAAAGTAAGGATCTTTTGAGCTCTTTGCGCCGCGGAGGCCGAAAAAGCATAACCAGGTGAAGCCTGAGCGCTAATGTCTCCGTAGAGCCGTGAGGAGTAGTACGCCGTGACGGATGTCGCCCTGAGGCCCGAAGCAGGTCTCACCCGAACCGAGCAGCCCGATGCAGGGACCCCTGTCGAGACGACTGGGCCCACGCCAGGCGCCGTAGAGGGCGAACGGGACATCGTCGTCACCGACGGGCCAACGACGACCCGTGCGGCGGAGCCGAACGGACCCGCTCCCACCGATCCGAACCAAGTTCGCCAAGCCGACGGCGACGGGGGCTTTCTCGACGGGTTTGGCGGCGCATTTGCCAAGGCCGCCGAGCTCATCTCCCACCCCTACGCGCAGGCGGGGCTCGGCATCGCTCCGGCGGTCGCGACGCTGATGGGTGCGCCGGTCGTCGGGCAGATCCTGTCCGGATTCATGGCGATCTTCACGCTGGGAAGGGTCTTTGGGGCGATCTTCCCCCCGGAAGGCTCGGAGCTGCACGGCAAACCCTTGGGCGAGCGGCTAGGGGCCGCCTTGCCTGACCTCGCGATGGCGTTCGGCTGGGGTTTGGGTGCGGCACTTCCCGGCGCGGGGGTGATCGGCCCGATCATGGCCGGGCTGTTCGGCATGTACCGCGGCGAGCGCGAGGTAGCCGCACGACAGGCGCAGGAGCGCCGGGACGCGCTGCAGCAGGAGGCTGCCGCGGCAACGGGCGACGAGGAGACCGCCCCAGCGCAGCTGCCGCCCCAGGTGAGCGAAGCCACGAGCCAGGTGCCGGATAACCTCGAAGAGGCGTTTGACGATGCGCAGCGGGCGCAGTCCGTCGTCGCGGCGCTTCAGACGATCGAAGCCGCGCTCCAAGAAGCGCAGCAGAATCAGGCTCTCACGCAAGCGCTCCAGGCCGAGCAGACCCGTATTCTCCAGGCGCTCAACGTCGCCGGCGGCTCCGTCAATCAGCGACGACTCACCGGCGAAGCGGCGCCGAACGCCGAGGCACTGGCGCTTCTGCGCCCGCTCCTCCCGCCCGAGCTTCAAAGGGCATTTGAGCAACCGGCGCGCGAGGTCGGTGACACGCCCTGACTATCCCCAGCTCCGAGCGAGGGTTAAGCTAAGCGCGTGGCGGACAATCCATTCGTCGAGCTCGGGCCTCCGCCCGAGGACCCGCAGGGGCAGCTCGAGTGGCTCGAGAAGATGATCCTGGCGCTCGAGAAGGCCCGGGACGCGCGCCTGAAGCCGCTCAAAAAACGTTTGCGCACGCTCATGGTGGACTTCGAGCGCAACCACAAGCTGGGCAAGGCTCCCGAGGAGATCGGTGAGCACTTTCATCGCAAACTCCGCGACCTCAAGATCGAAACCTTCACCGTTCTCCTTCGGTTGATTCAGCAGATCGACGCAGGGGTGAAGGTACAGCTCGCCAAGGAAGGCCCCGAGGCCTCCGCGGATCCGGAGGCCCTCGACTATCTCCGCCAGATCGCTGAATTCGCCATCAAACTGCGCCGTCTGCTTCGCGCAATGAAGAACAACGACAAAGAGGCGGAGGCGGCGGTGCAAGCCGAGTTCGCATCCGCCAAGGGCCCATGATCCCCCTGCTCATCCTCGCGGCGCTCACCGCGGCACCGGGCGAGGCGCGGCCGGCGAAGAAACCCCGGGTCCTGGTGCTCAATCTCGAGTCCGAGCTCTCAGATGGGCGCCTCGCTTGGCGTCGTGGACCCGCCGAGCTGCTGAACGACGTGATCGCTGCGCGGGCGAAGCCCGTGCGCGTGCCCGAGCGGGTGCGCTTGGGAGGCGCGGAGTTGGCCCAGAAACTCTTCGACCCGGCGGCCCTGTTGCCGCTCGCACGCCGGACGAACGCCGACGTCGTGATCGCCCTAGCCATGCGGATCAAGGTGGTGCCGGGGAAAGAGAGCACCACCGTGCGGGGCACCGGCGAAGTCGTGGCCTTCGACGTCACGACCGCAGAGACGCTGTCCTCTGTCACCCTTCCGGCAAATGGCAGCGGCGCGGACGCGGCAGCGGCGACAGAAGCCCTCTACGACGCCTGGTCCAAACTCTTCCTGCCCATCTTCGAGCGCAAGGTCCTCGCCGCGTGGCTCGTGCAATCCCAGCGCGGTGCCGCGTTCCGGGTCACTGTCGAAGGGGGCAAAGGCAAGCAGCGTGAAAAGCTCGCTCGAGCCCTCGAGCGGATCCCGAAGGTGACGGAGGTGCGCCGGCTCGCCGAGCTCGACGAGCGCATCTCTCTCGAGGTGCGCTACCGCGGCACCGGGGAAGCTTTGGTCCGCGGAATCTTCCAACATCTCGGACGGCGCCGAGCATTTAGGCGCCTGACGCGCGTCGGCCGAGACACAAACCCCATCGCCCTCGAATTCAGTCGTTAGGGCTCTGGCGACCGCGCGCCGGAGCGGCTATGCCAGAGCGCGATGAAGCAGCTCCCCTGGATCTCATTGCTTTTGTGCGCGTGTGCGAGCACTGACAACGACCCTCACCGGAAAGCCCCGCCGGCCGTCCCCTTTGCTCGCATGTCACCGATCTGGCACGACGCCACTCGTTGTCGAGAGCTCGTCTCCGCGGGGCGCGCCGAGCGCAAGGAGGAGGGAGTTCTTCGCCTTGCCGTCTGGAACGTGCGCTGGTTTCCCGACGGGACGATGCGCGGCGTGAGCCGCTCCGGCGGCACGGACCTCGACTGGCTCGCCTGCGCGCTCGCCACCCTCGATGCGGACGTCATCGCGCTCCAGGAATTCAAACAGCACGCCCGTGCGCGAGCTGCACTCGAGCAGGTGAGTGCAGCGCTCGAGTCATTCACGGGCGGACGCTGGGCGTCCGTGTTCGACGATTGTCCCGGCGAAGAAAAGCAGCACGTGGGCTTTTTCTACCGGAGCGATCGGGTGACGCTGAGCCAGCTCGAAACCGAACCCTACCTCGACCCAACCTCGGACGACCGAGAAGGACGCTGCGGCGAGAAACGTCCAGCCCTGCTCGCCTACGTCTCGTCGAAGCGCGGTGGGTTGGATTTCAATCTCGCGACCGTTCACTTGGATTCGGGGCGCGAAGCATCCGACTTCGAGCATCGACGCGAGTCCTGGCGGCGCATCGAAGAGGTGGCCAAACGGCGCATGGCGACGAGCGGGGATCGCGATTTCGTCTTCGCTGGAGACTTCAACACGATGGGGTGCGGGCCCTGCGACGTCGAGGACAGCGCGACCGAGATCCGCATGCTCGAGGAAACGCTGACGGCCCAGTCTCCCGCCTTTCGAGTGCTTCCCGCGTCGGTCCCCTGCACCGAGTACTACGGCGAGCACGGCAGCGTCCTCGACCATGTGGTAATCAGCGCCGACATGGCTGAGCTCGCGTCGGAGGAGACGCGGGTCTGCGGCGCCTGTGGTGACCTCGCTTGTCGCCCGGTCAGCTCCCGCTCTCTTCCCGTGTTCCAGCGCCTGTCGGACCACTGTCCCCTTCTCGTAGATTTCGTGGATCAGGATCTGGACGACTCGGCTGCTCCGGGCCCCTGAGCACCACATTGCCGTCTTGACAGAGGGTCTCGCCACAGGTACTCACGGCGCTCCGCTTTGCGGCTCGTGCCGTGCCCGGGTAGCTCAGTTGGTAGAGCAGCGGATTGAAAATCCGCGTGTCGGTGGTTCGATTCCGCCCCCGGGCACCACGAACAATCTCTTGCGGAAGCTCTCCCACCTCGCTTTTTTCTTTTGCCCATGAATGAGCTCGTCGTGGTTTTGGTCCGGACTGCCGGCCCCGTGAACCTCGGTCTCACCGCCCGGGCGTGTGCAAATCTCGGGGCGCGCCTGCGTCTCGTCGCACCCTCTTGCGAGGTCGACCAGTCCGAGAGCCGAAAATTCGCCAATCACGCGCGAGACGCTCTGCTCGCCGCCCCGGTGTGTCAAACCGTCGCCGAAGCGGTCCTGGACTGCGATTTCGTGGCGGGAACAAGCGCCCACCGTCGCCAACGCGGCCTCATCGCGCCGATGGGCCCCGCCGCACTCGCCGAAAAAGTCGCTCGCTCCGGGTTTGCGCGGGTCGCGCTCGTCTTCGGTAACGAAGCGGACGGTTTGGACAACGCGGAGCTGCGGCGCTGTCAAGCCACCCTCCAGTTGCCGACCTTTGGTGACTATCCCTCCTACAACCTGAGCCATGCGGTCGCCTTGACGCTCTTTGCCGTCCGCTCCTTCGGACACTCGGAAGCGCGGGGCGAACCGGTCACCCGGGCAAGTCAGGGAGAGCTCGACGAGCTCGGAGAGGCGTGGCTCGAGACGCTGGACGCGCATGGCTATTTTCGCCGAACCCATCGGAACCGCTTCGCGCCCAAGCTTCGCGCGATGCTCGGTCGACTCGAGCTCGCGACGCACGACGCGGGGTTGTTGCGCGGTATGATCTCGCATCTGCGAGGCGTAGGGAGCCAGAATCGGGACTGATGCGCAGGAGCTTGACGTTCCCCGGCGCAGCCATTAAGCGGAAGACATGTCGAACCGCAAGGTCGTGAAGCGCTACGCGAATCGTAAGCTCTACGATACCGAGCGTAGCTGCTACGTCACTCTCGATGACATTTCGTCGATGATCAAAGCCGGCGAAGACGTACAGGTCGTCGACAACAAGAGCGGTGAAGACCTCACCACGGTGACGTTTGCGCAGATCATCTTCGAGAGTGAAAAAAAGAATAGCGTCATGCCACTGAGTCTGCTCCGTGGGCTGATTCAGGACGGTGGCGACGCGATCGGTCACTTCTATCGGGACCAGGTGGACCAGGTTCGCGCCAAGGCCCAGGACATTCGCACCGCGACGGAAAAACTCCAGAAGGACGTCGAGAACCGGATCGAAAACGTCAGCCGCGTCTTCAAGCGAGACGAGAGGGGCGAAGGCGAAGGCGAAGGCACCGAAACCGCGCCATCGATGACCGCGGAGGAACGCCACAACCTGATCAGTGAGCTCGTCAACCGATCGCAGAAGACCTTCGAGGAGCTCCAGCGCAACATCGACCAAGCGGTGAAAGCGCCGGTGGGGGCAGTGTCTCGCTACGCGAGCATCGGTCGCGAAATGGACGAAATTCGCGCCAAGCTCTCCGACCTCGAGTCCCGGCTCGAAAACCTTCCGAACTGATTGCGCGTGAAACGCTTGCTCGCATTGGACGTGGGCACGGTCCGCATCGGCGTCGCTCTCAGTGACCCGCTCGGCATGATGGCTCAGCCGCTCGAGGTCATCGTTCGAAAGAAGACCGACCCCGCCAGCCGGGTGCAGGAGTTGGTCCGCGATTACGAGGTTCAAAAAATCATCGTCGGTCAGCCCTACACCCTCGAAGGTGAGGAGGGGGATGCGACCCAAGCGGTCGCTTCTTTCGTTGCCGATCTGAAAAAACACGTCGATGTTCCGATCGAGCTCTGGGACGAGCGCATGTCGACCGCTCAGGCGGAGCGCGACATGATTGCAGCCGGCGCGCGGCGTCAGAAGCGCAAAGAAACGATCGACAAAATTGCGGCCGCCCTGATTCTGCAGTCCTATCTCGATGCGCATCCCGAAGGTTGAGATCCGTATGAAGCGCATCGCGCTCAGCGTCGTCGCAGTCGTACTCGTCCTGGTCGCAGGAACAGCAGCCTACTTCGTTTCGGCGATCGGCGGCTACGCGACGCAGCCCATGGCTGATGAGCCGGTTCGCTTCACCGTAGAGCGGGGCGCGACTCTTCGCTCCGTGCTGGGAGAGCTCTCCGATCGCGGGGTGCTCGAGCGGCCCGAGTGGGTCTACTACTACGCTCGTTACCGCAAACTCACGTCGATCAAAGTGGGGGACTACGAGCTCGCCGCAGGAAGCACGCCAGAGGACCTGCTCGAGCTGCTGGCGAAGGGACAGGTGTTGACCGAGAGTTTCTCGATTCCCGAAGGCTATAATCGCTGGCAAATCCGCGACGTGCTCGTCGACGCCGAGTGGATCGATGCCCGAAGCTTCGACGCCCTCTGCGACGATGCTGCCTTCCTCGAGGAGCACGGCGTTCCCGGGCCGAGCTGTGAGGGATATCTCTATCCGGAGACGTACACCTTTGCCCGGGGTGTCGGCCCGCGGGCCATCATGGGGGAGCTGCTCGACCAGTGGCGCCAAAACGTCGAGGAGGTGCTCGAACGAACCGGGTCCGGCCCCTTGAGCCTCGACCTGCGCCAGTTCACGACGCTCGCCTCGATCGTGGAGAAGGAAACGGGCGCGGCCGAGGAGCGACCAAGGATCGCCTGCGTGTTCTACAACCGGCTCAAGTCCAAGCCCGTGATGAAGCTACAGACCGACCCGACGGTGATCTACGCGGCCACCCTCGAGGACCCGAGCTTTGACGGCAATCTGAAAGCCTACCATCTTCGCCAGATGAAGAACCCCTACAACACTTACCTCAACGTCGGACTACCGCCGGGGCCCATCGCCTCTCCGGGGCGTGCGGCCTTCGAGGCGGTCTCACAGCCGGTCGAGTGCAATGATCTGTTCTTCGTATCGAAGAACAACGGCACCCACGTCTTTTGTCCGACCTACGAGTGCCACCTCAGGAATGTTCAAAAGTGGCAGGTGGAGTACTTTCAGAAGAAGAACTGAATGTCTGCGATTGGCGCTCCTCCCGGGAAGGAAGACTCGGAGGTTGGCCTGCCATCATCGCAACCCGGTTCCCACGCCTGCGCTTCGCTCGGGCTACCGCTTCGTCCGATGCGCGCAAGAGGTCTGTCGCATTCTCACCGTCGGTGTCGAGCGCGGCGACACCGACGCTCACGGTCAGTGGCCGATCGAGAACCTGCATCGCCGGGATCTTGGCGACCCACTCGTATTTCCGGAAGCATCGTCGAAGTCGTTCTCCAACGCGCCTCGCCCCGAGGAGCGGGGTCTCCGGAAGTACGAGGGTGAAATGGTCCCCACGCCTCCGTGCCACGAGGTCACTCGTGCGCAGGCGCATCGCCTCGGGAATGAAGCTTCGGACCACGTGGCTCAGGAGATCGTCACCGGTAGTGGCGCCAGCGAGCGTATTGACCTGCGAGAAGCCATCGATGTTGAAGCTCACGATCGAAAGCTCCCGCCGGTAACGCCGTGCTCGGTCGACTTCACGGCTGAGAAGCTCATGCAGGTGGCGTCGGCTGACCGCGCCGCTGAGAGGGTCGCGCACCGGTTGTTCGTGGGTGGTGGCGAGAACGTGCACGTCGCCGCAGACCGACAGCAAAAAGCGCCCGACGTTTTCGCGCTCGAGCGGCATGCTCTGCTTTTTCGCGAATGCGCGAACCGTTCGGTAGAGCTGCACCGCGTCCTGAGGGCGGCGCGTGGCCTTCGGGTTGAGCAGGACGCGTAGGAGCGCTTCTAGCTCGCGGTTCGTGTTCACGCCGAGGTCTATCTTGGGCAGCCGACCCGCTCCCACACGGCGCATGATCGTTTCGTCGCTCGCGTCCTCGAAGAACGGCCGAGAGGAGAGCATCTCGTACAGGCAGACCGAGAGCGCCCAAAGATCGTCGCGCTGGGTCGGCGCTTCGCCCAAGAGCGTCTCTGGCGACACATAGGCGGCTTTGCCTTTGACCAAGCCCTCGCGCTCCGCGGGCTCAAAGTTGCGCACCCGTGCGACGCCGAAGTCGCCGAGCTTCACCGTGCCGTCGAAGGTCAGGTAGATGTTGTCGAGGCTCACGTCCCGGTGAATGATCTCGAGGGGCGCGTTCGTCGCGGAACGTGCGCGGTGCGCAAAATCGATCGCCTTCGCCACCTCGAGGGCTACGATCAGAGCTACGTCCACGGGCACCTGAATCCGTCGCGCCATGACCCGCTCCATCACCTGGCTCAGGTCGCGGCCGCGGATCAGCTCCATCGCGATGTACGGGAGCCGGCCCTCGAGTCGACCGGACTCGTACATTCGAATGATGTTCGGGTGATGGAGGAGGTCTTGAACGTAGGCTTCGGCCAGGAACATCTCGACGAACATGGGATCGTCGACGAGAGAGTCGTGCATGCGCTTGAGGGCGAACTCGAGGGAGAAGCGATAGGGCTCTTCTCCCACCGTGGCGCGATACACATCGGCCATGCCGCCGCGGCCGATGCGCTCGTGAAGCCAAAAGCGCCCGAATCGAACCGGCCCACCCATCCAACGAAGCATAGCCCGCGGCCGGCTCGAGTGCACCCAGAACTCAGCGCCTCAGTCGCGGATCTCGTTGATCAGCCAGCGAAGCTCCTTGCCCGTGTCGCTGTACTCGTAGCTGTTCAGAATGAAACGAACGTCCGCGGTCTCGTCCACGAGGGCCACGAGCGGCACCCCCGGACGGTCGACGCCCTGGCTGCGGGCAAAGGCTGCGAAAGCGGTGCCCATCGCCGGATCGGTGTAGATCGGGAAGCTCACGTTCATTCGCTCTTTCCACTTCGCGTAGTTCTCCGTCTCGCGCTCGATCAGGGTGCGAACGGCGACCACCCGTACCTTGCCCTGAAGAGCAGGATCGGAGGCGATGCTCTTCTCGAATTCGACGAGCTTTGGAAGCTCGCGCTGGCAATGGGGACACCAGGTGGCAAAGAAGACTGCGACGGTGATCATCCCGTCCTTTGCCATATTCGTCTCGATGGGCTCGAACCGGTCGGTCTCGAGGTTCAGGGTCGGTACTTCTTCTTCGCTCGGATGCTCGCCGTTCAAGACGCGCTGCTTGCGAATCGTCTCGATTTCGCGCTTTAGGGCCGCGACCCCACGCCCGTATTCGCAAGACTCGAGCAGCTCCTCGACGCCGGGGTAGAGGGGCGCATCCTGGTAGAGCTTCTTGCCCACGGAGCAGGACAGAATGTCGTCGCCGCTCTCTCGGGCCGCTTTGCCGAGACGGTAGTGCAGGCCCGGATCCACCAGGTGGCTGATCACGAGGGCGGCGGGCTCGAGGGTCCGGAGCGCTTCGGCGTAGTGGCCGCCGTTGAAAGCGACCGTGCCTGCGAGCCGAGCCTCGAGCGGTTGGTCCGAGGTGGCGGAGCTGCGCGAGGCACAGTCTTCGGTCATGCTCGCGCGCAACCCTTCCTGTGCCAGTAGATAGCAGGCCTGCACCCGGAGCTCCCGGTCGACGGCGGCGTTGAGAAGCACATCCTCCACCAGCGTCGACGGGGTTTCGCCGGCGAGCGTCGGGTAGGCGCGGGCGAGCTGGCGGTAGGCCTCGCCCCGCAGCTCATCGCTCTCCGCGTCACGGACGAAGCGCGCAACCGAATCGAGATAGGCGACGTCCTGCGTGTTTTCCTGCGCCATCAGGGCTTCGAGTCGCTGCTGGTCGCGCTTCAGGGGAGCGCGGTTCAGCACCGAGGCCGTGTCCACGGCGAGCTGGGCCAACCTCTGGCTCGTGAGCGCCGCGCGGGTGACCACGTGCTCTGCGTACTCCTTCTTGGTCGCGCCGCTCTTGATGTCGATCAGCGTATCGGGCCCCGAAGCCTCGAGGAGCGAGGGGTGCGGGGACTTCACGATTTCGATCAGACGCCCGATCTCGTCGTCGGTCATGGGCTTCTCGCCCCACTTGTAGATCGGTCCCGGGGCGATCAGGGTCGAGAAGCGCTTCTCCGCGTCGAAAGCGAGGGTGATCTGAATCGGGCTGCACTCGCAGGCTTCGTTGGTCGTGACCGGACCGAGAAAATCGCGCAGGTAGCCGACCGTATTGCCCGATTCGTCCTTCGCCTCGACGTAGACATCGTTGCCCTTGTTGGCGGTCTTGATCAGGCTTTTGGGAATGCGCCGGCCGACGAAGCGTGAGGCATTTGGGAAGGCCTGGGCGAAATATTCGGCCTTTGCCTCGGTCACTTCGAGCGGCATCGATTCCGCTTTGGGCCCTTCGTGGGGCCCGCGCCCCTCCGTCTTTGCACCGCTGCAGGCGGTGAGGAGGGACAGCAGCGTAGAGAGGAGGAGTCGACGGGGGGACGCGAGGGGCCCAGCGCAGCTGCGGTTCTTCATCCGGACTTCCAAGGAGTTTTCGCACTCGTGCGATTTTTCATTATGGTCAGTGCATGCAGCGAAGGCGCGCACATCTCGCCGGTCGATGGTACCCCGCGGAAGAGCGCGCCTGCCGTGCGGCGTTGCAGTCTCATGCCGCAGTTGCATCCACCGGGCAAGGCGACTTCCGGGGCATCCTCTCGCCCCACGCGGGGTGGCGCTTCTCTGGAGACGCGGCGGCCTCGGCGTTCGCGACGCTCGCGGAGGCGCACGGGGACGCGCATCTCGTCGTCGTGTTTGGCAATCACCTGGGGCCACGCTCCCCGCACACGGTGTTTCACGAGGACACCTGGGAGACGCCGGTGGGAGATCTCGCGGTGGACCAGGAGTTCCTGCAACGTCTAGACCTCGACGGTCTACGCTGGCGGGAGGAGCCCCTCGAGCCGGTCCATCCTGACAATGGCTCAGAGCTGCAGATGCCGTTCGTGCGCCACTTCTTTCCGCGAGCCAGGCTCGCGATGCTGGGCGCGGCCGCCGACGACAGCGCGTTGCTCCTCGGCGAGCGCGTGGCCCGCGCTGCGCGAGAGCTCGGACGTGACGCGGTGTTCGTCGGGTCGACCGACCTCACCCACTATGGACCGGGCTTTTCCTTTGAACCCGCGGGACCGGCGGCGGTCGATTGGGTGCTCGAGCACAACGATCGTCGCTTCATAAACCGCGTGCTCGACGGTGACGCGCGGGGCCTGATCGAGGAAGCGCAGGCGCATCGAAACGCGTGCTGCCCCGGCGCGGTGTCCGCGGCGATGAGCGCCGTCCGTTCCTATCGGGACGCACCACTGGACCCGGTCCTCTTGTCGCACTATTGCAGCGCGTGCGTGCACGACGACCCGACCTTCGTCAGCTACGCGGGAATGGCGTTTTGACCCGGTGACCGAATCCCTGTCCATCACCAATCGACGTGGCCAGCGTCTCGCCGGAGCCCTGCACGGAGCGCTCAAGGGCGAGGTTGCAGCCATTCTGTGTCACGGCATGCTCTCCACGAAGGACAGCCCAAAACACGTTGCGCTCGCCGAGCGGCTAGCGAGGGAGGGTTTGCCGGCGCTGCGGTTTGACTTCGCCGGCCGGGGCGAATCGGACGGCGAGCTGTTCGACCTCAGCTACAGCCACGAAATCGAAGACCTCGACGCAGTGATCGAATGGCTTTGGGCCCGGGGCGTTCAACGCATCGGTCTGTTCGGCTCGAGCATGGGCGGGGCGGTGGCCCTTCTGACCGCCGCTCGGGATGAGCGCGTGGTGGCACTCGCGACCCTCGCCGCCGTTGCCTATCCCTCGGCGGTGGAAGAGCGTTATCCGGTGCAGGCGCGCGATTGGCGCGAGCGGGGCTACATCGATAGCGAGCAAGGTCGGATCAGCGTGGGATTTCTCGAAGACGCCGAGCGCCACGATGTGCCGTCAGCGGTCTCCGTCCTTCTGGCGCCGATCCTCGTGATCCATGGCACTGAAGACGAGGTTGTACCCACGAGTGACGCCCACGACATCGCCTGCGCGGCCCGTCGCGCGTCGCTCTTGGAGCTCGAAGGCGCCGACCACCGCTTCACTCGGCGCGAGCACCTCGAGGAAGCCCTCGAACAGGTTACGACCTTCCTCCGGCGCGAGCTGTTGAACCGGTGAACGCAGAACCGATGTCGATTCTGCTTGTAGTGCGAGCTCGATAAGTTCATAGAACTCGTCACGTTCACTGAAGAAGAACGATAGATCCCTTCCTTCCTGCATCCGCAGTCCGAAGCCTTCTTTCGTATTTCCAAAGTAGATCGCTCCTCATGAGGAGGAGAACCGAGACTCCGGGGCCCATGCCCGGAGCGCCGCACGTCAGGAATCGACGTTCGGAGTTAGTGTGCGGTCGATGACCGCAGCGGTCCGGGAACGGACCAAGGAAAATGAATGTCAAGTAAGTTGTTTGTTGGAAGCCTGGATTGGAACGTCAGCAGCGAAGACCTGCATAGTCTCTTCGCGGCGTTTGGCACCATCGTTGAAGCCAAGGTGATCTCTGACCGAGACACTGGCCGCTCGCGCGGTTTCGGCTTCGTCACCATGTCCACGCCGGAAGAGGCCCGAGCCGCCATGCAAGAGCTCGACGGCACCTCGCAGCACGGCCGCACGATCCGCGTCAACATCGCGGAAGAGAAGTCGCGCGACAACCGCTCACGCGGTGGCCCGCGCCACGGTGGCAACGACCGCCCCGCGCGCTGGTAAGCTCCAACGTATCGTGTCCCGCGGGTCTTCGTGCCCGCGGGCCGATACGCCGTACTCCCGCCTCCTGCCTCCCCCAATATCGCCGTTCCTGGTGCTCCCACGCGCCGTCCCGGCGTGCGCCCTACTCGTGGTTGCGAGGTGGGCGCGGGCTCGATATTCTGGCAGGTAGCCCATGCTTCGATTTCTGCCGACCTACAAGACAGCCCCCTGGGGCGGTCGAGCCATCGCCGAGCAGCTCGGTCGCACCGGAATCCCCGATGGCCCCATTGGCGAGTCCTGGGAGCTCGCGAGCTTCGACGACTACGACAGCCGCGTGCAGCGGGGACACCACGAAAGCAAGACACTCAGCGAGCTCTGGAAGGCGGGTCTGCTCGGCGGAAGCGCTGAAGGGGAGTTTCCATTCCTGCTCAAGTGGATCAACGCCACTGACTTCCTATCGGTCCAAGTGCACCCGGACGAAGCGGCATGCGAGAAACTGGGCGAAGGCAAACCGAAGAGCGAGGCCTGGCTGATCGTCGACAAAGGTACGGACTCGGCGATCCTCGCCGGGCACTATCCAGGTCTGGACGGGCAGACTCTGAAACTCGCCGCCGAGGGTGGGACCGTACGCAAGTGGCTCTACGAGCTGCGGCCACGGGTTGGGGACATGATCCCGATCGCACCTGGAACGCTGCACAGCATCGGCCCGGGCTACTTGCTCCTCGAAGCCCAGCAACCCTCCGCCACGACGTTCAGGGTCTACGACTGGGGACGCATGGGACTCGACGGCAAACCCCGCGAGCTTCATCTCGAGCAAGCGATCGCCTCCGTCGACTTCGAGCGTTTCGGGCCTCCGCGCACCAGGCGCGACCGAGTCGTCGGACCCTGCTTTGAGATGCGTGCCTGCCCGGCAGGAAGCACCCTCGATGCCTCGCTCCTGCGCGTGTTCGTCGCTGACTCGGGCGACGTCACGCTCCGAGGTGCGCGGGGCGATGAGGCCCTCGCCTTTGGCGACGTGGTCGTGGCGGAGCCCGACGACGGACCCGTCGAGGTTCGCGGGGGCGGCGGCGTCCTGTTGACCGAACCCGCGCCTTGACCCGCGCGTCGGAAATCCCTTAGAGCCAGCAGCCATGCTCGAAAAGCTAGAGGGCGTAGAGCATCGCTACGACGAGCTCAACGCGATGCTCTCAAACCCCGAAATCGTCAACGACCAGCAGAAGTTTCGCGCGCTGAATCGCGAGCATCGGGAGCTCGAGCCTGTGGTCGAGGCGGTCCGCGAGCTCAAGAAGGTGACCCACGACATCGAAGGGAATGAAGAGCTTGCTGCGGGCGACGACGCGGAGATGGCCGCCCTCGCCAAGGAAGAACTCGCAGGCCTTCGCAAACGTCGCGACGCGCTCGAGTCGCAGCTTCAACTCATGCTGCTGCCGAAAGACCCGAACGACATAAAGAATGTGATCCTCGAGATCCGCTCCGGGACGGGCGGTGACGAAGCGGCCCTCTTCGCGGGCGACCTGTTTCGCATGTACAGCCGCTACGCTGAATCTCGCGGGTACCGGGTCGAGATCCTCTCGTCTTCCGAGGGCTCGCAAGGGGGACTGAAAGAGGTCGTCGCGCTCGTGGAGGGGGATGGCGCCTACTCCACCCTCAAGTTCGAGTCCGGGGTGCACCGGGTACAGCGCGTTCCGGCCACGGAAACGCAAGGCAGGATTCACACCTCGGCGGCTACGGTCGCTGTCTTGCCCGAAGCGGAGGAGACCGACCTCGAGATCAATCCGAAAGACCTGCGCATCGATGTCTACCGCTCGAGCGGTCCCGGGGGCCAGTCGGTCAACACCACCGACTCGGCGGTACGCATCACGCACATTCCGACGGGGCTCGTGGTCACCTGTCAGGACGAGAAGAGCCAGCACAAAAACCGAGCAAAGGCGCTCAAGGTTTTGCGTTCGCGCTTGGCGGATCAGAAAAGAGCGGAAGAAGAGGCAAAGCTCGCCGCCGAGCGCAAAAGCATGGTGAAGAGCGGCGACCGCTCGGAAAAGATCCGCACCTACAACTTTCCCCAAGACCGTCTCACCGACCACCGGATCGGACTGACCGTGCACAACCTGCCAGGAATACTCGGGGGTGATCTCGACGGTGTTGTCACCGCTCTGCGCACCCATCACCAGACCGAGCAGCTAAAGGGGCTCGAAGAGACCACCGATGGCGCCTGAGACGTGGACCATCGAGTCCATCTTGCGGGTCACGAAAGAGTTCTTTGCGACAAAGGGGATCGAAACCGCACGCCTCGACGCGGAGGTCCTCCTTACCTCGGTCCTCTCGATTGGTCGGGTTCAGCTCTACACCCAATACGACCGGCCGCTCAGCGAAGAGGAGCTCGCCCGCTACCGAGAGCTCGTGCGCCGACGTGCTGGAATAGAGCCGGTGGCTTACATCTTGGGGGAAAAGGAGTTCTACGGACGACGCTTTGAGGTGACGCCGGACGTGCTCGTCCCCCGCCCGGAGACGGAGCACCTCGTGGATGCAGTCCTCGAGTGGGCCAAGTCCCATTCCGTGGCTTCGATTCTCGATGTCGGGACGGGTTCTGGCTGCATTGGGATCACCCTCGCCTGCGAGCTGCCCGAGGCGCGAATCGTGGGTACGGACTCGTCGAGCGCTGCGTTGCAGGTTGCCGCGCGAAACGCCGAAGCCTTGGCTGTCAATGACAGGACTGAGTGGCTCGAAGCCGATGTCTTTCCCTCCGCGGGGCGCTTCAACGTCATCGCGTCGAACCCTCCTTATGTGCCGCTCAAGGATCCCCGTCTCCAAGACCGTGTTCGGTTGCACGAACCGTCGAGTGCCCTCTATGCGGGCGAAGATGGCCTCGACGTGATCCGTCGCCTGGTCCGGGAAGGCCCTTCGTGGCTCGATTCACCGGGGCTCATCGCCTTTGAGCTCGGTCTCGGGCAGGCCGAGGCGGTGCGAGAGCTCGCAACCGATGTGCGCTTCGTGGATGACCTTCAGGGGATCCCGCGGATCGCGCTCGTCGAACGCTAGAGCAGCTCAATGGGGTCGCGCCCCTGCGGTACAGCCGCACTTGCGAGAAGCAACAGACTCTGACACGACTCGCACACGATGGAGCGCAGAGAAGACATGAGCGACGTCGACATCGAGTCGCTCTTCGAGCCGGACGCGGAACCCGCGTTGCAGGCTTACCTGCGTCTGCTCCATCCGGCGGACATCGCCGAGCTCTTCAACATCGTCGGAGAGCAACACTGGGCTGCGATCACCCGTGAGCTTCCACCGGAGCATCTTGGCGAAGTCCTTGCCGACCTGGACGAAGGATTGCGCGAGCGGTTGGGGGAGCTGCTCCGGGTGGAACGCCTCGTCAGCGCCTTCGAGGAGCTCGAGACGGACGATGCAGCCGACGTCATCGTCCACCTGCCCGAAGACAAGCAGGAAGCGGTCCTCGAGGCCCTGAACGATCCGGACATCATCAAGCTCCTCGAGTACGACGAAGACAGCGCCGGCGGCATCATGCAGACCGAGGTCTTCCGCGTTACGAGCGGAACCCCGGTGAAAGACGTGATCGAGGAGCTTCGTCGTGCGAAGGAAGACGAGGAGATCGAGGACATCTACACCGCCTACGTCGTCGATGACGGGGGGCGTCTGGTCGGTGTGGTCTCCCTCGAGGAGCTGATCCTCGCCAAGCCCGATACACCGGTGAACCTGCTCGGGGAAGAGCCCTCGATTCAGGTCACGCCCGAGATGGATCAGGAAGAGGTCGCTAGGCTCTTTGGGAAATACGACGTGGTCAGCGTGCCGGTCGTCGACGAAGACGGCGTCCTGCTCGGCCGCATCACCTTCGACGACATTCATGACGTCCTACAGGAAGAGGCGTCCGAAGACATGCTGCAGATGACCGGTGCTTCCGCCGAGGACCTGGTCTACGGCGGCAGTACTCTCCGCATCGCGGCGCTACGGCTGCCCTGGCTCGGCTCATCGCTCCTCGGGGCACTCGGGGCGGGGTTCTTGCAGACGTTGATTGGCAGGGACATGAGCGTTGCGGATGTCGTGATGCTCGCCTCGTTCGTTCCGGTGCTCATGGCCATGAGCGGTAACATCGGCTCACAATCCGCAATGATCGTGACCCGAGGCTTTGCGATCGGCAAAGTCGACTTCAGCACCTTGGGGCGCTCCTTTGGACGCGAGCTGTTCGTGGGGCTCATCATGGGCACGGTCGTGGGACTGGTGGTGATGGTGTACAGCATGGCCCAGTACGGCGATGTCCGTCTGGGCGTAGCGCTGATGGTGTCCCTGCCGCTCGCAATGATGTTGGCCGCGTTGGTTGGGGTAGGGGTGCCGAGCTTGTTCAAGCGGATCGGCGTCGATCCGGCGATCGCGTCCGGGCCGCTGGTGACCACGAGCTGCGACATTCTTGCGGTTTCGATCTACCTCACATGCACGGTGCTTCTTCTCTGACGACGTGATGATCGAGATCGAATGCCTCACCAAGCGCTACCGCGATTTCGTCGCGATCGAAGACGTGACCTTCGCGGTGCGAAAAGGGGAGATCGTCGGATTTCTGGGCCCGAACGGTGCCGGGAAGAGCACGACGATGCGGATCCTCACCGGTGCGCTCCCCGCGAGTGCGGGGCAGGCGAAGCTCGCGGGGTTTGATGTGATGGAGTCGCCTCGGGAGGTGAAACGGCGGGTCGGCTATTTGCCCGAGGTGCCGCCTGTCTACCCGGATCTGACCGTCACCGAGTATCTTCGCTTCGTCGGGCGTTTGAAGGGCCTGCGCGGTGAGGCACTCACCCGGGAAGTCGCGCGGGTCGTGGAGCGGGTCGTGCTCGGTGAGGTGTCCCGCCGGCTGATCCGAAACCTCTCGAAGGGTTTTCAGCAGCGCACGGGTCTCGCGCAAGCCCTGCTCGGGAACCCAGAGGTCTTGATTCTCGACGAGCCCACCGTGGGGCTCGACCCGCGGCAGATTGGTGAAGTGCGCGACCTCATTCGCGAGCTCGCCGGTGACCACACGGTCGTGCTTTCGACGCACATTCTGCAGGAGGTCACCGCCACCTGCGAACGCGTCGTGATCATCAACCGGGGACGCATCGTCGCGGACAGCGCGCTCGACGCGCTCTTGAAGCAACACTCGGGCAAGAAGCTCGAGGAAGTCTTCCTCGAGCTGACGGAGAACTGATGGGCAACGTCGTCGCCATTGCTGCGAAGGAGATCCGCGTCTATCTGACGACGCCGGTGAGCTACGCCGTTGCCGCCGTCTTCGTGCTCCTGAATGGTTTCTTCTTTGAACGATTGGTGGTGCAGTTTCAGAGCCTCATGCTCGCCTATCGGGAGCAGTCCGACGTGGCCGCGGCGTTGAACCTAACGGACTACGTCATGACCCCTCTCTTTTTTTGGATGGTGACCTTCTTGCTGTTTATCTTGCCGCTGCTCACCATGCGGCTATTCGCTGAGGAGCGGCGAGGGCGCACCCTCGAGCTCCTGATGACGGTCCCCGTGCGACCCGTTGAAATCGTGCTCGGAAAATACCTAGGAGCCGCCGCGTTGACGGTCGTGATCGTCGCGCTCACTGCCCTCTTTCCGTTGGTGCTCTCCTGGCTGGGGACGAGCCCCGGCGACTCGGTTCTCGACGCTCGAACCGTTCTGAGCGGCTACCTGGGCGTCACTCTGGCTGGTTGTGCCTTCGTCTCCCTAGGAATGTTCACCTCTTCCTTCACAGACTCGCAGCTGATCGCCGCCCTCTTGTCGCTGACGCTCAGTGTGATGTTTCTCGTCATCGGGATCGCCGCCCCGGGCCTCGAAGGTACCTGGCGCGAGCTCTTTTCCTACCTGTCGCTCGCGAATCACGTCAGTGACTTCGCCAGGGGCCTGATTCGACTTCACGCCGTCGTGTACTATCTGTCGCTCATCGGCCTGGGGCTTTTCTTGACCTATCGCGTGCTCGAGGCGGAGCGCTGGCGATGAGTGACGAACGCGCCCGAAGTGTTGGGACGAGCGTCACCCTCGGGCGGCTGGCGGGGGCGCTCGCCGCGGTGCTCCTGCTGACGACGCCGCTCACCTGGTGGCTGAGCGGCGAGGCAGGGCCCTTCGTATGGGGCAAGCTCCTTTTGGCCGTGCTCGCTACGGGGTTCTACCTGAGCACGAACCTCGACCTGCTCGGTCGCGCGGTCGGCGCCCGTTCCACCTCCTGGGCGCTCCTCTCCGTAGGCTCCGTGGTCGCGATGGGTGTGCTTCTCGTGTTCGTGAACCGTTTCTCCTGGCAGAACCCGCGCGAGTACGACGTCACCCGCGACGGAATTCACACGCTCTCCGAACAGAGCATGGACGTCCTTGCTCGCCTCGAGAAGGACGTGACCCTCTATGGCTTCTTCGCGAGCACGGAGCCCGATTACGCGCTGGTTGAAGACGCCCTCGCGCGCTACGGCCGCGTGAGCGAGCGGGTGACGGTCCAAATGGTCGCCCCCGAGAGCCGGCCGGACCTCGTTGAGAAATTCGCGATCACGCAGAACGGTCCACGCATCGTGGTCAGCAGCGGCGCGCGTGAAGCGAAGGCGCGCAACGCGAGCGAGCAAGAGCTCACCAATGCAATCGTTCGAGTCGCCGAGCGGATAGAGAAGACCGTGGCATTCCTCCAGGGCCACGGCGAGCTCGATTTTGAAGACCGGCAAAACGCCGAGGGCGCCGCGGTGATTCGGAGCCTCGTCGACGCCGAAGGATTCGACACTCAGCTCCTATCGCTCTTGGCCGCAGCACCGGTCACCCCGGGAGCGGTCTTGAACCCGGACGCACCGCCGCCGCCGGTGCGCGTCCCAGCGGACGTCAAAGTTCTGGTGGTCGCCGGTCCCCGTGCGAGACTGCCCGGGCCCGAGCTCCTCGCTCTCGAGGAGTTTCTCGCACGCGGCGGGCGCCTCCTGCTCATGATCGAGCCGAACAGCGACACGGGACTCGAGGAGTTTGTGCGCCCGTGGAAGGTGCTGGTCCGCGACGACTTTGTCGTCGACAGCAACCCGATGAGTCGCCTGATGGGGCTAGGAGCCGCGTCGCCGCAAGTCTTCGCGACGGCTGAGCCTCACCCGATCACGGACCCGATGGTCTCCTCGGGCGTCTTCGTGACGGCGCGCAGCGTCGACGTCGCGAGTGGAGGGGAGCCAGGGGTTCGGGCGCGCGCCCTGCTTCGCGCCGGGGAGTCGGCCTGGGGAGAGACCGACTACGTCGCCGGTGCGGCCGGGTTTGGCCCGGAAGATACCGGTCCGCCGGTGCACGTCGCGGTTCTCGCCAGCTGGGAAACGACCACCGTAGCCACGGGCCTCGCGCCGGAAGGTCGCCTTCTCGTCCTCGGCGATTCGGATTTCGTCAACAACCGGAATCACACGCTGCAGGGCAACGCGGACCTGTTTCTCAACATGGTGAGCTTTCTCGCGGAGGAAGAGGAGCGCATCAGCATTCGCCCACGCACACGCGAAGCGAGTGGAATCTTGCTGACCGGACAACAGATGGCAGGGCTTCGGATCATCACGATGGATCTGCTCCCGGCGCTGCTCGTCGCCCTGGGCTTTGGGATCGTGACCGTGAGGCGGCGACGATGAATCAAACCCAGCTTCGCGCCGTGGCCTTGGGAACGACGATTGCGCTGACCGGCGGTCTCTACCTGTTCATGAGCTGGCAGCGGAGCCAGCGCGAAGCGAAGGAGCGTCGGGAGGCGCAAGACGCCCGCCTCTTCGACTTCGAGCCGTCGGCGGTTTTGGCCCTCGAGCTGAGTACGCCGGACGGCGCGTTTGTGCTCGAACGCGACGGTGAAACGTGGACGGTCGTGGAGCCGCGTCGCCTCCCTGCGGATCGGGAGACCGTGCCGTCCATGGTGCGCTTCTTGAGCGAGCTGCGCCGGATCGCCTCGGTAGAGGAGCGCCGCGGCAGTGAGGTGGCGCCTCCTGCGGCTCTCACGCTCTTCGAGCTCGACCCGCCGCGCTACACCGTCTCGCTCGTGACGGTGAATGGCAAAAAGACCTTGGAGGTGGGCAAGAAGAACGATTTCGACGGCAACGTCTATGCGTCGGTCGCAGGCGAAGATGCGGTCTTCACCGTGGACGGGGGCGTACATTTTCACCTCGACAAGGACCTGCGCGACCTGCGGGACAAACGCGTCGTACCCGTGGAGCCTGCGGCCATTCGAGCGTTCGAGGGGCGTGGTCGGCGGGATGACGGCACGCCCTGGCGGCTCCGGGCGGTGCGCAAAGGCGCGGGCTTCGTGACTGAGCCCGAGACTGGCGCCTCCGAGCCCCTCGAGGCCACGGCGGTGGACACGCTCCTGCGTCGGATCACCGGAGCGCAGGTGCTCCTGCTCAGCACTCAGCGCAGCGACGATGCGGCGATCGGCGAGCTCGCGCCCGAGCTCGCCGAGCCGGACGCCGAATGGACGATCGAAGGAGAGGGCACGCGCGTGACCCTGCGCCTGCGCGAGCTCGAAGATCCGAAGCGCTACCTCGTGAGCTCTTCCGCGCTCGGAGTCGGCGAGCTCTCGAGTCCCGCGCTGCACCGTCGGCTCATTCCCGAGCCGAACGACCTGGTCGACCGCCGCCTCTTTCCCTGGCCCCGGGACGCCTACCGTGCCCTCACGCTTCGGCGAGGCGACGGGGCGGTTCGGCTGCTCGAGGGGGAGGACGGTTGGAGCGTGGTGGGCGAGGGGACGGCGGCACAGCAACGGATCCGTGCGTTGCTCTACAATCTGTCGCGTTTGCGTCGAGGGCCGCAGGCGCCCCCGGAGGGGCTCGATTTTGCCGAGGCGTTGACAATCGAGGCCGAGAGCGGAGAAAAGCGCAAGAGTTACGAGCTGTTGGTGCGCCCGGAGGGGCCTTCCTGGGGGCGGGAGGGGCCTGATGACGTCTTTGCTTTTGACGGGGGCGATCTCGGCACGCTATCTGCTAGGCCCTCTGACTATGTGGATTCCCCATGAGCGCCGCGACGCGACAAAAACTTCGCCCGCTCGGGCATCCGAGCTAAGTTCGTCGTCTGCCCGGAAGGCAGCGCCGACCCACTCGACGGGAGCAGGAATGGACGCATTGAGGATTCAGGGAGGGGCGCCGCTGCGGGGTGTCGTGGATGTTTCCGGCTCGAAAAACGCCGCGCTCCCGGCCATCGCTGCGTCCTTGCTCGCGCCGGGAGAAAGCACACTCACCCGGGTCCCTGACCTCGCCGATGTGCGGACGCTCACGCGGCTCTTAGCCCACATGGGGGTTTCATCGGTTTCCGACGGGGACACGCTGCGCTTGAATGCGACCCACGTGGAGAAACCCGAAGCGCCTTATGACCTCGTGCGCACGATGCGCGCCTCGATCCTCGTGCTCGGGCCCTTGCTTGCACGCTTCGGACGCGCTCGGGTGTCGCTCCCCGGTGGCTGCGCGATCGGTGCGCGGCCGATCGACCAACACCTCGAAGGACTCGCGCAGCTCGGCGCAGCGATCGAAATCGAGCACGGCTACGTCGAAGCGCGTGCACCCGAGGGCCTGAAGCCCGGTCGGGTCCGGTTCGACATGCCCACGGTCACCGGTACGGAAAACTTGATGCTCGCCGCCTCGTTGATCGACGGCGACACGGTGCTCGAGAACGCCGCCTGCGAGCCAGAGGTCGTCGACCTGGCCGTGCTGCTTCGCACGATGGGCGTGGAGATCCACGGAGAAGGAACACCTACGGTGACACTCCATGGCCGCACCTCGCTTCAGCCCTATGAGCACCGAGTGGTGGCGGACCGAATCGAAGCGGGAACGTTCATCGTCGCCGGTGCCCTCGCGGGTGAGCCCTTGGTGGTGCGCGGTGGCGTTGCGGCGCATCAAGGCGCGCTCCTCGAAGCGCTCGACGCAGCGGGGGTGGAGCTCTCGGTCAGCGACGACGATGTGATCGTACAGCGGGTCGATGCTCTCAAAGCGCTTCAGCTCGAGACCGCGCCGTTTCCGGGGTTTCCCACGGACATGCAGGCGCAGGTCATGACGCTCCTGTGCTTGGCGGGCGGTGAGTCGGTGATCAGCGAGACGATCTTCGAGAACCGCTTCATGCACGTCGCCGAGCTCAATCGACTCGGCGCAGACATCCGGGTCGAAGGCGGTATCGCTCGGGTGCATGGGGTGAGCAGCTTGAGCGGAACCACCGTGATGGCCACGGATCTGCGGGCGAGCGCCTGCCTCGTGCTCGCGGGCCTGGTCGCCGAAGGCGAAACGGTCGTTCGACGCATCTATCACCTCGACCGTGGTTACGAGCACATCGAGCACAAGCTCGGCACCGTCGGCGCAAAAATCGAGCGCTTCTCCGAGTGAGGTCGCATGCGAGGCGCCTTCGCACGGCTTTATCGCGAGTACGTCACCGAGGTGAAGACCGGGTCCGTTTGGTGGGGTGCTGCCCTGCACGCCATCGGCGGGGCCGAGCTCGTCGGCGCGAGTGTCTGTGGCTCGGAAGCGGCCTGCCAGGGGAACCGCTGCAATCACCCGCCGGTGGCTCTGATCAACGATGGCCGGGCAGAGATCCTCGTCCCCGGCAACCAGACCGGCGTTCGGCTCACCGGGCAAAGCTCCATCGATCCGGACGGCGATGTCCTCGCCTTTCAGTGGCAGACCGATGGGGTTTGCACCATCGAAGCTGGCGCGAACGAATCGGAGGTCTTCATCACCGCGAGCACGACGGCCTGCGTGGTCACCCTCACCGTTGACGACGGTGATGAGAGCGCGGTGGCGAGTGTGAATCTCCTTCCGAGCTCCACCGGAACGCACGTTCGGCCGAGCGTCGGCTGCGTACCCGGCCCGGTGGACCTCAAAGCTCTGGGGGAGCAAGGCACGCCGAATGCCCCCTGGTGCTCCCTCGCGGACGGATTGGAGGCGGCGCGGCTGACGGGAAATCGCGAGGTGCGGCTGGCTATCGACGGAGGACTCGAAGCAGGGGTCCGGGTGGACACAGGGATCGTCGTCTCCGGTGGGTGGGTCGACGGACCCGGCGCTTCCTGGGTCCGGGGGACCCTACGATCGCGCATCGGCGTGGTTCCGGGTCTTCCGCTCGAGATTTCAAACGGTCGCGTCGAGCAGCTCAGCCTCTCGCTCCTGAGCCCCTGCTCAGGGGACTGCGAGCTCGTCGAGGCGCCGGGCGGTCGGGTCACGCTCGCAAACACCGAGCTGCTTTCCCCGGGATCCGTGCTCCAGCGCTTTGAGGCTCTGCGGGCTTCGAGTGCCGAGGAGTTTCTCGAGTTGACCCTCCGAGACGTGAGTATCGCAACGGCAGACGATGCGACGGAGAGCGTCGCGGTCTCCGTGGACGGTGGTGGTGTCGGTGGCTGGGTCGAGATCTTCGACTCGACGATCGAGCTCGGGGACGCGGCGCAGCTCGCAGTCGGCGTTCGAACGCATTCGATCAGTGGTCTCAAGCTCGTCAACAGCACGATCGCCACTCGCGGCGACAATGGCGCCGAAGTATTTGGAGTGCGCGACGGTCAGCGCGCGAGGGCCCTGCCCTGCTCGAACGGCGACCCGGTGTGCGGGGGGGGCGAGCGCTCACGTGATTCTCGAGGGCGAGCTCAACAACACCTTCTTGGGTTCGGCGGTCTACGGCCTACTGCTCAGTGGCACGAGCGAGTCGCGCTTCACAGACCTGACCATTCAGACGAGCGAGAATGGGACTCAAGTGCCGGAGGCTGACGTCGGACTGCGCCTGCGCGCCACGACGTCCGTACGCGTCGAGGACTCGGTGATCGTCGGCTTCGAGGGGACGCCCGCATCTGACCTGGGCGGTGCGGCGCTCACCGCCCTGCGCGTGCTCGAAAGCGAAGACCTCCGGGTCTTTTCCAACGCGTTCGTGCCGGATGCGAACCCGACGCCGCGCTACATCGGCATTCTGGACGGTGCTGGGGAGCTCGGCGACCCGAGAGAGCTGCCTTTCGGGGCCTCCCCAGTTGGTGAGCTCGCCTCGAGCGGATTGCGGATCTTCAAGAATCGTTTCGAGCGCGTCTACATTCCCGGCGGCGCGAGCGTGTCTGGCATTGTGTTGTCTCAGGGGAATCAGGACAGCGCCATCCTGAACAACGCCATCTCAGTGGCCGGGTCCTTTGGCAATGCGATCGAGCTCGAGCGCCCTCGGTCCGTGGACGTTCGCCACAACACGATCGTGGGCGTCGACGCGCCGGATGAGGGGGCAGCGCTGCGCGTCCGCCTCGACTCGGGGCTGGCCCGCGAGGTGACTTTTGCGTCGAATATCGTCTCGTCGAGCTCGGACTTCTTTTCGCCTTTCGTGTTCGAGAGCGAAGACCAGCCGACGGCCGAGGCGGCGCTTCTCGACGTCATCTTCGAAGGAGAGAGCAACCTGATCGACATCACCGACGATGCCAAACTCGTGATCTCCGACGCCTCATCGAGCGGAGACGAAGTCGACAGCGAACAACGCATCGAGTTCGTCGAATCCCTCGCTGGCGCGGGCCTGCCGGAGTTTCTGTTCTTCGGCGACGTGGCGCTTGACCCAACCGCATCGGCAATCGATGATCAGCCTAGCCCCAGAGAAAGGATGCCTTCATGGCGTCTCGTGCGGGTCTCCCTCCCGTGCACTACGTCGACACGGCGGGGGTGCGGGTCGCGCTGCGAGAGTGGGGGGCCGGTCCCAACGTCGCGGTGATGGTGCATGGGCTCGGGAGCTCTTCACTGTCCTTCGCGCGCCTCGCCCAGGAGCTCGGACGCGCTCTTCGGGTGATCGCCGTGGATCTTCCGGGTTTCGGCGAGTCCCGGGAGCCCTTGCAGCGGCAGACGATCGCGACCCTCGCGCGCACGGTGCAGCGCGCCTTGCGCGCAAAGAAGATCGAGCGCGCGATCTGGATGGGCCACAGCATGGGCGGGCACATCGCCTTGCGCCAGGCGATCAGCGAGGCCCGCACCGTTGAGCGTCTCGTGCTCCTCGCGCCCGCGGGCATCGAGCGCTTCAGCAACACGGAGGCTAAATGGCTCGCGGGGATCGTCACTCCCGAGTACGTGATGAGCCAAAGCCCGTCGCAGATCCGAGGGAATGTCGCGATGTCCTTTCGCCATCTCCCTCCCGCGGCGCGCATTCTCGCCGACGAGCGCATCGCCCTCACCAACGATCCCGCCCGCCTGCGCGTCTTTGCCGAGGCCTGTCATGGCGCCGTACGCGCGATGCTCGAAGAGCCGGTGGCCGATGAGCTCGGACACATTCAGGTGCCGACTCTCGCGCTCTTCGCCGCGGGCGACCGCCTCATTCCAAACCCCGTGCTCCACCCCAAGCTCGACCCTCAGGCGATCGCCCGAGCGACGGCGCGCGCCATTCCGGACAGCGAGGTGCACGTCCTCCCGGACGTAGGGCACATGATTCACTTCGAGGAGCCAGTGCGCTGCGCCTCACACATCGCGCGCTTCCTGCAGCTGCGCACGGACCGTCGGACCGGGACGTGAGTCCGGCCGAGTGGGATCTGCGCGTAGGGTGACCCCGCGCCCGCTCTTCGGCGGCAGATTGACCGCCGGCTCCGGCCGAACCTCCGTCAGCACCGCGGGCAGGGGCTGACCAGCTACGCGCAGCGTTCGACGGTGGCGTCGCTCCACCGGCGTGAGGTCGCGAATGTCGTCCCCGGCGAGACCACAGTCCACCAGCGCCTGATCGATCTCGCTCATCAGCGCCCGCTGGCCCTTGGAGGCGGCGCGCTCGCGCTCCTCGAGGAGCTTTCGTCGACACACGGCGGGCCTCGCTCCCGCATGGATCTCCACCCGCGCAATGTTGAGCTGTGCAGCAAGCAGCGGCCACTGAGTGAGATCGCGCGATTCGAGCCCTTGCAGGCGAGGTCTCGGATTCAAGCCCAGGCGGTGCTCCACGCGCAGCAGACCGATATCCGCCCGAGTAGCTCCATACGCAGCGCCGTAGCTGTCGTAGAGATGACGGGCCCGCATCAAGTGTCGGCGCGCGAAGGTCGCGTCTTCACGTAGTGCCGCGAGGCCGAGCAGAAGATGCACACGCGCCTGGATCTGAGTGTCTTCGAGAGACACCACGTCGATCAGCAGCTTTCGGAGCCCGCGAAGCGCGCGGCTGTCAAAGCCGAGGACGAGAAGGGTTTCGGCGCGGGCGATGCGAGGGCGGAGGCGATCCGCGGCGCTCACCCGGCTGCGCAGTAGACGTTCCGCTTCGACGAGGTCGCGGGCCACGTCGTCCGGGGCGTTGCGGTGAGCTTGCACGTTTGCACGGATCAGGCGCACGGATGCCGCGACATCCGTCCCGTCACCCGCTTCGTCGGCGGCGATGCGTGTGAGCTCGAGGGCACGGTTGGCGTCGCCGCGGAGAAGCGCAACCCGCGCGAGAAGCGCCTGAGCGCGCGCGGCGGCGCGCGTTTCGCCTGCGTCGAGATGGATCCGTCGTGCTTCCTGGAGCGCCTCTTCGGCGGGATCGAGCTCACCGGTTTCGAGCAGGAGCTCGCCGCGGAGGGTCGACACCATGGCGAGACGGGCCCGATCGCCCGACCGACGGCAGGCCGCGAGCGCCTCCTCGATTGCCTCGCGCGGATCGGTGCCCACGCCCCGAAGGGCACACTCGGCGAGGAGGCCCCGTACGTCGGCGGCGATGGTGCTGTCCGCGTTGTTGAGGTGCGGCACGAGGGTTGCGCGAGCTTCTCGGAATCGCGCCTGAGCGCAGAGTCGGCTCGCGCGTTCGAGTGCTTCTTCCGGGACCGCCGGGTTGCGCAAAATCCCCGAGGACATCAGCACCTGCGGGTCGAGCCCGTAGCGGACCTGCGGGGATTCCTCGCGCGGTGGAGGAGGCGGAGGCCCACCCCAGCGGCTCATGGATACCGACGACGGCAAACCAAAATCTCCAAAAACGCCTGCGCGAGTCGCAAGCTGCCCAAAAAACCCGTATCCGCACCGCAGCACGCACCGCTGCATCACACCGATTCGTGTCATGACGTAGGCACCGTCCGTAGACGGCCGCCACCTGGCCTGTGGGGGAACATCACTCGTATCGGCGTCGTGACGCGGGTGTTGCTCGAAATCCATTCCCGATCGGAATCGGCTCTCAGACGGGCTTTCCGCCCGTCTGAGAGCGGGAATTGTCGGTTTGTAAGCCGCGGAGGGTGCATAG